>NZ_LT629748.1:0-664640 GCF_900105005.1 Halopseudomonas litoralis
GGCGGTGGCGATGTTTGGATCGCTGATCTTCGCGCTAGTGATCGCTCCAGTAGCCGCTTCGCTCCTGATGAGGAGTCCCAAGGTTCGTGAGGACAAGCCACGCAAGGACATCATCAGCTTTCTGCTCAAGGTTATAAACCACTGGTAGAGGCAATGGTTGCTCGCCGCTGGATCGCGTTGGCGCTGGCGGTCGTCGTTCTGGCGTGGGCGCTGCAGTAGCGCCGCGTCTGGGCTCGGAATTTGTGCCGCGTCTGAATGAGGGTGACCTGTTGATTCGCGCTACCATGGCGCCTTCTATCTCGCTGGAGAAAGCCAAAACCACTATCACTGTTTTTGAACGGCAATTGATGGAGGATTTTCCGGAGGTAACGCAGGTAGTCTCGCGTATTGGCCGGGGTGAAGTTGGCGCTCACGCCGATCCGGTAAACAACGCCGAGATATTCGTTGCTCTCAAGCCACAGGAGGAGTGGGTAAGCGCGGATACATTGGACGGTCTTTACGCCGCAATGAGCAAGAGATTTGAAGATTTCCCCGGTGCCAAGTTCAACTTCACACAACCTATCGCCGCAGCTGTGGATGAGTTGCTGACGGGGACCAAGGCCGAACTTGCAGCCAAGCTCTTTGGTGATGACCTTGATGTGCTTGTTGAAAAAGCACGAGAGATCGAACAGGTGATGGGCACAGTGCGTGGAGCTCAGGATGTTCAACGCGATCAGATCGGTGGCACACCGCAACTGCGCATTACGTTGGACCGGGCTGCGATCGCCCGCTACGGGCTCAATGTGAGTGATATTCACGATACGTTGAGCGTGGCGGTCGGTGGTAGCGAAGCGGGACAGGTGTTCGAGGGTATTCGTCGTTTCGATATATATGTGCGTCTGAAAAAGGAGGCGCGAAACGAGATGGAAGTCATTCGGCAGTTGATTCTCGAAAACGCCTCCGGCCAGCGGATCCCCCTGGAGGAGCTGGCAAGTATCGAAGAAGTTGTCGGGCCACGGCAAATCACCCGAGAAAACAATCAGCGTTTCATCACCATTCAAACCAACGTGCGTGATCGGGACATCGGCTCCTTTGTTGCCGAAGCCGATGCCGCTATTGCGGAACAGGTCGACTTGCCGCCGGGGTATTTTCTCAAGTGGGGTGGTCAGTTCGAGCTTCAGCAACAGGCCAACAAGCGCCTGATGATCGTGGTGCCGATTACTCTGGCGCTGGTGTTCATAATGCTTTACGCAAACTTTGGTTCGCTGCGTAACGCTTTACTGATCATGCTCAACATCCCGTTGGCTCTGGTGGGCGGTATCGTTGGCTTGTGGTTGACGGGGCAGAGCTTGTCAGTACCTGCGTCAATTGGTTTCATCGCGCTTTTTGGTATCGCATTGGAAAACGGTCTGGTGCTTGTCAGCTATCTCAATGAGTTGGTCAGAGATGGCGTTTCCGTTGCTGAAGCCAGTGTCCGGGCGGCGTGTGCACGTCTGCGAGCGGTGATCATGACTGCTGTGACAACGGCGCTTGGGCTGTTTCCGCTCTTGTTCGCCAGCGGCGCCGGCAGCGAAGTGCAACGGCCTCTGGCCACCGTCGTGGTCGGCGGACTGGTCACAGCTACGATTCTTACCCTGTTGGTTATTCCCGCTCTTTATCAATGGTTCGCTGATAAACCAGCTGATATCGGCGAAACCCGTTGAAAGGAGATAACTCCATGCAAGAGATCAAAGCCTATATCAAGAACCACAAGCTCGAAGCAGTGACCCTGGCGTTGCACCGGGTGAGCGGTATCAGCGGTATGAGTGTCTCCGAGGTGCGTGGTTTTGGGCGGAGCAAGGCCCATACCAGCGCGGCCAACCCGATTGACGGCACGGCGGATTTCGTCAAGCACGTAAAAATCGAGGTGGTGTGTCATAACCAGTACGTGGACGAGGTGGTTCAGGTACTGAAAGACGTGGCCCATACCGGGCTACGGGGTGATGGGCGCATTTTCGTCAGCGATGTCAGACGGGCAATTCGGATCGAGGATGGTGTCGAGGATAGCACTGTCGTCTGATAAACGAGCCGCGTTGATGAAGTTCGTGGCTTTTGGAGTAGCGCTCCCGGCTTCGTCGGGAGGCGCTTCTAACGTTGTTCGTTTTGCCCATGTTGTGTTCACTACTCAATCGAAACGATCGCAAGCACAAGGCAGTCGAAGGGGCTACGACATAACGTCGGGATCGCCACGGCAAAATGGCAGGGTGCATCACCCGATACAAACTGTGATTTCACTAGCGACAGGAGGCAACGTGGGACATCAACATCTACATAACGAACAGGCTGGTGATAAACGCGTTTGGTGGGCCGTAGCCGTCAATCTTATCCTAACCGTGGTGCAGATAGCGGGGGGAATATTGTCAGGGAGCCTCTCACTGGTTGCCGATGCGATACACAACCTGAGCGACGCGATCTCGATGGCTATCGCCTATATCGCCAGAAGGATAGCTCGGCGTCCAGCCAACGAAGAGTGGACGTTCGGATATGTTCGAGCAGAGTTGATTGCAGCGCTTATAAACTACACCACCTTGATCGTGATCGGCCTGTACCTGGTTTACGAAGCGATCTTTCGCTTTATCGAACCGCAGCCTGTTCAGGGGTGGACTGTTGTCATTGTCGCAGCTGTCGCTTTAATGGTTGACACGATAACGGCCATGCTGACCTATTCATTATCAAAGTCCAGTATTAATATTCGGGCGGCGTTTTTACACAACGTGTCAGATGCATTGGGGTCCGTTGGAGTCATCATCGCAGGTACTTTGATTATTCTGTACGACTGGGTATTTATAGATCCTCTGATAACGCTAATGATAGCTGGGTATATATTGTGGCAAGCATTTACAGAAATAGGCGGCGCCATACGCATACTCATGTCTGCCACACCAAAAGATATAGATCCCCAGGAGGTTATATCAAGGTCGTTGGCCGTTTCAGGGGTGTGTGGCGTTCATCACCTGCACATCTGGCTCATAGATGAACACCGGACATCACTCGAGGCCCACGTTGTGATTGAGGACCAGCTGATGAGCCGAAGTGAGGACATCAAGAATGATCTCAAGAAAATGCTCAAAGATACCTTTTCCATTCATCATGTTACGTTAGATGTGGAATCTTCATCGGGAGAATGTGGCGACGCGAAAACGATTGGCCATTGAAATGAAATGCGCCCCTTGGGCGCCCATATCAAGTTTCAGATCAGATAATATCAAGCGGGTATTCTATAATAATCCTGACTTCATCTAGATCCGATTCAAAAGCGGTTGCACGTGCAGTAGCCTGGCGCACCCTAAAAGACAGGCCATGGAGTTTTCCGGACTGCACTATGTACTTGGCTTCGATGTCTCTCTCCCAACGCTTCTGGTCAGTAAGCGGGTCCCCGCCCGCATCCCGTCTCATATAGACCGCGTTAGCATTTGAATAGTCGGCCTCGCTTCCTTTGGCATAACGGGTCATGAATGAAAGTCCCGGCACGCCATACTCAGTCATGTCCAGATCATAACGAAACATCCACGACTGCTCTTTTGGTGCGTTGAAATCATTATACTGAGATGCGTTATCGAGAAAGATTGCATCGGATTGCCGCAGATAATCGAAATCGTCATCTCCATGGTTGCGCTGGTGGGACACCGCGATGCTGTGGGCATCGGTCGCAATTCCGACTCTAGCACTCCATATCTGGTTGCTAAACTCTCCGAGTAGCTTCTTGCCCTCGTCGCGGGCATCGTAATAATTTATGCCACCAAACAGCGAAATTCGTTCGGACATTGGCAGCTCACCGGAAATACCAACATACGTTTGATCCCAGGCGTCTTTAAGGCGGCTTGTATATAGGCTGAACCCTAATTCGGGATTGAGGATATAATCCCCTCCGAAATAAGCCACCCATGGAGAGTCGACCGCGCCTGCATAAAATGTTGCGAAATCATCATGCATACTGCTGCTGGTTGGCTGGCTCATGCCAGTGAGTCGACCGCCTTGTACGGTCAATCCTTCAACATGTGTATTGGCCAGTGTAACGCCCCTGAAACTTTCAGGAAGTAGCCGTGAATCTCCGTAGTGGACAACAGGGTTAGCCGGAAAAACGTCACCTATCTTGATTACTGTGTCAAAGGCGCGCAGCTTAGCTACCGCCCCGATCTTTGTGTATTCGTCTTCGGCTTTGCCCTGGGAGTCGACAGGAAGTACGTCAAAGGTGCTGCGTCCGCCGTTTCGTCCGTCGCCAGTATCGAGTTTCAAACCCAACATCGCGAAAGCATCCAAACCAAAACCAACTGTCCCTTCGGTATAACCTGACTCGAAGTTAACCGTGATGCCGTGTGCCCATGCTTCAGAATATCCTGTCCCTTTCGGACTGAACTGACCATGACGGTCGTCTCGATTAAAATAGAAATTTCGGTTCAGTACCGATAGGTTGCTTCCATCTACGAAGCCAGATGCAATATGTTCTTGTGCTGATACAGCTCCGGAGTGAGCGGCAAACAGTATTGACGAGGCAATCAACGTGCGACTGATGTTTTTATTCATATGATTTTCTTCTTTTAGGAGGCTTTTTGGAACGAACGTTTTATCGTATTCCTCTCAAAATTGCGGGTAGATTGCACCAGCATTACAATTTTGTAATATGACGAGGCGTGGTAGGACTCTTTAACCTGACTGTGAGTTATGGATGCGCGGAGTGGCCGATGTTGATTCGCGTTTGAGCAGACAAAAGCTGATGATCAGTCGCTACGCCCGCCGAGCCAACGGATGGAGTCTTGTCTGGATGAAGAGGTGTTTTCATTCACTCCGCTTTCGCTAGGATTCTTCACAACCCTGCCGTACCGCTCCAGCGTCTGCCGTGGTCCGAGAATATCACGCCGGATTTCCTGATTTTCGCCTTCTTGTTATATAACGGCCTCTGCATTTCTATCGCAGCGGATGATCTCACCCCGTTCACGGTTTTATTACTGTCGCCCATGATTGCAGCGCTAGCGATGAGCTCGAGTTCGGCCCCGATCGCGTTCAAATGCGCTGCGCCTGCAGTGTGTACGGATTGACTGACGCGCGATGATGACAAGGGGTCGTTGGCTGGGTTTATTCGGTGTCCGAGCGAGCACAGCTGAAACTAGTCCAGGTGGGCGAATAAAACGGCTCGCTTCGCCTGGCTGTTAGTGATCTTCATTTTTTATCGGCGTGATGATGGATGTCGGAAATGGCCGGCGGATGTCCGCAGCGAAGTACTTCGTTGGTGGGTGTGATTGCGTACTGCGTTGGCACCAGAGCACGACTGTGACCGCCTACAACCTAACCATCGTGAGCTGGCAGCACTCACCGTTACCGCTGCTCTTCTCACAGTCGCTGCCGTCAAATAAGCGCTATCCGAGACTCATGAAAGTGGTGAGGACACGAAAATCCCGATCGTAGTTTTGCAGGAGAATTGGTCCTGTTCATTATGGTGTCAACGGGTCCGGAGGCTATTGCCGAAGAGCTGAGACTTCGTGCGGTTGACGCTGTATAAACGTACAGCTGTCTGCTAGGATTCTGCTATAGGGCAAGGCTGAGTGGCCAATTCACCCTTGCAATGGCCAACGGGTTGTGACATCCCAAGTCGGACGGTCGCCCCAGAATCACGCTGAGTGAGATCTTTTGATGAGTCAGGTTCCCCCAAGCAGCTTCCCTCAAGGAATCATCGGTAAGGGCCACAAAGAAAAGGATTTCAAGTTCCTGATTCTGTCGGGTAGCGCTCTGGCTCTGATTCAGTCTCAATTTGTCAGCTTGCCCCCGTCCCAACGGCGAAGCGCAAATCGGGCGTTATTTTACTTCGAATGCTTCTTGTGGCTAACCAATCACCCCCCTATCGCAAGCGCTCTGGATCTCCGTACCAACGCATTCCTGATCATTCAGCGCCTTTTTTATGGGGCTCTGCACTCTAAATGTTTCCTGGCCGCTGACATAAAGCACTCAGGCAGACGGAGGCTTGTCCTGTATTTCTTCAAACTTCTTGCAGAGTGTTAATGGCCAATTAAACTGACCCACCTCTGGCCAACAATTTTGACCCACCCATGGTGGCACTGGCCACCGATCCATGTAGCGTCACCCGCCTTATGCACAGGCCGGGGACAGATCATTGAAGGAGTGGGTTGTGATTCACAAGATCAAGGGGTTGTACGACCAGGGCCGGGGTTTGTCGGTCCGTGCCATCAGCCGTGAGCTGGGGATTTCCCGGAATACCGTACGCAAGTATCTTCACCTGGATGAAACGCAGATCAGCGTCGCCATTGCTGACCCTTCGCGGACCAAGCTGCTCGACGGGCACCGTGATTATCTGATCAATCAGCTGATCCAGTTTCCAGCACTCAGTGCGGTCAAGTTGGCCCGACGTCTGAGAGAGCGCAGCGTTGATCTGGCGGTATCTGACCGGAGCATCCGCCGGTATGTACAAACGCTCAAGCAGCAGGTTGCCTGCGGCCAGTTCCGCTATTACGAACCGGTCGTTGAGTCGGTGCCGGGCGTTCAGTGCCAGGTCGATCCCGGTGAGTTGCGTGGCGTCATGATCGGCGGCGTGGAGCGCGTGGTGCATTTTGTGGTTTTTGTGTTGTCCTGTTCCCGGCTAATGTATGTCGGCCTGAGCTTCCGTCCGTTGGATACCGAGCGTTTTATCCAGATGCATGACGAGGCATTCCGTTACTTCGGCGGCGTCACTGAGGAGTGCATTTACGACCAGACCAAGATGGTGGTGATCAGCGAGCAATATCGAGAGCTGACGCTCAACCAGCGCTTCCACCAGTATGCAACCACGGCTGGCTATCGTATCCATGCCTGTGAGGGCTATGACCCGGAGAGCAAGGGCAAGGTGGAGGCCGGCGTCAAGTACGTCAAGCGTGACTGTTTCTATGGCGAGCAATTTGCGGACGAGAACGCCGTTCACCAGCATCTGCATGACTGGCTTGAGACCGTAGCCAATGCGCGTGTGCACGGCACGACCGGACAGCATCCTCGGGAGCATTTCGAGGCGCTGGAGCGCAGCCAGCTCAAGCCCTATCTGGTCCCGCAGAGCCTGCTGCACTTGATGCCTGCAAGAGAAACGCGCAAGGTCGACAAGACCGGGCTGATCTCCTGGCAGGCTAACAAGTATTCGGTACCCATGGCTTGGCAGCAAGCCCGTGTCGGTGTCAGCGCACAGGACAACCAGCTGCTGATCCATGACCTGGAGAGCGGCGAGCTCATCGCCACCCATGACCTGTGCAAGGCCAAGGGCCGGATGATCAAGAACAACAACCACTACCGAGACCAGACCCAGCGCATTACCGATCTGGAACACAGCATTGATGCGATCCTCTCCGATGATCTGGGCTCTGCCCTGTGCCAATTGCTTAAGCGGACCTCACCGCGTATCTACAAGGACCAACTGGTCGCCGTGCGTGATCTGCTCATGGCCCACGCGCCGGTTGATACCAAGCTGTTGGGTGAGTTGTGCGAGCGCAGCGAGCTGACCGCCACCGGACTCAGGCGCTACCTCGAAGCCTGGCAGCAAGCCAGGGCGCGAGGACGCGCCATCAGTGACCGCGAGTATGCGCCGGAGGCGGGTAGCCGCGTCGGCCATGCCGATCTGAATGCTTACGCCCACGTTGGCCAGTCGACTGGCCACGGAGTGACCCCATGAGCCTACTCGATAGCACCGTAGCGCAGTACCGCAGCCTTCGCCTCAGCGCGACCGCCGGTGAACTGACCGCCCTGCTGGCCAGGGCTGAAGCCAATGAGATGTCTTACCTGAATTTCGCCCAGTCGTTGGTTGAGCATGAGATCAACGCCCGTTCGAGTAGTCGTGTGAGCCGCAACCTCAAACAGGCCCAGTTCCCCTCGGAGAAGCACCTGGAGGCCTTTGATTACCGGCATCAGACCACGATCACCAAGCGACAGGTCAGTGCCTTGCTGGACTTCAGCTTTATCGATAACCGCGACAACCTGGTGTTCATTGGGCCACCGGGGGTGGGCAAGACCCACCTGGCCATTGGGATTGGCCACAAGGCCGTCCAGGCTGGCTACAAGGTGCTGTTCCGCACTGCACTGGCACTGGTCGAGGACCTGGAGTTGGCGGAGATGAAGGGCGAGCTGAAGAAGCGACTGAACCAGCTGAGCAAGTACGATGTGCTGATCATCGATGAGCTGGGCTACCTGCCGATGACCCGTCAGGCCCGGTATAACCTGTTCCAGTTGATCAACAACTTGTACGAGTACCGCTCGGTGATCCTGACCACCAACAAGGACTTCACCAGCTGGGGCGAGTTCTTCCATAACGACAACGTGGCAGTGCCCATCATTGACCGTGTAATCCACCATTCACACATTTTTATGCTGGGAGGGGAGAGCTACCGCTTGAAGCAGAAAACCGCCGGTTAGCGGTGAGCAAGTGGGTCAATTCTATTGGCCAAAAGTGGGTCAAAATTAATGGCCATTGACACAGAGGTGTCTAAATCGACTCATGTCAACATTTTTGTACCCTCAGACCTTACAGATAGCCAGGTCAAGGAGTGCATTGTTCAATTTGAATCTATTCGAGTTGACTCCGTTCGTGTAGCCAAGCTCACGGGATGGCATGTGGCAAACCGAAACGCAGGCTCATTTCGATTGAAAATGGGGGCTGTTTTTGACGTTCTGGGCCCCGCTTTTACTAGGGGCCTACACGAAGAAAGCCAGAGACACGCCTTGACCCATAGTCACTATGGTAACTACGCAAATGTGGTCTCTCGATTCGATGATTTCGTGCGCTGGTATGACGGCGATCCGTTAGAAAAACAACCTTTAAGCCGTAAAGTGCTCCAGGACCCACTGTTTGTTTACCAGTTCTTTTGGACCTTCCAGCGCTGGCATTTTGAAGGTTACTCCGTGCGGAGCCAGACCCAACCGATGGAACGGGTGTTGGCAAACCTTCAGCGCCAATGGATTAGAATCATCTGTTGGGCAAAGTTTGTTCTGGTCAGAAGCGGGCTTATGTGTTTACCGCTCGGTGAGGTGTGGCCCGAAGGAAGCAAGAAACTCACTCGATCCCTCCGCGAAGTAGGCCACCATCGGTATGCTGATGGTGAAGCCCTTGTGTCCCAAAAGCTCTTGACCCAGGTCCCGCTGTCAGTCACTGACAAAGAGGCGACAGAGCTTCTATTCAAGCGGATTGAAGATGACTTTAACAAAGTCGTTCTATGGGCTCGACGACAGATTGATCGCACAGCCCACCGCCTGAATGCTATCGATCGAGCCTGCGAGAAGGGGGATTTGATAACGCTGGGCTCTCGAATATCTTCTCGGGCATACGGGCAGCCTGCGATGGCGATGAGCAGCCTTGTTAGGACCGTAAAAGAGACCCATAACGGGTTCACAATTATCGACCAAACCATGCGCGGCCGGTTGGTAAGCGCAACGGGAACCTCTTTCTCAACAGCGGACTTAGCCGAGAACCTGGTATTACCGTCGAAATATGCGATTGCTCCTATCGCTATTTGGCTGGTGGCGCAGCATCCCGTTCTGACCGACGCATCTCTGTTGGGATGCGAGCTATTCGACCGAAACGGTAAGCGAACCGGGTTTGTCCATACCGACTCAGGGTCTGTGCTTGTAGTAAAGAAGAATCGGAAGGGGAGCCAGCAGGAGGTTATACTGAGCGAGGAAGCGGCCTCGGTGATAGAACTGCTTATCCAGATCACAACGCCTGTCAGGAGCTATCTCAAGGAGAAAGGCGATGATGGTTGGCGACGACTGTTCATTGTCGCGGGCGGCCAAGGTTTTCAGGAACCTTACGTCTTTACAAGCCAGACTAGTTTTGCCAAGAGCCTTCGGCAAAAAACATTTGTACATGCTCACAGCGCTGAGCTAGGGGACCTAATCCACGCGTTGTCACTAGCCAGGATAAGGGCTACTGCAGGCGTACTCGTCTATCTCGACTCGCTGAGCATTGAGAAGATGGCAGAGTCGCTTGGTAACTCGAAACGGGTTGCCATGAATCATTATCTGCCGCCCACCATCATGCAGTTTTTCCAAGAACGGTGGGTCCGAATCTTCCAAAATGCTGTGATTATTCACGCCATGAAAGATTCTCGTTTCCTGCTCGATGCGACCGACTTTAACAGCATGAGTGAGTTGGATCGGTTTCTTGAAGCGCACGCCCTTCGGGCTCTTCCTGAAGAATCTGGCCCGCTGACTAGTTCCGCTGAGCAAGCGTTCGAAGCGACAGGATCAGAAATCGTCATCTCTCTTGATGAGGGGATTCTTGGCGTGCTCCTCTCTCTAAAACTGGCCGTTGAGAACGCTGGCCCACGTGCGGCGGGAACTGCTGTGTACTGGAGTGAGTTCGCAGCGAAGGTTGAGTCTCATATCGAATCTGATGATTTTCTAGACCCATACATCCGCAGCTGTCTAGTTAAGGCCAGGGGGATAGCGAGTCCTCAACAATTTGAGGGTCTAGTCTGTGGCTGATAGCAATGAACTACCTCATGAACTGGACTTTATAACGCGCCCTCTCGACGCTGGCTCAGGCTTATTCCGCAGCGCCGAGTGGCTCAACTCGAAGTTTGATGACCCAATGTGGTGCGCTCGCATTGCCCAAAATGGTAAGAGAGATACTGTCATTGATTTCAGGGTTAGGCTGGATGATGGGCTGCGGCTCACCCACCCAAGACATCAGGATCTTCTGAGGAGCATCAAGGCATATCGGTAATCCCCCCTAAAAACCACGGTGCTCATAAGTAGAATTTTCCGTAAGCTGCACGCAGGGAGATTCTGCATGAGAAAATCACGTTTTACCGACAGTCAGATACTGGCCGTCCTGAAGCAGGCCGAGAACGGGGTTCCGGTGCCGGAGCTGTGCCGTGAGCACGGCATCAGCAGTGCGACCTTTTACAAATGGCGGTCCAAGTTTGGCGGCATGGATGCATCCATGATGACCCGGCTCAAGGAGCTTGAGGACGAGAACCGGCGCCTGAAGAAGATGTATGCCGAGGAGCGGCTCAAGGCCGAGATACTCAAGGAAGCCATTGAAAAAAAGTGGTGAAGCCGTCTCGCCGCCGTGAGATGGCGCAAAAGGCCGTCACAGAAAAAGCGATCAGTATCCGGCTGGCTTGTTGTCTGTTCGGAATCAGTGAGACCTGCTACCGGTACCAGGCCAAGCTGAGCGGCGAGAATGCCTTCATCGCCGACTGGCTGCTGCGTCTGACCGAGAATCAACGAAACTGGGGCTTTGGGCTGTGCTTCCTGTATTTGCGTAATGTGAAGCGCTTTGGCTGGAACCACAAACGCGTCTACCGCATTTACCGGGAGCTTGAGTTGAATCTACGGATCAAGCCCAGGAAACGGCTTATGCGCGAGAAGCCTGTGCCTCTGGCTGTGCCCACCATGGTCAATGAGTGCTGGTCAATGGACTTCATGCATGATCAGCTTGGCGATGGGCGCAGTTACCGCCTGTTCAATGTGCTGGATGACTTCAACCGCGAAGGACTTGGTATCGAAGTGGATCTGTCGCTGCCCGCAGATCGGGTCATCAGGTCACTGGATCAGATCATTGAGTGGCGGGGCAAGCCGACCACCATTCGCTGTGACAACGGCCCTGAATATATCAGCGGCAAGTTGGCTACCTGGGCTGAAAGGCGAGGCATCCGTCTGAGTTTTATCCAGCCGGGCAAGCCTCAACAGAATGCCTACATCGAACGCTACAACCGTACCGTGCGTTATGACTGGCTATCGCATTATCTGTTTGATTCGATTGTGAATCGCCCCGGACTCCGTAGACACTTTCCAATCTCAGTAAATGTCGCTTCTCAAACTCTACTGGTGACAGCTGGTTGTTGAAACCATGCCGGCGTTTTGGGTTGTAGAACATCTCGATGTAATCGAACACATCAGCGCGAGCATCCTGCCTGGTGCTGTAGATCTTTCGCCTGATCCGCTCCCGCTTCAGCAGCTGGAAAAAGCTTTCCGCTACCGCGTTGTCATGGCAGTTGCCACGTCGACTCATGCTGCCAAGCAAGTTGTTGGCTTTCAGGAAACTCTGCCAGTCGCCGCTGCTGAACTGGCTGCCCTGGTCTGAGTGAATCATCACTTCCTGCTTTGGCTTGCGTCGCCAAACCGCCATCAGCAAGGCATCAATAGCGAGGTCGCTGGTCATCTGCGGTTTCATTGACCAACCGATTACCTGCCGCGAAAACAGGTCTAGTACCACCGCCAAATACAACCAGCCCTCATAAGTGCGGATGTAGGTGATGTCCGTGACCCAGACCCTGTTGGGTTCGGTGACATTGAATCGGCGCTCCAGATGATTCGGTGAGGCCACTGGAGGCTTGCCACCATAACGGCCCGGTCGACGCTGGTATCCTGTCTGCGAGCGCAGTCCTTCCAGACGCATCAGTCGAGCAACACGATGCTTGCCGCACGCCTCTCCAAGCTCACGCAGGTCGTCATGAATTTTGCGGTAGCCGTACACACCGCCGCTCTCTAGCCATGAGTGCTTGATCAGACCAAGCAGACGTTGATCATCCTTGGCCCGCGCCGACTTCGGTTCAGCCAGCCAGGCGTAGTAACCGCTGGCATGTACTTTCAGAGTCAGGCACAGACGGCGAACCGAATAGTCTGCGGATAGCTGATTGATGAAGGCGTACTTCAGCCGCACTCCTTGGCAAAGTACGCGGCGGCCTTTTTTAGGATGTCTCGCTCTTCGGTCACGCGCTTGAGTTCAGCACGCAGACGACGTAGCTCTGCTTGCTGGTCGTCCTCTTGGGCTCGCTGCTCCTGGGGCTTGCTGTAGCGTTTTACCCAGACATACAGGCTGTGTGTCGACATGCCCAGACGAGCAGCTACCTCAGCAACCGGAAGACCTCGCTCGGTCACCTGCTTGACTGCTTCGATTTTGAATTCTTCGGGATAACGCGGGTTGCTCATGGCACCTCCTAATGGGCCGTATTATGAGGCACGGAGGTGTCTACGAAACCCGGGGCGATTCAGTAGTTTATTGATCGGTTAATCTGACTCCCGAGTAAAGCGATAGAACAGGTTCGGCTCGCTGACCACGTACAAATACCCTTCATCGTCGATGGTTACGCCTTCGGCCTGGGGTATGCCTTTGAGCAAACCAGCAAAACCTCTCGCCAGGGAGCGGAAACTCACCACCTTGCCTTCATCAGTCATTTCAATCAGCAGTTTCGACTCGTCGCTGAGCAGAATCAGATGGCCGCTCTGTTGATCGAAGACGACCGAAGATAAGTCAGTCGCGAACACCTTGTCTTTTACCAGGCTGGACAGGTCGCGGACGTGCAGAGAAAAGCCTCCAGCCAGGCTGGCACGAAGGCCGCTTACTTCCAGCAATTGGCGAGGGTCACGCTCCTTGGTCACAAACAAGCGATCGCCTTTCAGGTCGTAGGCGAGACCTTCAAGCCCTTTGTTGTCCTCCTTGCCAAGCGCCAGGGTGAGAGCTGGATACTGGTCTCGGCTCAATGAACGATCAGGAGAAAGCTTACCGTCTTCGGCGATGGGGACATCCACGATAACCAGGCTTTGCCGGCGCTCCTCGGCGATTACCAGCTGGCCGTTGCCGGCATAGGACACCGCTTCCACATCGTGGAAGCCATCCAGGTTGTAACGCCTTTCCACATCACCGTCACGACGGAGAGCCAGCAGTTCGTTGGGGCCGTTGGTAACTGCCCACAACAGGTTCAGATCAGGGTCGAAGGTCAGGCCCGACAGGTTGTTGTCCACACCAGGAACCGGCTTAGCGTCCAGCTCAACCCGATAGTCAGGCAGCCAAACAGAACGCTCCTGCCAATCGTCGGTGTGCCAGTGAGTCTTGATCCAGAAGTACAGGCGATCATCGAGATGATGGGTGCGGACTTGGAGTACGGCGAGCAGGGCAAGGCACAACAGCACCCACATCCAAACACTTGCTTTCCGTGTTCGGCCCAGCCAGTTTTTAACCATCGAATACATCAGAGACCTCTTTAATTGGGAGATGCAGCGTGCCGCACGCTGGTTTCAACTCGACTCGGTGCGGCTGGCACAGGTGATGCACAGCAGCGTTGCTGGATCGAATTCCAGGCGGCCCGGGGCGATCAACTCGCCGCATTGGTTACACCAGCCATACTCACCCTCGTGCCAACGCTTGAGGGCCAGTTGGAGGCGGACGCGTTCATGCTGCGCCCGACTGCGAGTTGCATCGTTCATTGCTTGCTGCTGGAGTGCATCCATCCTCGACAGACGCCCCACCTTGCTTTGATCCAGCTCTATCGATTGCGAGCGAGACTCAGCGTCTTCCAGCAATCGATCCAGCTCGGCAGATCGCTGCTCCAGCAGGGTCTTGAAATGAGCAAGATCGAGGGCGTCGTCTATGGCCATTAGCGCAGCAGTAATAGCGGACTGGTGGTGGTGCGGAGCATGCTGGTCGTGGTGCTACCGACCAGGAACTGCCGGATACGTGAATGGCCATAGGCCCCCATCACCAGCAGATCGATGCCATGCTCTTTCTGATAGGCGTGCAGGGTAGGCTCTATCTCGCCGCTCCGGGTCTCGGCACGAACAGTGAATCCGGCGTTGAACAGCATTTTCTGCGCCCAGTCCAGCTGCGCGGACGATTCGTCGCTCACTGGCCCAACCATGACCAGGTGGATCGGCAACCCCTTCAGCAAGGGGCTGGCCGCCAACATCTCCACACCCTTGCGGGTAGTAGCGCCGCCATCGAATGCCAGCATCGCGCTCTTGGGCTTTTGGAAGCTGGCCGGGGTGACCAGGATCGGTCGGTGCATGATACGGATCACGCTTTCCAGCTGGCTTCCGACATGCTGACTCAGACCGCCACTAGACTCGCCCTGGCGACCGATGATCAGTAGGCGCATTTCGCTTTCCAGCTCTTGCAGGCTTTCCAGCAGATCACCATGACGCTGCTTGGACTCAGGTGCGGCGACACCATCCTTTATGGCCCGCTCTTTTGCGGCCGCAAGCACGATCCGCCCTTGTTCAAGGGCTAACTTGCCGCGCTGTTCATCCAGGGAAGCAAGCTCATCGAGTAGATGCTCGCGGCTGCCAAGGCCGATATTGCCACTCAGATCGGTTGCAACCGGGTACTGGCGCTGATCCAGCACATGCAGAAAGGTCAGCGGTGCTTCCAGGCTTAGACTCGCCCAGGCTGCGTAGTCGCACACGGTTGGGGCCGAGGCGGAACCGTCGATACAGGCAATTACGTGGGTCATTGTTGTTCTCCTTCTCAGTGGCCCATGAGTTGATCAATGGCGTCGGGTTTATCGTGAACACCGAAGCGATCCACGATAGTGGCGCTCGCTTCGTTGAGGCCCAGCACTTCAACTTCGGTGCCTTCGCGGCGGAACTTGATAACCACCTTGTCCAGGGCAGCAACGGCGGTGATATCCCAGAAGTGGGCGCGATTCAGGTCGATGGTTACCTTGTTCAGGGCTTCCTTGAAGTCAAAGGCAGCGACGAACTTGTCTGCCGAGCTGAAGAACACCTGGCCTGTGACGTTATAGCTACGATGCTCGCCGGCTTCGTCCAGCGAAGAACTGATAGCCATGTAATGGCCAACCTTGTTGGCGAAGAACATCGCGGCCAGCAGCACGCCGGCCAGCACGCCGAAGGCCAGGTTGTGGGTGGCCACCACGACCACCACGGTGACGACCATGACAATGTTGGTCGACAGCGGGTGCTTCTTCAGGTTGCGCAGCGAATCCCAACTGAAGGTGCCGATGGATACCATGATCATTACGGCTACCAGGGCAGCCATTGGGATCTGCTTCAGCCAATCGCCGAGGAATACCACCATCAGCAGCAGGAATACGCCTGCGGCCAGGGACGACAGTCGAGAGCGACCGCCGGATTTCACGTTGATGATCGATTGACCAATCATCGCGCAGCCGGCCATGCCGCCGATCAGGCCCGAAGCAATGTTGGCCACACCTTGGCCCTTGCACTCACGGTTCTTGTCGCTGGGGGTGTCGGTCAGGTCGTCAACAATGGTCGCGGTCATCATCGACTCCAGCAGACCAACCACGGCCAGTGCAGCGGAGTACGGGAAGATGATGGCCAGGGTTTCAAAAGTCAGCGGCACGTCCGGCCAGAGGAAGACCGGCAGGGTATCCGGCAACTGGCCCATGTCACCTACGGTGCGGATTTCCAGCCCGAGGTAGATGGCCACTGCGGTCAACACCAGGATGCAGACCAACGGCGAGGGGATCACCTTGCCGATCTTGGGCACGTAGGGGAACAGGTAGATGATGCCGAGGCCTGCGGCTGTCATAGCGTAGACGTGCCAGGTGACATTGGTCAGCTCGGGCAGTTGCGCCATGAAGATCAGGATCGCCAGCGCATTGACGAAGCCGGTCACCACCGAGCGCGAGACGAAGCGCATCAGCAAGCCGAGCTTCAGGTAGCCAGCACCAATTTGCAACACGCCACATAGCAGCGTGGCAGCCAGCAGATATTCAAGACCATGGTTCTTGACCAGTGTCACCATCAGCAGTGCCATGGCCCCTGTCGCGGCTGAAATCATGCCTGGGCGGCCACCGACAAAGGCGATCACCACGGCGATACAGAATGAGGCGTAGAGACCAACTTTGGGGTCGACGCCCGCAATGATAGAGAAAGCGATGGCTTCAGGGATCAGCGCAAGTGCGACGACGATCCCCGCGAGCACGTCGCCACGGACGTTGTAAAACCACGTTTGTTTGAGTGTTTGTAGCATCAGAATATCCAAAGCAATGCACCGCACACACGCCAGACGAAGGGCGAGCGCGTCGATACGAATTCAAATTGTGAGGATTATTGTGCTGTGTGCTTTGGGTGTAAGAACCGGGCATACAGCAGTACGCAGCCGCGAGCGAAACTAGCGGAAGCGAGGTGTTGCGAGGGGGCGTAGCGCTAAGGCGGCGTAGGCTGCCAGTAGATCGTTTGGAGTACAGTCATGCTGGTGTTCCTGTAGCTCAAGGAGTATGCGGAGCCGGAAGTATACAGTGAAGCTATCGTCGATTGCGACCCGCCGCCTTGCTTTGCGAAACCACGTCTGAAATTGGCTTAGTCGAGGAGTATCACCATCAGGAACGAAGGAAATAAATCAAAAAATGTTAGAAGATTATTTTCGTTAAAAATCAATACCCTATGATCTACTAACTGTTAGAGTCATTCAGATACAACGACGGCTGCGTTATTGCCAGATCGGCGGACTCAAAGCCGTTCGTGAAGATGGGCGAGCCGTACCACAAGATCAAGGACGTTCTGCGGCGTCATGGCATCGTGGCGTTCAGCAGCAACTACGCTCTCTATGGCGACATGAGCCAGCGGGTGATGACGGTTATTGAGAGTTTGGTACCGACGCTGGAGGTGTATTCGATTGACGAGGCCTTTGCCGACTTGACAGGCATCGCCTCGCCAGAGCAGCTCGCGAGACAGATACGGGCGCAGGTGTTGAAACAGACCGGCATCCCCACCGGCATAGGGATCGGACCAACCAAGACCCTGGCGAAGTTGGCCAATGCCGGAGCCAAGCGGTGGCAGGCTCACACGGGTGGCGTCGTATATCTCGACAGCGATCACAAGCGCGACTGGCTGCTCAAGCACATGCCGGTGGATGAGGTATGGGGCGTTGGCCGACGGATGAAAGAGCACCTGGCCTTGGCTGGTATCCAAACGGCGTGGGACCTGGCGCAGGCTGATGCTTGGACCTTAAGGAAAAGGCACAGCGTCGTGATCGAAAAGACTGCCCGCGAACTACGCGGCGTTCCCTGTCTGGAACTGGATGATGACCCAGCCCCCAAACAGGAGATCTGCAGCAGTCGTGCATTCGGCCAGCGCCTGTATGAGAAAGAGCCTATACGTGAGGCGGTGGCCACTTACGCTGCCCGCGCTTGCGAGAAGCTGCGCGCCCAGGGTTCGCTGTGCAAGAAGGTGCGGGTCAGTATCCGCACCGGTATGTTCAATCCGGATGAGGCCAAGTTCGCAAAGGGCGTGATCTGTGAACTGCCGTTTCCCACTGATGACACAAGGTTGATCATCAAAGCAGCCAGCAAGGGCCTGGAGGCGATCTACCGCACTGGTTATGCCTACGCTAAGGCTGAAATCCTGCTGATGGATCTGGGGCAGCGTAGCGAGTTTTCTGGCGACCTGTTTGCTCAGGAGCAGCCCGAATCAACAGGGAGAGTGATGAGTGTGTTGGATCAGATCAACACTCGGTGGGGTAGAGGTACGTTACGGCCGGCCAGGGTGCCTGCTACACCGGGGTGGGGCATGAGACGTGAATTATTGAGCCCGCGGTATACGACTGATTGGGAGGGGGTATGGAAGATGCCCTGTCGGTAGCGGATCCCTACGAGGCTTGCTATCAGCGGAAATCGGAGATTTAGGTTAGGGAAAAATAATTCTGACTCTTTTGCTGTACAGTGAAGGATTGCGCCTGCAGCAAAGCGGAAATTACGCTCGTCAGCTTATGCGGACGCGGTGACAATTCGCAGATTCGCCGCCCATGAGCAGCGGGGACTAATGGGTGTTATGGACAATATAAATGCGCGCAGGGGAAGACTTTGCGGCCTCGTAGGGGGGCGGCATGTTCCCGCTTGGGCATGAGACAAGAGCTGACGTGGCAAGCGTTAACGAGGGAAAACGATTTATGGATATTGCGGTATAGATGACGGGGAGAGGCAAAATGCTCAACAGTTTTTTAAAATTACTACTAGCCTTGACCGCTGTTTCTCCTGTTTCACTTACGTGGGCGATAGCAGACTTTAGTCGTAATGGATTTACACCCCTACAGGGCTACGCTGTGATAGGTGGGATTGTTCTTGTTGTGCTGTGTTACGCAATTATCCGCTTGGCGAAAGCTAAGACCACATTGATTAGCTTTGAGGCCTCAAGTGTAAAAACCATGGACAATGAGGTGGTGGCGTATGTGGTTACCTATCTCTTTCCATTAGTTACACCTGTAGGGGAAGTTAGCGTGACTGCACAGTTGTTTGTATTGCTGATGATTGTATTTCTTCTATCAACCGCTCATGCCTTTACGTTCAATCCAGTTTTGTCTATGCTTGGCTATCACTTCTATGAGGTGGAGTCAAAGACTGGAGTTAGCTACATCCTGTTATCTAGTAACACGATTACCGACGTGAAGGATGTTAAATCAATAGGCCGGCTTTCCAATTTTCTTCTGATACAGACTTGAGGCAGATATGGATTTCTTTGCTATAGCGAGAGGTGCAAGCGTTTATCGTCTGGACCTCGAACAAACGTTGCAGCGGGATCTTTCAGCAGCGTTCACTCAATATGCAGGTGAGCTTCTCGACCCGAATTTAGTGGTTGTGCCATTTGAGCGAGAGAATTTCAAGCCTGACGAAACAGAAATATTGGAGATAGCTCCGTTTGACGTGCCAGCGTACCTTTATGATCCCGTTCACAATGCAGTCGGTTGCCCGGTCCTACCCCATAACAGCGGGGTGGTAGAGACGGTTAATTGCATATATGGATACGATGCCGCGAGCCAAACGTATGTTTTTCAGGTAATTCCTTGGTCGCAACGCATTGCGGGCAGCCGGCTAAATATTTTTCAGGGTCTGAGTAGCGATACCTTTACCAAGAGTACAGAGTCAGGTCTGATGATTGGTGAGGGTTGCCATGCTGTCGTGACGGGCGCCTCCCTTAAGTTTAGGAGTATGTGGTGGCTGAAGCAGATCATAGATATCTCTCAACATTACAGAGCTGCCACCGAGGCAGACATAGACGCGTTGGCACAGCTACCTACAGTGAGCGTAGAGAGCCTTACTGACCTTAAGCATGGCTCTGGGCAATGGGTTAGGACTCGGGTCGCGTATATTCTGGATTCCGGAATTCTAACAAATTATACACCGACGCAACTTTTGCAGCTGGCACAAGGGCATAATGTGCCACTCAAAATAAATAATGATACTGGTATCGACAGGATCGTTATACCCAAAGATAGTCAAGAACTGCGTTCCGTATTGAAATTTTTGGAAGAGGAATACTACGCTGGTCCAATTACCGGCCTGTCCTATGAAACATCTAATAAGCGGCGTAGATAGAGTGGTTTCCGCCGAAACCGGTTTGCTCATTTAAGTCGTAACTAACAGTGAGTGTATGTTCCTGCGCCACTATTGTAGCATTCGGCCCGCACGCAACGGGGGCCGAATGCTATATATGCCAGACCTCTTCGTCTCCTAACGTCGATGACGATGCGCTGAAAAAATGACTGTAAGGCTATCTTGGTCTAGGCCTCGTTAATTTTCAGCACGCTGTTTAAAACAGCAGGGTGCCCGGTAGCCGCGCTCCTGCCTGTTCTGTCTCCCTTATTTTCTATCTGAATTTGGCAGATTTGCAAAACGAGAGTATTGTCTTCTTGATTGTCCGTTATGGGCAGAAAGCGATTATCTAATCGAAACCACCTTTCTGCCTTGTGCTTCGCTAAAAGCTGCTACGGAAAGGCTGCCAGTTGCTGCTTGCTGGATATGCCTGCTCCACCATTCCATCATAGGGCGCCTGCGTTCAATGTAGTCAGCGCGGTTGTAGGCGCTGCGGACCTCGTCTTTGTCGACGTGGGCAAGTGCAACCTCTATCAGCTCAGGGTCAAAGCCTTGTTCGTTTAGGGTGGTGCTGGCTAACGAACGCATTCCGTGGCTAACCAAACGACCGCCAAACCCCATGCGTTTCAGGGCCATATTGGCGGTTTGGCTGTTGCAATGGTCGCGTGGGTTGCGGTCGGCGGGGAATACATATTCGCGGTGCCCGCTGTATGGCTTGAGTGCCTCAAGGATGGCCAGAGCCTGTCGTGATAAAGGGATGGTGTGCGGGCGACGTTTTTTCATCCGTTCTGCAGGAATGGTCCAAATCTTCTTTTCCAGATCAATATCTGACCAACGTGTTGTGGCAGCTTCTACTGGTCGAGTCATGGTGTGCAGTTGCCATTCGATCAGAGCGCGAGTGGTTCGCTTGATGCTGGCATTTGCCAAGGCGACCATCAATTCAGGAAGCTCATCTGGGCGCAAGCTCGCCATATTCTGCTTTTTCGGCTTCTTGAAGACAGCACGAATACCGCTGAGAGGGTTGGCATGAATCAAGCCAGAGTTGACTGCATAGGTCATGATCTCATTCAGCCGCTGGGATACGCGCTTGACCGTCTCCAGGCTGCCCTTGGTTTCCAGGGGGCGTAACAGGTCGATTACCTTGGGCGCTGTGATCTTAGAGATTGGGGTTTGGCCAATATCTGGAAGTACATGCAAGGCTAGGGAGCGCCAGATGTCCTCGGCGTAGGCTGCGGTGACGTTTTCTTTCTTGAGGTTGAACCAAGCTTCAGCTACTTTTTCGAGGGTGTGCTCAGTGGCTGCTCTCTGCTCCTGGCGAACCTGATCACGGTGTTCCTTTGGATCTACCCCTATTGCAATCAGCTCTCTGGCTTCGACCGTCATCCTTCTGGCTTGAGAAAGCGAGATCTCGGGATAAGCACCCAAGCCCATGTTGAGGCGTTTCTTGGTTAAGGGATGGTAGTAGTTAAAATTCCATAACTTGGAGCCATTGATTCGTATCCGCATTTGAAGGCCGTCGCCATCGCCCATCACATAGTCCTTCTCTTGGGCTTTGGCATTTTTGATCTTGGCTTCTGTCAGGCGAATCGCTTGGGCACGCATTTGGTATTCCACAGCTGGTCTTGGTATTCCAAAAAATACCAGATCAACCCTTGGAATACCATCTGGTATACCAAAGGGCGTGGCTGCGGGTGGACACCTATGGACGCCAATAGACCTGTAAGCCCGGTATTTACTGAATTTCAGGCACAAAAAAGGACGTCCGTGGACGCCCTTAGATGTGTATTTGGTGGAGCCGGGGGGATTTGAACCCCCGTCCGCCAGTCCGCCACTATCGGTTCTACATGCGTAGTCATCTCTATTGAGTTAACTCCTCACCGCCCGAGTGACAGGGTGTTTGGAGCGAGCTGTATAAGTTTTAGCCGTTACGTCTACAGCGAACTTGGCGGCGATTCTGTTCTATATGACAATCATTTCGAGTTTACAGACATCCTCTGATGATTGCTGGAGCCGAAGCTACCAGAAGTGCTACTTGGCTGCTTACGCAGCTAGTTGTGCACCATAATTGTCGTCATTGGCAATTATATAGGTTTGCAACAGTGTATTTACGAGTTCTGTTACCAACTCGGCATGCCCCTCAAGCTTTGTAACCGTCGTCGAATCCTGATCGGCCCCAAAACCATGGTGCTGGTAATACAGTGGTGATTCTACGCCAAAGACGCATTGGCGTACAGCCGGGAAATTTTTGGTAACAGAGCGGTGGTTCAGCGGTTATTCTCGCGGACCAGACGCTGTTTTTCACGATCCCAGTCGCGGTTCTTCTCGGTTTCGCGCTTGTCATAATCCTTCTTGCCCTTGACCAGCGCTATCTCGCATTTGACCAGATGCTTTTTCCAGTACAGCGCCATCGGCACGCAGCTGTATCCCTTCTGCTCGACACCGGCGATGATCTTGTCCAGTTCCCTGCTGTTGAGCAGCAGTTTTCGCGTGCGGATAGGATCGGCGATAACGTGTGTGCTGGCGGTTTGCAGGGGAGTGAAATGTGCGCCGAACAGGTAGGCCTCGCCGTTTTTCAGCAAGACATAGCTATCCACAAGCTGCGCTTTACCGGCGCGCAGGCTTTTTACTTCCCAGCCGGCAAGGGCGATGCCTGCTTCGAAGCGTTGCTCGACGAAATATTCGTGTTTGGCCCGTTTGTTCAGCGCAATGGTGCCGCCGTTGGCCTGGGGTTTGTTTTGCTTGCTCATAGGCGGCGTATTATAGGGGCTGACGTCGGCTTCGGCTATCTTTGATCGCGAGCTGCCCTTGTCGGCATTGGTCAGAATCCGGACAATGCCCCTCTTTTTTCAAACCGGGTATGTCCTGATGGCGAATAATGATGTGTCGGTGCACGGTATCTGGGCGAGCCGCTGGATTTTCATTCTGGCCGCCACCGGCTCGGCAGTGGGGCTGGGCAATATCTGGAAATTCCCTTACATGGTGGGCGTGTACGGCGGCGGTGCCTTCGTGCTGGTCTACCTGTTGTGTATTGTGCTGATCGGTTTGCCAATCATGCTGGCGGAAACGCTGCTCGGGCGACGCGGGCGTCAGAGCCCTGTAAATACCCTGAAGAGTCTGGCTGCGCAATCCGGTGGGTCTTCGAAATGGTCCTGGGCTGCCATGGTAGGCATGGTCGGGGCGCTGTTTATTCTGTCGTTCTACAGTGTGGTCGCTGGCTGGGCGTTCGAATACATAGTGGCGATGGGGAATGCCGAGTTCGGTGGCATTTCTGCGGGGGCAGCGGAGCAGCGGTTTGCTGCGCTGACCGGCGACCCATTGCGACTGACCCTGTGGCATACGGTGTTCATGATTTTTACTGCGTGGACCATTGCCCGCGGCGTGAATGCCGGGCTGGAGCGCAGCCTGCGGGTGATGATGCCGTTGTTGTTCCTGCTTCTTCTGGTATTGCTGGGCTTCAGTATGACCAGTGGGCACTTCAAGGAAGGCTTGGTATTCCTGTTCCACTTCGATCTTTCCAAAGTGCCGGACGGTATTCTGGCAGCGATGGGACATGCTTTCTTCACGCTCAGTGTCGGCGTGGGTTCAATCATGGCGTTCGGTTCCTATATGCCGAAAAAGACCTCCATCGGCAAGGCGGTGCTGACCGTCGGCCTGATTGATGCCCTGGTTGCCCTGACCGCCGGCATGGCGCTGTTTCCTATCGTGTTTGCCGCCGGTCTGGAGCCCAGCGCTGGACCGGGCCTGATGTTCATCACGCTGCCCTACGCCTTCGGACAGGTGGGCATGGGCCAGTTGTTCGGCTTCATCTTCTTCCTGCTGGTGGGCGTGGCCGCCTGGAGCTCATCCATCTCCATGCTGGAGCCTGCGGTGGCCTATTTGGTTGAACGCACCAAGCGAAGTCGTGCTCTGGTGACTACTATTATTGCTATAGGCTGCTGGGTGGTCGGACTGGGCACGGTGATGTCGTTCAATATACTTGCCGACGCACGGTTTTTTGTTGCTGATGAGGCGGGCTGGCATTTCTTTGCCTGGACTGAGACGGGAGGCAAGACATTCTTCGACAGTATCGACTACCTGACCAGCCGTATCATGCTCCCATTGGGCGGGCTGTGCTTTGTATTGTTTGCCGGCTGGGTGCTGGACAGGGATGTGGTGAGAGCTGAGTTGGCGATGGAGAAGTCGCGCCTGTTCCCAGTGGTCTATACGCTGGTACGCTATGTTGCGCCCGTGGGGGTGATGATCATTTTCCTAACCGAACTGTTCAAGTGAATAACCTATGACGCATATCAAGCGTTCGGCTCTGCTGCCTTTTCCGGCGGAGCGTCTGTTCGACCTGGTCAACCGGGTCGAGCATTATCCCGAATTCCTGCCCTGGTGCACCAAGGCGGAGATCATCAGTGAAAGTGACGAAGCCATGCAGGCACGTCTGACGGTGGGCAAGGCCGGGTTGCATCAGACCTTCACCACCCGTAATGAATTGGTGCCTGGCGAGCGCATCGAGATGCATCTCGAAGAAGGGCCTTTCAGCGAGCTGAATGGTGTCTGGACCTTCCAGGCGCTGAACGAGCAGGCGTGCAAGATCACGCTGGACCTGCAGTTCAGCTATTCCGGTGCGTTGGTTCGCGCAACCCTGGGGCCGCTGTTCAACCATGCAGCCAATACCATGGTGGAGGCTTTTTCCAAGCGGGCCCATGAACTGTATGGTGAGTGAGCCGGCGATAACCGTGGAGGTTGCTTACGCCTTGCCGGATAAACAACGCATCATCCGTCTTGCCGTGCCCATCGGGACCACTGCACTTGAGGCTGCGCGCCTGTCAGGTATCGCCGAGCATTTTCCGGGGCTGGATGTGGATGGCAGTGATATGGGCGTGTTCGGCAAGACAGTGGTCAAGCCCGCAGAGCGGGTACTGACCGAGGGTGAGCGGGTCGAACTCTACCGGCCCTTGATTGCCGATCCCAAGGAAGCACGCAAACAGCGGGCTGCCCGAGCCAGGGGCGAGGTCCAGAAAGACTGAGTATTGCGAGGCCGGGCGGAAGCGTCCGCCCGATTGCTTACTCGCCGGTACCGAGCGGGGCGCCGAGATCGACCGGGTAGCTGCTGGCTGCCGGTTCGGAGTCGCTGCTGCCGCTCATGATGGCTTCGTCACGGCTGGTGCCCGGGACGAAATCACCAGCCAGGCCAACCAGCTGATCATCTTCAAACATCAGGCTGACGCGTTCCTGCTCGCGGGGGTTGTGTCCGGCCTGCATGCTGTACAGGTAATCCCAGCGATTGGGCTCGAAGGTGTCCTGAAGCAGCGGAGTGCCCATGATGAAGCGCACCTGGCGAGTGGTCATGCCGGGACGCAGTTGGTCAATCATCTCCTGGGTGACGACGTTGCCCTGCTGCACGTCGATCTTGTACACGCCCGGGAAGCCGCAGCCGGTGAGGGCTCCGCCGGCGGCGCATAATACTAGGATACAAAGGATACGGTTCAGACTATTTGGCATCGCGTGGTAACATCCACTATCGAGAGTTGGCTGAATGGCCCTGAATCATACCCGACTGATCCCGCGGTGCGAAGCGTTGAGAGAGAAACTGACCATGGTTGAAAATCACGAACTACGTAAAGTAGGGCTCAAGGTAACCCTGCCGCGCGTCAAGATCCTGCAGATGCTGGACAATACCGAAGACCGTCACATGAGTGCCGAGGATGTTTACAAGGCGCTGATGGAGGCGGGTGAAGATGTCGGGTTGGCTACCGTTTATCGGGTTCTCACCCAGTTCGAAACGGCCGGTCTGGTGGTGCGCCACAACTTCGACGGCGGACATGCCGTATTCGAATTGGCCGACGGCGAACATCACGACCACATGGTGTGTGTGGATACCGGTGAGGTGATCGAATTCTTCGATGCCGAGATCGAGCGTCGACAGAAAGAAATCGTCGAGGAGCACGGTTACGAGATGGTGGACCACAATCTCGTCCTGTACGTGAAAAAGAAAGGCTGAAATGACGGCAGGCCGGGCATCCGCCTGGCCTGTTTAAGCTGACGGGGAACCCGTCAGCTGATCATGGCTTATTGCCCGTCAGCTGTTTGCGGGCATGGGCCAGAGACTCCTCGGTAAGATCAACTCCTCCCAACATCCGTGCTACCTCATGTACTCGGCCCTCTTGATCCAGGCGATCAATACAGGTGCGGGTAGAGTCGCGTTTCTGATCCTTGCGCACGAACAGGTGCTGGTGCCCTTGTGCCGCCACCTGCGGCAGGTGAGTCACGGTCAATACCTGGCCGCGTTCGCCCAGCTGACGCAGCAATTTGCCGACGATCTCCGCGGTCGGTCCGCCAATCCCTACATCCACTTCGTCAAATACCAGGGTCGGCACCCGTGAGGTCTGCGCGGTGATGACCTGAATGCCGAGGCTGATACGCGACAGCTCGCCGCCGGATGCGACCTTGGCCAGGGGTTTGGCCGGCTGTCCGGGGTTGGCGCTGACCAGGAACTCCACATTTTCCAGACCTTGCACGGCGTACTGGTCCAATTTGAGCGGATGCAGTTCGACCTTTATCTGCCCGCCCGGCATGCCCAGCTGCTGGATCTCTCCGGTAACTGCCTTGGCCAGACGTGTTGCCGCCTTGCTGCGGGTGGCGGACAATTTACCCGCCAACGTCTGAAAGTGTTCGCGGTAGGACTGGAGTTCTTCTGCCAGGCGCTCCTTGTCAGCGCCGTGCTGTTGAATGTTCTCCAGCTCGTCGATCAGCTGTTGTTGCAGCATGGGCAGCTGATCGGCATTTATTCGGTGTTTGCGTGCCAGATCATGAATCACGCCGAGCCGTTCCTCGACCTGTTGCTGGCGCTGGGGATCGGCTTCGAAGTGGTCGAGATAACGGGTCAGTTCGCCGACTGCTTCTTCCACCTGAATCTGCGCGCCGGCCAGCAGGTTATGCGCTTCGTCCAGGCTGCGGCCATGTTCTTTCAGGCCGCCCAGACGGCTGAGACTGGAGGTCAGCGCCTGCAGCACGCTGCCGCTGTCATTTTCACTGCAGATATTGATGATCTGCTGGCATGACTGCATGATCAGCTCGGCGTTGGCCAGCTGGCGCTGCTCACTTTCCAGCTGATTCAGTTCGCCGTCCTGCAGACTCAGGTTGTCGAGTTCTTCCAGCTGATAGCTGAGTAGTTGAACGCGGGCATTCTGTTCGTCACTGGTTTCGCTGGCCTGTTTCAGTGCCTGTTCGGTCTGTCGGCAGCGTTGGGCGGCCAGTTGCACCTGGCGGGCGAGATCGCCGGCCCCCGCGTACTCGTCCAGTAGTCGGCGGTGGGTGTCGGTTTTCAGCAGCGACTGGTGTTCGTGCTGGCTGTGGATATCGATCAGCATCTCGCCCAGTGCCTTGAGGTCCTTCTGGGGGCAGGGGCTGCCGTTGATATAGCCCCGCGAGCGACCCTCGGCAGTGACCACGCGGCGCAGGATCACCTGTGCTTCATCGTTGGCCAGATCACGCTGGCTCAGCCATTGCGCGGCTTCGGGAATGTCGCTGATATCGAAGGTAGCGAGAATGTCCGCCTTGTCGGCGCCCGGCCGCACCGCACCACTGTCGGCGCGATCGCCCAGGGTCAATGCCAGGGCGTCGAGCATGATGGATTTGCCGGCCCCGGTTTCGCCGGTGATAACCGACATGCCCCGGTCCAGTTCCAGCTCGAGATGATCGACAATCGCGTAATTGTTAACCGCCAGGTGCACCAGCATGGCGTCGTTCTCCGCAGTTTGTTGTTCTGGTTATTTATACAGTAGTGGTGTGTTGTTCTACAACCCCCCTTTATAGCCGCCGAAAAAATGCCCTTGAACCTGGAAAGTGAAGCCCCATATAGGGACCAGTGAAGATCAATCCGGCCTCTGGGCCGTGTCGCCTTTTTTGTCAGACAGGAGATATACATGGTGGACGAACCGAGACAGGAGCTGCAGGACGAGGAGTCCGCAGCCGATCAGGCGCAGGGGACGGTCGCCGTTGAAGAAGATCTGGTGGCGCGGATTGCCAGCCTGGAAGAGCAGCTGGCTACCGCGCAGGATCAGGCGTTGCGTGCTGCTGCTGATGTGCAGAATGCCCGCCGCCGCGCCGAGCAGGAAGTGGAGAAGGCGCACAAGTTCGCTCTGGAACGTTTTGCCAATGATCTGCTGGCCGTGGTCGATAGTCTGGAGCGCGGCCTCGAATTGTCCAATGGCGAAGACCCAGCGATCAAGCCGATGCGTGATGGCATGGAGCTGACGCTGAAGTTGTTCGGCGACACCCTGGCACGCTATCAGGTGGTAGCGGTGGATCCGCATGGCGAGCCCTTCAACCCGGAATTGCACCAGGCAATGACCATGGAAGAGCGCGACAACGTCGAGCCCAACACCGTGATCAAGGTGTTCCAGAAAGGCTACACCATCAGCGGTCGCCTGCTGCGTCCGGCGATGGTGGTGGTGAGCAAGGCGGGCGTTGGCAGTGCCGCCGGGTCGATTGACGAAAAGGCTTGAAATCAGCTTTTTTCGACCCCATCTAGAGTCCAGACAGATTAAACAGTGCCGCTGACGAGTTCGCGGCCAGCATATTCGGAGAATGACACATGGGTAAAATTATCGGTATCGACCTGGGGACTACCAACTCCTGCGTCGCGGTTATGGAAAATGGCGTAGCCAAGGTTATCGAGAACGCTGAAGGCGGTCGCACCACGCCGTCCATCGTTGCCTACACCAATGATGGCGAAACGCTGGTCGGTATGTCCGCCAAGCGTCAGTCGGTTACCAACCCGCAGAACACCCTGAACGCCGTTAAGCGTCTGATCGGTCGCCGCTTCGACGAAGACGTCGTGCAGAAGGACATCAAGCTGGTGCCCTACAAGATCATCAAGGCTGACAATGGTGATGCCTGGGTAGAAGCCAAGGGCGAAAAAATGGCGCCGCCGCAGGTGTCTGCGGAAGTCCTGAAGAAAATGAAGAAAACCGCTGAAGATTACCTGGGCGAGGCGGTCACTGAAGCGGTGATCACCGTGCCTGCGTACTTCAACGACAGTCAGCGTCAGGCTACCAAGGATGCCGGTCGCATCGCCGGTCTGGACGTCAAGCGGATCATCAACGAGCCGACTGCAGCTGCGCTGGCCTATGGCATGGACAAGGCCCGTGGCGACTCCACTGTGGTCGTATATGACCTGGGTGGTGGTACGTTCGACGTATCGGTGATCGAGATTGCCGAAGTTGATGGTGAGCACCAGTTCGAAGTACTGGCCACCAACGGTGACACCTTCCTCGGTGGTGAAGACTTCGACATGCGCCTGATCGACTATCTGGCGGATGAATTCAAGAAGGAAAACGGCGTTGACCTGCACAACGATCCGCTGGCCCTGCAGCGCCTGAAGGAAGCGGCCGAGAAAGCCAAGATCGAGTTGTCTTCGGCCCAGCAGACCGACGTCAACCTGCCGTACATCACGGCTGATGCCACTGGTCCCAAGCACCTGCAGGTCAAGGTGACCCGCTCCAAGCTGGAGTCGCTGGTTGAAGAGCTGGTCAAGCGCAGCATCGAGCCGTGCCGTGTGGCCATGAAGGATGCTGGTCTGGATGTGTCCGAGATCAATGAAGTGATCCTGGTCGGTGGTCAGACCCGCATGCCGCTGGTCCAGAAGACTGTTGCCGAATTTTTCGGCAAGGAACCGCGCAAGGACGTTAACCCGGATGAAGCTGTTGCCGTGGGCGCAGCAATCCAGGGTGCGGTACTGGCTGGTGACGTGAAGGACGTGCTGCTGCTGGACGTTTCCCCGCTGTCGCTGGGTATCGAAACCATGGGTGGCGTGATGACTGCGCTGATCGAGAAGAACACCACCATCCCGACCAAAAAGTCGCAGGTGTTCTCGACCGCTGACGACAACCAGACTGCCGTGACCATTCACGTGCTGCAGGGTGAGCGCAAGCAGGCGTCGCAGAACAAGTCGCTGGGCCGTTTCGACCTGGCCGACATTCCGCCGGCGCAGCGCGGGGTACCGCAGATCGAAGTCAGCTTCGACATCGACGCCAACGGTATCCTCAACGTGTCCGCCAAAGACAAGGCTACTGGCAAGCAGCAGTCGATCATCATCAAGGCCTCTTCCGGTCTGAGCGATGAAGAGATCGAACAGATGGTGCGCGATGCCGAGGCCAATGCCGAGGAAGATCGCAAGTTCGAGGAGCTGGTGAACATCCGCAACCAGGGTGATCAGCTGGTTCACGCGACACGCAAGACCTTGACCGAGGCGGGTGACAAGGCTACCGAGGAAGAGAAATCCGCCATCGAGACGGCACTGGCAGATCTGGAGCAGGCCATCAAGGGTGATGACAAGGCTGACATCGAAGCCAAGATCAATGCGCTGTCCGAGGCTTCCGGTCCCATGGTGCAGAAGATGTACGCCGAGCAGGCTCAGGCGGAGCAGGGCGGCGCACAGGAAGACGCCAGCAATACCGGCGCCGATAGCGACGACGTTGTGGATGCCGAGTTCGAAGAGGTCAAGGACAACAACAAGTAGTCCTTGCGTGATCGGGCGTCGGGCCTTGCCTGAGGCCCGATACACTACGTGGCAAGGCAACGCGGGAGCTATTCCCGCGTTGCTGTTTGTGCCGTAAGGCTTTCTAAAGGAAACAGGATTTATGGCCAAGCGTGATTATTATGAAGTGCTGGGCGTGGAGCGCGGCGCCAGTGAAGCCGAGCTGAAAAAGGCCTATCGCCGGCTGGCAATGAAGTTTCACCCGGACCGTAATCCAGATGACGCGGAGGCGGAAGAGAAATTCAAGGAGGCCAACGAGGCCTATGAGGTTCTTACCGACGCCAACAAGCGTGCGGCTTACGATCAGTATGGCCACGCCGGTGTGGACCCGAACATGGGCGCCGGTGCCGGGGGCTTCGGTGGCGGTGGAAACTTCTCCGACATCTTCGGTGACGTGTTCGGTGACATTTTCGGTGGCGGCGGTGGTGGGCGTGGCCGCTCGAGTGTGCAGCGCGGCAGTGACCTGCGTTATACCCTGGAGCTGGACCTCGAAGAGGCCGTTCGCGGCACCTCGGTCACCATTCGTGTCCCGACACTGGTCGGTTGCAAGACCTGTGATGGCAGTGGCGCCAAGAAGGGCACCAGCCCGGTAACCTGCACCACCTGTGGTGGCCACGGTCAGGTGCGTATGCAGCAGGGCTTCTTCTCGGTGCAACAGACCTGTCCGCGCTGTCATGGCACAGGGCAGATGATCAGCGATCCGTGCAAGGATTGTCATGGTCAGGGCCGGGTTGAAGAACACAAGACTCTGTCGGTCAAGGTGCCGGCCGGAGTGGATACTGGTGATCGCATTCGTTTGTCCGGCGAAGGTGAGGCTGGCGTCAATGGTGGGCCGTCCGGTGATCTGTATGTAGTGGTCTCGGTGCGTGAGCACAAGCTGTTCCAGCGCGACGGCAAGAATCTGTATTGCGAAGTACCGATCAACTTTGCTGACGCTGCGCTGGGTGGTGATCTGGAAGTACCGACGCTCGATGGTCGGGTCAAGCTGAAAATCCCCGAGGGCACTCAGACCGGCAAGTTGTTCCGCTTGCGGGGCAAAGGCGTGGTGCCGGTGCGTGGTGGCTCTGCCGGTGATCTGCTGTGCCGCGTTTCTGTGGAAACGCCAGTCAACCTGACCAAGCGTCAGCGCGAGCTGCTGGGCGAGCTGCGTGATACGCTGCAGGCCGAAGGCAGTAATCAGTCGCCGCGGGCCAAAAGCTGGTTCGAAGGTGTTAAAAATTTCTTTGAAGACATGAAGTTCTGACCGGGGCAAGCATGAAAAGAGTAGCGGTGATCGGCGCAGCCGGGCGGATGGGTAAGACGTTGATCGAGGCCATCCAGCAAGCAGAAGGAGCCAGCCTGACGGCGGCAATCGAGCGTCCGGAAAGCAGCTTGATCGGTGCTGACGCCGGTGAGCTGGCGGGCCTGGGCAAGCTGGGCGTCACTATCGTCGGTGATCTGCACGAGGTGCTGGGTGACTTTGATGTGCTGATCGACTTCACTCATCCCACCAGTACCCTGGCCAACCTTGAGGCCTGCCGCGCGGCGGGCAAGGCACTGGTAATCGGTACTACCGGCTTCTCTGAAGAGGAGAAGCAGTTGATTGCCAAGGCTGCCGAGCAGGTGCCCGTGGTGTTTGCGCCTAACTTCAGTGTGGGCGTCAACCTGACCCTCAAGCTGCTGGATATGGCTGCTCGGGTCATGGGTGATGAGGCGGATATCGAGATCATTGAAGCCCACCACCGACACAAGGTCGATGCACCGTCCGGTACTGCGCTGCGCATGGGTGAAGTGGTTGCCGATGCGCTGGGTCGTGATCTGCAGAAGGTTGCGGTGTACGGTCGCGAGGGCCAGACCGGCGCACGTGATCGCGAAACAATAGGTTTTGCCACCGTGCGTGCCGGCGATGTGGTGGGCGATCACACCGTGCTGTTTGCCACCGAAGGCGAGCGCGTCGAGATAACCCACAAAGCCTCCAGCCGCATGACCTTTGCCAAGGGCGCGGTACGTTCGGCGATCTGGCTGGGCGAGCGCAAAAGCGGTTTGTTTGATATGCAGGATGTGCTGTCACTGCGAGACTGATTGACTGATTGTGTGACGCAAAGAGAAACCCCGGGCAGGTCACTGCGCCGGGGTTTTTTTGCTCATTTTGGTTGATGATAGCCCGCTCTGTTGCTGATCATGGCTCGGTAAGCCCGGGTCAAAAGTTTCCCTACTCGTCTGATCAGACGATGTCAGCTCACAGGGGACTTTCCAGAATCGTGCCATTGACGCCGGGCAGTTCAAGTCGAGCCGTTGCTACTGGACAGGTGCGATGCGGTTGCCGGTCCATTCGCCTCGGAGATCACTATGGCAGGCATCGAACAACAATTACCCCAGGCCTTTAGCCCTTTCACCATCGGTCCATTGACGCTGCGTAACCGCTTCATCAAAGCCGCCACCAACGAGGGCATGTCGCCTGATGGGGTGCCGTCCCGGCAACTGGTGCGGTTTCATGCCGGGATGGCTGCCGGAGGCGTGGGGCTGACGACGGTAGCCTACTGCGCTGTCAGCTCTGACGGCTGTACTCTTCCCAATCAGATTCTTCTGGATAGTGCCACATTGCCCCATCTGCGTGCCCTGACGGACGCCGTGCACGCAGAAGGTGGTGCGGTATCGGCGCAGATTACCCATGGCGGTTGTTTCACGTTTACCAAGAGACCGGAAGGGCGGCCGCTGTCGGCCAGTGGCGGCTTCAACAAGATCGGTCTGATGAGTGGGCAATATCTCAAGCGCGAGATGAGCCTGGCGGACATGCGACGGGTGGCAGCGGATTTTGCGGCGGGTGCCAGGCTGGCCAGGGAGGCAGGTTTCGACGCGGTCGAGATCCATATGGGCCATGGTTATCTGCTCAGTCAGTTCATCTCACCGTTGTACAACAAGCGTCGGGACGAGTATGGCGGCAGCCTTGCCAACCGTATGCGCTTTCCTCGTCAGGTACTGCGTCAGGTACTTGAGGCGGTGGGTGAGGAACTGGCGGTGATCTGCAAGTACAGTATTACCGATGGTGTGCGCGGCGGTAACAGCATTGAGGATGGCGTGGCGATTGCCCGTGAGTTGGAGGCCGAGGGCGCACATCTGCTGGTGCTGAGTGCCGGTATGAATGCTGAATCCATCACCACTATGTTCGGTTCCTCGTTCCCTCCGGAGAACCGCTCGGTGGTGACCAATCCGGTCATGAAGGCGGCGATGTTCGTGCAGTCACTGGTGGAGAAGCCGATTCTTTTCCGCGAACTATATCTGCTGGAGCATGCCCGCAAGGTGCGCGCTGCGGTAGATATACCTTCAAGCCTGCTCAACGCGCGGAGGCGGCCAAACCTGCGGAAGAGAAGGCTGAGGCGCCAAAAGCCATGCGCCCCTTGCCGGGCAGAAGTGACGATACCCGGTTCTTCTGGGAAGGCTGTGAGGCGGGCAAACTGCTGATTCAGCGCTGCACCGACTGCCAGACGTTGCGTCACCCACCCGCGCCGGTGTGCATCAAGTGTCACAGCTTCGACTGGAACACGCTGGAGGCCAGCGGCAAGGCCAGTCTGTATTCCTTTGTGGTAATGCACTATCCAGAGGTACCACCGTTCGATTACCCCAATCCGATCGGGCTGATAGAGCTGGACGAAGGCGTTCGCCTGATCGCTGGGCTGGTGGGTGTTGCGCCGGATCAACTGGAGATAGGTCAGCGCCTGCAGGTGGAATTCCAGCGTTTCGATGATCGGCAGACCCTGCCGCAATTTCGCCCGGTGGGCTGACAGGAGGCGTGTCATGGACTTTTCATTGAGCGACGATCAGCGCGCCATTGCAGAGATGGCCGAAAGCGTATTTCGCGATTATGGTACGGACGAGCGCATGCGCGACTTCGATCTGGATGATCAGCCATTCATGGTGCCACTGTGGCAGACCTGTATCGAAACGGGACTGCATGCTCTGGCAATTCCGGAAGCCTTTGGTGGCAGCGGAATGGGTATCACCGATCTATTTTGCGTACTCAAGGCTCAGGGTGCCGGCTTGGGGCAGGTGCCGCTGTGGCAGCACCAGTTGGCAGCCGCCTGTCTCGCCGAGCATATGGCTGACAGCCAGCATGAGCTGATTGAGCGGGCCGCCGCGGGCAGTGTGTTATTGAGCCTGTCGCTGCACAGCCTGGCCTCCAGTCAGGGCGTGAAACTGCAGGTGGTTGAGCACGATGGTCGCTTGCAGTTGCAGGGGCAGGCCAGCGCGGTGGATGTCGCCGCCCAGGCCGATTATTTATTGTTGGTGGCAGACAGTGCGCAGGGGCCACGACTGGTGTTGCTGGATCCACGCAGTGAAGGTGTCGAGCTGCTGCCCGGCATTGCCAATCACGGTCTGGCGCTAGCGGATCTGCGCTGCGCCAACGTCGTGATCGATGCGGCGCAGCTATTGCCGGTTGAGGCCTTGTCCTGGCTGGAGCAGCGTGCCATCGCGGCGGTGGCGGCGGTACAGCTGGGGGTCAGTGAAGAGCAGGTGCGACGCACCATCGAATACGTCAATCAGCGTGAGCGGTTCGGTCGGGCGATCGGTACTTTCCAGGCGGTGCAGATGAGTATGGCGGACTGCCATATTGCCATCGAGAGCCTGCGCACCTCTCTGTATCAGCTGTGCTACCGACTGGACAGCGGCCTGCCCAGCGACGCCGAGGCGTTCGCCACGCGTTACCTGTGCACCGAGGCGGCACATCTGATCGGCCATAAGACCCAGCATGTGCATGGTGGCATCGGCGTCGATCTGACTTATCCGATCCACCGTTTTCTCTATTGGAGCCGCTACCTGAGCCTGGTGCTGGGCGGTTCCTCTGCCACTCTCGAGCGTCTCGGTGACTGGCTGGCCAACAATGACAAGCTTGGATGGAAATATGACCTCGATGAAAACCAGAACATTTGCTGAAACCAGCCTCGGCGAGCAACTGCCCGAGCTGTCGATACCCATTACTGTGACCCTGATCAACGGCGGTGCCATTGCCACCCGCGACTACTTCCCGGGCCATCATGACGCCGAGGCGGCCAGAGAGCTTGGTTCGCCGCATATCTTCATGAATATCCTCACCACTACCGCATTGGTACAGCGGTTCATCGAGGGCTGGGCCGGACCGCTGGTGAGTTTCGGAGATATTCGCATCAAGTTGGGTGTTCCCAACTATCCCGGTGACACCATGAACTTCACCGGTGAGATAAGCGAGCGGGATGAGGCCAGTCGGTCGGTAGTGATTACCCTCAAGGGCAAGAATTCCATGGGCAACCACGCGGCCGGTACGGTCAGCCTGGTTCTACCCGCATAACGGAGACGCAGAGATGAATGATGCATTGCTTTCCGGCAAGGCAGCGATTGCCGGCCTGGGTGCCACCGAGTTTTCCAAGAACTCCGGTCGTACTGAATTGCGTCTGGCGATGGAGGCGACCCTGGCGGCGCTGGCCGATGCCGGTATCGATCCCAAGGATGTCGATGGCTTCAGCTCCTACTCCGTGGACAAGGTGCCGGAGTACGAGATCGCCCGCCTGCTCGGTTGCGATCAGGTCAAGTTTTTTTCCCAGGTGCCGCATGGCGGTGGCGCTGCCTGTGGCCCGGTAATGCACGCGGCGATGGCAGTGGCCACCGGCGTGGCCAAGACCGTGGTGGTATACCGCGCGATGAACGAGCGCTCCTGGTACCGCTTCGGCACTGGCAGCTATGGCTTCGCCGATACCCCACTGTTCGACAACGTCAACTACGGCTGGTACATGCCCCATGGCTTCCACACGCCGGCTGCCTGGGTGGGCATGTTCGCCCGGCGCTACATGCACACCTACGGTGCTACCACCGAGGACCTGGGCCGTATCGCGGTGGCCGTGCGCGACTTTGCCGCGACCAACCCCGCGGCCTTCTTCTACGGCAAGCCTATTACCCTGGAAGACCATCAGAATTCGCGCTGGATCTGCGATCCGCTGCGTCTGCTCGACTGTTGTCAGGAGTCTGACGGTGCGGTGGCGATGGTCATCACTTCGGTAGAGCGAGCTCGTGGTCTGCCGCATAAGCCGGTAATCATCAAGGGCGCCTCCCAGGGTATCGCCGACGGTCAGCAGAGCATGACGTCCTTCTATCGTGATGACATCACCGGCCTGCCGGAAATGGGTGTGGTCGCCAAAGAGGTCTACCGGCAATCGGGTCTGGGTCCGGATGCGATCCAGACAGCGGTGATCTATGACCACTTTACGCCCTTCGTGCTGCCGCAGCTGGAGGAGTTCGGCTTCTGTGATCGTGGCGGTGCCAAGGACTTTATCCGCGCCGGACACCACGCCCGTGGTGGACGCCTGCCGATCAACACCCATGGAGGTCAGCTGGGTGAGGCCTATATCCATGGGATGAACGGCATCGCCGAGGGTGTACGCCAGGTGCGCGGCAGCTCGGTGAATCAGGTAGACAATGTGGAAAACGTACTGGTTACCGCCGGCACCGGCGTGCCGACCAGCGGCCTGATTCTGGGCGTAGCCTGAGGAGCGCAGCATGTTTATCGATCTGACCCCCGAACAGAAAAAGCTGCGCCTGGAGGTGCGGGATTATTTCAACAACCTGATGACTGACGAGCTGCGCTGCGAGCTGCGCGGTGCGGAGGGCTCCGACTCCGCCAACCGGCTGGTGCGGCAGATGGGTAGCGATGGCTGGTTGGCCGTCGGCTGGCCGAAGGAATATGGCGGTCAGGGCTATGGCCCCACCGAACAGTTGATCTTCTTCGAGGAGGCCAACATTGCCGGCGCACCGCTGCCATTTGTCACCATCAGCACTGTTGGACCGGCATTGATGGCTCATGGTACGCCCGAGCAGAAGGAGAGCTTTCTGCCGGGCATCGCGGCTGGGGAAGTCCATTTTGCCATCGGCTATTCCGAGCCGGGCGCCGGATCGGACCTGGCGACCCTGAAAACCACGGCACGGGTTGAAGAGGATGGCTTTGTCGTCAATGGCAACAAACTGTGGACCTCAGGTGCTCATTCCGCCGATTACATCTGGCTGGCGGCGCGGACCAACCCGGACGAGCCGCGGCATAAAGGTATTTCGATCCTGATTGTCGACACCAAGGCAGAGGGCTTCTCCAATACGCTGATCCCGACCTGTAGCAATCCTACTGCCGCCACCTATTACGACAATGTATTCGTGCCGGGCAATCGGCTGGTTGGTGAGTTGAACAAGGGTTGGCAGCTGGTGACCGCCCAGCTCAACCATGAGCGCTTGGGGCTGGGTTCCTGGTCGGATCGGGTAGTGGGTATCTTCCGTAAGGTCTACCTGTGGGCGCGGTCGGAAGATGAGCAGGGTCGACGGGCCATGGATCATGCCTGGGTGCGTGGCCTGTTTGCCGAGTGCTACGCCAGGATTGAGGCCATGCGCCTGATCAACTTCCGTATTGCCGCCGATCTGGACCGGGGACAGATGGATGTGGCACTGGCCTCGACGACCAAAGTGTTCGGTTCCGAGGCAGTGGTTGATATTCTGAGCAAGCTCAGCGAGGTGGTAGGGGCAAACGGCCTGGTGCGCGAGGGCAGTGCAGCGGCCTTCCTGCTCGGTGAGCTGGAATATGACGTGCGGGCCTGCGTGACGTTGACTTTCGGTGGCGGTACCAACGAAATCCAGCGCGAACTGATTGCTCAGTTTGGCTTGGGCATGCCGCGCTCCCGCTGACGCAGAGTGCTGAATGCAAAAAGGCTGACCCGCAAAGGTCAGCCTTTTTTATACTGGGCAGATCAGCTGGTCTTGTTTTGACGCACCTGTTCGCGCGCCAGATCATTGAGTGTCTCGGTATTGCGCAGCAGATAAAAGGCGGCGATGGTCGGCACCCAGTCGGAGCGGTGGTTGAGCAGGCGGGGCTGGACGAAGCTGTATTGCTTGTCCAGGTCATCAAGTGTTCCGGACAGTTCGGGCAGCAGCGATTTGAGGGCTTCAGAGCGTCTGACGATGCTGGCATCCATGTTCTGGAACACCGTTTCGCCGGGCTCGATGAAATAGATGCCGATCGAGCTGAACATGCTGTTCTGGTACAACAACAGAATCTGGCTGGTTTCCAGGCTCTGCTGGTGTAGCGTATGGAGGTTTTCGCTGATGGCGCCGGCCAGAGCGGAATACTGCGCGGCGGCAGCCTTGTCCAGTTTGCCGTGGGCCATCATGATGCGGTTGACGGTCGCCAGATGGTAATGAGCCTCTTCCTGGGTCTGATTTTCCAGCTCTCGAATCAAGCTGATGAACTCATTGAAAGAGCTGCGCAGTTCCGAGGGGTTGTCCATCAACCGCAACAGCTTTTCCATGTTGCTCAGTGCGTCATTGTAGGTTTCCCGGTTGCCCGGCTCGCGCACGCGTTCGAACAGGTTGTTGTCAATCAATAGGTAGGTGGCGGCGCGATAGCTCTCGCTGCGAAATTCGTGGAGGTTCTGCGCCAGTTGCGCATCGGCATTTGCCTGCGCTTGGACGGCGAAGCCGAGCAGCAATAGAGTCAAGAGGTATTTCAGCTGTGTTTTCATTCCCTGGAGTCCCTTTTCTTGTTGTAAATCCTGATCCGGCAGAGATGCTTGGGTGCCGGCAGAATATCTCCTGACTCTGTGGTCGGAGATCTGATCCAGCTGCAGTTTTAGCATGTTCGCCACGATTATGAAATACACCACGAAGGGAATATCGGTTCACCGCACTGCACAGACAGTATGGATATTTTCTGATCAAACCGTTAAGCTATCGCGCTAATCTGTCTATTCAGCGCGTATCTGACAATGCCTTTGCAGTGGGATGAAGTGATAAACACATCATTCCCGCTTTTGTGCAGCCCGCGTTTGGCAAAAACGTGTCAGTCTTTCGGAGGTTTTCTTGTCCAAGCCCGCCATCCTAGCCCTCGCCGACGGCAGCATTTTTCATGGGGAATCCATCGGCGCCGACGGTCACAGTGTCGGTGAGGTCGTATTCAATACGGCGATGACCGGCTATCAGGAGATTCTCACCGATCCGTCCTATGCCCGCCAGATCGTCACGCTGACCTATCCTCACATCGGTAACACCGGTACTACACCGGAAGATGCAGAGTCCTGGAAGGTCTGGGCTGCGGGCCTGGTGATTCGTGATCTGCCGCTGGTGGCCAGTAACTGGCGCAGCAAGCAGACGCTGCCGGACTACCTGGAGGAAAATGGTACCGTCGCCATCGCTGGTATCGATACCCGTCGCCTGACGCGCATCCTGCGTGAGAAAGGTGCTCAGAACGGTTGCGTCATGGCGGGTGAAGATGCCACCGAAGCCAAGGCTCTTGAGCTGGCGCGTGGCTTTGCCGGCCTGAAAGGTATGGATCTGGCGAAAGAGGTCAGCGTCAAGGAAGCTTACGAATGGCGTTCGGGCGCCTGGGACCTGGCGACCGACAGCCACGCGGAAATCGACGCCGCCGATCTGCCTTATCATGTGGTGGTGTTTGATTTCGGCGTCAAGTACAACATCCTGCGCATGCTGGTTGCACGCGGTTGCCGATTGACCGTGGTGCCTGCCCAGACCACGGCGGCGGAGGTGCTGGCGCTGAATCCCGATGGCGTGCTGCTGGCCAATGGTCCCGGCGATCCGGAGCCTTGTGATTATGCGATCAAGGCCATTCAGGAGCTGCTGGAAACCGATACGCCGATTCTCGGCATCTGCCTGGGACATCAGCTGCTGGCGCTGGCGTCCGGTGCGCGCACCGTGAAGATGCCCAGCGGCCACCATGGTGCCAACCATCCGGTGCAGGACCTGCGCACCGGTGCGGTCATGATCACCAGTCAGAACCATGGTTTTGCCGTAGACGAAGCCACTCTGCCGGCCAACGTCCGGGCCACCTACAAGTCTCTGTTTGATGGCACGCTGCAAGGTATCGAACGCACCGACAAGGCCGCCTTCAGCTTCCAGGGTCACCCCGAAGCCAGCCCGGGACCGGGTGATGTGGCGCCGTTGTTCGAGCGGTTCATCGCCGCCATGGGTAAAAATTGCTGAGCCGGTAAACTCCAAGGATTAATGAAACGCTATGCCAAAACGTACTGATATCAAAAGTATTCTGATCCTCGGCGCCGGTCCCATCGTGATCGGCCAGGCCTGTGAGTTTGACTATTCCGGTGCCCAGGCCTGCAAGGCGCTGAGAGAAGAGGGGTTCCGGGTGATTTTGGTGAACTCCAACCCGGCGACCATCATGACCGACCCGGCGATGGCTGACGCTACCTATATCGAACCGATCAAGTGGCAGACAGTGGCGCAGATCATCGAGAAGGAGCGCCCTGATGCATTGTTGCCGACCATGGGTGGTCAGACCGCGCTGAACTGCGCGCTGGACCTGGAGAAGCACGGCGTGCTGGAAAAGTTCGGTGTGGAAATGATCGGCGCCAATGCCGACACCATCGACAAGGCCGAGGACCGCTCGCGATTCGACAAGGCCATGCGCGACATCGGGCTGGAATGCCCGCGTTCGGGTATCGCTCATGACATGGCCGAGGCCTACGGCGTACTCGATCAGGTAGGTTTCCCCTGCATCATCCGTCCGTCCTTCACCATGGGCGGCACCGGTGGCGGCATCGCCTACAATCGTGAAGAGTTCGAGGAAATCTGCACTCGAGGGCTGGACCTGTCGCCGACCAAAGAATTGCTGATCGATGAATCACTGATCGGTTGGAAGGAATACGAGATGGAGGTGGTCCGCGACAAGAAGGACAACTGCATCATCGTCTGCTCGATCGAGAACTTCGACCCCATGGGTGTGCACACTGGTGACTCCATCACCGTAGCGCCGGCCCAGACCCTGACCGACAAGGAATACCAGATCATGCGCAACGCCTCGCTGGCGGTGCTGCGTGAGATTGGTGTGGAAACCGGCGGCTCCAACGTCCAGTTCGGGATCGACCCGAAGGACGGCCGCATGGTGGTCATCGAGATGAACCCGCGGGTATCGCGCTCCTCTGCGCTGGCGTCCAAGGCCACCGGTTTCCCGATCGCCAAAATCGCCGCCAAACTGGCAGTGGGTTACAGTCTTGATGAGCTGCAGAATGACATTACTGGCGGTCGTACTCCGGCGTCCTTCGAGCCGTCTATCGACTACGTTGTCACCAAGATTCCGCGTTTTGCCTTCGAGAAATTCCCCAATGCCGACGCTCGTCTGACCACCCAGATGAAATCTGTGGGTGAAGTCATGGCCATTGGTCGTACTTTCCAGGAATCCCTGCAGAAAGCGCTGCGCGGTCTGGAAGTGGGCTCCTGTGGCTTCGATCCGCAACTGGATCTGAATGCCGCCGATACCACCACCAATCTGACCCGCGAACTGACTGTGCCTGGTGCCGAGCGTATCTGGTACATCGGCGACGCCTTCCGTGCTGGCATGAGCGTCGAGCGGATTTTCGAGTTGACCAATATCGACCCCTGGTACCTGGTACAGATCGAAGATCTGATCAAGGACGAGGAGCGCGTCAAGAAGCTGGGTCTGGCCGATCTGGACAAGAATCTGATGTTCCGCCTCAAGCGCAAGGGGTTCTCTGATACCCGTCTGGCGCAACTGCTGGGTGTGAGCGAGAAGAATCTGCGCTCGCAGCGCCATAAGCTGGGCGTATTCCCGGTGTACAAGCGCGTGGACACCTGTGCTGCCGAGTTCGCCACTGATACTGCGTACATGTACTCCACCTATGAGGAAGAGTGCGAGGCCAATCCGTCGACACGCGACAAGATCATGGTATTGGGTGGCGGGCCGAACCGTATCGGTCAAGGCATCGAGTTCGACTATTGCTGCGTACATGCGGCCTTGGCCATGCGTGAAGATGGTTACGAAACCATCATGGTCAACTGCAACCCGGAAACCGTATCCACTGACTACGACACCTCCGATCGCCTGTATTTCGAGCCGGTGACCCTGGAAGATGTGTTGGAAATCGTACGCGTCGAGCAGCCAAAAGGTGTGATCGTGCAGTACGGCGGGCAGACCCCGTTGAAGCTGGCTCGTGCCCTGGAAGAAGCCGGCGTGCCGATCATCGGTACCAGTCCGGAAGCCATCGACCGTGCCGAAGACCGCGAGCGCTTCCAGCAGATGGTCGAGCGCCTGAACCTGCGTCAGCCGCCGAATGCTACCGTGCGCAGCGAAGATGAAGCCATTACGGCGGCGAACAAGATCGGCTACCCGCTGGTCGTGCGTCCCTCCTATGTGCTGGGTGGTCGCGCCATGGAGATCGTCTATCAGGAAGACGAGCTCAAGCGTTATCTGCGCGACGCGGTGAAAGTCTCCAACGACAGCCCGGTGCTGCTGGACCACTTCCTCAACTGCGCCATCGAGATTGACGTGGACGCGGTTTCCGACGGTACCGACGTGGTGATCGGCGCGATCATGCAGCATATCGAACAGGCGGGCGTGCACTCCGGTGACTCGGCCTGCTCGCTGCCGCCGTACTCGCTGTCTGCCGAGGTTCAGGACCAGATGCGCGATCAGGTCAAGCGTATGGCGCTGGAGCTGGGCGTGGTCGGTCTGATGAACGTGCAGTTGGCGTTGCAGGGCGACACCATTTACATCATCGAAGTGAACCCGCGTGCCTCGCGTACCGTTCCTTTCGTATCCAAGTGCATCGGTCGCTCGCTGGCACAGATCGCTGCTCGCGTCATGGCGGGCAAGACGCTGAAGGAGCTGGGCTTCACTGAAGAGGTGATTCCGCCGTTCTTTGCTGTGAAGGAAGCGGTATTCCCGTTCGCCAAATTCCCTGGCGTCGACCCCATTCTTGGGCCGGAAATGAAATCCACCGGGGAGGTCATGGGGGTTGGCGATAGCTTCGCCGAGGCTTTCGCCAAGTCCCAGCTGGGTGCCAGTGAAGTGCTGCCGACCTCCGGAACCGTGTTCATCAGTGTGCGCGAAGACGACAAGCCGTTTGTCGCCGATGTTGCACGCGACCTGACCGAGCTGGGTTTTGAGGTGGTAGCGACCGCAGGTACTGCCAAGATCATCGAGGCAGCCGGATTGCCGGTGCGTCGGGTGAACAAGGTTACCGAAGGGCGGCCGCACATCGTCGACATGATCAAGAATGATGAGATCCGCCTGGTGATCAACACCACGGAAGGTCGGCAATCCATTGCCGACTCCTACTCCATTCGTCGCAATGCGCTGCAGCACAAGGTGTACTCCACCACCACCCTGGCTGGTGGTCAGGCAGTCTGCATGGCATTGAAATTCGGTCCTGAGCGCGCAGTGCGTCGCCTTCAGGATTTGCACGAGGGGATCTGATATGAAATATCCGATGACCAAAAAAGGCGCCGAAGCGCTGGAAGAAGAGCTCAAGCATCTGAAATCCGTGATGCGTCCGCAGATCACCCAGGCCATCGCCGAGGCGCGTGAGCTGGGTGACCTGAAGGAAAACGCCGAATACCATGCCGCACGCGAACAGCAAGGCATGGTCGAGGCGCGGGTGCGGGATATCGAAGGTCGGCTGTCCAATGCCCAGGTGATCGACGTCACCGCCATCGCGCCCACCGGCAAGGTGATCTTCGGTACCACGGTGACCATCGCCAATGTGGACACCGGCGAGGAAGTGCAGTACCAGATCGTCGGTGAGGACGAGGCGGAGATCAAGCAGCGCAAGATTTCTGTCACGTCACCCATTGCCCGGGCGCTGATTGCCAAGGAAGAGGGCGATATCGTGGCGGTGAGAACCCCCAGCGGCGTCGTCGAGTATGAAATTGTTGAGGTAAAGCACCTTTGAGACCGGGTGCTGCTCTGCCGGCAATGCGTAGCGGCAGGGTGGCCTGGCAGTTGGCTCAGACGTTATGGGTCGGGGGCGTATGGATGCTGCATTTCGTCATGTTGCCGGCGTTGGAGCGGTTTGGTCTGGCGCCTCTGCTGATCGATGAGATAGGCGGTTTCATGCGTCCGCTGCTGATTGGTTTTGCAGCGGTGTGTGCTTTGTTGCAAGCTGTGGTGGCCTGCTCGGTGTTGGGGTTGGCTATCTGGCGGGATCTGCGCGGGCAGTTGCTGCTGTTGGTCATGCTGGCCGCCGTCGCATTCTTCGTTGTCGGCGGATTGACGAACGGAACGTACTGGCAGTTTTTCAGTTACCTGGTGGTAGCATTTGCCGGGCTGGTGCTGATACTGCAGCCGCGACCGGATGAGCTTGCCGAACGCTGATGTAGGAGCGGCCTTGGCCGCGAAGGTTTTCTGCCAGGCTGCTCGCGGCCATGGCCGCTCCTGCACAGACTGGCAGAGACCAGATCACAGACCCTTGAGGCGTGCCAGGTTCGACAGTTTGGGATTGGCTTTCTTGTTGGGCCGCAGCAGAATGGCCATCTTGCCGATGACCTGAACCAGTTCTGCGCCACTGGCTTTGCAGAGCTCATCGATCAACGTCTGCTTGGTGTCGCGATCGCCGACGGTGACGCGAATCTTGATCAGTTCATGATCGTTCAGGGCGCGGTCAAGCTCGGCCAGCACGCCTTCGCTGGCGCCTTGCTCGCTGACTATCACCACCGGCTTGAGATGGTGCCCAATGCGTTTGTAGGCTTTCTTCTGTTCAGAGCTGAGCGCCATAATAATCCGTTTGAATTCCTGTGCGATGTTCGATGAAGGTCGTTTAAGGGATCTAGTATAACCGGCGGAGCAGTCCGCTGCATGAGGTATTCCGTGGCAAGATCAAAGACCAGCAAGGGTTGGCTGAAAGAACATTTCGATGATCCTTATGTAAAGAAGGCGCAGAAGGACGGCTACCGCTCCCGTGCCAGCTACAAGCTGCTGGAAATTCAGGAAAAGGATCGCCTGCTGCGCCCCGGCATCACTGTGCTGGATCTCGGCTCGGCGCCGGGCGGCTGGTCGCAGGTAGCCAGCCGGGTGATCGGTGAGAAGGGGCGCATCATTGCCTCCGACATCCTGCCGATGGACAGTATTCCGGATGTCACCTTCATTGAGGGCGACTTTACCGAAGACGCTGTGTTCGAAGCGATTCTCGCCGCCATCGGCGATAGCGGGGTGGATCTTGTAATTTCGGATATGGCCCCCAATATGAGTGGAACGCCCGAAGTTGATCAGCCGCGTGCAATCTACTTGTGTGAGTTGGCGCTGGATATGGCATGCCGGGTGCTGCATCCGGGCGGTGATTTCCTGATCAAGGTGTTTCACGGCGAAGGATTCGACGATTATTTCAAGGAGATGCGTGGCCGTTTCGACAAGATGGTTACGCGCAAGCCGGGCGCCTCCCGGGATCGATCCAGAGAGACCTACCTCCTGGGTAAGGGCTTCAAGGGTGAAGCCTGAGTGGTGGGTTGAGGACACAGCGCGTTACACAGGTGCGACTGCCGCAGTGGCAGAATCTGGTGTAAGGTAGATGGCCGGATAAACAGACGAATACAGCCAGGCTTCGACCATTCAGATGGCGGGGCAAGAGGATAGCAATTTGAACGATATGGCGAAAAACCTCATTCTGTGGTTGATCATCGCTGCAGTGCTGGTGACTGTGATGAACAATTTCAGCAGTCCGACCGAACCGCGAGCACTGAATTACACCGAATTTCTCGAGCTGGTGAGTGATCGCCAGGTCGAACGCGTTACCGTGGATGGGTTCATCATTACCGGCAAGCGCCGTGATGGCGAAGTCTTCAAGACAGTGCGTCCAGCCATTCAGGACAACGGCCTGATCGGTGACCTGCTGGAAAACGACGTGGTCGTCGAAGGCAAGCAGCCGGAGCGTCAGAGCATCTGGACTCAGTTGCTGATCGCCAGCTTCCCGATTCTGATCATTATCGCCATTTTCATGTTCTTCATGCGGCAGATGCAGGGCGGCGGCGGTGGTCGTGGCGGCCCGATGAGCTTTGGCAAGAGCAAGGCGCGGATGCTGTCCGAAGATCAGGTCAAGACCACCTTTGCCGATGTCGCCGGTTGTGATGAGGCCAAGGAAGAAGTCGGTGAGCTGGTTGAGTTTCTGCGTGATCCGGGCAAGTTCCAGCGTCTGGGTGGGCATATTCCACGGGGCGTACTGATGGTCGGTCAGCCGGGTACCGGTAAGACGCTGCTGGCCAAGGCGGTCGCTGGCGAGGCCAAGGTGCCCTTCTTCACCATTTCCGGTTCCGACTTCGTGGAAATGTTCGTCGGCGTCGGCGCCAGCCGTGTGCGTGACATGTTTGAACAGGCCAAGAAGCATGCGCCTTGCATCATCTTCATCGATGAGATCGACGCGGTCGGTCGTCATCGGGGTGCTGGTATGGGTGGCGGTCATGATGAGCGTGAGCAGACCCTGAACCAGCTGTTGGTAGAGATGGATGGTTTCGAGGCCAATGACGGGGTCATCGTGGTCGCTGCAACCAACCGTCCCGACGTGCTTGACCCAGCACTGCTGCGTCCTGGCCGTTTCGACCGCCAGGTGGTGGTGGGGCTGCCGGATATCCGCGGCCGTGAACAGATTCTCAAAGTGCATATGCGCAAGGTACCGCTGGGTGACGATGTCGTAGCGTCGGGGATCGCCCGTGGCACGCCCGGCTTCTCCGGTGCCGATCTGGCCAACCTGGTCAACGAGGCGTCGCTGTTCGCCGCTCGTGCCGGCAAGCGTCTGGTCGAAATGAACGAATTTGAAATGGCCAAGGACAAGATCATGATGGGCGCCGAGCGCAAGTCCATGGTCATGTCCGACAAGGAAAAGCTCAATACCGCTTACCACGAGTCCGGCCATGCCATCGTCGGTCGGCTGGTGCCCGAGCATGATCCGGTCTACAAGGTGTCCATCATTCCACGCGGCCGTGCGTTGGGTGTGACCATGTTCCTTCCTGAGGAAGACCGTTACAGCCTGTCCAAGCGGGCACTGATCAGCCAGATCTGCTCGCTGTTCGGTGGTCGGATTGCCGAGGAAATGACGCTGGGTTTTGATGGCGTGACGACGGGTGCATCCAACGACATCATGCGTGCCACCCAGTTGGCGCGGAACATGGTGACCAAATGGGGCCTGTCGGAAAAGCTGGGTCCGTTGATGTATGCCGAGGAAGAAGGCGAAGTGTTTCTCGGGCGCAGTGCCGGTAGCCAGCAAGCCGGTGTGTCCGCCGAAACGGCGCGGATGATCGATGAGGAAGTGCGCAGCATTATCGATGGTTGCTACGCCACGGCCAAGCGCCTGTTGGAAGAGAACCGTGACAAGCTGGATATGATGGCCGAGGCGCTGATGAAGTATGAAACCATCGACGTTGAGCAGATCAATGACATCATGAGCGGCAAGCCGGCGCGTGAGCCCAAGGGTTGGTCTGACGATGATCGTCGCGGCCCCGGCGCAGTGACCCCGGTGGCGGATACGCCCCAGGCGCCTCAGGACTCCCCGCGAGATGACGGTATCATCGGCGGTCCGGCAGGCGAGCACTGAGAGCAGGCATGACAGAAACACGCAATAACGCCCGGTTGCCATGTGGCGACCGGGAGCTGGATCTTTCCCGTACCCATGTCATGGGTATCCTTAATATCACCCCTGATTCGTTTTCCGATGGCGGCCGCTACAACAACCGTGATGCGGCTCTTGCCCGCGTCGAGCAGATGCTCGATGCCGGTGCCACGCTGATCGATATTGGTGGTGAGTCGACGCGTCCTGGCGCGGCCTTGGTCGGCGTACAGGAGGAGGTCGACCGGGTTGTGCCCATGGTTGAGGCGATCAAGGCGCGCTTTGACGTGGTGGTGTCAATCGATACCAGCACGCCGCAAGTCATCAGTGACTCGGCAGCGGTGGGTGCGGGATTGATCAACGATATCCGCGCGCTGTGCCGCCCCGGCGCCATGCAGGCGGCGGTCGAGTCGAAGCTGGCCGTATGTCTGATGCATATGCAGGGCGAGCCGCAGAGCATGCAGCAGGCACCGGTCTACGATTCAGTGCTGGGCCAGGTGAACTCTTTCCTGGAGAAGCGGGTCCAAGCCTGCCTGGAAGCCGGGATCGATCGCAGCAAGCTGGTGCTCGACCCTGGTTTCGGATTTGGTAAAACCCTGCAGCATAACCTTGCATTGTTCGCCCATATGGAAGCCCTGCGTCCGCTCGATCTGCCGATTCTGGTGGGAGTGTCGCGCAAGAGCATGATAGGGCAGGCGTTGGATCGACCGGTCGATGAGCGGCTGAGTGGTGGCTTGGCGCTGGCGGCATTGGCGGTCGCCAAGGGTGCGCGCATCATCCGTGTGCATGATGTGGCGGAAACCGCCGACGCGGTACGCATGGTCGATGCGGTCGTTGCTGCAGGCTCTCAAGAGATTTAATTTCAGGATACTCCCAAAATGGAAAAGCGCTACTTCGGCACTGATGGCATCCGTGGTCTTGTTGGTACCCACCCGATTACTCCCGAGTTCATGCTCAGGTTGGGATGGGCCACCGGTATGGCATTCAAGCACCACGGCCAGTGCCGTGTGGTCATCGGCAAGGACACGCGTATCTCCGGCTACATGTTCGAATCGGCACTGGAGGCGGGACTGTCCGCCGCTGGTGCGCAGGTGCAGTTGCTTGGTCCGATGCCGACCCCGGCCATTGCCTACCTGACGCGCACCTTCAAGGCAGATGCCGGCATCGTCATCAGTGCATCGCATAATCCGCATTATGACAATGGCATCAAGTTCTTCTCGGCTCAGGGCACCAAGCTGCCGGATACCCTGGAGCACGAAATCGAGCGGTTGGTCGATACCCCCATGCAGGTGGTTGAATCCGGCGAGCTGGGCAAGGTGGCGCGAATTGAGGATGCGTCGGGCCGCTATATCGAATTCTGTAAGAGCAGTGTGCCGACCAGTACCAGCTTCAAGGGTATGAAAATCGTGCTGGATTGCGCCAATGGCGCCACCTACAAGGTCGCGCCCAGCGTGTTCAGTGAGCTGGGTGCTGAAGTCAGCGTGATAGGTGCCAGTCCGGATGGTCTGAACATCAATGCGGGAGTCGGCTCGACCCACCTGGCGGCACTGAGCAAGGCGGTGGTCGAGCGGCAGGCGGATCTGGGTATCGCCTTCGATGGTGATGGCGATAGGGTGATGATGGTTGATCATCTGGGCAATGAGGTGGACGGTGATGAGCTGCTCTATATCATGGCTCTGGATCTGTACGAGCGCGGCCTGCTCGAAGGGGGTGTGGCTGGCACGCTGATGACCAATCTCGGCCTTGAGCTGGCGCTGCGCGAGCGGGATATTCCCTTTGTCCGCGCCAAGGTCGGTGACCGTTATGTCATGGCCGAGCTGCATCAGCGCGGTTGGCAGTTGGGTGGTGAGTCCTCGGGGCATCTGGTATGTCTGCGCCACACCACTACGGGCGATGGGATTATCGCCGCGTTGCAGGTTGTGCGTGCGCTGCGCATGTCGGGCAAGAGTCTGGCGCATGCCTGCAAGGGCATGAGCAAATGCCCGCAGAAGCTGATCAATGTGCGTTACCAGAGCAGCGGAGCATCGCCGCTGGAGGCGCCCGAGTTGCAGGCAGCGGTGGCTGCGGCCGAAGCCCGGTTAGGTGACTCGGGCCGGGTTTTATTGCGCCTGTCGGGTACTGAACCCCTGATCCGAGTGATGGTGGAAGGTCAGAATCCGAAGCAGGTGACAAGCGAGGCCGAGGCCTTGGCCGAGCAAGTGCAAAAAATGTTTGGCGAGCGCTGAAAAGGCGGTTGTGTCGGGTTGGCAACTTGGTTAACATTGGCGCCCGCTTGAGCTGAGAGGTTAGGCATGCGTCGTCCGCTGGTCGCCGGAAACTGGAAAATGTACGGTACTCGGCAGTCCGTTGATGAGTTGCTCTCCGGATTGAACGAGCAGCAGTGGCCGGAAGAGGTCGATCTGCTGGTTGCGCCTCCGGCACTGTATATTCAGCAGTGTCACCAGATGCTGGAAGGGTCGCCGCTGCGGCTGGCTGGCCAGAGCTGTGCATTCCAGGCCGAGCCCGGTGCGTTGACCGGTGAGATATCTCCGGCGCAGCTGCGTGATGCGGGTTGTGAATTTGTACTGGTTGGTCATTCCGAGCGGCGTAGCCTGTTGGGAGAGACTGACGAGGTGATTTGCCGCAAGTTTGCTGCGGCACTGGCCAGTGGTCTTCGTCCTATTCTCTGTGTTGGCGAGACGCGTGAGCAGTATGATTCAGGTGAAACTGCGGACGTGGTCGGGCGACAGTTGCAGGCAGTGCTGGATACCTTTGGTGTCGGCGGTCTGTCCCAGGGCGTGGTCGCATATGAGCCTGTCTGGGCGATTGGTACGGGCCTGACGGCCACGCCGGAGCAGGCTCAGGACGTGCATGCCATGATTCGTGCGCGGCTGGCCGTGCTGGATGATGAGCAGGCCAGGTGTGTACAGATAGTCTACGGTGGCAGCGTCAAGGCGGATAATGCTCAGGCACTGTTTGACATGCCGGATATCGATGGGGGGCTGGTAGGTGGAGCCTCTCTCAATGCAGATGAATTTGGTGCGATAGCTCGCGCCGCGGGACAAGCTAAATGATTCAAACCGTAATTGTGGTTGTACATCTTCTGGTCGCCATTGGCCTGGTTGGGTTGATTCTGATCCAGCAGGGTAAGGGTGCGGAGACAGGTGCGTCCTTTGGTTCCGGGGCGTCCGGTACGGTTTTTGGCAGCCAGGGTGCGGCTACTTTTCTAAGTCGCTTGACAGCGGTGCTGGCCACTGTATTCTTTGTCACCTCTTTGGGGTTGGCCTTCTATGCCAGCCACAAGGCGAGCGAAGTTCGTGATGCGGGCCTGCCGGTTCCGATGATGCAGAGCGAGCCGCGCGCCCCGGTTAGTGAAGATGTTCCTGTTCTCGAAGAGCAGGCTCCTCAGGCCCCTGCGACTGACGATGTTCCGGTCGTAGAGTAAGCCGACAGTTTTGCGGAAGTGGTGGAATTGGTAGACACGCTATCTTGAGGGGGTAGTGCCTTCGGGTGTATGGGTTCGAGTCCCATTTTCCGCACCAATTTAAAGGGCCTGCAGCATGCAGGCCCTTGTTTTTTCCGGGCAGAATATGTCAGGTTGTCTTGTTTGGCTGCCGAGCGTATAATTCATGCCCTAGATTCGACGCGGGGTGGAGCAGTCTGGTAGCTCGTCGGGCTCATAACCCGAAGGTCGTAGGTTCAAATCCTGCCCCCGCAACCAGTCAAAGGCCCCTTTTCAGGGGCTTTTTGTTAACTCCGGACTTCATTCGATGAAGTGGCCGGAACCAGGATGGGCTTCAGGCCCATTTTTTATTCATTCAAGAAAGGCGGTGAAATTGTCCGGCAAAGTTACCGAATTGGAGAACCTGTTGGTCCCGATTGTCGAAGCTCTGGGCTATCGTTGTTGGGGGATCGAGTTTCTTTCGCAGGGGCGTCACAGTCTGCTGCGAGTATATATCGAACACCCTGACGGCGTGAGCGTGGAAGCGTGCGCGACGATCAGCAGGCAGGCCAGTGCGGTGCTGGATGTGGAAGACCCCATCAGTGGCGATTACACTCTGGAAGTGTCTTCTCCGGGAATGGACAGGCCTTTGTTCACTCTCGAGCAGTTCGCCGCCTATGTCGGCGAGCAGGCCAAAATCAGATTGCGCGTGCCCTATGAAGGCCGGCGGAATTTTCAAGGTGTCATCCGCGGGGTGGAAGGCGATGAGGTAGTGTTGCAGGTGGAAGAACACGAGTACCTGCTGCCCATCGATACCATCGATAAAAGTAATATCATTCCGCGGTTTTGAGCATTTTTCGGGCTCCAGTGGCCCCAATGGACGGCGTTAGGCGAGGCATACGATGAGCAAAGAAGTGCTGCTGGTTGTGGAATCCGTATCCAATGAGAAGGGCGTGCCGCCCGGAGTCATTTTCGAGGCGCTGGAACTGGCCTTGGCAACGGCCACCAAAAAGCGCTATGAAGACGAAGTCGACGTGCGGGTGGCGATCAATCGCCAGACCGGCGACTACGACAGCTTCCGTCGCTGGACCGTGGTGGTGGATGATGACTTCGAAGAGCCAGATATGCAGTTGGCATTGGACCAGGCCCACGCCCGCGACCCGTCGCTGAACGTCGGTGACGTGGTTGAAGAGAAGATCGAGTCAGTCGAGTTCGGTCGTATCGCCGCGCAGATCGCCAAACAGGTTATCGTCCAGAAGGTTCGTGAAGCAGAGCGCGCCCAGGTGGTTGACGCCTACCGTGATCGGTTGGGTGAAATCATCAGCGGCACGGTAAAGAAGGTCACTCGCGACAGTGTCATCGTGGATCTGGGCAATAATGCCGAGGCCGTGTTGCCGCGTGAGGAAATGATCCCGCGCGAGACCTTCCGCACCGGTACCCGCATTCGTGCGCTGCTCAAGGATATCCGTACAGAGAACCGCGGTCCGCAGCTGGTGCTGTCGCGCAGTTGTCCGGAAATGATAATCGAGCTGTTCCGTATCGAAGTGCCGGAGATCTCCGAAGAGCTGATCGAGGTCATGGGCGCAGCCCGTGATCCGGGCTCCCGGGCCAAGATTGCGGTGCGTTCGAAAGACAAGCGTATAGATCCGCAAGGTGCCTGTATCGGCATGCGCGGCTCGCGCGTGCAGGCGGTGTCCGGTGAGCTGGGCGGTGAGCGGGTGGATATCGTGCTTTGGGACGACAACCTCGCGCAGTTCGTGATCAATGCCATGGCACCTGCCGAAGTGGCTTCGATCATCCTGGATGAAGATACCCATGCCATAGATATCGCCGTGGCCGAGGATAACCTCGCCCAGGCAATTGGCCGTAGTGGCCAGAACGTCCGGTTGGCCAGCCAATTGACCGGCTGGACACTCAATGTCATGACCGAAGACGACATCCGTGCAAAACAGGAAGCCGAGACGGGCGATGTATTGCGCAACTTCCTCGATGAGCTGGATGTGGATGAAGAGCTGGCTCAGATTCTGGTCGACGAAGGCTTTACCTCGCTGGAGGAAATTGCCTACGTACCCATGGAGGAAATGCTGGAAATCGATGGTTTTGATGAAGATATCGTCAATGAGCTGCGGTCGCGAGCCAAGGACCGCCTGCTGACGAAGGCGATTGCCAACGAGGAAAAACTGGAAGAGGTCCAGCCTGCGGACGATCTGCTGAATATGGAGGGCATGGATCGCGCCCTGGCATTCCAGCTGGCAGCCCAAGGCATTCTCTGCATGGAAGATCTCGCGGAACAATCCGTGGATGATCTGCTGAATATTGATGGAATCGACGAAGCCCGTGCCGGCGCCCTGATCATGGCAGCCCGGGCTCCCTGGTTTGAATAAACCGGTCGGCTGGCAGCATCGCTGGGCGGCAACGCCCGGCCCCCGACTGAGGAGAAAGTGAATGGCGGAAGTGACGGTCAAAGAATTGGCTGAAGTGACAGGTACGCCGGTAGAGCGCCTGTTGCAACAGATGCAGGAAGCTGGGTTGACGCACACTGGTGCGGAACAGCCCGTTTCGGACGATGAAAAACAGCGATTGCTGACGTTTCTGAAGAGCAATCACGGCGATTCGGCTACAGAGCCGCGCAAGATTACCCTGACGCGAAAAACCGTAAGCACCTTGAAAGTAGCGGGCAGCAAAACCGTCAACGTGGAAGTGCGCAAGAAGCGAACCTACGTCAAGCGTGACGAAGTGGATGTCGAAGCCGAGCGTCAGCGGGAGCTGGAAGAGCTGCGCGCGGCCGAGGAAGCACGTCAGGCTGCCGCTGCAGCGGAAGCCCAGCGCAAGGCCGAAGAAGACCAGGCGCGTCAGGCTGAAGAAGCTGCGCGTCAGGCTGCCGAAGCACAGGCCGCCCAGGCTCCATCGCAGCCTGAAACCCCGGCGCCCAAGGCACAGCCGGCGGCTGCGCCGCAACCTGCTCCCGTAGCTGATGAGGCAATTGTGGAAGCAGCGCCGTCACCGGCAGCGGCGGCGAAGAAGAAGGACGAACAGCGTCGCAAGGCGCGGGCTGAGGAAGACGAGCGCAGCCGCAAGCGCGCCGGAGGCCCCGGCAAGGGGCGCGGCACCGCGCGTGCAGGTGATGATGACAATGCGCGTCGTCGCGGGGGCGCCGGCAAGCTCAAGGCGCAGAAGAAACGTAGTAATCAGCACGGCTTCGAGAAGCCGACAGGACCTGTAGTGCGAGAAGTGGTAATCGGTGAAACCATCACCGTGGCCGAACTGGCCCAGAAGATGTCGGTGAAGGCAGCCGAAGTCATCAAGTACATGTTCAAGAACGGCAACATGGTGACCATCAACCAGGTGCTGGATCAGGACACTGCGACCATCGTCGCCGAAGACCTGGGTCACCAGGTCAAGCATGTCAGTGAAAGTGAGCTGGAAGATCGCCTGGCTGAAGCCATGCACTTCGAAGGTGAAGAAATCAGCCGCGCCCCGGTAGTGACCGTCATGGGTCACGTAGACCACGGCAAGACCTCGCTGCTTGACTATATTCGCCGGGCCAAGGTGGCTTCGGGCGAGGCTGGCGGCATTACTCAGCACATCGGTGCCTACCATGTGCAGACTGATCGCGGCATGGTCACCTTCCTCGACACCCCCGGTCACGCGGCGTTTACCGCAATGCGTGCCCGTGGTGCCCAGTCCACTGATATCGTGATTCTGGTGGTGGCCGCTGATGACGGCGTGATGCCGCAGACCGAAGAGGCGGTGCAGCACGCCAAGGCAGCGGGTGTGCCCCTGGTTGTGGCCGTGAACAAGATCGACAAGGAACAAGCTGACCCTGATCGCATCAAGCATGATCTGGCAGCACGCGGTGTGGTCCCCGAGGAATGGGGTGGCGATACCATGTTCATGCACGTTTCGGCCAAGGTCGGTACCGGCATCGACGAGTTGCTCGAAGCGGTTCTGCTGCAGGCTGAAGTACTCGAGCTCAAGGCCCAGCCGACAGCGCCGGCGCGCGGTGTCGTAGTCGAGTCGCGTCTGGACAAGGGCCGTGGTCCGATTGCCACGGTGCTGGTACAGAACGGCACGCTGCGTCAGGGTGATGTGGTGCTGGCCGGCCTCAATTATGGCCGCGTGCGCGCCATGCTTGATGAGAACGGCAATAGCGTCAAGGAGGCCGGTCCGTCCATCCCTGTAGCCATTCTGGGTCTTGACGGTACACCGGGAGCCGGTGACGAAATGACCGTGGTTCCTGATGAAAGGAAGGCGCGCGAAGTAGCACTGTTCCGTCAGGGCAAGTTCCGCGAGATCAAGCTGGCTCGCCAGCAGTCTGCGAAGCTGGAAAACATGTTCGAGAACATGGGTCAGGGCGAGAAGAAGACACTCAACATTGTCATCAAGGCTGACGTGCGTGGCTCGCTCGAGGCGCTGCAGGGTTCGCTCGCCGAACTGGGCAACGACGAAGTTCAAGTCAAGATCGTGTCGGGCGGCGTGGGTGGTATCAACGAAACCGACGCCAACCTGGCGCTGGCTTCCAACGCCGTGATTTTCGGCTTCAACGTGCGGGCCGATGCCTCGGCGCGCAAGGTTATCGAGGCTGAAGGTCTGGATCTGCGCTATTACAGCGTCATCTACGAAATCATCGAAGACGTCAAGAAGGCCCTGACCGGCATGCTCGGCAGCGATGTTCGTGAGCAGATTCTGGGCGTCGCCGAAGTTCGTGACGTATTCCGTTCGCCTAAGTTCGGCGCGGTAGCCGGCTGTATGGTTATCGAAGGTACCGTACACCGCAACCGTCCGATCCGTGTGCTGCGCGAAGACGTGGTCATCTACGAAGGCGAGCTGGAATCCCTGCGTCGCTTCAAGGATGACGTTGCCGAGGTGCGCAATGGCATGGAATGCGGTATCGGTGTGAAGAACTACAACGACGTGCGTGCCGGTGACCGTATCGAAGTATTCGAGCGGGTTCAGGTAGCGCGGACGCTGTAACACCAGCCAGAGTTGCTGGCTGCAAGCTGGAAGTCGCCTTGGCGCGGCTTCCGGCTTTGGTGTTTTCAGTCTCACCGTTTTTTGAGTGTAACGTTATGGCCAAAGAATACAGTCGTACCCAGCGGGTAGCTGATCAGATGCAGCGTGAGCTGGCCTCGCTGATCCAGCGCGAAGTTCGCGACCCGCGTGTCGGCATGATTACTGTCACCGCTGCGGAAGTCAGCCGCGATCTGGCGCATGCCAAGATTTTCATTACCCTGATGGGCGAGGCGACCGACGAAGACATCGCGCTTAACCTGGCGGCCCTGAAGGATGCTGCCGGTTTTCTGCGAGTACAGCTCGGGCGCGTGATGAAGTTGCGCAGCATTCCGCAATTGCATTTCCACTACGATGAGAGCGTGCGCCGCGGCGTACATCTGTCTTCCCTTATCGAACGTGCTGTTGCGCAGGATCGTCAGCACTCCGGGGATGTTGAGGAGTAGACGTGTCCGCACCACGTAGCAAACGCCGTGATATCGACGGCGTACTGATTTTCGACAAGCCGCTGGGCATGACCTCCAATGCCGCCTTGCAGAAGGTGCGCTGGTTGTTCAATGCCAGCAAGGGTGGGCATACCGGTAGCCTTGATCCACTGGCCAGCGGTGTACTGCCTCTGTGTCTGGGCGAGGCGACCAAGTTTTCCCAGTACCTGCTGGATGCGGACAAGGCCTATGTCACCGAAGCCCGGTTGGGGATGACCACGACGACCGGTGATGCCGAAGGCGATGTGCTGGAAAGAAAGCCGTGCCATGTCACTATGGCAGAGGTCGAGGCGCTACTGCCGCGCTTTCGCGGCGATATCCAGCAGATACCGCCCATGTATTCGGCGCTCAAGCATGAAGGTCAGCCGTTGTACAAGCTGGCTCGCGCCGGGGAAACAGTGGAGCGCAAGCCGCGATCTGTTACCATAAGCCAGCTGGAGTTGCTGGAGCTGGAGGGCGATCGTCTGCGCTTGGAAGTGCACTGCAGCAAGGGCACTTATATTCGCACCCTGGTCGAAGATCTGGGCGCCGCTCTGGGTTGTGGAGCGCACGTTTCCGAGCTGCGCCGGATCCAGGCCGGCCCGTTCGATCTGACCCAGGCGGTAACCCTGGAAACGCTCGAGGCCTTGCACGCCGAAGGTGGCGCCACCGCGCTGGATCACCTGCTGCTGCCGAACGACAGCGGGCTGGAAGACTGGCCGGTGGTGGATCTTACCGAGCAGACCGCCTTTTACCTCAATCATGGACAGGCGGTACGGGTGCCGGGTAGTCCGGCGTTCGGTATGGTCCGCCTGCGTGATCACGAAGGGCGTTTCATCGGTATCGGTGAAATGACCGATGACGCACGGGTGGCGCCCAAACGTCTGATGCGTTTCAATGGCTGAATGATTTCATGGAAGTTGACCCATAAGGGTCGCAACGAGGGTGGCTGTCAACAGGCATGGTCATTCCTCGATTTAAAACACGGGACAGACGTCCCGGCCTGTTACCTCAGAGGAATAGCTGTCATGGCACTGAGCGTTGAAGAAAAAGCTGCAATCGTATCCGAGTATGCACGTGGCGAAGGTGATACCGGTTCTCCTGAAGTCCAGGTGGCTCTGTTGACTGTCAACATCAACAAGCTGCAGGGTCACTTCAAGGACAACAAGAAGGATCACCATTCCCGTCGCGGTCTGATCCGTATGGTCAACCAGCGTCGTAAGCTGCTGGATTACCTGAAGTCCAAGGATCTGAGCCGCTACAGCAGCTTGATCAGCAGTCTGGGTCTGCGTCGCTAAGACCAGCTCCGTTTGGACATGGCCGGGTCCGAAACCCGACCATGCCCAGAGTTTCCCCAAAGGCAAATACAGAGAGAGAAGACACCGTGAAACCGGTTATCAAACAATTCAAGTTGGGCAACAACACCATTACCCTGGAAACCGGCCGCATCGCGCGCCAGGCTTCCGGCGCGGTTCTGGTCAGCATTGATGATGCAGTCAGCGTTCTGGTTACCGTGGTGGGCGCAAAGAATGCCGACGCCGGTCGCGACTTCTTCCCTCTGTCTGTGCACTACATCGAAAAAACCTATGCGGCAGGCCGCATTCCGGGTGGTTTCTTCAAGCGTGAAGGCCGTCCTACCGAGAAGGAAACCCTCACCTCGCGTCTGATCGACCGTCCGATCCGCCCGCTGTTCGCCGATGGCTTCATGAATGAAGTCCAGGTGGTCTGCACCGTGGTTTCCACTGACAAGACGACTGATCCGGATATCGCCGCACTGCTCGGCACCTCGGCTGCGCTGGCCATTTCCGGTATTCCCTTCGACGGCCCTATCGGTGGTGCCCGCGTTGGTTTTGACGACGTTGATGGCTACGTTCTGAACCCGACCTACGAGCAACTGAAGACCTCGCGTCTGGACATGATCGTCGCGGGTACCGAAGACGCCGTGCTGATGGTTGAATCCGAAGCGCAGGAACTGTCCGAAGACCAGATGCTGGGTGCAGTACTCTTCGCCCACATGGAATTCCAGCCGGCCATCGAAGCGATCAAGGAACTGGTTGCCGAAGCCGGCAAGCCTGCGTGGGACTGGCAGCCCGCTCCGGAAAACACCGTGCTGCTGGATGCCATCAAGTCCGAGTTCGGCGCGGGTATCAGCGAAGCCTACACCATCACCCACAAGCAGTCGCGTTACACCCGTCTGGGCGAGCTGCGTGATGCTGCTATCGCTGCGCTGGCCGGTGAAGAAGCCAAGTTCGCCGCTGGTGAAGTCAAGGACGCATTCGGTGAGATTGAATACCGCACCGTGCGTGAAAGCATCGTCAATGGCAATCCGCGCATCGATGGCCGTGACACCAAAACCGTACGTCCGCTGAACATCGAAGTCGGTGTACTGGATCGCACTCACGGTTCCTCCCTGTTCACCCGTGGTGAAACTCAGGCGCTGGTGGTAACCACTCTGGGTACTGCCCGTGATTCACAGCTGCTGGATACCCTGGAAGGCGAGAAGAAAGACCCCTTCATGTTCCACTACAACTTCCCTCCCTACTCGGTGGGTGAGTGTGGGCGCATGGGTGGTACCGGTCGCCGCGAAATCGGCCATGGTCGTCTGGCCCGTCGTGGTATCGAGGCAGTGATGCCCGATATGGAGCAGTTCCCCTACACCATCCGTGTGGTCTCGGAAATCACCGAATCCAACGGTTCCAGCTCCATGGCCTCGGTCTGCGGTGCATCTCTGGCGCTGATGGACGCCGGTGTGCCACTGAAGGCGCCGGTGGCCGGTATCGCCATGGGTCTGGTCAAGGAAGGCGATAAGTTCGCGATCCTGACCGACATCCTCGGTGACGAGGATCACCTGGGCGACATGGACTTCAAGGTAGCCGGTACCGAGAAAGGTGTTACTGCGCTGCAGATGGATATCAAGATCCAGGGCATCACCGAAGAAATCATGGAACTGGCGCTGCATCAGGCGCTCGACGCACGTCTGAATATCCTGGGTCAGATGAACCAGGTGCTGCCGGCTTCGCGCAAGGAGCTGTCCGCCAACGCACCGACCATGATCAGCATGAAGATCGATTCCGACAAGATCCGTGATGTGATCGGCAAGGGTGGTGCAACCATCCGCGGTATCTGCGAAGAGACCGGTGCTTCGATCGACATTACCGATGACGGCACCGTGAAGATCTTCGCTGCCAGCAAAGATGCCGCCAACGCTGCCAAGGCGCGGGTTGATGGTATTACCGCTGAAGCGGAAATCGGCAAGGTCTACACCGGCAAGGTCGAGCGTATCGTTGATTTCGGCGCCTTCGTCAGCATCCTGCCCGGCAAGGACGGTCTGGTACACATCTCGCAGATCGCCAACCAGCGTATCGAGAAGGTCACCGACGTACTTCAGGAAGGTCAGGAAGTGAAGGTGCTGGTACTGGACGTGGATAACCGCGGCCGTATCAAGCTGTCCATGAAGGATGTGGAAGCAGCTGAAAACAGCGGCGTCTGATCCCGCTGCCAGCCTTCGGGCGGTGCATAAAAAACCCTGGCCTTCATGCCGGGGTTTTTTTATGCCTGTTGAAAGCCGTCGTCAGGAATTATCTGGCTCGCTGCTGCGGCGCGCTGTCAGGTTGTCATCGGCTGCGGTTTCCGGAACCAGCGGCTCATCGGGATCACCATCCCAGGGTTTGCCATCCAGCGGCTTGGCACGCCCCAGTTCCGCTTCGTCCAGCCCATAGCGCCCTCCAGCGCCGGCCTCTCCGACATCACTGAGTTCAGTGTCCGCCGCCTTGCCGGCGATATCAGCCTCCTCAGCCGAGCGTGAACCATCATCGGGGTTCAGCGTTTCTGGTGTGGCGTCGTCGGCGGTAGGACCTTGTCCAGGCATGGAGGCTTCAGTCAACCCCGCTTCATCGGCACGCCTAGCCGACTCAGCTCTGGACGGTACATTGCCAACCGGGCCCATGGGCCGATCATCGGGTGCCTCACGATTATCTGCTTCAACCTGCCGTCTGGCGGCTTCGGTGAGGGCCTGTTCGTCGGGCTCGTGCTGATCGTTACTCATCATTCACCTCCGCATCTATGTATTTCAGTTGACGCCTCTTGCGGGTAAAAGATTCCATGTTTCGGCCGGTCAATCCTGGGCACAGATAAACCTCAACCACCCCTTCATCAGCTGCGACTCTCGGTTGTCTATACTGTCCGCAGGTTGTACAGATATCGGAGAACAACATGTTTCAGGTAATGCGTATTGGTAACGAACGACTGGAATTGGATATCGCCGGGAAGCTGGACCGGGAGGGCATGCGCGAAGGGCTGAGCGCGCTGTTTACCCAGGCGCAGGGTATGCAGCACGGTCAGCTGTTGATGCGCGTCGGCGACCTGGAGATGCCGACCGCGGGTGCCGTAGGAGTAGAGCTGTCGCATCTGCCGCAACTGTTTCGGCTCATACGCCAGTTCGATCGATGCGCGGTGCTCAGTGCCAGAGAATGGATCAGAACGATGAGCGAAATCGAAGGCGCCATGATCCCCGGCCTGGAGGTAAAGTCATTCAGTCCCGAGCAGGACGCCGAAGCGCTGGCTTGGCTGAGTGGCGTTCATGCGCGCTGAATTATAATATGCACTGAACCACCGCACGTGGATCAAAATCCTTCCATTGGCCGTCACGCAGCTCTCCTTCTGCCTGCTCGACGTCCATGGCCCCGACGGCTCTGAGAGTGTCGATGGCAGACTGCCTGGATTGATCATCAACCCGGACAGCCACCAGCACGCCTGGGGCGCGTTCAGTCACGGCTGGCTGGACCTCGGAAGGCTGCCCGGTCTGCTCGTCCACATCTGACTTCTCATCGGTGCTGCTGACTGCGCCCACCAGCGAGCCGGTATAGGCGCCGATCCCAGCGCCGATGGCGACGCCGACAGGGCCGATGATCGGCGTTGTCGCCAACCCTGCAGCTGCCCCGATGGCCGCGCCCACGCCACCGCCTTTAGCTGCGCCAAGACCTGACTTACGAGCGCCGGGAGAGCTTTCGTCGTCCCCGCCAATGGGATAGATATCATGTTGGCCGTTGGGATTGAGGTAGAAGGCAGCCAGGGCTTCCAGAGGAAAGCCTGTCTGGCGCAGCGCTGCCAGGGCTGCATCTGCCTGATCCTGCAGTTCGAATCGTCCCGCAATGATGGTATGCATGAGCGTCGCCTTCGGATTGCGTCTGGTCCCCAAAGGGTAGCAAGCCCAGCGCGATTAAACCAAGCGGCTGCCATCCGCTCAGACGCTGGCAATCTCCGTGCTGGTCAGCGGCCGGTATTGTCCGGGGGCCAATGTGGGGTCCAGTTCAATATCGCCCATACGCTCGCGGTGCAGTGAAATCACTCGGTTGCCGACAGCATGAAACATCCGCTTGACCTGATGATGGCGGCCTTCGTAAATGGTCAGGCGTGCGAGGTCAGGCGCGAGCAGTTGCAGTTGTGCAGGGGAGGTATCAACATCTTCCCGGGTCAGATGGATGCCCTGTTCGAAGCGCTCGGCGGCGCAAGCGGCCACAGGTTCTGCAGTACCCACCAGATATACCTTGGGAATGCGCTGGCCGGGTTCGGTCAGCCGCCGGGACCAGAGACCGTCGTTGGTGAGGATCAACAGCCCAGAGGTGCTGCGATCCAATCGTCCGCCGATATGCAGGTGCGGACGCAATGGCTCGGCGAACAGCTCGAGCACGGTGGGATGAGCCGGGTCGCTGGTAGCACTCAGATAACCGCGCGGTTTGTGCAGCATGAAGTGCAGGGGCGTGTGCTGTTGCAGGAGCCTGTCGTCCAGCTGTACGGTGACGAAGCGGTCGACGGCCTGTTGGGGGGCGCGGATGACCTGCCCATTCACCTGCACCCGGCCCGCTGTGATCAGAAGACGTGCGGTCTGTTGGCTTTGTTCGGTATGTCTGGCGATGAATCGATCGAGGCGCATGGAGGTTATTGTACCGCTGCGGATTCTTTAGCATAAGATCCACGAATGTATCCGGAACGGAGTCATGTTCATGCTGCGACTGTTTGTTGGGATCGAATTGCCGGAGCCGGTCAGACAGGTGCTGGCAGGCATGCGCGAAGACTATCCTGGGACCCGCTGGCATGAGCCGGAGCAGTTGCATCTGACGCTCAACTTCATTGGCAGTGTGGATGAGCAATGTGCCCGGCGCATGGCAACGGCACTGGTTGACGTTCCCTGTCCATCTTTTGATCTGGCGATACAGGGCGTGGGGTATTTCGGCACGTTGCAGCGGCCATCCGTGCTATGGGCCGGGCTGGCCCCCAGCGTGCCGCTGGATCACTTGCAACGAACGCTGGAGCAGCGCTTGCTGCCGCTGGGGCTGATGGTCGAGGACCGGTCCTATACGCCGCATATCACCCTGGCGCGGGTGAAGCCTTGCGCACCACTGCAAGTCTTCCTGCAACGGCACGCACAGCTGGCGATACCGGCGTTCCATGTAGAACACATCTGCCTGTTCCTCAGCAGCCGTGGTGAGAAGGGCGGCGTGTGTTACCGGGCGATCGAGCGCTTCAAGCTCAGATCACCCGGTTGAGCATCCCGATCAGCGACCACGATTCAGTCGATGTTCGATCAGCTCATCGACCACGGTTGGATCGGATAGCGTCGAGGTATCACCCAGGGTATCCAGCTCGTCACAGGCAATCTTGCGCAGGATGCGCCGCATGATCTTACCCGAACGGGTCTTCGGCAGGCCAGGAGCCCATTGGATGAAGTCCGGCTTGGCAAAGGCGCCGACCTGTTCGCTGACGTAGACCTTGAGATCGGCCAGCAGCTCATCGGAAGGTGTGGCGTTATGCATGGGCATGACATACGCATAGATCGCCTGCCCCTTGATGTCATGCGGGCAGCCCACCACGGCGGCTTCGGCCACAGCGTCATGCAGTACCAGCGCGCTTTCCACTTCAGCGGTGCCGATGCGGTGACCGGAAATATTCAGCACATCATCCACTCGCCCGGTGATCCAGTAATAGCCATCCTCGTCGCGGCGTGCACCGTCACCGGTGAAGTAGACCCCCTTGTAGGTGCTGAAGTAGGTGTCGATAAACCGCTGATTGTCACCGTACACAGTACGAATCTGGCTGGGCCAGGAGCGCTTGATCACCAGGTTGCCGTCGGCCACCCCATGCAGTTCGTTGCCATCGTTATCGTAGAGCGCTGGCTCCACGCCGAAGAAGGGACGGGTGGCGGAGCCGGGTTTGAGATCGGTTGCGCCAGGCAAGGGGGCGATCAGGATCGAGCCGGTTTCGGTCTGCCACCAGGTATCCACTACCGGGCAGCGGCTGTCGCCAACCACGTGGTAGTACCATTCCCAGGCTTCCGGGTTGATCGGCTCGCCGACGCTGCCGAGCAGGCGCAGGCTGGCACGGGAGGTCGATTTGACCGGCTCGTCACCCAGCGCCATCAGAGCACGGATGGCGGTTGGCGCGGTATAGAAGATATTGACCTTGTGCTTGTCGACGATATCCCAGCAGCGGGACGCGTTCGGGTAGGTCGGCACGCCTTCGAACATCAGCGTGGTGGCGCCGTTGCACAGCGGGCCATAGACGATATAGGAGTGCCCGGTGACCCAGCCGACATCAGCAGTACACCAGTAGACTTCGCCTTCGTGGTAATCGAATACATAGTGATGGGTGAGGGCGGTGCTGAGCAGGTAACCACCTGTGGTATGCAGCACGCCCTTGGGCTTACCGGTAGAGCCGGAGGTATAGAGGATAAACAGGGGATCTTCACTGTCCATGGGCTCCGGCTCACAGACATCGCTGACCGCGGCACAGGCTTCGTGACACCAGACATCGCGATGTTCATGCCAGGGGATATCGGCTCCGGTACGTTTGACGGTGACCACGGTATGCACATCGGGACAGTCAGCCAGCGCCTTGTCGACGTTCTGCTTCAACGGAATGCTCTTGCCTCCGCGCACGCCCTCGTCGGCGGTAATCACCACGCGGCACTCGGCATTCTGGATGCGATCACGCAAGGCGTCGGGGGAGAAACCACCGAATACCACCGAGTGCACCGCACCGATACGCGTGCAGGCAAGCATGGCAAAGGCCGCTTCGGGGATCATCGGCATGTACAGGCAGACGCGGTCACCCTTTTTTACGCCGCGCGCCTTCAACACGTTGGCCAGGCGGCAGACCTGCTGGTGCAGCTCGCGATAGCTGATGTGACGGTCTTCGCTCGGGTCGTCGCCTTCCCAGATGATCGCCGTCTGGTCGGCGCGTTTGGCCAGGTGGCGGTCGATGCAGTTGGCACTGACGTTCAATTTGCCGTCAATGAACCAGGCTGCCTCACCTTTATCCATGTTGCTTTCATGGATTTTGCTCCATGGCTGCATCCAGTCCACGAAACGGGTGGCCTGTTCGGCCCAGAAGGTATCAGGCTGTTCTATCGATTGGCGATAGAGTCGTTCGTAACCATCGGCGTCAAGGTGGGTATCGCGACGCGCGGCTTCGGAAACCTTGTGCTGCTCGATCTCGTACATGGCATGGTCCTCTGTTGTTATTGTTGACCGCAGATGGCCCGCAGTGACGGTAGCCTCTGCTTCAGATTGTTTGCATCAAGGGTTGACCAGAATCGAGGGCAATTCAACCCTTCTTTGGTCTATATGCTGGAGTTGGAGCAGCCGGGCAGATGTCCGGCTGTAGATGCTCAGGCGAGGTTGAGGCGGAGGTTGTCGATCAGACGGGTGGTGCCGAGATAGACGGCAGCAAGAATGACGATATCCTGCGTTTCACCGGTGGCCGGTTGCAGGGTTTCGGCGTCGCGCAGGTCCAGATAGTCAGGCCTGAAGCCGGCTTCGACCAGAGCGACGCGAGCCTCATCGATGACTGCGGCAAAGTCCCGGCGCCCCGAGCCGAGCTGCTGTTCAATGTGTAGCAAGGTCTGATACAGATAGGGTGCGCTGCGGCGTTGCTCTTCGTTCAGATAGCCATTGCGTGATGACAGTGCCAGGCCATCGTCGGCGCGTACTATGGGCTCACCCATGATCTGTACCGGCAGGCACAGGTCCTGGCTCATCTTGCGGATCACTGCCAGCTGCTGAAAATCCTTCTCGCCGAATATCGCCAGATCCGGCTGCACAATGTTCAGCAGCTTGCTGACTACCGTGGATACCCCATCAAAATGACCGGGGCGGCTGGCGCCACACAGTCCTTCGGACACCACCGGCACACTGATCAGGGTGTGGCCGTTCATCCCCTCGGGATACATTTCACTGACATTGGGCGCGAAGACCAAATCGGCGCCGGCATCCAGCAACCTGCGCTGGTCTTCGGCCAGGGTGCGCGGATAACTGTCGAGATCTTCATTGGCGCCGAACTGAAGCGGGTTAACGAAGATGCTGACCACTACATAGTCGGTACGTTGCCGGGCCTTCTCCACCAGGGCGATATGCCCGTCGTGCAGGTTGCCCATGGTCGGCACCAGACTGATGCGTTTGTTTTCCTGGCGCGCGCGGGCCAGCGCAGCACGTAGCTGGGCAATCGAATGCAATGTATTCATGGAGTCAGAACTCGTGCTCAGCTGTCGGGAACTCAATCGCTTTCACGGCTGCCACATAGGCTCGCAGTGCAGACTGGATATCCGGCTGGCCCGTCATGAAGTTCTTCACGAACTTGGCCATGCGACCGTTGAACGATAGACCGAGCATGTCATGCACAACCAGCATCTGGCCGTCGGTATCCGGGCCGGCGCCGATACCGATGACCGGGACATTCACCGAGCGGGTGATTTCCGCCGCCAGTGCGCTGGGCACGCATTCCAGCAGCAACAGGGCTGCGCCGGCTTCAGCCAATGCGATGGCGTCGGCCAACAGCTCTCTGGCCTTGTCGTCCTCACGGCCTTGCACCTTATAGCCACCGGTGACGTTGACAGTCTGCGGCGTCAGGCCCAGGTGTGCGCACACCGGGATGCCATTGCGTGTCAGCACACCTATGGTGTCGGCCAGCCAGCCGGCGCCCTCCAGCTTGACCACGTGCGCACCTGCCTGCATCAGTCGGGTGCTGGCATCCAGCGCGCGGTCCAGCGTGGCGCAGCTCATGAATGGTAGATCGGACATGATCAGCGCGCCCTGATTACCGCGTTTGACCGCGCGGGTGTGGTACTCCATATCCTCGACGGTAACCGGCAAGGTGCTGTCGTGACCTTGCAGCACCATCCCCAGCGAGTCGCCAATCAATAGCAACTCGACGCCCGCCGAGCTTTCCAGGTGGGCGAAAAGCGCATCATAAGCGGTCAGACAGGCAAACTTTTCGCCGGACTGCTTGAGCTTGTTGAGCGTGGTGAGGGTAATGTCAGGCATGGCAAGTTCCAGTAATTCGGCCTCTCAGAGGCAACATGGCTGTGATCGGCAGGCAGGCGAACTGTCTGTCGCTCCGACTGCTCAGGGTGATGACAGCCTCAGCAGTATAGTCTTCCTGACTTGAACGATGGTGCTCCAGAAAATACATCTTTCAACCTAAAGCGGCGCCGAGCAGGCGCTCCAGATCCGTTGGCGGGCAGGCATCCAGCAATTGTTGCAGGGGTGTGCCATCCGGCATGGTCAGATCCGCTGCCAATTCTGCCAGTGGATAGAGCACAAAGGAACGGGCGTGCATATGATAATGCGGAATCTGCAGGCGTGGCGTATCAATGAGACTGTCACCATACAGCAGCAGATCCAGATCCAGTATGCGCGGCCCCCAGCGTTCCGCCTTGCGCACTCGGCCGCTGCGTTTTTCGATATCCTGCAGGGCGTCCAGTAATGCCTCGGGCTGCAGGGCGGTGTCGAGCATGGCCACGGCATTGATGAAGGCCGGTTGGTCCTGGGGGCCGAGTGGCATGCTGCGATACAGCGCAGAGCGTGCCAGCAGGTGGGACTGCGGCAGCTTTTGCAGTTCGGCGAAAGCACCGGTTACCTGCGCAGCGGGGTCGGCCTGATTGCTGCCCAGAGCGATGAAGCAGCGTTGCATCAATTATCTGGCCTGCCAGATGGTTTACGCTTGCGGCGATTGCGCGAGCGCTTGGCCGCTGGCTCACCACTCAATTGCTGGATCATGCGGCGGCGTTCATCGGCGCTGACGTCCTGATAACGCGTCCACCACTGGCCCAGGCCGCCGGTTTCTTCGCCGGCCTCTTCGCGCAGCAGCAGAAAGTCGTAGGCGGCACGGAAGCGCGGATGTTCCAGCAATTGGTCGGCGCGGCGGCCATTGCGTCGCTCCAGGCGTGGCTGCATGTCCCAGATCTCCCGCAGGGGAAAGCTGAAGCGCTTGGGAATGGCAGTGTGCCGGCATTGCTCGGCAAGCAGCTCCTGGGCGGCTTGCTGCTGTGCAGGAATCAGCGGGATGCCCTGGGCTTCAAGTTCGCGGGTACGTTGGGGCAGAGCTGGCCAGAGCAGTGCGGCAAACAGAAAGGCCGGTGTTACCGGGCGCCCTTGGTGAATACGATCGTCGGTGTTGCGCAGCGCCTGGCGAATCAGCTTCAGGGTATAACCGGGATTATCCTCGATGGCTTCATCGGTATCGGGGAATAGCGGGGCGAACAGGTCATAGTCCAACAGCAGATCAAAGGTGCGTTCGCCTTGGCCGCTGAGCAACAGCTTGAGGATCTCGTCGAACAGTCGCGCAGCAGGAATATCGTACAGCAGCTCGGCCAGCTCGGGGATCGGCGCCGCGCTATGCGGTTCGATCTCGAAATCCAGCTTGGCGGCAAAGCGTACTGCGCGCAACATGCGTACCGGGTCTTCCTGGTAGCGTTGTACCGGATCGCCAATCAGACGCACCCGAGCATTGCGAATATCCTGCAGGCCGTTGGCGTAATCATGGATATTGCCGGTGCACGGGTCGTAGTAGAGAGCATTGATGGTGAAGTCGCGGCGTTGGGCGTCCTGTTCCAGGGTGCCGTAGACGTTGTCTCGCAACAGTCGTCCGGATTCGCTCTGCAACGACTGTTCCCGACCCAGGTCGCTGTCATCCTCATCGGCGTGGCCGGCACGGAATGTCGCGACCTCGATGATCTCGCGCCCGAAATGCACATGGGCGAGCTTGAAACGGCGGCCAATCAGGCGGCAGTTGCGGAAAGTGGCACGAACCTGTTCCGGCGTGGCGCTGGTAGCCACGTCATAATCCTTGGGGTCCATATCCAGCAGCAGATCGCGAACGCAGCCGCCGACGGCAAAGGCCTGATAGCCTGCCTGCTGCAGACGCTCAACCACATTCACCGCGTTACGGCTGATCTGTCGGCGTTGCAGCGCATGCTGGCTGGGCGGAATTATGGCAGGCGTGGTGCGCCTATGGGCGGGTCGCCCGAAAGGAGAAGGAATCTTTTTCAGTAGCTTGCGAATCATATGAGCGGGGAGTCCACCGGCGTATCCAACCCTGACCTCGAATCCTGTGAAAAACGGTGGCGCCGGATGTCCCTGGCTGCTTGCATTTTACAGAGGCTTCAAAAAGCCGAAGTTAACATGAATGTCATGGGCAAAGCACTGGATAGACGGAAGTTCGGGTTCGAATACAGTGTTGCCTGTATCAACAGGCAGCCATTCTAGCTCGAATGACGGGGAATTTGTAGCGGAGGTGAGATTGCAGATAATTTGAGGAGGAAAAGCTCAAGGGGAGTGTTCACTCCCCCTAATGGTTTTTTATTGTTGTTTTCTGAGCTGTTTCTTGTTCTTTTGGGCTGGGTGACAGTGTCACCCCGTTAAACCCGTCCCGGGTTGCCTAAAGCAAGCGGATTGCTTTGGACGCTTGGGAAGCAGCTGTGGCCAGTATCGGCATCGGGACCGGTAGGTTGCTCGGGCAACTTTTATTCTTCTCGGTTTCCAATCGAACGTCCTGTTCGCCTGCTGTGGTTCCCACTCTCCAAAAAAATCAGTTTGCTGCACTCGCACGTCTTGTTGTTGTTAGGTGTGGAGCTGAGTCTTGTTTTTATTATCGGGTGTTTCCGGTTTTTATTTTTGTTCTGTCAGTAATAAAGCATTTGCCGTGCCAGCTTTTCAATGTCTTTATAAAACAAGGGGTTAGTGTTATCTGGCTGAGTGAGAGAAAGAATCGGGGAGGGGTTCGTTACCGTATACCCCGTTAAAGTGTTACCCCTTGCGGGGCAGGGGTAACAGTTCGGGAAGGTAACAGGTAACACTTCTTGCTTGGTCGGCATCCTCCGTTTGGAGATCAAGCTGCACTATTCAGGAATTGGCGGTCTTCTTGCGCGGAATACCCAGGCGCTGGCGCCGCTCCCACAGGCATTTACGACTGATGCCCAGCTTGTACGCCAGCTCGGTTTCGGTCATGTGTTCCTGATGCTCGAGTACGAAGTGCTGGAAATAATCTTCCAGCGACAGGTCCTCTGCGGGCTCGGTATTGCTGGTGCTGGGGGAGCGCATGGACTCCAGCGCCGTGGTGGCCTGTGAAGTGCGCTCCTGTTCGATATCCGGTTCGATGCCCAGCAGATCGGTGGATATCTCATCTTCATCACACAGGATCGCCGCGCGCTCGATGGCATTCTCCAGTTCGCGCACGTTGCCGGGCCACTGGTAATGGCGGATCGAGTCGATCGCTTCCTTGTTGAAATGCAAGGTGGGGGTGGCCATGTTGCGGCCGATACGGGCCAGCAGTGCCTCGGCGATGAGCATCACGTCGTCCCCGCGTTCGCGCAGGGGCGGCAAGCGCAGCTCGATCACGTTGAGACGATAGTACAGATCCTCACGGAACAGACCCTGGCGTGCCAGAGTCTTGAGGTCGCGGTGGGTGGCTGCCACCAGTCGCACATCCACCTTCTGCGACTGAACGGAACCGACCCGGCGGATCTCGCTTTCCTGCAGCACGCGCAACAGGCGAGCCTGGGCTTCCAGCGGCAGCTCACCGATTTCATCAAGAAACAGGGTGCCGCCATTTGCGGCCTCGACCAGGCCGGTGCGGCCGGCCACGGCACCGGTGAAGGCGCCTTTTTCATGCCCGAACAGTTCGGACTCGATCAGGGTTTCGGGGATGGCCGCGCAGTTGACGGAGATCATCGGGGCGCGGGCCCGCGGCGAGTTTTCGTGCAGCGCCCGGGCCACCAGTTCCTTGCCGGTACCGGATTCGCCCTGAATCAGTACGGTAGACATGGTTGGCGCCACTTTGCGGATACGCTTGAACAGCGTCAGCATGGCCGGGCTGGCACCGATGATGCCCATTTCCTGAGTCTCGGCTTCGGCCGCAGGGATAGCTGCCGGCGCGGTTTCAGTGGTCGCAATGCGGGTTTGCTGACTGGCTTCTATGATGCGGGCCACAGTCTGCAGCATTTCCTCATGGTCGAAGGGCTTGGCGATATAATCCACCGCTCCGAGCTTCATCGAGTCCACGGCCGAGCGCAGGCTGGCATAGCTGGTCATGATCAGTACGGGGGTGTCAGGCGCACGACGAATCAGCTCGGTACCGGGCTCACCAGGCAGGCGCAGGTCACTGATGATCAGCGCAAACTCATCCAGATTGTAATTCTCGACAGCTTCGTGGACGGCGCCGGCTTCACTCACCTGATATTGGTGGCGCTCCAGCAATCGCCGTAAGGCGGTGCGAATGATGGGTTCGTCTTCAACAACCAGAATATGCGACATATCTACCTCTTGCGGTTACCACCTGTGACAATCAGGCGGTACCGGAACTAAAGACGCCATAGCGGGGAAGAGTGACGGTGAATCGGGTTCCCCGCTGTGTTGCTTCATCAATGGGGCTGTCTACCGTTATCTGACCATAATGCTCCTCGATAATCGAGTAGACCAGTGCCAGACCGAGACCGGTTCCCGCTCCCGGTTCCTTGGTCGTGAAGAAGGGTTCGAACAGGCGGTCCTTGAGTTCGCGTTCGATACCGCTGCCCTGATCATCCACCATCAACAGGATCTGATGTTCATCCTGCACCGTGCGGATCATCACGCTGTCACCGCTGCGGCTGGCATCGCGGGCGTTGTCCAGCAGGTTGATCAGGACCTGCACCAGGCGCTGGCTATCGCCGGCTACCCGGTGCGCGGTATCGCACAGGTTAACATAGTTGACCTCGGGTCCCTTGCGGTTCAATGACAGAAGGTGGATGGCTTCGTTGGTGCAAGCCTCCAGATCCACCTCATCATTGGTATTGTTGTGACGGCTGCCGACGTGGGCAAAATTGACCATGGACTGGACGATGCGCGATACCCGACGAGTCTGGTCAAGTATCTGTTCGGCTGCTTCCAGTGTTTCGGACTGGTCGGACTCTTCGCGCAGATTCTGTGCCAGACAGGCGATGCCGGTGATGGGGTTGCCAATCTCGTGCGCTACCCCGGCGGCTAACCGACCGATGGAGGCCAGGCGCTCGGAGTGAATCAGCTCGTCTTCGAGCATCTGGGTTTCGGTCTGATCCTCGATCAGCAGCACCAGGCCGCCACGGGCATTGCCCGGCTCGTCGATCGCAGCCTTGTGCAGGCTCAACCACTGGGTCTGCCCGTTGTTGAGCAGCTTCTGCTTGTGCAGATGCGCCGACTCATCGCTGACAAAGCGTTCCAGCAGATCATTCCACGGGGCTGGCAGATTTTCCAGCCGGGAGCCGATTACGCTGTCAGCGGCGATGCCGGTCAGCTCCTGCAAGGCGCGGTTCCACATCAGCACTTCCTTGTCCTCGGCCAGCGAACATATGCCCATCGGCAGATCCTGCAGGGTCTGACGATGATAGCGACGCAGTGCATCGAGTTCCGCAGCCAGACCGGTCAGTCGTGAGTGATAGTCTTCCAGGCGGTTCTCGATGAAGTGGATGTCTTCAGTGACGTATCCGTTACGGGCCAGCTTGAAGGGCAGAAAGGTTTCGATCATCTCCTGCGCCACCGCGGGCCCCATCAGTCCCGAAAGGTTGGCTTCCAGACGGTCGCGCAGACGCCGCAGGGCGTAGGGCCGACGCTCGTCAAAGCGCAGCTTGAGATCGCGCAGCGCCTGCTCGACTTCCTGCTGTGCGGCCTTGTTGCCCAGCGGCTTGGCCAGCTGCTGAGCGAACTCCTGAGGTGAGCCGGCGACCAGCTCCATACGTTGCGGACGTCTGACATTGTCCACCAGACAGGCTTCCGCTGCGCTGATCTCATCGGTTGGGCGCTGGGTAAACAGCGAGATCAGTGTGAAGACCACGATATTGGTGGTCAGCGAGGCGATGGCGGAAATGTGCCAGGACTCGGCATCCAGCGTGAGTTGCATTTCCGCTATGTGCAGAGTGTCGATGCCGGTAATCATCGGCAACAGCAGGGTCAGCGTCCATATGATCATGCCGGCGATCAGACCGCCGATGAAGCCGCGATGGTTGGCCTGCTGCCAATACAGTACTGACAGGGCGCCGGGCAGGAACTGCACGGTGGCGACGAAAGAGGTGATACCCAGGTTGGACAGGTGTTGGTCGGTACCCAGCAGCCGATAGAAGCCGTAACTGGCCATGATGATGGCGGCGATCAGGCCGCGTCGTGTCCATAACAGCCAGCGGTAGATGTTGTTGTCGGCACTCGGTTGATAGACCGGCAGCACCATATGGTTGAGTACCATGCCGGACAGCGCCAGCGTGACCACGATGATCAGCCCGCTGGCGGCGGAAATACCGCCGATGAAGGCCACCAGCGTCAGCCAGTCGGCACCCGCGGCTACGCCGAGCCCCAATGTGTAGTATTCGGCGTTGGTCGGCACATTGAGGTACAGCCCGGCCCAGAGAATTGGGGGTACCGCCAGGCTCATGAGCAGCAGGAACAAAGGTAGACCCCAACTGGCCGAGCTCAAGGCTCTGGGGTTCAGGTTTTCGGTGAATGCCATGTGGTACATGTGCGGCATGACGATCGCTGCGGCAAAGAACACCAGCAACAGGGTTCGCCATGGGCCTTCCTGCAGGGGGCTGTGCAGCGTTTTCAGGGCCTCCTGATTATGACTGAGCCACAGCTCCAGGCCGGCTGGGCCTTCAAACACCACGAACAGGGCGTACAGACCGACCGCCGACAGGCACACCAGCTTGACCACCGATTCGAAGGCAATGGCAAATACCAGTCCTTCGTGCTTTTCCCGGGCCGAGATATGGCGGGCGCCGAACAGAATGGCAAACAGAATGATCAGCAGGCAGAAGCCCAGCGCCACCGGTCGCTGGCGCGGGTCGTGGGTCAGTATCTGTACCGAGTCGGCCACCGCCTGAATCTGCAGCGCCAGCAGCGGCAACATGCTCAGCAGCATGAAGACGGTGGTCAGGGTGCCGGCCCAGGTGCTGCGGAAGCGAAACGCGAACAGATCCGCCAGGGATGAAAGCTGGTAGGTGCGGGTTATTCGCAAGATGGGATTGAGCAGCACTGGTGCCAGCAGAAAAGCGCCGCAGACGCCGAGATAATAGGTGAGAAACCCGTAACCATACTGATAGGCCAGGCCGACTGTGCCATAGAAAGCCCAGGCACTGGCATACACCCCGATCGACAAGGTATAGACCGCTGGGTGGCGCACCAGTGAGGCGGGCACCCATCCGCGCTCGGTGGCCCAGGCCACGCTGAACAGGATTATCAGATAGGCGACGCTGAGCAGTATCAGCAGACTCAGTTCAAAGCTCATCGGTGTCCTTGGGGCTTTGCAGCAGCATGCCGGCAATGATCAGGATCAGCCACAGCACGTAGGGGCGATACCAGGCGCCCATGGGCTCGATCCACCAGTCCATGATGGCCGGAGAGAACAGGTAGATGCCGATGACCAGCAACAATACCAGGCGGTAGATATACATGGAAAATACCCTTGAGCAGTGCAGCGATGGTAATCATGCGCGGCTGGGTTGTCACGCTGGGGGTATGGGGGCTGTTGGGTCGAGTATCTGCCGTTTTGCCGGCAGCCGGTCTGGTTGCCAATGTGTCACGGCCCAGTCGAGTTGTTCGCTGACGGGCGCGATACTCAGTTGCGCCGGCGGATTCTGCGCCAGTACGCTGAGTGCACGGTGCAGGGTGGCGGTGGCCTGTCGAGGCTCCAGCGGCGCCGATCCGAGGCGTTTGCTGAGTTTTTCGCCATCATGACACATCACCAGGGGCACATGCAGATAATGCGGTGCTGGCTGTTGAAGCAGCTGGTATAACCATAACTGTCGGGGCGTGGAGTCCAGCAGATCTGCGCCGCGCACGATATCGGTCACGCCCTGGGCAATATCATCGATCACTACCGCCAATTGATAGGCGATGATGCCGTCACGCCGACGAATGATGAAATCCCCCGAGGTGGCGGCGGGTTGTTGGCTGAACTCACCTTGCAGGCGATCCTGGAACACCATGGTCTGGTCGCTGACTCGCACACGTACCGCATGATTCGTGGCAGCCGGCAGGCCCCGCGCCCGGCAGGTGCCCGGATAGACTCCACCATGGGCGACGATGCTCTGGCGTGAGCAGTCGCAATGGTAAGCCTGACCGCTCTGCAGCCAGCAATCGATTACCTGCTGATAGAGATCAACACGATCGCTCTGGCACACGACCTCGCCATCCCAATGCAGGCCGTAGGCATCCAGGGTATGCAAGATATGGTCGATGGCGCCGGGAATGTTACGTGGCGTATCGAGGTCCTCGACGCGGACCAGCCATTGTCCTTGATGATGGCGTGCGTCCAGATAGCTGGCGACGGCGGCCAGCAGCGAACCGAAATGCAGATAACCACTGGGAGTGGGGGCGAAACGCCCGATGTAGGAGGAGAGCATGGCAGCGCGGTCTTGCGAATGGATCGATCTGCGGCAGACAGGCCGGTGCGGCTGCTGTCTGCCCTCAGGTCTGATGTGGATCAGCCGCCGATCTGCTTTTCCTTGATTTCAGCCAGCGTTTTGCAATCAATGCAAAGGGTGGCCGTGGGGCGAGCTTCGAGACGTCGAATGCCGATTTCAACGCCGCAGGAGTCACAGAAGCCGTAATCGTCATCCTCGATGCGCTGCAAGGTCTGATCGATCTTCTTGATCAGTTTGCGCTCACGATCGCGGGTACGCAGCTCAAGGCTGAATTCTTCTTCCTGACTGGCGCGGTCGGCCGGGTCGGGGAAGTTGGCAGCCTCGTCCTGCATGTAGGTCACGGTACGGTCAACTTCTTCCATCAACTCACGCTTCCAACCATTGAGGATGTTGGCGAAATGCTCGAGCTGGCGCTCGTTCATGTACTCCTCGCCTTTTTCTTCCGTGTACGGGACGAAACCGCGAATCAATACTGCATTTTTTTCTTTGGTATTGCTGGGCATGAGAACAGCCTCACTTTTAGCTCAATCATCCTGTGCCAGGTCGACACCACTACTGACCGGCGGGGGTGCGGCCTGTGGCCTGCAAGCGGGCAAAACTACCAGAACCCGATCTGCGAAGCTACTTTTTGCCGCGGTAAAATTATTTCCGAAACATCGAGCCGTCAGCATAGCGTGAAATGAGAGAATGCTGGGGACCTTTGGTTGCATTTCGTTTTCGATGTTCCGCGATGGCCTCTGCTTTGGCATGGGGCCGATGACGCGGGTATGATGGCGGTTTTTTGCCGGCGGGTGCGGCGGAGGTAGTCATGTTGAAGCAGCGCTGGGCAAGCCGTATTGCCGAGATCGAGCCCTTCCATGTCATGGCCGTGCTGGAGCGGGCCAAGGCACTTGAGGCCCAAGGCCGCGACGTCATCCACATGGAAATCGGCGAGCCGGATTTCGGTACGCCGGAGCCGATCATGCGCGCCGGCCAAGCCGCGCTGGCTGCCGGGCATACCGATTATACTCCGGCGTTGGGGCTGCCCGCGCTGCGTGAGGCGGTAGCTGGCTTCTATCGGCAGCGCTACGGGATCAACCTGGACCCGCGGCGGGTGGTGATCACCCCGGGCGGCTCTGGCGCATTACTGCTGATCAGCGCGCTATTGGTCGATCCCGGTGCCAAGGTATTGATGGCCGATCCGGCCTACCCGTGCAATCGGCATTTTCTGCGACTGGTCGAAGGACGGGCGACACTGATTCCGACCGACGCGCACAGTAGTTATCAGCTGACGCCAGAGATGGTTGAGCAACACTGGGACGCGGACAGTGCGGCGGTGCTGTGCGCCTCGCCGGCCAATCCGTCCGGCAGTGTGCTCAGTCGGGAACAGCTCAGATCGCTGGCGGACACGACGCGGCGACTGGGCGGACAGTTGATCGTGGATGAGATCTACCACGGCCTGACCTATGGTTGCGATGCCACGTCGGTGCTGGAGGTGGCGCCTGATGCCTGGGTACTGAACAGCTTCTCCAAATATTTCGGGATGACCGGCTGGCGGCTGGGCTGGTTGATTGCGCCCGAGGCAGCGGTGCCGGAGTTGGAGAAGCTGGCGCAGAACCTGTATATCTGCGCGCCCCACCTGTCACAGCGAGCCGCGCTGGCGGCCTTCAGTGAAGAAAGCCTGGCGATCTGTGAGACGCGTCGCGAGGCTTTCCATCGCCGTCGCGACTTTCTGCTGCCAGCGCTGCGGGAGTTGGGGTTCGGTATTCCGCAGACGCCCGATGGCGCTTTCTACCTGTATGCGGACGCCAGCGCCTTTGGCGCGGACAGTCAACGGCTGTGTCAGCATCTGATCGAAACCGAGCATGTAGCTGTCACGCCGGGGTTGGATTTTGGCCATCACCGCGCGACCGAGCATGTGCGGTTCGCCTATGCCAATTCCCTGGAACGGCTCGAACAGGCAGTAGAGCGCATCGCGCGCGGCCTGCAAAGCTGGCCGGGATGCTGATCCCTTACCAGCCGGAATTGATCGCCGGCACGCTGGTGCGGCGTTACAAGCGCTTTCTGGCGGATATCCGGCTGGATGATGGGCGCGAACTGACATTGCACTGCCCCAACACCGGATCGATGCAAAACTGCGGGGAGCCCGGCAGTCAGGTATGGGTCACTCTGCAGCAACGGCCAGGGCGCAAGCTGCCGGGCACCTGGGAACTGGTGGAAACTGCGCCGGAAGAGTTGGCCTGTATCCACAGCGCGCGGGCCAACAGTGTGATTGCAGCGGCGCTGGAGGCAGGACTGATTATCCCTTTGGCTGGCTATCCCGCTATCCGCCGTGAGGTAACCCTGACACCGGGCGGCAGTCGTTTTGATTTTCTGCTCACCGGCGAATCGGGCAGCTGCGTGGTGGAAGTCAAGAGCGTGACCCTGGCACTGGGAGAAGGTGAAGGGGCATTTCCGGACGCGGTCAGTCTGCGTGGACAGAAACACCTGCGTGAGCTGACGCTGCTGGCGCAGTCGGGGCAGCAAGCCTGTCTGCTGTTCTGTGTCATGCACAGTGGCATCCGCAGCATGCGGCCGGCGGATCATATCGACCCGGTGTACGGTCAACTATTGCGCGAGGCTGCAGCAGCGGGTGTGCGGGTGCTGGCGTGGTCGATCAAACCGACACCGCTGGGGCTGGAAGTGGCAGGGCAGTTGCCGGTAAAGCTCTGACAGTCAGGCCAGCCAGATCTGGTCATCTGCAATGCGGCAGACGATAGGTGTGAGACTTGCACCGCTGCACGGACCGGCCACACACTCGCCGGACTCAGGCAAGAACAGGGCGCCATGGCTGGCACATTGGATCAGCCGACCGGAGCTGTCGAGGAACTGGTCCGGCACCCACTCCAGCGGAATACCACGGTGCGGGCAGCGGTTGGCATAGACGAACACCTGTTGGCCCTGGCGCACCGCAAACAGTTGCCGCCCCTGCACGATAAGACCCTTGCTGCCTGGGTCGGGGATATCGTCCAGACGGCATAGGGCAACAGCTTGATTATCGGTTGGCTGGTTCATGACCATATTATTCCAGCCTGAGCTGATCGAGGCCAGTGCGGTTCAGGCTGAGCGCATCGCCGGACTGCCTCGCAGCATATCGATAACTGTCTGGGCGAGCTGGTCTGCTCGCTCGGCCAGGGAGAAATCCTCGGGGCGCAGCAGCCATATGTCGAGCATGCCGATAACAAAGGCATGCAAGCTATGAGCTGCCATGGAAACATCCAGTTGAGCGGGCAATTGGTCCTTGGAAATGGCATTACGCAAGGCGCTTTCCAGCTTGCTGTCTGACTGCAGGCGCAGCTGGCGCATATATTCACGCAGATCGCACATTTGATCGGTATATTCGCATTTATGGAAGACGATCTCGTTGATGCGCCGGGTGGCCGGGTCTTGTTCCGCTTGCCGGAATACTTCGGCTATCATGGCCTGCAGGCGACCGAGCGGATCGGGTTCATCACTGTTGCGGCTGGCTTCTTCCAGGTGTTGAATGGGTGTCTTGGCACGCACCAATAGTGCATCAAGTACTTCACCCTTGTTTTCGAAGTGCCAATAGATCGCTCCGCGGGTCACTCCGGCCGTTTTGGCTATCTCGGCCAGAGAGGTGTGCGAAACGCCTTTATTGAAAAAACACAGCTCTGCCGCATCAATGATCTGATTGCGGGTTTCCAGGGCTTCCTGCTTGGTGCGTCTGGCCATTGGTTTCTCTGATTGACTACGGGTGCTCTTGACAAACGGGGCCCGCTGATAGGCGAGATCGATAACGTAAAAGATGTTAGCCAATGTGAAAACAACTTACAAACATTCGTGGATGTAAGTATTATTATGTCCATCGAAATGAGTCGGTTTCCGTTATCGTCTCTCACTGACCCAATTTATTGTTCAAGAGGTGCCTCGCCCATGCCAGTCAAGTCAGTTCGCGCTGCCCTGATCCCTTTGTTCGTCGTAACGGCATTACTCAGCGCCTGCGGTGATTCAGAAGCGCCGCCCGACCAGGCAAATCAGGTACCGCAGGTGGGTGTGGTCACCGTCGCCAGCGAGAACTTCCTGATGACCTCCGAGTTGCCGGGACGCACCAAGGCCTATCGGGTGGCCGAAGTGCGACCGCAGGTGAACGGGATCATTCAGAAGCGCCTGTTCGACGAGGGCAGCGAGGTCAAGGCGGGTCAGCAGTTGTATCAGATTGATGCCGCAGTCTATGAAGCCGCACTGAAAAGTGCCGAGGCCACCCGGCTGTCGACTAATACGCTCGCTGAGCGTTATGAGGTGCTGGTAGAGGATCGGGCGGTCAGTCAGCAGGCCTACGACGAGGCGCGGGCAGCCAAGTTGCAGGCTGATGCCGCATTGGAGCGGGCGCGGATCGATGTGCGCTATACCCGTGTGTCAGCGCCGATCGCCGGGCGTATCGGTCGCTCTGCAGTGACCGAAGGGGCTTTGGTCAGCAACGGTCAGGTGCAGGCTCTGGCTACCATTCAGCAACTGGACCCGATCTATGTCGATGTGACCCAGCCGGCGCGTGACCTGCTGGCGCTGCGCCGGGATCTGGATGCCGGACGGCTGGAGCGGGCAGGCGACAATGCTGCCAAGGCGACTTTGCGACTCGAGGACGGGTCCGAATATGAACACGAAGGCGAGCTGGAGTTTTCCGAAGTGTCGGTTGACTCCGGCACTGGCTCGGTGACCCTGCGAGCCGTCTTCCCGAACCCTGATCGTATTCTGCTGCCGGGCATGTTCGTACATGCGCAGCTGGTTTCCGGTGAGCGCAGCGAGGCTATTCTGGCTCCGCAGCAGGGCGTTACGCGTAACCCGCGCGGGGAAGCGGTGGCAATGCTGGTGAATGCCGACAATCAGGTTGAGCGGCGCATCGTCCAGACCGAACGTACCGTCGGTAATCGCTGGTTGATCAGTGGCGGACTGAATGTCGGTGATCGCCTGATCACCGAGGGGCTGCATATGGTCCAGCCGGGAATGACGGTTGAGCCGGTTCCTGCTGCCAACGTCGATAATGCCGGTACGGTCAATACTGCCGAACAGGAAGGATAATTCCGCATGCCACGTTATTTCATCGACCGTCCGATCTTTGCCTGGGTGCTGGCCATCCTGGTCATGCTGATGGGCGGGTTGGCCGTTCTCGGTCTGCCGGTCAACCAGTATCCGAGCATCGCTCCGCCGGCCGTCAATATTGCGGTCAACTATCCCGGGGCCTCGGCGCAGACGGTGCAGGACACGGTCGCCCAGGTGATCGAGCAGCAGCTCAACGGTATTGATGGGTTGCGCTATATCAAGTCCGAAAGCGGCTCTGATGGCAGCATGCGCATCACTGTCACCTTCGACCAGGGCGTCGACCCGGATATTGCTCAGGTGCAGGTGCAGAACAAGCTGCAGTTAGCTACGCCGATGCTGCCGCAGGAAGTGCAGCAGCAGGGTATCCGCGTCACCAAGGCCTCATCCAACTTCCTCATGGTGGTCGGTCTGATTTCGGCCGATGGCAGCATGAATAACGAGGATCTGTCCGATTTCGTTATTTCCACGATTCAGGACCCGATTTCGCGGACCAGCGGGGTGGGTGACTTTCAGGTATTCGGCTCGGCGTATTCCATGCGCATCTGGCTGGATCCGGAAAAACTGAATCGCTTTCAGCTAACACCGGTCGATGTACGTAATGCCATTGCCGCGCAGAACGTTCAGGTGTCCGGTGGTCAGCTCGGGGGCGCGCCGGCCGTGCCCGGCCAGCAACTCAATGCCACCATCATCGGCAAGACCCGCTTCGAAACGCCGGAGCAGTTTCGTGACATCCTGATGAAGGTCAACAACGATGGCTCGCAGGTGCGCCTGGGTGACGTGGCCCGGGTTGAATTGGGCGCGCAGAATTCCAGCTTCCGAGCGTTGTACAACGGCCAGGCCGCCACGGGTATGGCGATCCAGTTGGCCACCGGCGCCAACGCGCTGGACACCACCAAGGCCGTGAAACAGACCATCGCCGACCTACAGCCCTACTTCCCGCAGGGCGTCGAGGTGGTCTATCCGTTCGAAACCGCTCCGGTGGTATCCGAATCCATCAGCGGCGTGGTGCACACGCTGATGGAAGCCATCGTGCTGGTATTCCTGGTGATGTATCTGTTCCTGCAGAACTTCCGTGCCACGCTGATTCCGACGTTGGCGGTGCCGGTGGTGCTGCTCGGCACCTTTGGCGTGCTGTCGCTGTTCGGATTCAGTATCAATATCCTGACCATGTTCGCCATGGTGCTGGCCATCGGTCTGCTGGTGGATGATGCGATCGTGGTGGTGGAGAACGTCGAGCGAGTCATGGCCGAGGAAGGCCTGTCGCCCGTTGAGGCGACACGCAAATCCATGGACCAGATTCAGGGGGCGCTGATCGGTATTGGTCTGGTATTGTCCGCCGTGTTCGTGCCCATGGCCTTCTTCGGTGGTTCCACCGGGGTGATCTATCGTCAGTTCGCCATCACCATTGCGTCGGCGATGACGCTATCAGTGCTGGTGGCGCTGATCTTCACGCCGGCATTGTGCGCGACCATCCTCAAACCGATTCCCAAGGACCAGAGTCATGAGAAGCGCAGCTTTTTCGGCTGGTTCAATCGTACCTTCGAGCGTGGTGTCACTCGTTACGAGAAAGGCGTGGCCGCAGTGCTCAAGCGCAAGGCGCCCTATCTGCTGCTCTATGTTGTGATCATCGGCGCCATGGTGATGCTGTTTGGCAAGTTGCCCAGCTCATTCCTGCCGGATGAAGATCAGGGCGTGATGTTTGTCCAGGTATTGGGGCCAGCAGGTTCGACCATGGAGCGCACGCAGAAGACCGTGGACGCCATGCGTGAAAAGCTGCTCACCGAGGAGAGCGATATTGTTCAGTCGGTCTTCACTGTAACCGGTTTCAGCTTCGCCGGTCGCGGGCAGAACGCCGCCATCGCCTTCGTCGGTCTCAAACCCTGGAGTGAGCGGACCGAAGAAGGCATGAGCGTATTCGGCCTGGTTGAACGGGCCGAGGAGCACTTTGCCGGCTTCCGCGATGCTGCGGTCATGGCCTTCGCGCCCCCGGCGGTCATGGCGTTGGGTAACGCCACCGGTTTCAACTTCTTCCTGCAGGACAATGCCGGGCTCGGTCACGATACGCTGATGCAGGCGCGGAACCAGTTGCTGGGGATGGCTGCGCAGAGTGATATCCTGACCGCAGTCAGGCCCAACGGTTTGAATGACGAGCCGCAGTACAAGCTGATCATTGATGATGAAAAGGCTCAGGTACTCGGGGTGTCACTCAGTGACGTCAATGCCACTCAGTCGATTGCCTGGGGGTCCAGCTACGTCAACGACTTCATTGATCGTGGCCGGGTGAAACGGGTGTACATGCAGGGTGAAGCGGAAGCGCGGATGAACCCTGAAGACATGGACAAGTGGTTCGTGCGCAATAACCAGGGCGAAATGGTACCTTTCAGTGCTTTTGCCACCGGCGAGTGGATATATGGCCCGCCCAAGCTGGCCCGCTACAACGGCGTGCTGGCCATGGAGATTCAGGGTGAAGCTACGCCGGGCTACAGTACCGGGGATGCCATGGCGGAAATCGAACGTCTGGCCCAGCAGCTTCCGGCCGGGGTTGGGGTGGACTGGACAGGCCTGTCCTATGAAGAACGCATGTCGGGAGACCAGGCGCCGGCCTTGTATGCGCTGTCGTTGCTGGTGGTGTTCCTGTGCCTGGCGGCGCTGTATGAAAGCTGGTCCATCCCATTCGCAGTCATGCTCGTGGTACCGCTGGGTGTGATTGGTGCGCTGCTGGCGACCATGGGTCGCGGACTGGATAACGATGTGTTCTTCCAGGTGGGCCTGCTGACGACCATCGGCTTGACCGCGAAGAACGCTATTCTGATCGTCGAGTTTGCCAAGGATCTGCATGAGCAGGGTATGTCGCTGTTCGATGCGGCGGTGGAAGCATGTCGCATGCGCCTGCGCCCCATCCTTATGACCTCGCTGGCCTTCACTCTGGGTGTTGTGCCGTTGGCCATTGCCAGTGGTGCAGGCGCTGGCAGTTCCCATGCGATCGGTACCGGTGTGGTCGGCGGTATGCTCACGGCAACGGTGCTGGTGATTTTCTGGGTGCCGCTGTTCTATGTAATGGTGTCTTCGCTGTTCTCTCGCAAGGTCAGCTACGATGACAAGGAGGAAGCACAGTGAAACGATCTTTGATGTGTCTGGCTGTGTTGGGGGTCTTGAGCGGCTGCTCGATGATCCCCGAATATGAACGACCTGCTTCGCCGGTAGCCGATGTCTGGCCGACGGACGAAGCCTACGCAACGCAAAACTCCGAAACGCAGGCGATGAACCTCGGTTGGCAGGATTTTTTCCTGGATCCGCAGTTGCAGCGTCTGATCGGTATTGCCTTGGCAAACAACAGGGATCTGCGTATTGCTGCACTGAATGTGGAGGCCTACCGCTCGCTGTACGGTATCCAGCGCGCCGCGCTGTTGCCGGATGTAACGGCTGACGGCAGTGGCACCCGCACGCGCACACCGGAGGGGCTCAGCCCCACCGGCGAGGCAACCACTGGCGGCCAGTATTCCGCAACCTTGGGTGTGGCCTGGGAGCTGGATCTGTTTGGTCGACTGAACAGTCTCAGCGCGCAGGCGCTGGAAGAATACCTGGCCAGCGAAGCGACCCAGCGCAGTGTGCAGATCAGCCTGATCGCCAGCGTCGCCAACAGCTATCTGACCTGGCAGGCCGATCGCGAGTTGCTCGCGGTCACAGCGCAGACTCTGGAAGCCTATGAGGACAGTCTGTCGCTGGTGCAGCGCAGCTACGATGTGGGTGTTGCCTCGACCCTGGAGCTGACCCAGGCGCGCACTGCGGTGGAAACCGCACGCTCAGCGCAGGCGCAATATCGCCGTCTGGTGGCTCAGGACCGCAACGCCCTGACCCAGTTGCTCGGCCAGAACGTGTCGCTGGATGACGTGGAAAGCGGTGGACTGGAGATGGGACTGCTGGCTGACCTGCCGGTCGGCTTGCCATCCGAGCTGCTGTTCAAGCGCCCGGATGTCGTTGCTGCCGAGCATCAGCTGCTGGCGGCGAATGCCAGTATCGGCGCGGCGCGGGCGGCGTTCTTCCCGAGCATCCGGTTGACGGGTGCTGCGGGTAGTGCCAGCAACGACCTGTCAGAGCTGTTCGACAGCGGCTCGGGTTACTGGAATTTCATGCCGAGTATCAGCATCCCGATTTTCAACGCCGGGCGGCTGCGGGCGAACCTGGATTACACGGAGATCTCCCGTGATATTCGAGTGGCCGAATATGAGCAGACGATCCAGGATGCGTTCCGGGATGTGGCAGACGGTCTGACGGCCCATGAAACCTATGCTGATCAGGTGCAGGCGCAGCGTAATCTGCTGGATGTCAGTGAGCGTTACTACACTGTGGCTGAACAACGTTACCGGACCGGCGTGGACAGTCACCTGACCTTGCTCGACGCACAGAGGCAGCTTCTCTCCGCGCAGCAGCAGCTGGTCAATGATCGGCGTAATCAGTTGATCAGCGAAGTGAACCTGTTCAAGGCGCTGGGTGGTGGCTGGCAGATTGAAGACGCGGCGGCGGCATCGGCAATTCCGGAGGCTTGATAATATGGACAGGATCGCGGCAGCTTGAGCTGGCGCGGTCAGTTCATTTGTTCTGGGCGGATTTCAGGTAAAAAAATGGCCCGCTCAAAGAGCGGGCCTAAATCCGTGATTAGCCTGATGAGGAGATAACCGTCTGTCTCGCGACATTCTGTTATCCAAGCCACCTTGCGGCGACTTGTTGTTAATAATAACCGTTATCATTCGCATGTCAAGCAAGATAGCAGAATTAATTTACTGTCAGTTGTTTGTAATGCGTCAATTCCTTGTTCATCAAGTCTATCCGCCGTGCCATGCTTTCAATCAGACTGTGGGCGATGCGCGGATTACTCTGCATCAGTGCCAGAAACTGCTCCTTGGGAATCATCATGACTGTGGTTGGTGCACTGGCAATGACGGTGGCTGATCGTTTCTCTCGAGTGAACAGAGCCATGGCGCCGAAGATCTCGTCCTTCTGTACATCGCCGACCTTGATGCCGCCGACAAAGGCTTCTGCATGTCCTTCGGTGATGATGAAAACATGACCGGCGTCATCACCCTCACGGATCAGTTCCGCGCCGGGTGCAAAATGCTGAAAGCCGGTAACCGGGCGCATATCCAGTGGTTTGCTGCGAGCCAGCGCATCGGACATCAATGCGGCTTGGCCGAGGATGTATTGAGTGAATAATTCCTGGCGCGTATTGCTGGCGTGGATATGACGAAACAGAGCTTCACGATCAAAAGGCATCAGCACCAGAGGTTCGTCGCTCATATAGACGCAGGGAGCGGTGTTGAGGCCCTGACGCAGCCCAATGAGATCGCCCTCCTGCACATAGAACAACGGCTTGCCATCGATCCACGCGTGCAACAGCCCGCTTTTCAGCAGGTACAGATTCCTGTTGCCCACCATGCTGTACAGGTCCTCTACCGATTCCAGTCTGATCGGCTCGGCGCAAGGTTCAAGTCCCTCGAGGAGCTGTGCAGGAATGCGCTGCAGGGTGTTGATCAGCTTTTCCGCGTAGGCCGGTTGGTCGCCGATGAGATACATGATTAATTCCTTTTTATCCGGATCCTGAACTGCCGTTACCATACTGCAATTCCTTCGGTTTCCGCTAATGGAAAAGCGTGCTGGCGTCGGCAAAACCGGCAATAGAAGCTATAACTCCTGCCGCTCCTCCAGCTGCTGCAACAGTTGTTGCTTGTAGCTTGGGTCGAGTTGATTCCAGTGCACGTCCTGAAGGGCGCCGGCGATGGCGAACAGCAAGGTTCGGGATGCCCCGAAGCCGCGTGAGCGGACCGCACAATAAGCGGCGACCGGGCCGCGCCGGCGGAGTTCTTCGGCGCTGTGTATACCGCTGGCGCGCAACCATTGCACCGAGGTCTTGCCGAGATTGCGCAGGGTGAGGAGTTCGTTGTCAGTCATGGCCACCTCGCAGGAATGGGCGAGCGGCTGGCATGATGCGAGATGCAGGGCGAGCGCCGGCTGAGACAGTCGGCTTTAATCTGATTTCTGGCATGGCTTCGGGCTTCTTTTTATTGGTTCCCGAAAACCAGTGTAGTGGCCACCAGCTGATCCGTACAGCTGGCGGGATTGTTCATACCCGAGCGCTGAGTTGTTTCGTGAGCTGATCGATACTGTCACGCTGATCGGTATCCACGATCAAGGTGATCTGCTGTTCATCCTCGTCCAGCGGCTCCAGCTGTTCCAGCTGGTGGCGAACAACATGAATATCGGCGTCGGAGGGGTCGCCGCCCTTGCGCTGACGTTCATTCAGCCAGATCTCGATGGTATCCAGGGAGGCCCGGCAATGCAGGATCAGGCAGGGTGCCCCCTGTTCTTCAATGGCCTGACGGACTTGCTGGCGCTGGGCCTGTTGCAGGTGAGTGGCATCGACCACGACGGGGTAGCCGGCAGCGAGGATCTGGGCGGTGAGCTGGGCCAGGCGGTTGTAGGTCTGCTGACTCAGGTCGGCGGAATACAGGCCGGCGGCCGGACGGCCACTGCCGAACAGGCGCTTGCGCTCGACGTCGGAGCGTATGCGGATGACCCCAAGGCGGTTGACCAACTGCTGGCTCAAGGTGCTTTTCCCGGAGCCGGACACACCATGGGTAAGCAGGCCGTAGCGGCGTGGAATCCCGGTGTAACCATCCGCCAGTGCGGTATAGCCCCGATAACGAGCCATGATCTCGGCGCGTCGCTGTTCGCTGATGTCCGGCGCAAGGCTCAGCAGCGCCACCTTGGCCCGTACCATGGCCCGGTGTGCCTTGTAATAGTTCAGCACGACAAGGCCGGCATAGTCACCGGTATGTTCCAGCCAGGCATTGACGAACTGCTGCGAAAGATCCGACAGGCCGCGGTCTTCCAGGTCCATGGCCATGAACGCTACGTCGCTCATGACATCGATCCAGCGGAAGGCGTCATTGAACTCTATGCAGTCGAAGATGGTCACTTGTCCGTCAATAAGGGTGACATTGTCCAGATAGATATCGCCGTGGCATTCACGAATGAGACCTTCGGCCTTACGTTGTGCCAGTTGGGGAATCAGTCGTTGGAAGGTAGTATGCGCCCATTGCTCGAGCTGTTCGAGCTGGGTCAGATCGGCCGGATCACTCAACAGCGGTCGGATCTGCTCGAAGTTCTGGGCCACGGGAGCATGGACCTGTTCAGGCTCGCCCCAGGTCGAATCCAGTGGCGCGTGTTCGATCTGCTGGTGGAAGCCGGCGAGCGTCGCAGCCAGGGAATCGATATGTGCGGCGGTCAGTTCGCCGGCGCGCTGCATATTGCCGAGCAGGTCCTGCTGTCGGAACTGTCGAGTCTTGACCATGTATTCGATGGCGGGACCGTCGCTCTGCAGGTTGGGCGCTGTTTCGCTGCCGTGGATGGCGATAACGTCCAGATAAAGATCGGGCGCCAGGCGGCGGTTCAGGCGTACCTCTTCAGCACAGAAGTGCGCTCGCTGTTCGAGCGTGGAATAATCGAGAAAGCCGAAATTCACCGGCTTCTTGATCTTGTAAACGAAGTCGCCGGTGAGAAGCACCCAGGAAATATGGGTTTCCATCAGCGTGAAACCGGTAACCGGATGGTCGTATAAGGCCGGGTCTTGCAGGGCGGTCAGCAGTGTCTGGCTCACGTTGGTTCCTGTAATGGCTTGGCAATGTGGGCATTATGAAGGTTGGTGGCAGCGAGGCCAACCATCGCCGCCGTTCGCAGGTGCGGGCGCGGCTTCCCGAGACGTGGAGTGATCAGGGAATTATGGGTAGAAAACGCAGTAAACGGACCACCCGCAAGGTCGGGTTCTGGAGGCGCTGGTCAGGTCTGCTTTGGAAGCTGGCGCTGGTAGGACTGGTGTTGTTTGCCGGCCTGGCAATCTATCTGGATGCCGTGGTTCAGGAAAAGTTTTCCGGTAAGCGTTGGGCCGTACCGGCCAAGGTGTTTGCCCGGCCGCTGGAGCTGTATGCCGGCCAGAAACTCAATCGCGACGACTTTGTCACCGAGCTCTCAGCGCTCGGATACCGCTCGGTTTCGGCAATCAATCAACCGGGGCAGATGTCCGTTGCTGGCGGTCGGGTGGATGTATACACCCGCGGCTTCCAATCGTTTGAAGGTTCCGAACCGGCGCAGCGGCTCAGCGTACGCTTTCAGGGGCAGCAGGTCACAGGATTGTCGGGCAGCGGCGAGGTGGTCATGGCCCGGCTCGAGCCATTGATGATTGGCGGCATCTATCCTGCGCACAATGAAGACCGGATTCTCATCCGCCTGGATCAGGCGCCTCCCTATCTGGTGGAAGCGCTGGTGGCGGTCGAAGACCGGGAATTCTTCCAGCATTTCGGTATCTCGCCCAAGGGCATTGCCCGGGCGGCCTATGTCAATATCGCCGCCGGCGGTGTAGTGCAAGGCGGTAGCACGCTGACCCAGCAACTGGTGAAGAACTTCTATCTGAACAGCGACCGCAGTCTGATCCGCAAGGGCACCGAGGCGATCATGGCGGTATTGCTGGAACTGCACTATTCCAAGGAAGCCATTCTCGAAGCCTACCTGAATGAAGTCTTCCTGGGTCAGGATGGGCAGCGTGCGGTACATGGTTTCGGCCTGGCCAGTCAGTATTATTTCGCCCAGCCGCTGCATGAGCTGGAGCTGCATCAGGTGGCGCTGCTGGTGGGTATGGTCAAGGGCCCCTCGCTGTTCAATCCGCGTCGCCAGCCTGAACGCGCCAAGAAGCGCCGCGATCTGGTGATCCAGATGCTGGAAGAGCAGGGCGTGATTACCGACGAGCAGGCGCGCCTGGCAATAGCCAGGCCGCTGGATGTGACCGTGCGCGGGACCATGGCCGATACCAGCTATCCGGCCTTCATGGATCTGATCAAGCGCCAGTTGCGCGAAGACTACCAGGACGAGGACCTGACCAGCGAAGGACTGCGGATTTTTACCAGTTTCGACCCGCTGCTGCAGCTCAAGGCCGAGAAGGCTGTCGAAACGGCCTTCAAGCGGCTGGGTGAGCGTGCGGGCAAGGAAATGGAAGCGGCCATGGTGGTCACAGGCGCCCAGACCGGCGAGGTTCTGGCGCTGGTCGGAGGCCGCAATCCGCGCTTCTCCGGTTTCAATCGGGCGCTGGATGCGGCGCGGCCAATTGGTTCGCTGATCAAGCCGGCAGTCTTTCTGACCGCGCTTGAGCAGCCGCAAACCTATTCGCTGATCACCCTGATCGACGACTCACCGATCACCTTGCCTGCGGAGCAGGGCAAAACCTGGTCGCCGCAGAACTACAGTCGAAAGAGTCATGGCCTGGTACCGCTGCACGAGGCGCTGGCCCGCTCCTATAACCAGGCGACCGTGCGTTTGGGGGTGGATGTCGGGGTCGACAAAGTGCTGGAAACCGTCGAGCGGATGGGCGTGCGCCACGGCTGGCCGGCCTACCCGGCGATGCTGCTGGGGTCTGGCGCGATGACGCCGATGCAGGTCACGGACATGTATCAGACCCTGGCCAGTGGCGGCTTCAATACTCCGCTGCGGGCGATTCGCAACGTCCTGACGGCAGAGGGTGAACAGCTCAGCCGCTATCCGTTCAAGGTTCAGCAACGCTTCGACTCGGCGACCATCTTCCTCATGCAGGAAGGTTTGGCTCGGGTCATGGCGGAAGGAACCGGACGCTCGGCCTATAATCAGGTACCGTCCAGTATCAGGCTGGCGGGCAAGACCGGGACTACCAATGATTTGCGTGACAGCTGGTTCGCCGGCTTCTCCGATGATCTGCTGGCAGTGAGCTGGCTGGGCCGGGATGATAATGGGCAGACGCGTCTGACCGGGGCCACCGGTGCGCTGCAGGTATGGAGCACGTTCATGGCCGAGGCGCATCCGACCAGTCTGTCCGAGGTGCCGCCCGGTGATATTGTGTACGCCTGGGTTGATCGACTGACGGGTGAAGGCAGTGATCAAAGCTGCCCGGATACGGTGCAGGTACCCTTCCGTGCCGGCTACGAGCCGTTGCCGGGCCCAGGCTGCAGGCCGCTGATCGACACCGCGCCAGTGAAGGAAGGCGCTGGTCGGGTAATGGATGTCATCCGCGGATGGCTGCAATGAACATGAGGAGCAAGGCGATGGATATTAAACGAATTGGCCTGCTGGCTGGCTGCATCATGGTATTGGCAGGTTGTGCTGGCTCGGGAGGCTCCATCCCTGTAACGGATTCGGGGCGTTCGGTATCCAACGAGGATATGCAGACGGGCGCCGGAATGTCTGCGCCCCCCTCGCAGCCCCCGCAAACGCAGCAACGGGACGAAGAGGGCGTGGTGGTATTGGTGCCTGACGAACAGGGCGGCTCCAGTGCAGTCGAATCCTACCCGCTGGACAGTGCGCCGGTCAGTAGTCAGCCATCGAGTGGCGCTTCCTCAAGCGGCGCTCCTTCAAGTGGCAATCTGCAGCAGGACGAGCAGCTTGATGGTCCAGTGCTGGCGCTATTGACCTCGGCTCGCCAGCATGAGGGCAGCGGCGACCTCAACAGCGCATCTGCCAGTCTGGAGCGGGCGCTGCGTATTGCTCCGCGCGAACCCCAGGTGCTCTACCGGCTGGCGCAGGTTCGCCTTGATCAGGGCGATGCGGCTCAAGCCGAGCAGCTGGCGCGCCGCGGGCTGTCCTACGCCGCCGGCCGACCTACGCTTCAAGCCGGTTTGTGGGGCTTGGTGGCGGATGCGCGCGAACGGCAGGGTGATGCTGACGGTGCGGCGCAGGCGCGTCAGCGCGCCAAGGTGGCGTTGTAGTGCAGCGGTGGCACGTGTTGGCCGATGCGCTGTTGGAGCTCGAACAGGAATTGCGCGCGTTAGGGCTGTGGTCGCCTCAGGCGCCGTCGAGCGCGGCGCTGTCCAGCCAGGAGCCTTTCTGTCTGGATACCCTGGATTTCGAGCAATGGTTGCAATGGGTGTTCATTCCACGCATGGCGGCCATCATTGAGGCGGACAGAAGGATGCCGCCTGGCTGCAATATTCAGCCGATGGCGGAAGAATCCTTTGCTCACCTGGGACGCCGCGGCCATGACCTGCGGTCAATACTGGGGCGTATCGACAGGTTGGCCGCGCTGCTGGCGGATCAGGACTGATTCTGACAGTTTTCCCGCAGACTTTCCTGTGCCTTGCTGATCATCAGCTGGCGCTCGTCTTCCCCAATTCGCTCGACTTCTCCGGTTGCGGTGGTGCGGCGCAAGCGCGGGTTGTTGAGCAAGGTGTCGAGATTGCTGCGAAGCTTTTCGCAGGCAGCGCTGCGCTGTTCGGCTTCGGCGCGTAGTTGCCGACGTTGTTCGGCGGCTGCATCTCGGGCGCTGGTGTCAGGCTTCAGCGGTAAGGGAGCGGGCGCGCGTAACTGGCCGCCGGGCGGCGGTGGCGGCTGAACGATGATCTGTCGATAATGGCTGCCTGTGGGCGGCAGCTGTCCGTATTGCGTCACGCCGCGTTCGTCAGTCCATTGATACATCTGTTGCGCCAGCGCCCCGGTGCTCAGCAAGCCCAGTGTCAGCACGGCGATCAGTGATTTCTGCATGATGTCTTCTTCCTTGTTTGATGCACCCAACCCTGTTGGTAGCGCGGTAACTATAGCCAATCGTCGGGTGGGCAGTACATGGCAAGCGTAAAGATGCGTACGCGGTTGGCTTTTGCTCAACTTGACTTGACTTGTCGGCGCTGAGTGTAAACAATTCGGGGTTCTCATAAGTGTGCTGTTGTTCGGGCCTACTCGGTATCCGGAACGGTAGACTTTGTTGCTCAATCCAGGAGGCGAGAACCCGCTTTCTCCTGGCCTGGCCCCGCACGCGCTACCTCGCGCTGGGTGAGACCTTTCCCGCTATCTGCAGGGATGAGTCTCCATTGCACGCAGTCAAGCTTTGCATGACAACCACCGTTGCCAATGCACTGCCGAGCAGTAAACAGGTATCCTGCCGCTCGCTTGGAGTGAACGGCATGCTAGAGGTGATTCAAAAGTGGAACTTTTATCCGGCGCTGAGATGGTCGTCCGCTCATTGCGTGACGAGGGTGTTAAATTTATATATGGGTACCCGGGTGGTGCCCTGTTGCACGTTTATGATGCGATCTTCCGTCAGGATGACGTAACGCACGTGCTGGTACGTCATGAGCAGGCTGCCGCGCACATGGCTGACGGCTATGCGCGTGCCACCGGCCAGCCCGGTGTGGTGCTGGTGACGTCCGGTCCCGGCGCGACCAATACCATCACCGGTATTGCCACCGCCTATATGGACTCCATTCCGATGGTGGTCATTTCCGGTCAGGTTGCCAGCCACATGGTCGGCACCGACGCGTTCCAGGAAACCGACATGGTCGGTATTTCCCGTCCGATCGTGAAGCACAGCTTCATCGTCAAGGACCCGCGTGATATTCCGGAGATCGTCAAGAAGGCCTTCTATCTGGCCCAGACCGGTCGCCCCGGCCCTGTTGTCATCGATATTCCCAAGGACATGACCAACCCTGCCGAGAAGTTCGAGTACAGCTACCCGAAAAAGGTCAAGCTGCGCTCCTACAATCCGGCAGTCCGCGGTCATTCCGGGCAGATCCGCAAGGCGCTTGAGATGCTGGTCGAAGCGCGTCGTCCGATCATCTATTCCGGCGGCGGCGTGATCATGGGCGGTGCTGCCAGGCAGCTGACCGATCTGGGCAAGGAACTGGGTGTTCCGGTTACCAATACCCTGATGGGTTTGGGTGGTTTCCCGGGCAGCGATCAACAGTTTCTCGGCATGCTCGGGATGCATGGCAGCTATGCTGCCAACGTCGCCATGCACCATGCCGATGTGGTGATGTGTGTCGGAGCACGCTTTGACGACCGGGTCATCAATGGCGCTACCAAATTCTGTCCGAACGCCAAGTTCATTCATATCGATATCGACCCGGCGTCCATCTCGAAAACCATCAAGGCGGACATTCCGATTGTCGGTCCGGTCGACAGCGTTCTGACCGAAATGCTGGCTATCTCGCGTGAGCACAAACTGCGGCCGAACGCCGATGTGCTGGGTGCATGGTGGAAGCAGATCGCCGAATGGCGTGGTGACGGCAAGCTGTTCCCCTACGATATGGGTGATGGCTCCATCATCAAGCCGCAGACGGTTATCGAAACCCTGTGGGATGTCACCAAGGGCGATGCCTATGTGACCTCGGATGTCGGTCAGCATCAGATGTTTGCTGCCCAGTACTATCCGTTCAACAAGCCCAATCGCTGGATCAATTCCGGCGGCCTGGGCACCATGGGCTTCGGCTTGCCGGCAGCCATGGGCGTGCAGCTGCATCATCCCGATGCGGCGGTGGCCTGTGTTACCGGCGAAGGCAGCATCCAGATGAACATTCAGGAACTGTCGACCTGCCTGCAATATGATCTGCCGGTCAAGATCATCACCCTGAACAACCAGGCGTTGGGTATGGTGCGTCAGTGGCAGGACATGCAATACAACAGCCGCTATTCGCATTCCTATATGGATTCGCTGCCGGATTTCATCAAGCTCGCCGAGTCCTATGGTCACATCGGTATGCGCGTCGAGAAGCCGGAAGATCTCAAGTCGGCGATGGAAGAGGCGTTCTCCCACACCAAGCGACTGGTGTTCATGGATATACGCGTGGACAACACCGAACACGTCTATCCGATGCAGATCGCGGGCGGTTCGATGCGTGATATGTGGCTGAGCAAGACGGAGCGTACCTGACATGAGACATATCATTTCCGTACTGCTGGAAAACGAGCCCGGTGCACTGTCTCGCGTGGTCGGGTTGTTCTCTCAGCGTAACTACAACATCGAAACCCTGACCGTAGCGGCTACGGAAGACCCGACGCTGTCGCGTCTGACGCTGACCACCATCGGTCAGGAAGATGTCATCGAGCAGATCACCAAGAACCTCAACAAGCTGATCGAGGTGGTGAAGCTGGTCAATCTGTCCGAAGGCGCGCACATCGAGCGTGAGCTGATGTTGGTCAAGATCAAGGCTACCGGCGCGCAGCGCGCCGAGGTCAAGCGGACCACTGATATCTTCCGCGGCCAGATTGTCGATGTGACCAGTAGTGTGTATACCGTTCAGCTTGCAGGTACATCTGATAAGCTGGACAGCTTTATCGAAGCGGTTGGCCCGGCGACAGTACTGGAAGTCGTGCGCACCGGAGTGTCCGGTATTGCGCGCGGTGAGAAGGTTCTGAGCATTTAAACAATATTAGTCTGTGGTCCGGCGGGACCCGCAAAGAAGGGGATTTACATGCAAGTTTATTACGACAAAGACTGTGACCTGAGCATCATCCAAGGCAAGAACGTTGCCATCATCGGTTACGGCTCCCAGGGCCACGCCCATGCGTGCAACCTGAAAGACTCCGGCGTTGATGTCACCGTTGGCCTGCGCCCGGGTTCTTCTTCGATTGCCAAGGCCGAAGCCCATGGTCTGAAAGTCTCTGACGTACCGGCTGCCGTTGCGGCTGCTGACGTCGTCATGATTCTGACTCCTGACGAGTTCCAGTCCCAGCTGTATCGTGACGAGATCGAGCCGAACCTGAAGCAGGGCGCTACCCTGGCCTTCGCCCATGGTTTCGCTGTCCACTACAACCAGGTCGTGCCACGCAAGGATCTGGACGTGATCATGATTGCTCCCAAGGCGCCGGGTCACACCGTGCGCTCCGAGTTCGTCAAGGGCGGTGGTATTCCCGACCTGATCGCGATCTTCCAGGACGCTTCCGGCAATGCCAAGAACGTTGCTCTGTCCTACGCCAGCGGTGTTGGCGGCGGCCGTACCGGTATCATCGAAACCACCTTCAAGGACGAAACTGAAACCGACCTGTTCGGTGAGCAGGCGGTTCTGTGTGGTGGTGCGGTTGAGCTGGTCAAGGCTGGCTTCGAGGTTCTGACCGAGGCGGGTTACGCTCCGGAAATGGCTTACTTCGAATGTCTGCACGAACTGAAGCTGATCGTTGACCTCATGTACGAAGGCGGTATCGCCAACATGAACTACTCGATCTCCAACAACGCCGAGTACGGTGAGTATGTCACTGGTCCGGAAGTGATCAACGACGAATCCCGTGCTGCCATGCGCAATGCTCTGAAGCGCATCCAGTCCGGTGAATATGCCAAGATGTTCATCGCTGAAGGCGCTCACAACTACCCGTCGATGACTGCTGCACGTCGTAACAACGCAGCGCATCCGATCGAGCAGGTTGGCGAGAAGCTGCGCGGCATGATGCCATGGATCGACAAGATCGTGGACAAGTCCAAGAACTGAGTTCAGTTCGGTAATGAAAACGCGGCTTCGGCCGCGTTTTTTGTTTGTGGTGGCTGTCGGGACTGGTCATTTGAAGGTCAAGTTGCCACACTGTGTAATCCGGCAAAGTGTCAAGGTAAGCATATGAAAGACGATCTGCAGCACGATTCAAGCTTCGATGGGGATGGCCCGCACACGCTGTTGCCAATCGACGAGCATATCGAAGAGATGCCGGGGCCAGACGGTAAGAAGGTCCGCCATCGCGGTATCTACCTGTTACCCAATCTGTTCACCACGGCAGCCCTGTTCTCAGGCTTCTACGCCATCGTCAGCGCCATGAACGGCAATTTCTCCCATGCCGCGATTGCCATTTTCGTGGCAATGGTGCTGGATGGACTGGATGGGCGAGTAGCGCGCCTCACCAACACTCAGAGTGCATTTGGTGCGGAATATGATTCATTGTCCGACATGGTGGCGTTCGGGGTGGCGCCCGCGTTGATCGCGTTCACCTGGGCGCTGGATGGTATGGGTAAGGTCGGCTGGGTCTTCGCTTTTATCTATGTGGCCGGGGCGGCATTGCGTCTTGCACGCTTCAATACTCACGTTGGCTCGGAAGACAAGCGCTACTTTACCGGTCTGGCCAGCCCATCGGCTGCCGGTCTCGTAGCAGGCATGGTCTGGGCGCTGAGTGATTTCGGCATTGATGGCGCCGATATTTCGGTTCTGGTGGGGGTTCTGACTGCGCTTGGCGGCTTGTTGATGGTCAGTAACGTGCGTTATTACAGTTTCAAGGATCTGGATGTGCGCGGCCGGGTGCCGTTCTTCGTCATCCTGTTGGTAGTGCTGGTATTCGCCGTTATCTCTACCGACCCTTCACGGATTCTGTGGTTTATCTTCATCGTCTACAGTCTCTCCGGGCCGGTCCAGGCGGTCTGGCGCTGGCGTCGCCGGAGCGACCCGGTAGCTGAGTCTGAAAAAGTTGAATAAACTCCTTGACGGAAAAGCTGAGGGGTCTATAATTCGCCCCTCGCAAGCCGCGGTGCTTTGAAAAAAGCCCAGGCCAATCAATAAGTTAGCGATAACTTGGGGTTGACAGGCAAGCGAAACGGCGTAGAATGCGCCGCTCACTGAAGGGGCCGGTTTGGTCGCTTCTTCAGGGTGAGAAAGGAATTTCAGGAAGGCGTTGACAAGGGGTTTTACTCCTGTAGAATGCGCCTCCCTGGCCCGGAACAGCAGCAGCGTTCCAGGCCGATGTGCCAAGCGGTGCAGCGCTGAAAAGCCTCACAAAAAACGCTTGACAGATCAGAAGGTTAGCGTAGAATGCGCGGCCTTGGTTAAGCGGAAACGCAGACCGAATCGCTCTTTAACAAATTGGAATCAAGTAATTCGTGTGGGTGCTTGCTCAATGGAGAGATGATCGCAAGATTATCAGCCTAAGCAAGTTACTCTGTGAATTCATCGAGTTTATAGAATTTTTTGTACGGCTGAGCCAAGTTTAGGGTTTTCTCAAAACCCAATCAGTATTTTAACTGAAGAGTTTGATCATGGCTCAGATTGAACGCTGGCGGTAGGCCTAACACATGCAAGTCGAGCGGATGACGGGAGCTTGCTCCCTGATTTAGCGGCGGACGGGTGAGTAATGCCTGGGAATCTGCCTGGTAGTGGGGGATAACGTTCGGAAACGAACGCTAATACCGCATACGTCCTACGGGAGAAAGCAGGGGATCTTCGGACCTTGCGCTATCAGATGAGCCCAGGTCGGATTAGCTTGTTGGTGGGGTAATGGCTCACCAAGGCGACGATCCGTAACTGGTCTGAGAGGATGATCAGTCACACTGGAACTGAGACACGGTCCAGACTCCTACGGGAGGCAGCAGTGGGGAATATTGGACAATGGGCGAAAGCCTGATCCAGCCATACCGCGTGTGTGAAGAAGGTCTTAGGATTGTAAAGCACTTTAAGTTGGGAGGAAGGGTTGTAGCCTAATACGCTGCAACTTTGACGTTACCGACAGAATAAGCACCGGCTAACTCTGTGCCAGCAGCCGCGGTAATACAGAGGGTGCAAGCGTTAATCGGAATTACTGGGCGTAAAGCGCGCGTAGGTGGTTCAGTAAGATGGGTGTGAAATCCCCGGGCTCAACCTGGGAACTGCTTTCATAACTGCTGAACTAGAGTACGGTAGAGGGTAGTGGAATTTCCTGTGTAGCGGTGAAATGCGTAGATATAGGAAGGAACACCAGTGGCGAAGGCGACTACCTGGACTGATACTGACACTGAGGTGCGAAAGCGTGGGGAGCAAACAGGATTAGATACCCTGGTAGTCCACGCCGTAAACGATGTCAACTAGCCGTTGGGAACCTTGAGTTCTTAGTGGCGCAGCTAACGCACTAAGTTGACCGCCTGGGGAGTACGGTCGCAAGATTAAAACTCAAATGAATTGACGGGGGCCCGCACAAGCGGTGGAGCATGTGGTTTAATTCGAAGCAACGCGAAGAACCTTACCTGGCCTTGACATGCTGAGAACTTTCCAGAGATGGATTGGTGCCTTCGGGAACTCAGACACAGGTGCTGCATGGCTGTCGTCAGCTCGTGTCGTGAGATGTTGGGTTAAGTCCCGTAACGAGCGCAACCCTTGTCCTTAGTTACCAGCACGTTATGGTGGGCACTCTAAGGAGACTGCCGGTGACAAACCGGAGGAAGGTGGGGATGACGTCAAGTCATCATGGCCCTTACGGCCAGGGCTACACACGTGCTACAATGGGGGATACAAAGGGTTGCCAAGCCGCGAGGTGGAGCTAATCCCATAAAGTCTCTCGTAGTCCGGATTGGAGTCTGCAACTCGACTCCATGAAGTCGGAATCGCTAGTAATCGTGGATCAGAATGCCACGGTGAATACGTTCCCGGGCCTTGTACACACCGCCCGTCACACCATGGGAGTGGGTTGCACCAGAAGTAGCTAGTCTAACCTTCGGGAGGACGGTTACCACGGTGTGATTCATGACTGGGGTGAAGTCGTAACAAGGTAGCCGTAGGGGAACCTGCGGCTGGATCACCTCCTTAATCGAAAGATCACCTCTGTTTTTCAAGCACTCACACGAATTACTTGATTCCGAAAGAAAGGCGATTGGGCCTGTACTCCAAGCAGCAACGGTGGCAGCCCGAGATAATTGGGTCTGTAGCTCAGTTGGTTAGAGCGCACCCCTGATAAGGGTGAGGTCGGCAGTTCGAATCTGCCCAGACCCACCAATTATCGAGGTGTCAGATTCGTCAGGTCTGAACGGGGCCATAGCTCAGCTGGGAGAGCGCCTGCCTTGCACGCAGGAGGTCAGCGGTTCGATCCCGCTTGGCTCCACCAGGTCAGCATGCAGGCTTGGAAGATTGACCAACATCGCCGGTACTCGATAAGAGTTCATACATGAATTATCCCGCAGGTTTATGATGGGATGATTGATGTCTGATCTTTGATCAGTCGCTCTTTAACAATGTGGAAAAGTGATAGAAGTAGACAAGACATAACGGGTGTTTCACTGCACACGTTATGGCTAAGGTAACTTGTGATCTCAAGTGCAAGTTCCGGATTGTCGTGAAATCATGTCAAGACGTATGGCAGCAAGCGATCAGCGCAAGCAGATTGTTTGGGGTTATATGGTCAAGTGAATAAGCGCATACGGTGGATGCCTTGGCAGTCAGAGGCGATGAAAGACGTGGTAGCCTGCGAAAAGCTTCGGGGAGGTGGCAAACGACCTTTGATCCGGAGATATCTGAATGGGGAAACCCACCCAGCATAAGCTGGGTATCACACACTGAATACATAGGTGTGTGAGGCGAACCCGGGGAACTGAAACATCTAAGTACCCGGAGGAAAAGAAATCAACCGAGATTCCCCAAGTAGTGGCGAGCGAACGGGGAGCAGCCCTTAAGCGGTATTGAGTCTAGTGGAACGCTGTGGGAAAGGCGGCCATAGTGGGTGATAGCCCCGTACACGAAAGACTCTTTGCCGTGAAATCGAGTAGGTCGGCGCACGTGAAACGTTGACTGAACATGGGGGGACCATCCTCCAAGGCTAAATACTCCTGACTGACCGATAGTGAACCAGTACCGTGAGGGAAAGGCGAAAAGAACCCCTGTGAGGGGAGTGAAATAGATCCTGAAACCGTATGCGTACAAGCAGTGGGAGCCGACTTGTTCGGTGACTGCGTACCTTTTGTATAATGGGTCAGCGACTTATATTCAGTAGCGAGCTTAACCGTCTAGGGGAGGCGTAGGGAAACCGAGTCTTAATAGGGCGTTTAGTTGCTGGGTATAGACCCGAAACCGGGCGATCTATCCATGGGCAGGTTGAAGGTGCCGTAACAGGCACTGGAGGACCGAACCGACTACCGTTGAAAAGTTAGCGGATGACTTGTGGATAGGAGTGAAAGGCTAATCAAGCTCGGAGATAGCTGGTTCTCCTCGAAAGCTATTTAGGTAGCGCCTCGTGTATCACCACTGGGGGTAGAGCACTGTTTGGGCTAGGGGGTCATCCCGACTTACCAACCCCATGCAAACTCCGAATACCAGTGAGTGCAGAGCACGGGAGACACACGGCGGGTGCTAACGTCCGTCGTGAAAAGGGAAACAACCCAGACCGTCAGCTAAGGTCCCAAAGTTATGGTTAAGTGGGAAACGATGTGGGAAGGCTTAGACAGCTAGGAGGTTGGCTTAGAAGCAGCCATCCTTTAAAGAAAGCGTAATAGCTCACTAGTCGAGTCGGCCTGCGCGGAAGATGTAACGGGGCTCAAACCATACACCGAAGCTACGGGTGCATCTTAGGATGTGCGGTAGAGGAGCGTTCTGTAAGCCTGTGAAGGTCAATTGAGAAGTTGGCTGGAGGTATCAGAAGTGCGAATGCTGACATGAGTAACGACAATGGGAGTGAAAAACTCCCACGCCGGAAGACCAAGGGTTCCTGCGCAACGTTAATCGACGCAGGGTGAGTCGACCCCTAAGGCGAGACCGAAAGGTGTAGTCGATGGGAAACGGGTTAATATTCCCGTACTTCTGGTTACTGCGATGGGGGGACGGAGAAGGCTAGGCCAGCACGGCGTTGGTTGTCCGTGTTTAAGGTGGTAGGCTGAGATCTCAGGTAAATCCGGGATCTCAAGGCCGAGAACTGATGACGATCCTTCTTTTTAGAAGGAGAAGTGGTTGATGCCATGCTTCCAGGAAAAGCCTCTAAGCTTCAGGTAACCAGAAATCGTACCCCAAACCGACACAGGTGGTCAGGTAGAGAATACCAAGGCGCTTGAGAGAACTCGGGTGAAGGAACTAGGCAAAATGGCACCGTAACTTCGGGAGAAGGTGCGCCGGCTAGGGTGAAGGACTTGCTCCGTAAGCTCTGGCTGGTCGAAGATACCAGGCCGCTGCAACTGTTTATTAAAAACATAGCACTCTGCAAACACGAAAGTGGACGTATAGGGTGTGACGCCTGCCCGGTGCCGGAAGGTTAATTGATGGGGTTAGCTTCGGCGAAGCTCTTGATCGAAGCCCCGGTAAACGGCGGCCGTAACTATAACGGTCCTAAGGTAGCGAAATTCCTTGTCGGGTAAGTTCCGACCTGCACGAATGGCGTAATGATGGCGGCGCTGTCTCCACCCGAGACTCAGTGAAATTGAAATCGCTGTGAAGATGCAGTGTATCCGCGGCTAGACGGAAAGACCCCGTGAACCTTTACTATAGCTTTGCACTGGACTTTGAATTTGCTTGTGTAGGATAGGTGGGAGGCTGTGAAACGTGGACGCCAGTTCGCGTGGAGCCAACCTTGAAATACCACCCTGGCAACTTTGAGGTTCTAACTCTGGTCCGTTATCCGGATCGAGGACAGTGTATGGTGGGTAGTTTGACTGGGGCGGTCTCCTCCTAAAGAGTAACGGAGGAGTACGAAGGTGCGCTCAGCACGGTCGGAAATCGTGCGTAGAGTATAAAGGCAAAAGCGCGCTTGACTGCGAGACCAACACGTCGAGCAGGTACGAAAGTAGGTCTTAGTGATCCGGTGGTTCTGTATGGAAGGGCCATCGCTCAACGGATAAAAGGTACTCCGGGGATAACAGGCTGATACCGCCCAAGAGTTCATATCGACGGCGGTGTTTGGCACCTCGATGTCGGCTCATCACATCCTGGGGCTGAAGCCGGTCCCAAGGGTATGGCTGTTCGCCATTTAAAGTGGTACGCGAGCTGGGTTTAGAACGTCGTGAGACAGTTCGGTCCCTATCTGCCGTGGACGTTTGAGATTTGAGAGGGGCTGCTCCTAGTACGAGAGGACCGGAGTGGACGAACCTCTGGTGTTCCGGTTGTCACGCCAGTGGCATTGCCGGGTAGCTACGTTCGGAAAAGATAACCGCTGAAAGCATCTAAGCGGGAAACTTGCCTCAAGATGAGATCTCACCGGGGACTTGATCCCCCTGAAGGGCCGTCGAAGACTACGACGTTGATAGGCTGGGTGTGTAAGCGCTGTGAGGCGTTGAGCTAACCAGTACTAATTGCCCGTGTGGCTTGACCATATAACACCCAAACAATTTGGGCCTATGGCTTGACGCATTGAACGACAGTCTGGAACTGCATGAGATTGCAACACCTTAACCTTGTCTAACCAACGACTATCACTTTTCCCACCCTTTACGCCGTGTGGACTAACAAACGCACAGCAACGAATTGCTTGACGACCATAGAGCATTGGAACCACCTGATCCCATTCCGAACTCAGCAGTGAAACGATGCATCGCCGATGGTAGTGTGGGGTTTCCCCATGTGAGAGTAGGTCATCGTCAAGCGCTATACCGAAACACCCCGATCTGGAAACAGGTCGGGGTGTTTCTCTTTGTGCACGGAAAATACCGCTCACGCTCCCTGCACCAACATCCCCACAAATGCGTAACCGCTCCATAAACCCCACCTACAACCAACGTTCTGTTCGCGCCATGCTGACCTCCCGTATTCCCTCTGGAGGTTTTTCTCATGATGCGCCCAGGTGCCAAGGTTAAAAAAGTCTACCTGTACCCGAAGCCGGTGGACTTCAGAAAGTCCATCGGCGGGCTGTCAGCCCTGGTCGAGCTGGATATAAAGGCGGCGGTGTTCGACCCGGTGCTGTTTGTGTTTCTCAACCGGGCGCGCAACAGGGTGAAGATCCTGTATTGGGAGCGCAACGGTTTCTGTCTCTGGCTCAAGCGTCTGGAGGCTGAACGGTTCAAGGCGCCACCGGATATCCGGGACGATGCTATCGAGCTGACCGCAGAGGAGTTGAACTGGATGCTCGATGGTTTTGACCTGTGGCGCAACCGGCCACACAAGGTGTTGAGACCGCGCTATGTAGCCTGACGCTGGTATAATCCACGGCATGATTTCGCTCCCCGACATCCTGCCGAACGACCCGGATCAGCTCAAGCATTTGCTGATGCAGATGCAATCTCGCGTATCGCAGTTGCAGGAAGAAAACACGCTGCTGCGTCAGCGTCTATTCGGGCGCAAATCAGAGCAAAGTGCTGATCCGAGTTCTCCGCAGCTGGGCATGTTCAACGAAGCCGAAAGCCTGGCCAATGAAACACCCGCTGAAGATGACGAAGAAACAGTTGCTCCCGTATCGGTGAAGAAGCGTGGCAAGCGTAAGCCGCTACCAGCAGAACTGCCGCGCATTGAAGTGATACATGAGCTGCCCGAGCATGAACTGACCTGTGACTGCGGTTGCCGTAAGCAGGCCATCGGTGAAGAAACCAGCGAGCAGCTGGAAATCATCCCGATGCAGATCCGGGTGATCAAACACATCCGCAAGGTCTACGCCTGCAAGGGTTGCGAAACGGCACCGGTCACGGCTGACAAGCCCGCCCAGTTAATTGAAAAGAGCATGGCCAGTCCCAGCGTCCTGGCCATGTTGCTGACCACCAAGTATGTCGACGGGTTGCCACTGCACCGCTTCGAGAAAGTGCTGAGTCGCCACGGCATCGAACTGTCCAGGCAAACACTGGCTCGCTGGGTCATCCAATGCGGCGAGCACCTGCAACCGCTGGTTAACCTGCTGCGTGACCGGTTACTGGAAGGCCCACTGATCCACTGTGATGAAACTCGCCTGCAAGTACTGAAAGAACCGGATCGTGATCCGACCAGTCAATCCTGGATGTGGGTGCAGACGGGCGGGCCGCCCGATCATCCGGTTGTGCTGTTTGATTACACATCCAACCGTGCCCAGGATGTACCCTTGCGCTTGCTTGAAGGTTATCGGGGTTACCTGATGACCGATGACTATGCGGGCTACAACGCGGTGGCTGAACAGGACGGTATTGAGCGCCTGGGCTGCTGGGCGCATGCCCGACGCAAGTTCATCGAAGCACAAAAAGCGCAGCCCAAAGGTAAGACCGGGCGCGCCGATATGGCGCTGAGCCTGATCAACAAGCTGTACGGCATCGAGCGTGAAGGCAAGGATGTAAACGCCGGGCAGCGCCTGCTGCTGCGCCAGCAGAAAGGTGAACCGGTACTGACTCAGCTCAAAGCCTGGCTGGACAAGACGCATGGCCAGGTAACGCCGCAAAGTGCACTGGGTAAAGCAGTCGGCTATCTGGCCAGCAACTGGAGCAAACTGATCCGCTACACCGAGGCTGGGCACCTACCGATCGACAATAACCCTGCCGAGCGCGCCATCCGCCCATTCGTCATCGGTCGTAAAAACTGGCTGTTCAGCGATACGCCGAAGGGTGCTCACGCCAGCGCCCTGATCTACAGTCTGGTCGAAACCGCCAAGGCCAATGGACAGGAGCCCTATGCTTGGCTGCGGTATGTGTTGGAACGGCTGCCGCTGGCCAGTAACGCCGAAGAACTGGAAGCGCTGCTGCCTTGGAACTGCGGGCAGGTCGCTATTTACTGATCCCGTTGCAAGGCGGGGTTTATGGAGCGCTTACACAAATGCGTGGCATCCATGCGGTATAATTCTCCTATTGCGACTTGCGCACCGAGGAGACAGTCAGATGAGTCAGGATCGCGTAATCATTTTTGATACTACCTTGCGTGATGGTGAGCAGAGCCCCGGTGCCTCGATGACCCGGGAAGAAAAACTGCGCATCGCCAAGGCCCTGGAAAAGCTGCGGGTGGATGTCATTGAGGCGGGCTTCGCTATCGCCAGTCCTGGCGACTTCGAGGCGGTGAGGAGCATTGCCGATACTATTCAAGACAGCACCATCTGCAGCCTGGCTCGGGCGGTCGATGCGGATATTAATCGCGCGGCCGAAGCACTGACCAAAGCCAATTCCGGACGCATCCACACTTTTATTGCAACCAGCCCGATCCATATGGAGCACAAGCTGCGTCTGCAGCCGGACCAGGTCATTGAACAGGCCGTTCGTGCCATCAAACGTGCGCGCAACCTCTGCGCGGATGTGGAGTTTTCCTGCGAGGATGGAGGGCGTTCCGAGATCGACTTTCTCTGTCGCATCATCGAGAAGGCAATTGATGCCGGGGCGCGCACCATCAATATACCCGACACCGTGGGCTACGCGATCCCACATCAGTTTGCCGAGACCATTCGTCAGGTCATCGAGCGCGTGCCCAACGCTGACAAAGCAATCTTCTCCGTACATTGCCACAACGATCTGGGGCTGGCCGTAGCCAACTCGCTGGCGGCAGTCACCGCCGGTGCGCGACAGGTGGAGTGCACCATCAATGGTCTGGGCGAGCGTGCCGGCAATGCGTCGCTGGAAGAGATCGTCATGGCGATTAAGACCCGCCAGGATGTATTGGGCGTCCAAACCGGTATCGTGACTGAGCACATTCTCAGCACCTCACGGCTGGTCTCCAGCATCACGGGCTTTCCAGTGCAGCCGAACAAGGCGATTGTCGGAGCTAATGCTTTTGCTCATGAGTCAGGTATTCATCAGGATGGTGTACTCAAACACCGTGAAACTTATGAAATCATGAGCGCGCAGTCAGTTGGCTGGCATGCCAACCGGCTGTCACTGGGTAAGTTGTCCGGACGCAATGCATTTCGTACCCGCTTGCAGGAGCTGGGTATCGAGCTGACCGATCAGGATGAGCTGAACGCTGCTTTTAGTCGCTTCAAGGAATTGGCGGACAAGAAGCACGAGATTTTTGATGAGGATCTGCAGGCGCTGGTTTCCGACACGGTAACCGATGTCGTGGAGCGCATGCGACTGATGTACCTGGATGTTACTTCACGCACGGGGGAAATCCCGGTGGCAAAGCTCGTCGTGGCAGTTGATGGGGTGGAGCAGCAGGCGAGCTCATCAGGCTCAGGGCCGGTTGATGCCGCCTTCCGTGCGTTGGAGCAAATAGCCAACTCTGGTGCGACGCTCCAGCTGTATTCGGTCAACGCCATCACGGAAGGTACAGACTCTCAGGGCGAAGTAACTGTCAGACTGGAGCATGGCGGGCGTATCGTCAATGGCAACGGTGCCGATACAGATATCGTCATCGCTTCGGCCAAGGCTTATATCAATGCCTTGAATCTGATGCACTCGGGCGCGCTCAAGGCGCATCCGCAGGTCGAGGGCATCTGATGCAGGAGTCGATACGCCTCGATTATCTGGCAGCGATGGGGGTGGTTGGCTGGGTGCCACGGTACGCACTACCGCATGCCGCCTTTCGCATTCCGCCGGCGTTACCAGAACTGCCAGACGCGGCGGTTGACGCTGCACAAGCCACGGAAAGCGCACCAAGCACGCTGGCTGAGTCCGTCGCCACGAGGAAAGCGGTGGCCTCCGCCAGAGCCAAGATCATTGTACGTCCCACCAAGCCAGAACCCGTGCCAGCAGCCGTTCTGACAGAACCTGTTGCTGAGCCGGTGGCGAAGCCGGCGCCGCTTGAGTCGTTCTACCTACAGTTATGGATGGCCGGTCCCTGCGCATTACTGATCGAGACACCGGAGCCAGGCCTCGAGAGTGCGTCGCCGGGATTGCGTCTGCTCAAAGACATTCTCCGTGCGGTGCGCCTGCCGCAAACGCCTCATCTGTATGCTGATTTTCACTGGCCGATGAACAGAAACCCACAATTTGATCGTAGTGCAGGCGCTGCCAGCCTGGCCCTGCAGGCTTTCATGCAAGGGCGTCTGGAAAGCGAGCCGGTGGTGTCCATTGGCTGTTTTGGTACTTATCCCCGTTTATTGCTGGGGCCGGAGCTGGATGAGCAGGACCTTCCTTATGGTCGTGAAGAGGCATTGGAGCATCTGCCACCGGCCTGGTTTTCTCCCACTCTGGAGATCTTGATGCAACGTAGCTCCAGCAAAGCGCAGTTATGGCAACAGCTCAAGCGCGTAATGTCCCGTTGGCAGGCAGCGCAATGAATGAACCGATATTTCGGCCCATGTTGGAGGCCGATCTGGAAGCGGTGCTCAATATCGAGTTTGCCGCTTTCAGTCATCCCTGGACTCGGGGCATCTTCCTGGACTGTGTCAACTCCGGCTACGAATGCTGGTTGATGCTGTTAGGCGACCAGCAGGTTGGACATGGAGTGCTGTCAGCAGCAGGGGACGAATCTCACTTGCTCAACTTGACGGTCAAGCCCGAGAGCCAATCCAACGGTCTGGGTGGCAAACTGCTTGCGCATCTGATGGAGCAGGGTAAGGTGCGGGGAGCGGAAACTGCCTTTCTTGAGGTCAGAGAATCCAATCATCCAGCCATCCACTTATATGAGCGCTTTGGCTTCAATGAGATTGGGCGGCGCCGCGACTATTATCCTGCCGTAGGCGGTCGAGAAGATGCATTGGTCATGGCCTATTCGCTAATCGACTGAGCGCCCGCTCAGTCCCTCACTTGAGTTGTCTATGTCTGTGCGCTACTGGGCTGTCATCGGCATGTTGATTACTGCTCTGGCCTGGGCTGGAAACGCACTGATCGCCCGCGCCAGCGCGGGTATGCTGCCGCCGATCAGCCTGTCATTCTGGCGTTGGACTCTGGCTTTGCTGCTGCTGTTGCCCTTTACCATCAAGGGGCTCTGGCGATATCGCCAACTGCTGTTGGATAACTGGCTGCGTGTCGCCGGCTGGCCGCCTTGAGTATTTCCTCCTACAACACCTTGTTGTATCAGGCGGCGCAAAGTACCAGTGCAATCAATCTCACCCTGGTGGGCACCGGGCTGCCGGTGGCCGCTTTCTTCTGATCCGTCGTGCTGTTGCGCCAATGGCCGGCTCGTGCAACGGTAGGCGGAGCCTTGCTGGGGCTCTGTGGGTTTCTGCTGATCCTGACTGGAGGTCAGTCAGCGCACCTGCTCGGGCTGCATTTCAATGATGGCGACCTGATCATGCTGGCGGCAGTTTTATCCTGGGGGTTGTATACGGTCTTGTTGCAGCGCTGGGTGATGCCGGTCCCGGGTCTGGTGCTGATGGCGGCCATGCTGCTTTGCGGTGTGCCGCTGTTGGTTCCCTTCTTCTTGTGGGAGCTGATACATCTCGGTTCGATGCCGGTTACCTGGCAGGCCGCAGGCGCGGTGGGTTATACCGCCGTATTTGCTTCTCTGGTGGCCTATGTCGCCTGGAATAACGGGGTCAAGGTATTGGGTCCGGCGACAGCATCGCTGTTCAGCTACCTGGTGCCGGCCTTCACCGCCTTGCTGGGAATAATACTGTTGGGTGAGCAGCTGTACTGATATCACCTGGCGGGCGGTGCATTGACCTTCATGGGGCTGCTGGTGCCGACACCTTGGCGTTAGTCAGTGCCGGAAACTGCCTTCAGCCAGGCAGTGCATTCTCCGATAAGCCTGGGCTGACTGGGCCCGGCATTGATCTTTCAAATAGGTCTTGGCTGCCTTTCGACAGGTTCGATATTCCATCGATCCCTTTCGATGTCGACCATTGGCACAGAAGTCCTCATTGATGATGAGGTTGTCTCTCCAGCGATAGTTTCCGGTCCACCAATACGAACTGCGTCGGGCATCTATCCACCGCAGCGTGACATTTCTGCTGCCGTTCAGGTTCTGCTGGCGCGCCTGTGGCTTTCTGGCTGCTGAGGCATGGCTGGCTGTGGACGATGGAATGGTATTTACGTCTGTTCTTGGTCGGTAATTTCCATCATTGAAACTGGTTTGCCGGCGGGCACTTTCCACGTATGCAGTCTGCCGCTTTTGCTCAATGTCATTCCGGAAAGCTTGTTCCGGCGTTGGCGTGCTGCGTTGAAGGGCGGCAGATGCAGGAGATACCGAGGCGGCGGTGGATTCGTTGGTGTTCGTGGATGGTGCTATCTGGCGGGAGAAGTAGGTTGACCATCCATTGCGATCCGCCATGAACAGGATGCCGATAACCAGCCCGACGGCTATCGCTACAGATAAGCTGAAATAGGATTTTCGCATAGCTCTGACGCGCCGGGGCGCATCATCCCAATCTGCTTTCAAGCTTCCCTCCCTCCCTGGCGACTGCTCAATACCGTCCTGGGTAGAGCGATTGTTGCTTCCTTTCAATAAGGCTTATATTGGCATACTTTGAGAGTCAGCAATAAAAAAAGGCCTAGCCGAAGCTAAGCCTTTGAAATCGTTGGTGGCTACACCTGGACTTGAACCAGGGACCCCAGCATTATGAATTATCTGCTTATGGTCCCGTTGCGCCTTGAGTCCGCATGAATAGGGGCTTTCAGCTTGTCCATAACCCCGCAAAAACCCACCTTTTCAGAAAAACAGGCCAAAATGGTCAGCGCAGATCGTAGCGGTTTGCTTGCCTGCATGCATGAGACTGGTCGCCTGCTCCCGTGTCGCATTTCCGCCGCCAGAGTTGATGGCTCTGGGCTTTGTATTTTCTGCATTCCGTTGAGCCTTCTTTGAAGGGCCAGCAACTCATTTTGGTTTCTTTTACAACAGTTACATAAGGCTGCTTTCGTTGTTGAGGCTGTACTGGCTGAGGTTGTGACCGTGGCATTCGTATTGTATTCACGGTGGCAGGCGGGATGTAGTTGCTATCGGTGAAAACGCTTTTTTGCTTTTCAGGTCGCTGTACTGGCTCTGGCTCAGACCATTGTATTTCAGCAGGTTCTGAAACGTAGTCTTCGGTTATGCCAAGCATCTTGTTCACTTGGTCAAGATAGGGATCTTCGGCTGCTTCCCCGATTGGACGGAATGGGTTGCTTTCCATTCGTTCTGAGGGGCGTTGCGTTTCTAGCTTGCTAGAAAAATCTTGTTTTGATTCCTTTGCTATTTGTACAGCTTTCGGTAAAAGCTCGGTGGCATACAGCCCCATAAATATCAGCCCTGTTGCACTCACCAGGGCAACCATGAAATGCCTGTTGCTGTTGCGACGGCGTATTCTTGAGGGCGTATCTTCCCAATCTGCTTTCATTCCTTTTCCCTTCCATGGCTTCGGGCATACCAGCGTCTAGCTACTTTCTCAGTGATCGCTATCCCGCGCTGTGATTGGTCAAGTTTTGATTTGCTTCGTGGTATTCGGGGCTTATCTGTCCGCTTTCTGGTGCAATTTTTCCAGATACCAACCACAAGGCATACTCTGGATAGAGATTCACGATTGAGTTGATATCGTCTTCATTTGCCCGTCTGCCGCCCTTTCTTAGCGCATACCATTTTTCACGATCAATCCCGCTCAGCTCTTCCAGCTTTTTTGCTGTGAGCTTTTGATATTCCCAGATTGAAACTATGCGCTCTCTTATCATTCCAAAATCTTCTAAGTAATTAGCATATATTGCTAGCTAATATACGCCAGGTACCTATAATTAGCATTAAGTGATTAGTAAATAGTGCCAATCACGTTTTGCTACCGATTTGTCAATTATAGGGTATTTCCATGGAACAAACAGGAGTAATGGGGTTGAACCTTGATGGCGACGGATCGCTGACCGTGATCCGCAATGCTCCGTTGTGTACTCAAGATGCGTTTTCTCAGCTGCTGGGTTCTGCTGACGTAACCCCTGATGTTGTCCGTGGCTGGGTCGAGACCTCAACCATTCCCACCGTGAAAATCGGTCGGCGTCGCCTGGTCAACCTTGCCCAGATCACCCGCGACCTTGAGCGTGGAAAAACCATATTCTGCAAAGGGGATTACGGCGATGAATAAGCAATTTGCACTTGCCCAGCTCAAGCGGCAATTTTCTGAGCTCCATCGCTTTGAGTCCAATCTTGACGATCAACAGGCGGCAATTCTCCTCTATGGCGGACTGACTGGATTCATCGCAGGTCTGGAATGCGGTGATGTCATCACTTTCTCAGAGGCAGGCTTTCTCCGGGTGCTGGCAAGCAATGCCTTCTTAAATTCAAGGCGTGCCGCATGATCCCTGTCCAGTACCGCCCCAGGCATAACCCCGGCTGCACCTGCGTCGTGTGCTGGACCAACGATTTCCACCGGGAAATGACCCTGCGCAATGAGTCGAGGGCCACCCGTTGCTGCCAGATCTTGGCGAATCCCGAGGCTGCACTGCCTGTTCAGTCCAATTTTTTCATGCAGTTAGATGAGGTATCCCAATGACTACGATTCCCCCACGACAGAAGGTTGTCGAGGACAAGGACCGCCGTTTCTACGTCCACGCACCGTCATCGGTCTATCTGTCATTGCAACAGGAAGCCGTACAGCGCGGAACCAACGTGTGGACCCTCGGCGGCCTGGTGCTTGCTCAATGGTTGAGTGCGGGTTGTCCTGATCTCGCTGCTTCCTCTGAATCCCCCTGCCCGTCACCGTCGCCAGTCGCGGGACCGTCTCGGAGTGCTGGGGAGTGAGCGTCAAGGGCCGAAGGGCGGAGCGGACCCTTGACGCTCAGTCCACAGCGCTCAGGTTCCATCAGCGACAGGCGGTGGTGTCGGGTTGGGGGATGAACCCCTGCCCAGAACCTGAGACCCGAGCGGTTTTGAATTTGGTTTTGAGTGAGCAGAGCTCGCAAAGGCCAGGGATCGTTACCCGGCAGGGCGGAGACAGTAACAAAGTGAATGACTCCGTGAGCGTAGCGAATAGAGCCCGTAAAGGCCCCCAGCAAGTACAGCAACTTATTTTGGATTTTGAAGAGCATTTATCAGCTGATTTGCCTTTTTGTTACAGAGGGCTTCGCTACGTGCTGGATATTTTAGCCAGAACGCATCTAGACCGTGACATCACGGACAAGGTTAGTGATCCCGCATGGCTGGAGACATTTCACCGTAATGTTGCTGGATACCTAAGTGAATGCGGCGGCATGGCCGGCCAATGGTGACCGCAGTGAACATCAAATATCGCATGTGGTTACGTACTCTGCGTTTTGTAGCAAGTAACTGGCTTGTTCCGTTCCTGCTGGGAATGGCAGCCGCAATGTTTATCCAAGCTGATCACGCCGTCGAGTTAGCCGAGGCGATAGTTCAAGTTTGTCAACAATCTTTTAACACGCCCACTGACGGGCAATAACCGTAAGTCGAAAAAAGGAAGAGAGCATGTTCCAGATTCCAACGCTGAAAAGTACCAAAACGCTGTTTGTCATCAACAAAGATTTTTACGTGAAAAAGGACACTGCCGAAATTCGTGCTTCGGTCGAAGTACTGGTTCCCGCTGGTGGCACTCGCCCCAACAAAGTGGGCTATTCGGTTGCCAGCTTTACCGCTGAGCAAGAGGTTTACGACGCGCTGAACCTCGCAAACGGCCCGATCATGGCAACCTTCGAAACTGAGCCGCGGGAAAGCCGTAACGGCTTCGGAAACACCACCAACACCGACCACCTGGTCAGAGTGATTGCGGACCAGAGCCAGAATAAACCAGCTCCGTCTACCAACCAGCCCCAGGCAAAGGCTAACTGATCATGATCAAGACGCCAGCCCATTATCAGCGCCGCGCTCGTCGCAAGTTGCTGCGGCTGGCGTTCTATACGGTATTTGGCAGCGTAGCCGGTGGCCTGCTTTATCTGGCAGCCGGTCTTTATCTGCCGATGTTTCTGTGAGGTTTAAATGAAATTTCTTGCTTGTGATGGAGCTTGGTCTGTTGGCTCGGGTGCTATTGCCTGTGACGGCACACTGATCACTATTACAAGCGAGGAAATAGCAGAGGAAATTAGTTCCCCTGCTTTAACACCAGAGGAGTCTCAACAGTTGATCGACGCATCACTGCTTATATTTGCGGCGGTCTTCGGCTTCCTGGTACTTAAAAAACTGTTGTGAGGGTTCAGATATGAAAGGCATTTTCAAGAAAGTTGGCGCTGGTGTTGGTCTGCTGGCCGCTGGTACTGGTGTTGCAATGGCGGACTCTACCGCCGCCATTGCATCTTTGACCGGTGTTTCTGGTGATGTTGAAACGATTGGTTGGGCTGTGCTCGGTGTTTTGATCGTGGCTGCTGGTTTCAAATACATGCGTCGCGCTATCTGATGTACCGCCCCTGGGCAACCAGGGGCATTCCTTCACAGGGAGGCCCGGAAAATGTCGATTGATCCCAACACTTATTATCTGATTGTCGTAACCGCAGCTTTTGCGGTTTTGTTTTTTGGGCGGGTGTGATTATGCGGCGAATATTGTTTCTTGTTTTGATGATGTCGAGTATTGGGGCTTGGGCTGAGGATTATTATTGGTTAACTAATAACACTCATGGTGTTGTCGGTCGCGGGAGTACGCCAACTGAGGCTTATAGTAACGGATACCATGGGCAACGCGGTTATTTGCCGGAGATTGTAGAGAAAAAAGAAACCAGATGGAAATTTGGCGCATTAGACCCGAACACTGGAGTGAGGATTGCATTTGTCGATGTTACTCGGCATGGCGACTCTTGCCCCAATCCTGATGATGTATACAACCCCGAAACCGGCTCTTGTGATGAGCCCGATGAACCTGAAAAGTGTGAATCCACCCAGGGCATGGGCGCTGGGCATATGTTTTTGGCTAATACTCGTACTAACCCTTATGACCCTTGGCCAACTGGCTCTCCTGAAGCGCCTTATTCTGTTTGCCGTGCTGGTTGCCGTTTTACTGCTGATTCCGGTGAGGGTAAAACGTCATGCGGTACGTTAGTTGGGGGTGACTCCCTACAGCAATTTTGTGTTCGCATGTATACCGGGCAGGGTACTGAATGTGAAGGCGGTGAAAACCCCATGTTTTCGGGTCCTGGGCTCGGTGGTGGCGGTGGTCCTGATGATGTAGCACCGCCGTCTGATGATCCTTTAGACTTTCCGCCTCTTAGTGATCCGGGTGATCCCACCGACCCCTCAAATAACTGTGGTCCGGGCTATGTCTGGACGGGCACCACCTGCTCCAAGATCTTTAACGAGAAAGATCCCACCACGCCCGGAAGCGGAGGCGGCGGTGATGGTGGTGGGGATGGCGGCGGTGATGGTGGTGATCCCGGTGATGGTGGCGGCGATGGTGGAGACCCCGGCGACGGTGGTACTGGTGGAACTCCTGGCGGCGGTGGCGGCGGTCGTGATGACAAGAACAATGTAAAGGGTGTTGCCTGTGAAGATGAACGCCCGGTTGAGTGTGCGGGTGATGCTTATGACTGCGCTATTTTCTGGCACACCCGCGAACAGAATTGCCGCATGGAAGAGCTGTTGAATTATGGTGATGAGCAAAAGCAGCAGATAACTGAGCTGCTTGAAGGTGATGAATATCACTTTACGGAAGATGATAATGAAACGGTTGAACTTGAAGGGTTTATCAATCAAGGCAGCCGCTTTCTGCCATCCAGCTGTCCGCCTCCTATCGCCATTGCCCTGAGTGGGCGTTCTTTCCAACTGGATACCGGGCCGTTCTGCAGCTTTGCGGATGCTCTGGGTTATCTGATTGTTGCCTTCGCAACTTTGGCCGGTGCCTTGTATGTCGGTCGCGCTTTTGGAGGTGAATAATGTTTTACCACCTTGCAATTCTATTCAGCGTCATAGTCGTTCCCATTGTTACCAAACTGCTCAAAGCTCTGGGGATCGGTGTTGTGTCTTATATCGGGATCAACCAGGTCATGGGGCAGGCGGCTGGTTACATCGAATCCCAATTGGGTGGAACTACCGCGATGATGCAGTCCATGTTGGGTGTGGCCAAGGTCGATATAGCGATCAATATCTATCTGGCTGCGATCACCACACGAATGGTTCTGTCTGGCATGAACAAGCTGACCGGCCGTAAAAAAGACTTTGTATTGAAGGCTTGAGGGATAGAGCATGCTTTACATTCGAACGGGTCTTATGGGCCATGGCAAAACCCTTAACACCATCAAGGAAGTTGATCAGAAAGCCCACAAGGAGGGGCGCCCGGTCTACTTCCATAATGTCACCGGTTTGGAGCCTGATAAGCTCCAGGCCGATTGGTTTGAATTCGAGGAGCCACATAAATGGTTTGACTTGCCTCAAGACTCCATTGTCGTTGTGGATGAGGCGCAACAATTCTTTGGTACTCGTGACCCTCGTAAGGATGTGCCTGAATACTGCTCCCGCTTCGAGATTATGCGTAAACAGGGTCATGAAGTTCACCTGATCACCCAGGACCCGCGTTTCCTTGATGTGCATGCCCGGCGACTGTGCAACAAGCATATTCATTATTCCCGTATCTTTGGTTCGTCCAAGCTGGTGCGCTATGAGACCGAACGCTGTTATGAGACGGTCGATAAGTTTCCAACCAATAAGCTGGCCGATAAAACCACCGTCAGTCTCGATAAAAAATACTTTGGGGTTTACAGCAGTGCGCAGGCTGGCCATCACTTCAAATTCAAGCCTTCAAAAAAAGCCATGTTCTTTGCTGTCGCTACTCTGGTAACGGCTTTTCTTGTGTTTCGGGCCTTAAATTTGTTTTATGGAAGTGATGATTCAAAATCCGGTCAGGCTGATTCTGTTGTTGCTCAGGTGCAAAATGCTGTTGGTTCAACAACTGGTTCTCTATTCGGCTCCGTTGGTGAAGGTGATAAGCCACTCACAGCAACGCAGTATCTAGCCCAGCTCGAACCAAGGGTGCCGAACATACCCGCGTCGGCCCCGGTATACGATGAGCTGACATCGCCCCAGACTCATCCACGGTTGTTTTGCGCTGCCAGTGATGATCCTGACCTGTTGGAGCGTACCTCACATCCTATCGGCGTTTATAACGGCGTCAGAACCTCCTGTGTTTGTTATACGCAGCAGGTTACACGGGTGGATGTGGGATTCCAGTTCTGTATGAATGCGGTTAAGCATGGCTATTTCGACAATACTCGGCCTGATCAGCAACAGCAGCTCGCTCAGGGCGGCTTCAATCAGAACGGGATGCAACCCAATCAGCTGCGGCCCTCGGTCCAGTCCCCGCCGTTGCGGTCTTCGTCGTTCCCAGCTTTCGGCCCTGAACCTCCCCAGGTAACCCGGGTAACGGTTGTTCCTTACGAGAAGGGCCAATTCGCATGGTAACGCGCCCGGTTTTGCTCACGCAGCGAGTCCCGAGCGCGTGCGCAAACCGGCGCGCTGACGTCCCTGTAGCACGTCATTGAATAGGTTGGCGATAGCCTCATTAAACCAGTTAGTTACATAAGGTACTGAATATGGCAGCTCCAATTGATCAGGTTCGAATCTCCAGCCTTGCTGGTACTGATGATTTTTCGAGGGTTTTTCTAGATCCTCATCAGTTGACACAAACTGACCTGTCCGGTGTTCGGCTGCTCGGTTGCCGGGTTGATACCGTGCGCCAGTTGTACCGGGGATCTGTCCCGGCTGAGCTGCTGGAACAGATCGGCGGTGCTGTCGGTCTGATCGCGGACTACTTCGGCATCAAGTGGCACGTTGGCCGGGTCGGCCGTGACTCCGGTTATCAGTTCAAATTGCAGAATAATGACCTTGGTCTGGTAGTCCTGCTGAAAAACCATAACGTGAAGGCCCACGACGTGGGGCCACACCTCAAGTTCGAAGCATCGCCCCACCTGATCGCCTCACACAGTCCCCAGGCGCTGCAGCAGCTTATGGATGGTTTGGCCGGTGAGATCCTGACTGACTGCCAACCTAATCAGTGCGCGGTTCACCTTGCGCTTGATTTTCAGGGCTGGAACCCACCGGCTGACCTTATGGCTCGCATGCATTGCCGCGCCCGTGCACAGCGTGAATTCACCGGTGTTGAGCGTATCGAGTTCGACGAACGGGCGGCAGTGTATGGTCGTGGTAAATCCTTCCTGTTCGGCTCTGCAGGTGGCGTACAACTGGCGCTGTACAACAAGACTGATCAGGCTCGGGCAATTGATAAACTCGACTATTGGCAGTCGGTCTGGCGTGGCCTGGACAACCCGCTAGATCCTGACTGTGAACAGAATTACGATCCGAAAGTACCGGTCTGGCGGCTGGAGCTTCGTTATCATCATTCTGTTGTCGACCAGTTCGCCCAGGGCTCGGTCAATATCCAGACCGGTGAGCTGATTGATACCCGCACCTATTCGGAAATCTCCGCCCACCTTGATGGCCTCTGGCGCTATGGTCTGACCGCGTTCAAGTTGCTTTCTCGTCCCGGCGTTTATGACGCGTTCTGGACCCTGTTACGTGAGGATGTAACCGTTATGGTGCCGGTTGAGTCGCTGTCTGATGAAGTCGAGTACAAGCGCTATTACAAGACCTCCAGCGGGTTCACTGGTAAAAACGTGGAGCTGTTCATGGGCAACTTCGTAAGCCTGTTGGCTCGGGAGCGTGTCGGCGCAAAAAAGGCGTTTGACCGGTTGCAGGAATGGGAGTGCTGGCCGGTCATCCGTGACCATTTTGCTGATAAGGGCATGACTGAGCGTGATGTCTACAAGTGGCTCAAGGACAAGCTGGCTGAACGAACTGTGCGATGGGGGCGTGCGGTGTGACAGCTCGAAAGGATGGCAAAGCCTGGACGGCTGACTTTTACGTTGATGGTCGGCGTATTCGTCGGCATGGTTTCGCTACCAAGTCGGCTGCATTGCGCTATCAGCAGGACTATCAGGAGCAAATGACTGTCACCGGCCGGCCTCTTGATGACCGTCTGAGTGACCTTATACAGGTCTGGTATGACTTGCATGGCCAGACTCTTAAGGACCATAAAACCCGGCTGACTCGTACTCTGTCCATTGCTGAACGCATGGGCAACCCGTTAGCGTCGGAATTCACAGCGTTGAGTTGGGCGCGTTACCGGGCTGCTCGTTTGTCTGAGGTGTCACCGGCTACGGTCAATCACGAACAGCGTTACCTTTCTGCTGTGTTCTCCGAGTTGATCCGGCTTGGCGCTTGGCATGGTGTTAACCCGCTGGATGGTGTACGACAGATCAAGGTAGATGATGTTGAACTGAGCTTTCTTGAACTGGATCAGGTGCAGCAACTGTTGGGCGAGTGTCTCCAGTCGCAGAATAATCATACCTACCCGGTCGCGCTGATCTGCCTTGCAACTGGAGCCAGGTGGGGAGAAGCCGAAACCCTGACGAGATCTCAATTTGCCCAGGGCAAGATCCACTTTCACCGAACCAAAAACGGCAAAAGCCGATCTGTCCCTGTTCCCCAGGCAGTGATTGATGCAGCGTTCAAAAATGCGTTACCAGGTACCCGGTTGTTCACCTCTTGCCGTGCTGCATTTCGAGGGGCATATGAGCGTTGCGGGTTTGATACACCTGGCCAACTGACGCATATTCTCCGGCACACCTTCGCCAGTCACTTCATGATGGGCGGTGGGGATATTCTGACGTTGCAGAGGATCTTGGGCCACGGTGATATTAAGATGACCATGCGCTACGCCCACCTGTCACCAGACCACCTCTCCCAGGCGGTGGAACTTTCGCCATTGGCACAGCTTGCAGCCGGTATCTAATGGTCTGCTCTTGGTCTGTCCTTGGTCATTGGACAGAAACAAAAAAGGGCTAGCCGAAGCTAACCCTTTGAATTTGTTGGTGGCTACACCTGGACTTGAACCAGGGACCCCAGCATTATGAATGCTGTGCTCTAACCAACTGAGCTATGTAGCCATCCGAGGCGCGCATTATTCCCAGAAGCAGGATTGTTGTCAAGAGGTGAACGCTTAATTGGTAAAATTTTCAACTGCTTAGCCTGGCTGGATCACTCCGGCCTGGCAACCGCGCCGCAGGTAGTAGCGATGCGGTTGGCAATCAGCGACTGCCGAGCTGCAGCGTGGTGTTGATCCGGTCGTTCTCGACAGCGGCGGCTTCGCTGACATCCAGCAAGTGAATGCGGTCGGCGTCCAAGCCGCCTTCATCCACCAGCAAGTCGCTGAAGTTGGTGCTCATGTCACGGTTGATGATGAAGCGCACATAGGGCTGTTGCAGACTGACCTTGCCGATGCTGAGGTTGTTATCCCGGTAGCTGATATTGTCCAGTTGCATGTTCTGCCATTTCAGCAGGTCGCGTTTGGCTGGGCCGTCCAGAATCTGCAGTTGTTGTACAGTGGCCTGGCCCGTCACTGCCAACTGCAGTGGTTCCAGTTGACTCAGCTGCACCCGGGTCTGGCTGGTGAGCTGACCGGATTTCAGCTCCAGGCGCACCAGCGGCTCGATATAGGTCTGGGTCAGCGTCAGATCGATATTCTGCGTCTCGACTTGCAGGTCGGCGCTGATCGGGTTGATGCCCACATCACCGGCGATGTTCCGGTGCCCATCGATGTTCAACGCGGTCTCAAGGCGCAGGTTGAAGGGTGTTTCGGTCTGACTGTCGAACCCGGTGAGATCCAGATTCAGCGGGCCGATATCCAGCTTTACCGGTGTGGCTGGTTGGTGGCCGGTCAGTTGCAGCCGGTAATCGCGCAGTTGCGCTTTGTTCAGCAGGATACGCCAAGGGGCGCCGCGTTTTCGTCGAGCTGCGTTGTCTGCTGGTCGACCGAGCGCTCAGGGGACTGTTCGGTAGCCGGTGCGGTCGCTGTCAGCAGTTGCTGCCAGTCGATCTGGCCGTTCTTCTGTCGAGCCGCCCAGGCCTCCAGCCCCTGGCTGGAGTACGGTGCTCAGCCGTACTTCTCGCTTCAGATAGGCCGAAGTATCGCATGCTGGTGCGTAGAACTGGACCCTTCAGGAAGGCTGTGAACAAGTCCTATCAGGCCCGAGCCAGATTGATCGAGCTCAGAGCAGCCATTCGATCGGCAGGATCGAGAGCAGCCATATACCGCTGCGTTTCAATAATCCGGTGTTAGGCTCGCGATCATGGCGCACTTGCTGCACGCCCAACTGCTCGATCCAGTACAGCCGATCATCATCACCCAATCGGACTTCATAGGCATTGGCCGGGATGCTGATGTCGAAGGCCTGATGCACCCGTTGCGCCAGTACCGGACTGTCAATAACGAAACCGAGCTCGGTATTAAGATGCATCGAGCGGGGATCGAAATTGAACGAGCCGACAAAAATCCGCTCGCCATCCACGGCAAAGGTCTTGGCATGCAGGCTGGAGCCGGAGCTGCCAAAGGGGCCGGCGCTCTCGTTGCGGTCCAGATGAGGGGAGAGCCGGCGCATCTCGAACAGCTGCACGCCACCCTCGAGCAGATCTCGGCGCCGCTTGGCATAGCCGGCATGAACGGCGGCGACATCGGTAGCATCCAGTGAATTGGTCAAGATGCGAACATCAATGCCCTGGTCGACCAGTGCGGTAAAAGCGTCCACACCCGCTGCGGTCGGTACAAAGTATGGCGAGACCAGCGCTACTGCGCTGCTTGGCTGGTCCAGGATCTGCCCCAACTGATGAGTCAACAGCCCCTGTGGTCCAGCCTTGCCCAGCCCCTTGGCTGGATCATCGGTTACCATGCGGGTAGTTGCCCATTCCAGCGGCAATTCACCAGCCAGCAAGCGGCGACTGAAGTCGGAGCGGGCTACCGCGGCGACGTACTCGGCAGCGCCGGCATCTCGCTCGACCAGGGCGGCGGTCTGGCTCAATCGATCCAGTTGCTGTGCGGAGACCCTCGGCAATATCTGTTCTACCGGATAGGCAGAGCCGCTGGCCCAGTAACGGTCGAAGTCCGTCGAGACCTGCTCGACAACCGGGCCGACAGCAAGTACATCCAGATCGGCAAACAGGATGCCTTCAGTGGCGCCGAAGTACTCATCCCCGACGTTACGCCCACCAACGATGGTGGCCTGGTTATCGGCGGTGAAGGACTTGTTGTGCATGCGCCGGTTGGCTCGGGCGAAGTCGGTTAGATATCCCAGCCATTTGGGCTTGCGGACGATGAAGGGGTTGAACAGTCTCACTTCGATCTGCGGGTGCAGCGTCAGGGCTGCTAATGCGCTATCCAGCCCCGCAGTACCGTTGTCATCCAGTAACAGTCGGACGCGCACGCCGCGGTCCGCCGCCTCGTGCAACTCTTCCAGCAATAAGGTGCCAGTCATATCGCCGTGCCAGATGTAGTACTGGGCATCCAGGGTGCGCTCCGCTGCCCGTGCCAGTAATACACGTGCAGCAAAGGCATCATGAGGGTCGGGTAGCGCATGGATGCCGCTCTTGTCCGGGTGCGCCGCCACGCCTGCAGCCAGTGCTTGGCCGAGGCGGGTGGCGCGGGCCGCTTCAGGGGGCAGGGCGAAGGAGTCGGTCAGGTTCTGCGCTGGCAGGCTGCAACCTGTAAGCAGACTGACGCCGAGCAGAAGAACAGCGAGCCAGCGGTACGCTGGTAGGGAGAAGTCGATGTGCAACATGCCTGGATATCATCCTCGGCTTATCAGCCTTAGGCTCATGGTGACGGCAGTATATCCGGCAGGGTCTGATGGAAAAAGAAAACCCCTTGAGGCTGGCGCCATCAAGGGGCTTTCTGTCGTGTCAGACGTTGAAGCGGAAATGCATCACATCCCCATCCTTGACGATGTACTCCTTGCCTTCCAGGCGCCATTTACCCGCTTCCTTGGCGCCGGCTTCGCCCTGGTACTGGATGAAGTCGTCATAAGCGATGACCTCGGCGCGGATGAAGCCTTTTTCAAAGTCGGTATGGATGGCTGCAGCAGACTGCGGAGCCGTGGCGCCCACCTTGACGGTCCAGGCGCGGACTTCCTTTACGCCGGCGGTGAAATAGGTCTGCAGGTTGAGCAACTCGTAACCGGCGCGGATCACGCGGTTCAGGCCGGGCTCGTCCATGCCGATGGCTTCAAGAAACATATCCTTCTCTTCACCATCATCCAGTTCGGCGATTTCCGCTTCGATCTTGTTGCATACTGGCACGACGACGGCACCTTCGGCATCAGCGATCTCGCGCACGATGTCGAGGTAGGGGTTATTCTCGAAGCCATCCTCGGCGACGTTGGCGATGTACATCACCGGCTTGCTGGTCAGCAGGTGAAAGCCCTTGATCAGCTTTTTCTCGTCATCTGCCAGGTCTTTCAGCAAGGTACGGGCGGGCTTGCCTTCGGTGAAGTGGGGAATGAGCTTTTCCAGCAGCGCTTTCTGCGCTACCGCTTCCTTGTCGCCGCCCTTGGCGTTGCGCGTGACGCGCTGCAGCTGCTTCTCGCAGCTATCCAGGTCTGCGAAGATCAGCTCCAGATCAATGATCTCGATATCGCGCTTGGGGTCGACGCTGTTGGAGACGTGGATGACGTTGTCATCATCAAAGCAGCGCACCACGTGGGCGATGGCTTCAGTTTCGCGGATATTAGCCAGAAACTTGTTGCCCAGGCCTTCACCTTTGGAGGCGCCTTCCACCAGTCCGGCGATATCGACGAACTCCATAGTGGTCGGTAGCACTCGTTCCGGTTTGACGATAGCGGCCAGTGCGTCCAGTCGTGGATCAGGCATGGGCACGATACCGCTGTTCGGCTCGATAGTGCAGAACGGGAAGTTCTCGGCGCTGATGCCAGCCTTGGTCAGTGCGTTGAACAGGGTGGATTTGCCGACGTTGGGCAGTCCGACGATACCGCAATTGAATCCCATACTGGTGTCCTCTGCCGTGGTGGCGGCGAAAATGAATCAGGCTTTGAAGCTGTGCAGTCGCTGCATGACTTTGGTCCAATCGCCGGCAAGCATGCCGGGCAATTCCTTCATTGTTTCATCAATGCAGGCATCCAGAGCCTGTTGTTCGGCTTTGGGGGCACGGCCCAGTACAAAGCCTGTCACCTGTGAGCTATGGCCGGGATGACCGATGCCCAGTCGCAGGCGATGAAAGTTATTCTGGTTGCCCAGACTGGCGATAATGTCGCGCAGTCCGTTATGCCCGCCGTGTCCGCCACCTTTCTTGCATTTCACCACGCCGGGAGGCAGGTCAAGCTCATCGTGAGCGACCAGGATCTCGTCGGGAGCAATGCGGTAGAAACCGGCAAGGGCGGAAACAGCCTGGCCACTGCGGTTCATGAAGGTGGTGGGGATCAACAGGCGAACATCCTGACCGTTTATAGTCAGGCGGCCGGTCAGGCCGAAAAATCGGTTTTCCTGGCGCAAGTCCAGGTTGTGCCCGGAGGCGAGGCGCTCAACAAAAAGGGCGCCCGCGTTATGCCGGGTCAGTTCATATTCCGGTCCCGGATTACCGAGACCGACGATCAACTTGATTCCCTGCGTCACGACGGGCGCCCTCTTGGGTTTCAGCGGGATATTATTCCGCTGATTCCTCACCTTCTGCTGCAGTGTCATCGGCTGCGGTGGTGCGCTGGGCCATGATGGTCACTACTGGCAGGTTGTGATCTTCACCCAGAGCCAGGCTCGGGATGGTCACGCCTTCCGGCAGTTTCAGGTCAGCCAGGTGCAGGCCTTGACCCAGCTTCAGATCAAGCAGGTCGACTTCGATGAAGTCGGGCAGATCTTTAGGCAGGCAGCTGACTTCAACTTCCGGCAGGTTGCGGAAAATCATGCCGCCTTCCTGTTTGACGCCAACGCAGGTGTCTTCGTTGGCGAAGTGCAGGGGAACCTGAACGGTGACTTTCTGACCGGCAACGATACGCTGGAAGTCAGCGTGCATGATGCGCGGCTTGGCCGGGTGACGCTGCAGTGCCTTGAGCAGCACTTCTTCTTTCTTGCCATCGATGGACAGGCCAATGATGGAAGAGTAGAAAGCTTCATTTTCCAGCGCCTTGTTCAGCTCGCGAGCGGCGACAGAAACGCTTTGCGGCTCCTTGTTGCCACCGTAAACGATAGCTGGAACTTGATCAGCGTTACGACGCAGGCGGCGGCTCGCACCTTTCCCCAGGTCATCACGCGCATTCGCATTCAAAGTGAAGTCGACCATGTGTAGTCTCCTTGCAGAGCGTCCGGGCACTTGCGACCAGCGCATCGGACGATTGATGAAGCCCGGCATTATTGCCGGGCTGTTGGAACAGTGCCTGTTTCTAGCGAAACATGGCGCTGATGGATTCTTCATTGCTGATGCGACGCATCGCTTCGGCAATGATCGGTGCCATGTCCAACTGACGTATGCGGTCGCAGCTTTCCGCGGCGGCAGACAGTGGAATGGTATTGGTTACCACGAGCTCGTCGAGCACGGAACCATTGATATTCTGGATCGCCTTGCCCGACAGAATCGGGTGGGTGCAATAGGCTGATACGCGAGTCGCGCCGAAGTCCTTGAGGGCGGTGGCAGCGGCGCACAGAGTACCGGCGGTGTCGACCATGTCGTCAACCAGGATGCAGTTACGGTTCTCCACATCACCGATGATGTGCATGACTTCCGCCTGATTGGCCTTGGGCCGACGTTTGTCGATGATCGCCAGATCAACGCCGAGAGACTTGGCCACGGCACGGGCACGAACCACGCCACCGATGTCCGGAGACACGATCAGGAGGTTGTCCATGCGCTGAGCCTGGATATCGTCGATCAGTACTGGCGAACCGTAGATGTTGTCCACCGGAATATCGAAGAAACCCTGGATCTGGTCAGCGTGCAGGTCGACCGTGAGGACGCGGTCAACACCGACCACGTCCAGCATGTCGGCGACGACCTTGGCGCTGATCGGCACTCGAGCGGAGCGCGGACGGCGGTCCTGGCGAGCGTAACCAAAGTAGGGGATGACTGCGGTAATGCGCGAAGCAGACGAGCGACGCAGGGCGTCAGCCATCACAACCATTTCCATCAGGTTGTCGTTCGTCGGCGCGCAGGTGGGCTGGATAATGAAGACATCCTTGCCACGTACATTTTCGTTGAGTTCAACGCTGACTTCGCCGTCGCTGAAACGACTAACCAGTGCGTCACCAAGGGGGATATGCAATTGACGCACGACGCGTCGTGCAAGGTCAGGGTTTGCATTCCCAGTAAAGACCATCATCTTGGACACGCTGCAATACCTATTTTGGGTAGTGGTCGATGCGATGAGTCAGTGAGAGAGCCGGGCGAACAAAAACACGCCTGGCCGGTCAAGCCGGACTCAAGATGTCATGAATTATTGCTGCCGGAGAAAATGGCAGGGGCGGCTGGATTCGAACCAACGCATGGCAGGATCAAAACCTGCTGCCTTACCGCTTGGCTACGCCCCTGTAACTGTCCGGATGCTAAGGTTGCATCCTTCTTACGTCGCTTTGTTGAGTAAAGCATGTAACGGTGAAACGTTACATCCCTTTGCAACAAAGGCTTGCAGAGTGGCTGGCAACCGGGCGCGAACTTTATCAGCTTCGCGTTCATTTGGGAAGGCCCCAAATAAGCAACTGCCAGTTCCGGTCATCTTAGCCTCACAAAAATTGTTTAGCAAGATCAACGTGTTACGTATTTCAGTGTAACGCGCTACTACTACCGGCAAGCAGTCGTTCCGACCACCGTGCTCTCGAAAGGCCGCTAATGTAATCGCCGGCGTGTCCCGAGTCAACCTCTCATCGGAAAAAATTTCTGCAGTGCTGACATGGCAGGGCGGTACGACCACCAGATACCAGGGTTCGTCCAGCTCAACCGGGGTCAGCTGTTCGCCAACACCTTCGGCCCACGCAGCACGGCCACGCACAAATACCGGGACGTCGGCGCCCAGTTGCAATCCCAGCTCGGCCAGTTGATCCAGCGTCAAGCCGGTTTGCCACAGGTGGTTCAACCCTACCAGGGTGGTAGCCGCATCCGAGCTGCCGCCGCCGATGCCGCCGCCCATGGGCAGATGCTTGTCCAGGCGGATGTCCGCGCCCTGGTCAGTGCCGCTGGCTCGTTGCAGCAGCCGCGCGGCGCGCATGATCAGGTTGTCCTCGGCGGCCACGCCGGGCAGGTCTGGTAGCAGCTGGAGTTCACCATCGTTGCGCGGGGTGAAATGTAGGGTGTCGCCGTGATCGAGAAACTGAAAGAGTGTCTGCAGCAGATGGTAGCCGTCGGGGCGGCGGCCAGTGATATGCAGAAACAGGTTGAGTTTGGCCGGGGCCGGCAGGCTCAGGGTCGTGGTTGTCATTCGGCGGTACGGGGCTCCCAGCGGGTGATGACCAACGTCAGCAACACATCGTACCCGGACAATTGCAGGCGCTGGGGAAGTGGTACGCCATCAACCTGTTGGTAGCGACTGTATTCCACTGTCCAGCCTGCCTGGGCGAGGCGCGCCAGCTGGCTGTCCGGGTTGAGCTGCAAGCGGCTTGGGCTGTCCGGTGCAGGGAGGCCGCGCACCCACCACAGCAGGTGCTCGACCGGCAGGCGCCAGCCGATCTGTTGTTCCAGCAGGGTGTCGGCCGAGTCGGCCGTTGCCGGTGGCTGCCCGGCGATCTCCAGCGTCACCCCTGCATCGCTGCCCTGAATACGGGTAGCGCCGCGGCCGAGTGGGCCGGACAGGCGGATATCATAGTAGTCCTGTTGCTGCAGCCAGGACAGTGTGCCGCTGCCGGACTCACCCGGCGCTCGCACACCCAGCTTGCCCTGCAGTGTCCAGTCCGTTATCGGTGCAACCAGGCTGCGGTGTGCCTGCCAGGCGGCGGGGTCACCACCGAACTCCAGGGTTTCACGTTGATGCAGGTTGCTGCAGGCGGTGAGTACCAGGGTGAAAGCCAGCAGGCTGAAGGTGCGGAGCGACAACATGTTCAGTCTGCCTCAAGTCGTTTACGGGTAGCGTCGATCATGGAGGTATCTTCGGCCTGATCCGCGGCCTGATCCCAGATGGCGCGCGCCTCGCGATGCTTGCCTCGTTGCCAGAGTACTTCACCGAGATGCGCGCCGACTTCCGCATCGGGGAAGGCCGCAAAGGCCTCACGCAGCAGCTGTTCTGCGCGCTCCAGATTGCCGAGGCGATAATGCACCCAGCCGAGGCTGTCCATGATCGCAGGGTCCTCGGGCATTAGGTCATGTGCCTTTTCCACCAGTTGCAGCGCCTCGTCGAGCTGTTCGTTGCGGTCGGCCAGCGTATAACCCAGGGCATTGAGTGCCATGGCGTTCTCTGGTTCGCGCTGAATGATCAAGCGCAGGTCAGTCTCCAGACCGGCGGGATTGCCGAGGCGATCGGCTAGCATGGCTCGGGTATAGAGCAGGCGGCTGTCGTATTGCAGTTGCTCCAGCGCCTGGTTGGCACGTTGCATGGCCAGCTGCGGGTCCACGTTGATCAATGCTTCGATTTCCAGCAGGAACAGCTCTGGCGCCAGTTGCGGATGGCGTGCGCGCTCGCTGTGCATCATGTTGGTGAGTTCGGCCATACGCTGGCGTTCGACCAGCAGGCGGATGATCCGCAGGCGGGAGGGCAGATATTCCTCACCAGCGCCGATGCTCTGCCAGGTGCTGATGGCGGCATCCCATTGCCCGGCCTGCTCATGGGCGGCGCCCAGATGATAGGCTGCCGCGCCGTGGGTGGGATCGGTTTCCAGCAGTCCCTGCAGTTCGCCAATTGCTGCCTCGGTATCACCGTCTTCCAGTTCCACCAGGGCCAGTGCCAGACGTACTTCGTCATCATCCGGGTTTTGTCGGGCCAGTTCACGGAAATGCGTGATCGCCGCCTGATGATCGCCGCTGTTGACCAGCATCCTGGCCAGCAGCAGGCGCATGCGGCTGTCATTCGGAAATTTGCGTACACCTGTTTGCAGCACTTCGATGGCTTTGTCGGGCGCACCCAGCTCCGCATGCAGACGACTCTGCAGCATGATGGATGCGGCGGTGCCATTGTCGCGGGTATGCTCATCGAGCAGAGCAATTGCTTCCTCGCTGCGCTGCTCTTCCTGGAGCAGCAGGGCGGCAGCGAAACTCAGTTGGGCATTGCCGGGGTAGCGTTGCAGCAGGCTCTGCAGATTCTCCAGCATGCTGGTGCGGGTAGTGCTGTCGGCCTGCAGGGCGGTCAGTGCCAGCAGGTCGAAATGGGTGTCGTCCTGCAGCAGCAACACCTGTTCCATCATGTGCATGGCGTCATCGTGCTGACCGGCGCGGGCCAGTTGCAGCGCCGCCGCACGCAAGGCCTCGGGGTTGTCAGGTTGCACTTCGGTCCAGAGCAGGGCCATGTCCATGGCATGTTGATGGGCACCGAGAAACTCGGAGATTTCCATGGCGCGCTCGATGATGCCGGCATCGCGGGTGCGCACGGCCTGTTCGAGATAATTGCGCAGGGCAATATCGAAGCGGTTGCGCTGGCCGGCAATTTCGGCAGTCAGCAGCGCGTACAGGGTGTCTGTCTGAAACTGCCCATACACCTTGGGTTCGTCCACCATGGTTTCATCGTTTGGTGCCGCAGCGACAGAAACCGGTGGCGCCGGTGCCGGCTCAGGTGCATTGATTGCACAGCCGGTGACCAGCAGGCTGATTGTCATGGCTAGAAGCGAGTGGTGAAATCTTGCCGTCATGGATACTCTCTTTGCTACGCGGCTCTGCCAGAATGAAGCCGGCAGCTGATAATACAGGATGAGTTGCAAACCCATAGCGTGCAAGTGCAAACGGGGCTTGATCACCCTCCGAGAGCCGACCAAAGAGCAGTTTTGTCCGGGTTTCCATCGAAGGAATTGATTGGCATCGCTTTAAATAGGACAATTACCTGTTTTTACGCCGTATTTTCGGGCATATATTGAGGCGCCATGGGCTTTCTCGCATTCGGGATCAATCACAAGACGGCGACAGTTGACGTGCGTGAGCGGGTCGCGTTCGCTCCGGACCAGTTGGCCGACGCCCTGCAGCAGCTACGTGATGAGACGTTGTCCCAGGAAGTTGCCATTCTTTCCACCTGCAACCGCACTGAAATCTACTGCACTCAGGATCACCCTGATGCAGCGCTGCTGGCTGCGTGGGTGGCGCGCTATCACGGCCTGGAGCCGGGCTCGATTACCGGTAGCAGCTATGTGCACAAGGACGCGGGAGCGGTAAGACACATGATGCGGGTCGCGGCCGGGCTGGATTCCATGGTGCTGGGCGAGCCGCAGATCCTCGGGCAGATGAAGGACGCCTGGCAATACGCGCGTACCGCCGGCACCCTGGGACCGTCTCTGGATCGACTTTTTCAGAGCACTTTCAATACCGCCAAACAGGTGCGCACGGATACTGCCATTGGCGCCAACCCGGTGTCTGTCGCCTTTGCCGCGGTCAGCCTGGCGCGGCAGATCTTCTCTGACCTGGGCCGCAGCACGGCGCTGCTGATCGGCGCTGGAGAGACCATCGAGCTGGTCGCCAGACATCTCAATGAGCAGGGCGTCAGCAACTTGATCATTGCCAATCGCACGCTGGAGCGTGCCGAGGCATTGAGCGCGCCGCTGGGCGGCAGGGCGATCACTCTCAACCAGATTCCCGACGTGCTGGCGGAATGTGAAATCATCATTGCCTCGACCGCCAGCCCGTTGCCGATTCTGGGCAAGGGTGCTGTGGAGCGAGCGCTCAAACAGCGCCGACACAAGCCCATGTTCATGGTCGACATTGCTGTGCCGCGTGACATCGAGCCGGAGGTGGGTGACCTGGCCGATGTGTACCTGTACAGCGTCGACGATCTGCAGGAAGTGATTCAGGAGAACATGCGCTCCCGCCAGGACGCAGCCGATGCGGCGGAGAAACTGATTGAACTCGGCACCGATGAGTTCATGCAGCGCCTGCGCTCCCGCGCTGCTGTCAACGTGCTCAGGCGTTATCGACAGCGGGCCGAGCATCAGCGTGACCAAGAGCTGGCAAAGGCCCTGGCGCGTCTGGAGCGGGGCAGCGATCCAGCTGCGGTGATGGCAGAAATGGCGCGGGCGTTGACCAACAAACTGCTACACGAGCCCAGCGTCCAACTCAAACGCATGAGCGCCGAAGGTCGCAGCGAATCGCTATCGCTGGCCATGGAGTTGTTCGCTCTGGACGATGAAACGAACACTGCACAGGGCAAACCATGAAAGCGTCACTACTTAACCGCCTGGACATGCTGCGTGAACGCTTCGAAGAGCTGTCTGCCTTGCTCAGCGACGCGGAAGTTATCCAGGACCAGAATCGGTTTCGAGCTTATTCGCGCGAATATGCCGAGCTGGAATCGACCGTCAAATGTTACGCCCAATGGCTCAAGGTCAGTGCGGACCTGGATGAGGCGCGCAGCCTGGTCAAGGATGCCGATCCGGACATCCGGGCCATGGCCGAGGATGATGCCGAGGCCTGCAGCGGCGCGCTGGCCGAGCTGGAAGTGCAGCTTAATCTGCTGCTGCTGCCCAAGGATCCCAATGACGAGCGCAACGTATTTCTGGAAATCCGCGCCGGCACAGGTGGCGATGAAGCCGCGATCTTCGCCGGCAACCTGTTTCGCATGTACTCGCGTTACGCCGAGCGGCAGGGCTGGCGCATCGAGATTCTGTCGGAAAATGGCGGCGAGCATGGCGGTTACCGCGAGGTTATTGCCCGGGTTGAAGGTCAGAGCGTCTACGCCAAGCTGAAATTCGAGTCGGGTGCGCATCGCGTGCAGCGGGTGCCCGAAACCGAATCCCAGGGCCGCATTCACACATCAGCCTGTACCGTGGCGGTGATGCCCGAGCCAGACGAGCAGGCCGTGGTGGAGATCAATACGGCGGACCTGCGCGTGGATACCTATCGCTCCTCCGGCGCTGGCGGTCAGCATGTCAACAAGACCGACTCGGCCATTCGTCTGACCCACCTGCCCACCGGCATCGTAGTGGAGTGTCAGGAGGAGCGCTCGCAGCACAAGAACCGCGCCAGGGCCATGGCCCTGCTGCAGGCGAGGCTGGCGAACCGGCAGCGCGAAGCGCATGAAAAGGAAATCTCCGACACCCGGCGTTCGCTGGTGGGCTCCGGAGACCGGTCCGAGCGTATCCGTACCTACAACTTTCCCCAGGGCCGAGTGACTGACCACCGTATCAATCTCACCTTGTATAGTCTGGATCAGGTGATTGAAGGCGATCTTGATGGCGTCATCGAACCCCTGCGGCGTGAATATCAGGCCGACCAGTTGGCTGCCCTGGACCAAGCATGAACCGTGATATTGCGGCCCTGCTGGCGCAGGCTGATCTGCCTGACTCGGATACCCCGATGCTGGATGCCGAGCTGCTGCTGGCTCACGTATTGCAGAAATCCCGCAGCTATCTGTTCACCTGGCCGGACAAGGAGCTGTCGGATGCGGATCTTGACCAGTTTCGGGCCCTGCTGGCGCGCCGCCGCCAGGGTGAGCCGGTTGCCTACCTGCTCGGCGAACAGGGTTTCTGGACGCTGGACCTGCAGGTCAGCCCGGATACGCTGATACCCCGCCCGGATACCGAGCGGCTGGTAGAGGTGGCCCTGGAACTAGGTCCTCAGCAGTCTGCTCGGGTGCTGGATCTGGGTACTGGCACTGGCGCCATCGCTCTGGCTTTAGCCAGCGAGCGTCGCCAGTGGCAGTTGACCGGCTGTGACCGCATGTTGGGTGCCGTGTCGTTGGCTGAGCAGAACCGTGTGCGGCTGGGGCTGAGCAATGCCCACTTCCTGCAGAGCGACTGGTTTACCGCGCTTGGTCACCATAGATATGACCTGATCGTTTCCAACCCTCCCTATATCGCCGCAGATGACCCTCATCTTGCGCAGGGCGATGTACGCTTCGAGCCCGCCAGCGCCCTGGTCAGTGGTGCGGATGGACTGGATGACATCCGTCACATCATTGCTGGCGCCCCGAGCTATCTGCAGGCCTCTGGCTGGCTGCTGCTGGAACATGGCTGGCAGCAGGCCGAGCAGGTGCGCCAGTTGCTGGAGCAACGAGGTTTTCAAACCGTACAATCATGGCAGGACCTCGGTGGGCATCAGCGCCTCAGTGGTGGGCAATGGCATGAATGATCAGCAACTGCTGCGTTATAGCCGACAGATTCTGTTGCCGCAGGTTGATGTCGACGGTCAGCAGCGCCTGCTCGACAGCCGGGTGCTGATCGTCGGCATGGGTGGGCTGGGTGGGCCTGCTGCGCTGTATCTGGCTGGCGCTGGTGTTGGCACGCTATTGCTGGCCGATGATGACCATGTCGACCTGACCAACCTGCAGCGCCAGATCATACACGGCTGTGCCGATCTCGATCGTCCCAAGACCGCATCGGCGAGTGACCGGCTCGGCGCGCTCAACCCCGATATCCGGCTGCAGCAGTTGGATCAGCGACTGGCCGGTGAGCAGTTGCTGCAGGCGGTGGCCGAGGTGGATCTGGTGCTCGACTGCACCGATAACTTCACCGCGCGTCAGGCAATCAATAGTGCCTGCGTTGAGCTGCGTCGGCCGCTGGTATCCGGAGCGGCCATCGGTCTGCAGGGGCAGGTCAGTGTGTTTGATTTCCGGCGCGCCGATAGTCCCTGTTACCAATGCCTATACGGCGATGGCGACGATGTGGCGCCCAGCTGCAGCGAGGCCGGTGTGCTTGGGCCACTGGTTGGTATGGTGGGCAGTCTGCAGGCGCTGGAGGCGCTCAAGCTGCTGGCCGGGTTTGGTGAGCCGCTGGTAGGGCGCCTGTTGTTGATCGACGCGCTACGCGCAGGCTTTCGAGAGTTGCGAATAAAGCGCGATCCGGGTTGCGCCTGTTGCGGTACCGAGGCCGGCCATGAATGAAGCGCCCGTAGGCGTATTTGATTCGGGCGTCGGCGGACTGTCGGTACTGCGCGAAATTCGTCAGCTGCTGCCCGCCGAATCCTTGTTGTACGTAGCCGACAGCGGCTTCGTGCCCTACGGTGAAAAACCGCCCGAGGTCATCTGCCAGCGCAGCCGCGCTATCGCCGAGTTTCTGCTGGCGCGCGGGGCCAAGGCGCTGGTGCTGGCCTGCAATACCGCAACCGCGGCGGCAGTGGCGGATCTGCGTGCCCGTTATGCCGTGCCGATCATCGGTATGGAGCCGGCAGTCAAGCCGGCGACCCTGGCTACCCGCAGTGGTGTGGTCGGTGTGCTGGCTACTACAGGTACGCTGCGCAGTGCCCGCTTCGCTGCACTGCTGGACCGTTTCGCCGGCTCGGTGACCGTGGTCACCCAGCCCTGCCCGGGGCTGGTCGAGAGTGTCGAGCGGGGTGAGTTGAGCGGACCGCAGGTGAGCGCGCTGCTTAGCCGCTATGCTCAACCGCTGCTGGAGGCTGGCTGCGACACGCTGATACTGGGTTGCACGCATTATCCCTTCCTGCGTCCTGCGTTGCAGCAGCTGCTGCCTGAGAATATCCATCTGGTGGATACCGGCGCGGCTGTGGCACGCCAGTTACGGGCAAAATTGACCGAGCATGACGCCCTTGCCCGCGGTCCGGCGGCCCCGGCGCGACTGTGGAGCAGCGGCGATTGCGCTGTACTGGAGCAGGTGCTGCCGCTGCTGTGGGGAGGGAACGCAACGGTACAGGCGTTGTCGGTTTAATTAAGGCTCGACTACGCTGAGATCAACCATAGCAAGGAAAAACGAAATGAAGAAAACGGCCTTGGCATTATCCTGTGCGCTGTCTGCTCTATGCAGCATTCCTGCCGCCCATGCATTGGACGGCCTTACTTTGCAGATCGGGGAATCATCGGAAAATACCACAACCTATCGGATCGGAGCACAGTTCGAATTTGGCCGCACATTGTGGCAGAGCCAGTCGGGCGGCGTGCAGCTGGATGGTTACTGGGACGCCGGCGTGACCCGCTGGAGCAGCTTGGACGCGACCAGTCTGACCTTCACCCCCATGTTTCGCCTGAGCTTCGGCGCCAGTGATGCTGGGGTAACGCCTTTTCTGGAAGGCGGCATAGGGGCTTCCTACTTTACCGAGACCGACCTCGGCGATCAGGATATGGGTGGCAAATTTCAGTTTGAAGATCGCCTCGGGGCGGGCCTGATGTTCGCTGGTGGTTCGGAAGTCGGGGTGCGTTACTACCATTACTCCAATGCCGGTATCAAACAGCCGAACGACGGCATCGATATGGCCGCTTTGTACTATCGCCTGGGATTCTGATCTGAAGGGGCATGGATGCCCATCAACCCCGCCTGACTCTCCTTATCTTCTCCTCTGAACCGGACCATATTGCTCCCGGTACAGATGGGCAAAGCCGTGCAGCAGAGGCAACATTATCGCCCACGCCAGCGCAATTACCGGCAGGCTAACGGTCAGCGTGACATCATCCCGCTGCGTGATAATGGTGTACAGCAAGGGTCCGGCCAAGGCGCCCAGAACACTGGCGCACCACCAGGGGTGTGCACTCCAGCGCAACGCGTGATTGAGAGTAGTGCCCAGCAATCCCCAGCTCAGTGCCGACCATAGTGGTGTCAGTACATCGTGCCCACGGATCTCCAGCCAGCCCATCTGTAACATCAGAGAATCCAGCACTGCTCCGGCCAGCAGACAGCTGACCACCAGCTTGCCTTCGGCTGCCCAGCTGCTGATAAACAGAAAGTGCGCAAGCAGCACCAGGAAGACGATCAGCAGCCAGGCGGAATTACCACCGAGAATACAGGCCAGCCAACCCACCACGAATAGCAGGGCATTGGCCAGGATATTTCCGGACATAAGCTTATCAGCTCTCCAGTAGAAGCATGGTTTTGGTGCGACGATCCTCGCTGAATCGTCAATCGCCTGCAAGTTGCCGTGTCGATGTGAATTGGTAATGGGGGTGATAGCTTGGTGGCTGCGGTAAAACCTCAGCAAGCAGGGTACAATCGGGGTTTTTCGCCCAACCTGCAGATAATGATGCCACAAGGGGAAAGCCTGATGTCTGACCGAGGGGTCCTGCTACTGAATCTGGGTTCGCCCGCCAGCACCGAGGTGGCCGATGTGCGTCGCTACCTCAATCAGTTTTTGATGGATCCTTGCGTTGTCGATCTGCCCTGGCCGGCGCGCCGCCTGCTGGTCAGCCTGATCCTGCTGCGTCGTCCGCGTGAGTCTGCGGCGGCCTACGCCTCGATCTGGTGGCAGGAAGGTTCACCCCTGGTGGTCATCAGCCGTCGTGTGCGCGACCAATTGCGCGCCCGCCTGGATATGCCGGTGGAGCTGGCCATGCGTTATGGAGAACCCTCCGTAGAGCAAGGGATACTGGCACTGGCGGAGCAGGGCGTGGGCGAGATTCTGCTGATGCACCAGTACCCACAGTTCGCCGATAGCACCATAACCACCTCCATCCGTGAAGCGCAGCGGGTAATCGCCAAGCATGGCCTGAAAATACGCGTGACGGTATTGCCGGCATTCCATGATCGTGCGGACTACCTGGATGCGCTGGTTGCCAGCGCGCAGCCGCATCTGCAGCATGGCTTTGATCATCTGCTATTCAGCTATCACGGCCTGCCCGAGCGCCATCTGCGCAAGGTCGATCCTACCGGCGGTCATTGCCTGGCGACCGCCGATTGTTGCGAACGACCCTCTCCGGCCCATGCTACCTGCTACCGTGCGCAATGCAGTGGCGTCAGCCGCGCGTTCGCCGAACGGGTCGGGTTGCAGCCGTCGCAGTGGAGTATGGCCTTTCAGTCGCGCCTGGGGCGTGACAAGTGGATCGAGCCTTACACCGAAGCGACGCTGGACGAGCTGGCCGCGCGTGGCGTCAAGAGGTTGCTGGTGATGTGTCCGGCCTTTACCGCCGACTGTATCGAAACACTGGAAGAGATCGGTGATCGCGGCCGGGAGCAGTTTCTTGCTGCCGGTGGTGAGGAGCTGGTATTGGTCCCCTGTCTGAATGACTACCCGCAATGGATGGACACTCTGGCCAACTGGGCGCGTAACGAGCCGGTCGGCGCCTGATGCGGGCGCTCGCGGAGCGGGTCAGGCGCGTCTGAACCACTCCGCCAGGGCCAGGTGCAGCCCGAGGCCGATCAGCACCACCCCCATCAGTCGATCAAACCAGTGGCCCATGCGGGCAAAGCCGCGACGTACCCTGGGTTGACTGAATAGCAAGGCAACCAGACAGAACCACAAGGTGGTGGCTATCGCCAGGTAAAGGCCATAGCCGGCCTGAATCAGGATGGGGGTCTGCGGACTGATGACCAGGGTGAATACTGACAGAAAGAACAGCGTCGCTTTGGGATTCAGGCCATTGGTGACAAAGCCGTTGATGAAGGCCTTGGTCGGCGGCATGCTGATCGGTGCGACGGCCACCTCGCCGTCAGTGATGGGCTGGGGCCGGGTACGCAACGCCTTGATACCGAGATATAGCAGATAGGCGCCAGCCAGCAGTTTCAGTATGTTGAACAGCCATACCGACTGGGACACAATGATGCCGATACCCAGCAGCGAATAGGCCACATGCAGAAAGATTCCAACGCCGATGCCAAGGGCTGTGATCAACCCGATCTGCCGCCCGGCGTTGACGCTGTTGCGAATCACCACGGCAAAGTCCGGACCGGGACTGGCTACTGCCAGCACATGGACCATCGCCACCAACAGAAACTCATTCAGATACAATGCATTGCTCCGGCCAAAACCGCCATTCTAAACTTCTTGCCTTAGTCTAAACAGGTTCCGAAATGAAAAAGATGTCAGTGGTATTTCTGGATCAAGCATCCCTGGACCAGGGCGATCTGGATATGCAGGCGCTGCATGATGCTGCGAAAAAATTGACCTTGTATCCAGTCACCACCCCGGACCAGGTCGCGGAGCGCGTGGCGGAGCATCAGGTGGTCATCACCAACAAGGTCGTCATCGACGAGAAGGTCATGCAAGCCTGTCCCGAGCTGCAGTTGATTCTGGTGGCAGCGACAGGTACCAATAATGTCGATCTGCAAGCGGCGCAGCGACGAGGCATCACCGTGTGTAATTGCCAGGCGTACGGCACGCCCTCGGTGGCCCAGCACACTTTGATGCTCATGCTGGTGCTGATCACCCGTTTCGAGTCCTACCGTCAGGCGGTGCGTGACGGTGCCTGGCAGCGCAGCAGCCAGTTCTGCCTGCTGGATTATCCGATCGGCGAGCTGTCCGGGCGCACGCTCGGAATCCTCGGCTACGGTGAGCTGGGTCAGGAAGTCGGGCGGCTGGCCAGTGCCTTCGGCATGCGCATTCTGGTCGGCGCATTGCCTGGCCGCGAGCACCCGGAGCGGCCGTCCCTGGCCGAGCTGCTGCCTCAGGTGGATGTGCTCAGTCTGCATTGCCCACTTACCGAGCGCACCCGCCATCTGATCGGTGCCGAACAGCTGGCGCTGATGAAGCCCGGCAGTTTGTTGATCAACGCCGGGCGTGGCGGGTTGGTGGACGAGCAGGCGCTGGCCGAAAGCCTGAGCAGCGGCCATCTCGGCGGCGCCGGGTTCGATGTGTTGACGACCGAGCCGCCGGTGGACGGTAACCCCCTGCTTGATAGTTCGTTGCCCAATCTGGTACTGACTCCGCATAGCGCCTGGGGTAGCCGCGAGGCGCGCCAGCGCATCGTCATGCAACTGGTGGGCAACCTGATCGATGATCAGCAGCGAGCAGATCGCCGCATTGTTTGATTGAACCTGTTCACAAATACGCTATGACGCGTTTCACAGATTGAAGTTGATCACCCGTTTGGGTGATGTGTGGGGCGCTGAGCCTCGATAGATTCCCAGCCTCGATCAGGAGCAGGCTTTCCCTGAGCAACTATCTGCTACAGAGGAAGCTGTCATGCGCAAGGATCGACCGGCGCGGGGTCTGGTGACCCGTCCATGGCGTTTTAGAGCCACCTTTCGCCAGCACGGCGTCAGCCTGCTGGAGGTGCTGGTCGCGGTGTTGGTGCTGGTGGTCGGGGTGCTTGGCGCCGTATCGCTGCAGACCAACGCGCTGCGTTACAACGCCAGCGCCGCACACAACACCCAAGCCAGTTTTCTCGCCTACGACATGCTTGATCGCATGCGTGCCAATACCGATAACCTCGCCAGCTACGCCATCAGCGTCAGTGCAGGTTGCACCGCAGCCGCCTCGGGCTCGTCCATTCTGGCAACCGATCGGCAGGATTTTGCCCACGCCGTCAGCTGCCTGCTGCCAGACGGCTACGGCAGTGTCGCCATCAATGGCAATCGTGCCACCGTCACTATCGGTTGGTCGGAAGACCGTATCGTGGCCTCCGCGGGCAATACCGAATTTGTCGTTTCGTCGATGATCCGAGGTGATCTGTGATCACGCACGGGCTAGGCCAGAGATGGCGGGGCTTTGGCCTGGTCGAATTGATGATCGCCATGACGCTCGGACTGATATTGGTGCTCGGGGTGTCGCAGATATTCCTCGCTGGCAAGCAGAGTTTCGTGGTGCAACAGCATACCGCCGCGCTGCAGGAAAACGCCCGCTTCGTACTCAGCCGTATCAGCCGCGACCTGCGCCAGGCCGGCATGTTTGGTTGTCTGGATCCGGCCCGGCTACCGGCGGCTACCCGTAGCCAGATGCCGGCGGGCTTTGACACGCCCGTCAGCTTTGCCAATGACGTACTCAAGCTGATTACCGCGGTGCCGGTTCATGATCGGGTGACCGTGACGGCTACACGTCGGGCCGCTGATTACGGGGCTCAGTGGTTAATAGCAACCAACTGCCTTGACGAGCTGCGCATTGCCGCGGGAAGCAACGGTCTGCAGGTGGAGCCTGGAGACTTTGTCATTCCGGTGCGTCAGGTCGAATATCGGCTGGACCAGCACCGGGTGCAGATCCGTATCAATGGCAATGGCAACTTTGAGGTGTTGATTGATGACGTCGCCGGGTTCGATATGCAATTTGGGCTGGCGGCCAGCGCAGCGGACCGAGTGGTCGATGGCAGGTATGTCGGCGCCGTGGCCGCGGCAGACAGCGAGCGGATTCGCAGTGTACGTCTTGCTCTCAGCCTGAGCGACAACCCCGCCAACCCCGCCGATGGCCAGATTCGGGTCCAGCAATACACCTTGGTGACGGCGTTGCGCAATCGGCTGAACTGAACAAGGAGTAACCATGGCATATCACGATCCACAACAAGCCCAGGCCGGCTCTGCACTGATCATCAGCATGGTATTCCTGCTGCTGATGACGGTCACCGCGCTGGCGGGCATCAGGACTTCTACCGGCCAGGAGCGCATGGCGTTCAACGTCAAACTGAAGAATGACAGCTTCCAGGCAGCGGAAAGCAGCATGCGGCATGTCGAGGAGCAGATCCGCAAGAGTGTTCTGGCACTGCCGGTGGTGGTATGCCATCAGGCTGCATGCGAGCTCCCGGATGCGGCCCTCGACCCGGATCATCGGTCTGCTCCTGGCTCGGCCTGGAACCCGGTGCCGGCTGCGGTGGCGGGCAATGACATGGCCGCCTGGTATCGCATTGTACGGCTGGGCGATAGCGCTATGCCGGTCAATCTTCTCGCTGAGGCTCCGAGCACTCTGTATCGGATTTCGGTGGTCAGCCACAAGGGTTCCACGCGAACGGTTCTGGAGAGCATCTATGCATTCACACGGATCTGAACCGCGCTGCCTGCGCAGTATGGTTGCGGGGCTGGCGCTCGGGCTGTGTATCGCGTTACCGGCGCAGGCCTTCACCCCGTTGAGCGGGCCAGTTTTATCGGCCTCGGCAGTGGCGCCCAACGTAGTGGTGTTGTTCGACAACTCATCGAGCATGGTACGCAATTCCATTGACGGCGAAACCCGTCTGAATATTGCCCGGGATGTCACCAAGGAGGTGATATCAGCCAATCGGGGTGTGCGTTTCGGGCTGTTCACTTTCCGCGAGACTCTCGGTCGTGACAATGCTCCGGGCGGCATGCTGCGGGTGGAGGCGGGTGATATCGACGCCGGCTCGACGGCCGGCAGCGCCCGCTTCAATCAAATCAACCAGGCGCTGGACGCGCTGAATCCGGGCCGCAACAGCAACCTGACCTGGACCCCATTGGCCGAGTCCTATTATGAAGTCACCCGTTACCTGCGTGGGATGCGGGCTTTCTATCCACAAGGCTGGTCCGAGACCCAGCGCGACTCCTTTCAAAGCCCGATTCAATACCGCTGCCAGAAGAACTTCGGCCTGGTGGTAACCGACGGCCTGCCCACCCATGACAGTGAATTTCCCACGACGCTGGAACACGAGCCGGACGGCAAAAACCGGCGCCTGAGCGGCAGTTTCAACCTGCCGGATTGGGATGGCGATGGAGCAGACGTCACCGCCTCGGAAGACACCGAGGGCGGAACCTTCTACCTGGACGACATTGCCCGCTTTGCCTATGAAACCGACCTGCGCACCACGGGAACGGATCAGGCGGGGCAGAGCTGGAACGATCCGCAGTTTCCATTGCAGAACCTGCAGACCTATACCGTGGGTTTTGCCTTGGATGATCACCGGCTCAGGCAGACCGCAACGGCAGGCAACGGCCGTTATTTTACTGCTACCGACCGTCAGCAATTGAAGGATGCTCTGAGCAGTGCGCTGCAGGAGATCATCGCGTCGGCGGGCTCGGGTGGAGGTGCCGTCACCGACAGTCAGCAGTTGAACGCTGGCGTCAGTCGCTACTACCAGACCCAGTTCGATCCGCTGGACTGGAGCGGCAGCCTGCACGCCTACAGCATGAACGACGAGGGCGAGCCGGATACGCTGTTGTGGAGTACCGACCGCACCTTTGTGCAAGGTACGCAGTCAGGGGATTTCCAAACCTGGCGCAATGCGCAGGGCAACACGCCTGCCGGTCCGGTCAGCCTGGGTGCCGGTACCTGGGCTGCGTTGTCCCCCGCACAGCAGATGGCACTGGATGCCGAGGCCGCAGCGGCTGGATTGACCGGCAGCAAGGCAGCCCAGCGTCTGCTCAATTGGGCGCGCGGCAGTCGTGATGCCGACCTGCGTCAACGTAGCCGGTTGCTGGGCGATATCATCAATTCGGCGCCGGTGATGATCGGTGCCGGCCATCATGCGGGGCCCAATAACACTGTCGATTACATCGCCTATCTGCAGGACAGGACCACCCGCATGCCCGAAGCCATGGTGCTCGGTGCCAATGACGGCTTTCTGCGGGTCTTCGATACTCATGGCACGCATCTGTATTCATTTCTGCCGGCGGCGTTGCACACCGGCCTGGGTACACGTGCGCGTACCGATTATGGCGCCGGTAACCATCACCGTTCCGGAGTAGATGGGCGGATCGTTGTTGTCGATGCCAAGCTCGGCGCGCATTGGAGCACGATTGCCGCCAGCGGGCTGGGCGCCGGCGGCAAAGGGCTCTTTGTGGTGCGGCTGTTCGACGCGGCTCAGGGCAGTAGTGCGCGCGGCGCGCTCTGGGAAACTAATGCCAACCACACAGCAGACATCGGGCATATCTATGGTCGGCCGGTCATAGCGCAGTTGCATGGCAGCAGCGTATTGATTACCGGCAACGGGTACGGCAGTGCAGGGGGAGCTGGAGCGCTGTTGATCTACGATCTGAGCACAGGCGCTTTGCTCAAGCAGCTCGATGTTGCAGGCCGTGCCGGTACCACGCAGAGCAATGGGCTGTCGTCGCCAGTGCCGCAATTCGATGCCAGTGGCGAAATTCGCGCGGTCTTCGCCGGCGACCTGCATGGGCAGCTGTGGAAATTCGATCTGAGTGACCCGAATACGGCCAACTGGCGCGTGGCGCACGGCGGAACGCCGTTGTTCAGTGCCGAGAGCGGGCAGCCGATCACTGTGCAACCACAGATTCACTCCAGTGTGGCTGCCGGTGAGGATCTGATCCTGTTCGGCACCGGCAAATTCATGGAGGTCAGCGATCTGACGGATACGGCCACCCAGGCCTTCTATGCTGTGCTGGACGCACCGGCGCCTCCGGCCGGCGGGTTGACCCCGGCTCAGCTGCAGCCACAGCAGATCGATACTGTCACCACCGACCCCACCAGTGGCCAGGCCGTGCGTACAGTGACGTCCCATTCGCTGGACTGGAGTACCCAGTACGGTTGGTACCTGCCGCTTATCCACAATGGCCAGGCTGAGGGTGAGCGGGTGACACGCGACTTCGTCATCAAAAATGCGCGGGTGCTGTTTGCCACCGGTTTCATCAAGACGGGCGTTACCGATCCCTGCATGACCCAGGCTGGGGGTTGGCTGATGGCGGTGACGCTGGGCACCGGTGGTATGTCGACCAGGCAGGTACTGGATACCAATGGTGACCGGGTAACTGATGACGATGATCTGCCGGCGGCAGGGTTGGCGTTGGATATTGGTCTGCCGGGTGACCTCAATGTTTTGAACCAGGGTGACACCGGTATGCAGCCTGGCTGCAGTGGTGAAGTCTATGTGGTACAGGGTTCAAGTGACGTAGCTGTGGTGACCGGTCAGCCGCACTGTCAGTTCAACCGTATCATGTGGCGGCAGCTGCAATAGGGAGAAGGGTCATGGGCAGCAGAGTGCAGCAGGGTTTTACCCTGATCGAGGTCATGATAGTGATGGTGATCATCGGAATACTGGCAGCTATAGCGCTGCCGTCGTATCAGGAACATGTTCGCCAGACCAGGCGCGCCGAGGTATCAGCGCTGTTACTGGAAAACGCTCAATTGCTGGAACGTCATTACACCCGCAACGGCGGTTACGACAGCGGCACGGTCAACGGGCTGATCAATCAGAGCCCCTCCAACGGAGCGGCGATCTTCACGATAATACCGACGCTGACTCCCGAAAGCTTCATTCTGACAGCAACAGCCGCATCTGGCAGCATCATGGCCGGAGATGTCTGCGCGACCTATACCCTGAATCAGGTGGGACAGCGCACGCCAGCGGATACCAAATGCTGGCGGCGCTGAACTGGCATCAGTCTTCGCTGGGAGTCATGGTGATGGGCGTTGCCGCCGGCAACAGCAGGTTCAGCAGTATGGCCACCACCCCGCACAGGCTGACGCCCTGGAGAGTGAACTCCTGATGACCGATGGCCATGCCGCCGATACCGAATACCAAAGTGACCGAGACAATGCACAGATTGCGCGCCTGGGTCAGATCCACCTGGTTGCGGATCAGTGTATTCATGCCGACCACCGCGATGGAGCCGAACAGCAGACAGAGAATCCCGCCCATCACGGGAACCGGCATGCTCAGCAGAACGGCGCCGAATTTTTCGATGAACGCCAGGCAGATAGCGAACAGCGCAGCCCAGATCATTACCGCAGGATTGAAATTGCGCGTGAGCATCACCGCACCGGTCACCTCGGAATAGGTGGTATTGGGTGGTCCGCCGAGGAAGGCAGCAGTGGATGTGGCCAGGCCGTCACCCAGCAGGGTGCGTTGCAGCCCGGGCTTGCGAATATAGTCCTTGCCGGTTACCGAGCCGATCGCCAACACGTCGCCGATATGCTCGATGGCTGGGGCAATCGCGACCGGGATCATGAACAGAATGGCAGCCAGATGGAATTCCGGAAACATGAAGCCCGGGGTAGCAAGCCAGTTGGCATCATCAACAACGGTGAAATCTACCACGCCGAGTATCCAGGAGAGGCTGTAGCCCACGGCCACACCCGCCATGATCGGCACCAGACGGAACACGCCTTTGGCATACACCGCCACGGCCAAGGTTGTCGCCAACGAGGCCATGGAGATGATCAGGGCGGTGGAATAGTCGATCAGCTGGACGCTGCCATCGCCGGACTTGCCGGTCGCCATGTTCACCGCTGTGGCGGCGAGGCCGAGGCCGATGACCATAATCACCGGTCCCACGACCACTGGCGGCAGCAGACGATGGATAAAGCCGGGCCCACGCAGATGGACCAGCAGGCTCAACAGCAGATAGACCATGCCGGCAGCCACCAGTCCGCCCAATGTGGCCGGCACGCCCCAGGTCTGGTTGCTATAGAGGATCGGAGCGATGAAAGCGAAGCTGGAGGCGAGAAAAACCGGTAATTGGCGGTGGGTTACAAACTGGAAGATCAGCGTACCGATACCTGCGGTGAACAGCGCGACGTTTGGGTTCATGCCGGTAATCAATGGCATCAGCACCAGGGCACCGAATGCCACGAACAACATCTGCGAACCGGCCAGCATGCTGCGCCAGCCGGTCGTGTTCATATTCTGCATCAATGCTCATCCTTCTGGCGCGTGCCGAAAATCTTGTCGCCGGCATCGCCCAGCCCGGGAATGATGTACCCCTGCTCATTCAACCGCTCATCTACGGAGGCAGTGAAGATGTCCACGTCCGGGTGCGCAGCATTGACCCGCTTTACACCTTCCGGAGCTGCAACCAATACCAATGCGCGGATCTCCTGGGCGCCGGCCCGCTTCAGCAGATCGATGGTGGCGATCATGGAGCTGCCGGTGGCCAGCATCGGATCAATGATGAGTGCGCGGCGCTGATTCAATTCGCTGACCAGCTTTTCCAGATAGGTATCAGCTTCCAGAGTCTGTTCGTTGCGTACCATGCCGATGACGCTGACCTTGGCGCTGGGGATCAGGCTGAGTACGCCGTCGAGCATGCCGAGGCCAGCGCGCAGAATGGGCACGACGGTGATTTTCTTGCCGGCGAGTTTCTCGACACTGACATCACCACACCAGCCGTCGATGGTGTGGTTCTCAACAGGCATATCCTTGGTCGCTTCATAAGTCAGGAGGGCGGCGACTTCCTGAGCCAGTTCGCGGAAGTTCTTCGTGCTGATGTCGTTGCGACGCATCAGACCAAGTTTATGGCGGATCAAAGGATGGCGGATTTCTTGAATCTTCATTGACGGGTTCCAGGGGCGGCTAAAATGCATTCGGGAGCTCCTGGAGACGTTGCAAGTGCAGCCGTGTCCAGAATTTCCGTAAGGTTAAACGAATGTTTTATGCTGGTCATCCGATTCTCTGTGCTCACTTGCCGCTTTACTTGCGCTGATGACATTGGTGCAGTATTTTCGCTCCCTTTTCATACCGCTCCGGAGGTTTTGCATGTCCACTGATCTTGACCACGTCAAGCAGGTCATGAACGAGGCAGATTGCCTGTATAGCCATCAGCAGGTCGAGGCCGCCATGGACAGCATGGCCTCCGAGATCACCCAGGCTCTGCAGGACAGCAACCCGATCGTCTACAGCGTGATGAATGGCGGACTGATCATCGCCGGCCAACTGCTGACCCGGCTGAATTTTCCTATGGAAGTCAGTTATCTGCACGCTACCCGCTACCGCAACAAGCTCTCCGGTGGCGAGCTGTTCTGGAAAGCACGTGCCGAGCACTCTCTGGTTGGTCGTACGGTACTGATCATTGATGACATCCTGGATGAGGGCCACACGCTGGCAGCCATCGTCGAATATTGCCGCGATGCCGGTGCTGCTCAGGTGCTGACGTGCGTGCTGCTGGACAAGCGTCATGACCGCAAGGCTTATGAAGGCATGCGTGCCGATTTCACCGGGCTGGATGTTGAAGACCGCTATCTGTTCGGTTTTGGCCTTGATTACAAGGGTTACTGGCGCAACGCCGCGGGTATCTATGCGCTGAAGGATCACTGATCAATTCTGCGCAGCACTCTGCATATTGGCTCTGATCATCTGCGCTGCGCGCTCCGGTGTGGCAGTGAAGATGCGTACATTACGACTGGCGTCGAGTCCGGCACGTTTGAGTTTGAGCCGAATCGGCGCCTTGACGCCTACCAGATACACGGTCATGCCGCGCTCGGCGAGTCCGCGCAGGGCTTTCTCGAACAGTACCAGCGCGCTCATGTCCATGCTCGGTACGCTGCGCATGTCGATGACCACATACCGGGTCTGATCATCAAAACGGCTGATGGCTTCGAGCGCTTTGTCGGCGGCAGCGAAGAACAACGGGCCGTGGATGTGATACAGCGCCACGCTGTCCGGCAGATCCGCCAGCGCCTGATCATGGCTGCGTGGTTGCGCGCCCCCCTCACTCAGGTCTGCCATGCGCTTGATGAACAGTGCGGCAGCCAGTAGCAGCCCCACGCCCACAGCCAGAACCATATCGAACAGCACCGTCAGCAACAGGCAGATAACCAGTACCACCACGTCCTGACGCGGGCCCACGCGCAGCATGTGCAGTACGTGGGGTGCTTCGCTCATGTTCCAGGCCACAATCAGCAGCATGGCCGCCAGCGATGCCATCGGCAACCAGGCGAACAGCTTGGCAAGCAGTACCACTGCCAGAAAAATGACCAGAGCGTGGACTATCGCCGCAATCGGCGAGAAGGCGCCGCTGCGTACGCTGGTGGCGGTGCGGGCAATCGCTGCAGTAGCGGTAATGCCACCGAAAAACGGCACAATCATGTTGCCCAGCCCCTGACCAACCAACTCGGCATTCGGATCGTGTCGGGTATTAGCCATGCCATCGGCAACCAATGCGCACAGCAACGATTCGATGGCGCCCAGCATAGCGACCGCCAGAGCGGAGGGCAGCAGCTGTTGCAGCAGCGCAAAGTTTACCGTCAACGGCTGGCCATCGGCGCCCGGCAGGTGCCAAGGTGGAGCCCACTGCGGGCCAAAGGGCGGAATGCCGGCATGTACCGCGCCATCAAGTTCATAGCTGAAGCGTGCTCCGAGCGTAGCCACGGAAACATCCAGGGCCAACAGCAGTGCGCCGAGCAGGCTGCCGGCGACCAGGACGATGAGATGGCCGGGAATGCGCCGGGTCAGACGGGGCCAGAGAATCAGAATCAGCAGAGTTGCCCCACCGACCAGAGTGTCGCCCAACTGGATCGAGGGCAGAGCATGGAAGAGCATCTGCCATTGTTCGAGGTAATGGCTGGGCTGTGCAGCCAGCTGCAAGCCAAAGAAATCCTTGAGCTGCAACGTGGCGATGACCACCCCGATACCTGCGGTGAAGCCCATGACCACCGGGTAAGGCACAAACTGGATCAGGCTGCCCATGCGTGCCAACCCCAGAACCAGCAGGATCAGTCCCGCCATCAGCGTTACCAGTAATAGCCCACCCAGCCCGTATTGCTGGGTAATCGGCAGCAGAATCACCACGAAGGCCGCGGTTGGTCCGGAAATGTTGAAGCGTGATCCGCCGCAGATGGCGATGATCAGTCCGCCGACCATCCCGGTATACAGGCCGTGCTGCGGCGCCACGCCCACGGCTATGGCCAGCGCCATGGCCAGAGGAATGGCGATGATGCCGACGGTAACTCCGGCGAGTACATCACCACGAAAGGCTGCAAGGGAATATCCCTGTCGGAAACTGTCGCGCAGGGCGACAAACAACGGCAGTGGGAAGGGGCGAACAGTCATAATCCATCCTGTACTGACAACACCAGGTATGGCTGCCACGGCAGATCTTTATGTCTGTTGGGGAAGCTACACCATGAAAACGCGCTGCAAGGCGCTTACCAGCATACTCCTCCTCGCCTCGGCAATGTAAGGTGGCACGCCGTGCATGGCAAAACGATGAAGCGGCGCGCCACCCGATGCTGGTGGCGGCGCCGCGGTCGGATGGTTACAATTTGGGTTTTCCGTATTCACATGAGGGGTTGTTCGTGCGCAAAGACAAGAAAAAGGTAGTTGGCGAGCCCATGAGTGATGAGCAGGTTGCCGTCTTCCTGAGCTTTCGTCCGCGTGACGCTGACGAGTCCGTTGACATGTACATGCTGACCCGCGCCTATCGCGGCTTGCGTGCCCATGATTTTGCTCGCTTTCTGGACATGTTCCAGGCCGCAGGTCATGACGTGAATGCCATCGGCGCTGATGGCAGAACCATGCTGCAGATCCTGCGGGAGCATGCTCAGGCAGAAGATTACGTCGCCGCGTTGGAAGCTGTCGGAGCTCGCTCCACTGACACCTGATGCGATAGATGTCGTGCGCGGGTCAGTTTACCTCTCTATTCCCGAAGGAGTGCAAGCATGTTGAAACGTCTGGGTTTTCTGGCGGTAGCGGGGTTGGTAGTCTCGTTGGCCGGTTGTGCTCACAGCCCGCAACAGTTGAATGTCACGCCCAACGTGACCGCTCCGTTGAGCCAGGTGGCTCGTCAACAGCCGGTTGCGGTCACGGTGAAGGACAGCCGGTCATCACCGGTTATGGGTACGCGGGGCGGTCTGTATCCTGATTCCAGCAATCTGACCATCAGCCCCCAGGCTGTGCCGCATATGCGCCAACAGGTGGAGCAGGCGCTCGGCAAGCTGGGCTTTCAGGTGGTGTCGGAAGGCACGCCCAATGCCAACAGTCTGGTGGTGAGTCTGACTGATCTGTCTTACGTGTCACCCAAGGAAGGTGTATATGTCACCCAGGCGGATATCGCTGCGGTATTTGCTGCCGAGGCTCGTTCGATGAATCACCGCTACAGCGGGCGCTACAGTGCTTCGGCGCAACACCGATTCGGCTATGCTCCGAATCAGGCCACCAATACCCGCCTGGTTACCGAGGTGATGAGCGACGCGTTGACGCGGATTTTCAAGGATCCGGAAATCATTCGCATCCTGCAGCAGTAATCCCTGAAGCGCAGCGGGCAGCCCCATCGCTGCCCGCTGCTGCCTTTACTCTTCCTTTGGTTCCTTCGGCGTCTGCAGCATCTCGTCATGCTCGGCCATATTCCATGGCAGCACACCCGGCGTCAGGTGCAGGAAATGCAGATACTTCTCGAAGTGATCGAGAATGTCGCCGATGATTTCCTGCTGGTCATAACCATAAATGTCATATGCCTGGCCGCCCCGCCGCAGGAAGACTTCCGCCCGATAATAGAAACTGTCGTCATCTGCGGTCTCCTCGACTTCCGGGTGGGCAAAGGCGGGACGCAGGTAGTCTCGCAGGCGGATCTCATACAGAAAGTCCAGCTGGTCGGGTGTGATGATTTCCAGATAGGCGCGCTTATGTTCTTCATCATAATGCACTTCAGCAGGCCAGGATTGCGCCTGTAAGCCCTTGGCTACGCGGATCATGGCGGTCAGTGCGGTGTCCTTGATGAACATCTCCACCTCATCCTTGGCCGGATAGTTGACGATGCCGGCCAGGCGTTTTTTCCATAGTGCCGCGCCGCGTCCTGTGGTGTGATTGCCAGGGCCCACGCTGACCTGCTGGTGGTGGCTTTCTATTGTCAACGCCCGCCACATGCCCACTGCCGAGATCAACATGATGACCGCAAAGGGCAGGGCGCTGGCCACCGCCATGCTCTGCAGCGCCTTGAGTCCGCCGGCGACCAGAAGTACCGAGGCCAGTACACCACTGAGAATGGCCCAGAAACCACGTTGCCAGGCCGGTGTGACCAGGGCGCCGCCAGAGGCCAGCGAATCGACCACCAGCGCGCCCGAGTCGGCAGAGGTGATGAAGAACAGGGTAATCAGTATCACCGTAATGGTGGAAATGATGGCGGTCATGGGCAGCTGTTCGAATAGCTTGAACAGAGCGATGGCATTATCCGCCTGTACCTGATCTATCAGCACCGAGTAGCCCTGATTGATGATCAGGTGCAGTGCCGTGTCACCGAATACCGAGAACCAGAAAAAGGTGAAGATGGTGGGCACCAGCATGACGCCGAAGACAAACTGGCGGATGGTCCGGCCCCGGCTGATCTTGGCGATGAACAGGCCGACAAAGGGCGCCCAGGCGATCGTCCAGCCGAAGATGAACAGGGTCCAGTTACCGATCCAGTCACTGCGGGAATAGGCCTGCAGGTTGAAGGTGCGTTCGACAATGTTGTTCAGGTAGCTACCGGTATTCTGCAGGAAGGCTTCAAGAATGAAGATGGTCGGGCCGGCGAAGAAAACGAACAGCATCAGGGAGGTCGCCACGATCATGTTCAGCATGGACAGGTTTTTGATGCCCTTGTCCATACCGGCAATTACCGAGCCCATCGTCAGGAAGGTGATGAAGGCGATGGTGCCGACCTGAACGCCAATACCGATGGGGATCGACGGCCACAGATAATTGAGACCGGCGTTGATCTGCGCGACGGACAGGCCGAGTGTGGTGGCAATGCCGAACATTGTGCCGAGAATGGCGAAGGTATCCACCGCGTGGCCGATCGGCCCGTAGATGCGGTCGCCGATCAAGGGATAGAGCGCTGAGCGGATGGACAACGGCAAACCATGGCGGAAGGAAAAGTAGGCCAGCACCAGCCCGGTCAGGCCGTAGATGGCCCAGATGTGAAAGCCCCAGTGGAAGAAGGCAATCTGCATGGCTTGCTTGGCTGCATCTACCGTCAGCCCTTCGGCGCCTTGCGGGGGCTCGGCATAGTGCAATACCGGTTCGGCAACACCAAAGAACAACAGAGCGATGCCGTAGCCTGCGGAGAACAGCATGGCGAACCAGGCCGGGAAACTGTACTGCGGCTCGGCATGATCAGGTCCGAGTTTGATGTGGCCCCATTTGCTCATAGCCACTATCACGATGAACACCAGGAAGATCGCCACCGACAGCATGTAGAACCAGCCGAAAGTCGTTGTGATGTAGCTCAATACCGAGGAAAACAGCTCGCCGGCCAGCTCCGGTTGAGTGGCTGTGCTTATGACCAGCAGCAGGATGAAGAAAAATGACGGAATAAATACCGGCAACAGTATGGTGGTGTTCCAGAGGCGGCGTCTGGTTGATTCCGGCATGCGGGAGCGCTCCTTGGGCCAGATGGGGGGCGCGTTAACGCGCGGGAGGTTGTGCGCAGAAGTATAGCAGCCAGGGTTTGACTCCGTGATGGAGTCAGCTTTCCAGCTCGCAGGTCTCGACCCTGACGCGAATGATGCCCGCGCGCAGCATGCCCAGTTCCCGGGCGGCAGCCATCGATACATCAACGATGCGGCCACCGACAAAGGGGCCTCGATCATTGACTCGGACCGTAGTGCTGCGCCCGTTGTTCAAGTTGGTGATGCATAGCTGGGCATCAAACGGCAGGCTGGGATGCGCGGCCGTCATGTTGGTTTCATCGTAGGGTTCGCCGCTGGCGGTAGGTTGACCGTGGAAGCGGGAGGAGTAATAGGAGGCTCGGCCTTCGGCGGTGTAGCTCAGGCCGCCCTCGTCGTGACTGTGGTCGTCACCAAGGGCAGCAAAACCGGACATGGAAAGCAGGGCGGCAAGTGCCACCTGCCCCAGCCACATCGGCTTGCTGCCGATGCGACCGAGGAAGGAGCGGATAACCGTTTGCTCAACAGCCATCCGGTCAGCTTTCCAATTTCTGTTTCAGCAACTGGTTGACCTGCTGCGGGTTGGCCTTGCCCTTCGAGGCTTTCATCGCCTGACCGACGAAGAAGCCGAACATCTTGCCGCGCTTGGCTTCGTCGCTGGCGCGATATTGCTCGACCTGTTCGGCGTTGGCTACCAGTACGTCATCAAGCATGGCTTCGATGGCGCCGCTGTCGGTGACCTGCTTGAGACCCTTGGCTTCGATGATCTGATCGGCATCGCCTTCACCTTCGGCCATGGCCTCGAACACCATCTTCGCGATCTTGCCGGAAATGGTGTTGTCCTTGATACGCAGAATCATGCCGCCCAGCTGGCTGGCGCTGACCGGAGACTGATCGATCTCGAGGTCCGCCTTGTTGAGCAGGCTGGACAGTTCGCCCATCACCCAGTTGGCGGCCAGCTTGGCATCGCCGCAGACGCGCTGCACTTCTTCGAAATAGTCCGCCAGTTCGCGGCTGGCAGCCAGTACGCTGGCGTCATAGGCCGACAGGCCGAATTCGCTCTGGAAACGCTCGCGTTTCTGCTGCGGCAGCTCCGGCAGTTCACTGCGCACTTCTTCAATGAAGGCCGGCTCGATGATGACGGGCAGCAGGTCCGGGTCAGGGAAGTAGCGGTAATCGTTGGCTTCTTCCTTGCTGCGCATGGAGCGCGTCTCGTCCTTGTTCGGATCGTACAGGCGGGTTTCCTGAATCACCTTGCCGCCGTCCTCGATCAGTTCGATCTGGCGCTGCACTTCGGTATTGATCGCCTTCTCGATGAAACGGAAGGAGTTGACGTTCTTGATCTCGCAGCGGGTACCGTATTCGACCTGGCCTTTGGGGCGTACCGAGACGTTGCAGTCGCAGCGCAGCGAGCCTTCGGCCATGTTGCCGTCGCAGATGCCCAGATAACGCACCAGCGAGTGCATGGTCTTGGCATAGGCTACGGCTTCCTTGGCGCTGCGCATGTCCGGCTCGGAGACGATTTCCAGCAGCGGCGTACCGGCGCGGTTCAGGTCGATGCCGCTCATGCCCTGGAAGTCTTCATGCAGACTCTTGCCGGCATCTTCTTCCAGGTGCGCACGGGTCACCCCAACGCGCTTGACCGTGCCGTCATCCAGGGTGATATCGAGAAAGCCCTTGCCGACAATGGGCAGATCCATCTGGCTGATCTGATAGCCCTTGGGCAGATCCGGGTAGAAGTAGTTCTTGCGCGCAAAGACGTTGCTCATGCCGATCTCGGCATCGATTGCCAGGCCGAATTTGACCGCATTGCGTACCGCTTGCGCATTGAGCACCGGCAGCGTGCCGGGCATGCCCAGGTCGATCAGGCTGGCCTGGGTGTTGGGTTCGGCGCCGAAGGTGGTGGCGCTGCCCGAGAAGATCTTCGAGGCGGTGGTGAGCTGGGCATGAATCTCCAGCCCGATAACGATTTCCCATTGCATGTTCAGTATTCCTCAAAATCCACCGGGAGTGCGAGTGTGCCAGTCGGTGTTCTGCTGGTACTGGTGCGCGATGTTCAACAGACGGGGCTCGCTGAAGTAGGGGCCCAGCAGTTGCATACCGATCGGCAGATCACCAGCAAAGCCAGCCGGCAGGGCAATGCCCGGTACGCCGGCAAGGTTGGCGGTGATGGTATAGATGTCGGTCAGGTACAGGCTCACCGGATCGTCGATCTTCTCGCCGATGCGGAAGGCGGGAGTCGGGGAGGTGGGACAGAGAATCACATCGACCTGCTCATAGGCGGCCATGAAATCGTTCTTGATCAGCCGGCGGACTTTCTGTGCCTGCAGATAGTAAGCATCGTAGTAGCCAGCTGAAAGGGCATAGGCGCCGACCATGATGCGGCGCTTGACCTCATCACCGAAGCCTTCGGCGCGCGTGCGCTTGTACAGATCGGTCAGGTCAGTCGGATTTTCACAGCGGTAGCCGAAGCGCACACCATCGAAACGCGACAGGTTGGAGGACGCTTCAGCCGGCGCGATGATGTAGTACGCCGGGATCGCCAGCTCGGCGTTGGGCAGGCTGATTTCCTTTATTTCCGCGCCCAGGCTCTGGAACTGCTTGACCGCCGCGGCAATGGCGTCGGCGGTGGCGGTATCCAGGCCGCTGGCGAAGTATTCCTTCGGCAGGCCGATACGCAGGCCGGTCAATGGCTGATTCAGTTGGGCGCTGTAATCCGGTACCGGCTCATCGACGCTGCTGGAATCACGCTCATCGAAGCCGGCCATAGCCTGCAGCAGCAGCGCGCAATCTTCGGCGGTGCGTGCCATGGGACCCGCCTGATCCAGGCTGGAGGCATAGGCAATCATGCCCCAGCGCGAGATGCGGCCATAGGTCGGCTTGAGGCCGGTCAGTGCGGTATAGCCTGCCGGCTGACGGATCGAGCCGCCGGTATCGGTGCCGGTGGCGGCAGCACATAGGCGTGCCGCCACGGCAGCGGCTGAACCGCCGGAAGAGCCGCCGGGTACGTGATCGCTGTTCCACGGGTTGCGCACGGCACCGTAGAAGCTGGACTCGTTGGATGAGCCCATGGCGAACTCGTCCATGTTGGTCTTGCCCAGCGTCACGGTGCCGGCATCCAGCAGCCTGGCGGTGACAGTGGACTCGTAGGGGGCGATGAAGTTGTCGAGCATCTTCGAGCCGCAGCTGGTGCGGATGCCCTGGGTACAGAACAGGTCCTTGTGCGCCAGCGGAATACCGGTCAGCGGCGTGGCGTTACCAGCGGCCAGCCGCGCGTCGGCGGCCCGGGCCTGTTCCAGCGCCAGCTCCGGCGTCACCGTGATGTAGCTGTTGAGTGCGCCATCGAACTGGTCGATGCGCTTGAGGTAATGTTCGGTCAGCTCGACGCTGGAGATCGCCTTGCTGTGCAAGGCCTGGGACAAGCCGGCCAGGGTTTTCTCATGCATGTAGTTTGTCTCGTTTCAAAGCGCAGCAGCGGTATTCAATGATCACTCGATAACCCGGGGGACCAGGTACAAGCCCTGTTCGGTGGCTGGCGCTATGGCCTGCAGCGCCTCGCGCTGACTGGTTTCGGTGACGATGTCGGCGCGCAGGCGCTGGGTGGTTTCCAGCGGATGGGCAAGCGGCTCGATACCGCTGGTGTCGACGGCCTGCAGTTGGTCGATCAAGCCCATGATGCCGGACAGTTTGGCAGTAATGGCGTCAGCATCATCGCCTTGGATGGCAATGCGCGCGAGGTGGGCAATCTGCTCCACGTCAGTGCGGTCTAGGGCCATGTGTATTCTCCATGAAGCCGGACGATCCGGTTTGATTGGTGTTTAATGCGGGCAAAGGAGTGAATTTACCACATCCGCGCCTTGCCCAAAAACCCCGCCATTGTTAGAGTTGCGACACTCCAGGAAGTACCGAGCAGTTACCTGTGTTCATGTCAATCCGCCACCTTCATTCATGATGGTCGGTGGTGCCCGCCAGGTGGCAGCATATCAGTGTTTCTTAACAATCAACCCACGTGCCCTCGGGGTATATTCAACGCATGTTCAAAAAAATTCGTGGCATGTTCTCCAGTGACTTGTCGATCGACCTGGGAACCGCCAATACTCTGATTTATGTCCGCGATCGGGGCATTGTACTGGATGAGCCGTCCGTCGTTGCCATTCGTACCCATGGCAATCAGAAAAGCGTGGTGGCGGTCGGTACAGAAGCCAAACGCATGCTCGGTCGTACCCCGGGCAATATCCAGGCAATCCGTCCGATGAAGGATGGCGTCATCGCCGATTTCAGCGTGTGCGAGAAGATGCTGCAGTACTTCATCAATAAAGTGCACGAGAACAGCTTCATTCAGCCCAGTCCGCGCGTGCTGATCTGCGTTCCGTGCAAATCCACCCAGGTCGAGCGTCGGGCCATCCGCGAGTCGGCGCTGGGCGCCGGTGCCCGCGAGGTCTACCTGATCGAGGAGCCCATGGCCGCCGCCATCGGCGCTGGTCTGCCGGTCGAGGAAGCGCACGGCTCCATGGTCGTGGATATCGGTGGCGGTACCACCGAGATTGCGCTGATCTCTCTCAACGGGGTGGTCTACGCCGAGTCGGTACGGGTCGGCGGCGACCGTTTTGACGAAGCCATCATCACCTACGTGCGCCGCAACTACGGCAGCCTGATCGGTGAATCCACCGCTGAGCGCATCAAGCAGGAAATCGGTGTGGCCTTCCCCGGTGGCGAAGTGCTGGAAGTCGACGTGCGCGGCCGCAATCTGGCCGAGGGTGTGCCGCGCGCCTTTACCCTGAACTCCAATGAAGTGCTGGAAGCGCTGCAGGAGTCTCTGGCGACAATAGTGCAGGCAGTCAAGAGCGCGCTGGAGCAGTCTCCTCCGGAGCTGGCATCGGACATCGCCGAACGTGGCCTGATTCTGACTGGCGGTGGCGCCCTGCTGCGTGATCTGGACAAGTTGTTAAGTCAGGAGACCGGTCTGCCGGTGATTGTGGCTGAAGAACCCCTTACCTGCGTTGCCCGTGGTGGCGGTCGCGCGCTGGAAATGATGGACCAGCATGCGATGGATCTGCTGTCCACCGAGTAATCGGTAGTGTTACGGCGGGCGGTTGCCCGTCGTAACAGCCTGATCCTGCAGCAGCAAGGAGCCCACCATAAAACCGCTTTTCATCAAGGGCCCATCACTCGGGGTCCGTTTTCTGGCGCTGACGGTGCTTTCAATCGCGCTGATGGTAGTCGACGCCCGCTTTGCCGCCCTCAAGCCCCTGCGCTCCCATCTGGGGATGCTGCTCACCCCGCTGTATTACGTCGCCGAATTGCCGGTGCGCGCATGGGATACGGTATATCTGCAGCTGACCAGTCGGGCAGATCTGATTGCCGAGAACGAAGGTCTGCGGGCCGAGGCGCTGCTGACCAAACGCAAATTGCAGAAGTTGGCGGCGCTGACCGAACAGAACGTGCGCCTGCGCGAGCTGCTCAATTCCTCCGAACTGCTCGACGAGCGGGTGCTGGTCTCCGAGCTGATCGGCGTCGACCCCAACGCGTTCACCCAGCGCATTCTTATCGACAAGGGCGAGCGCGACGGGGTCTTCCTCGGTCAGCCGGTACTCGATGCCACCGGGTTGATGGGCCAGGTGGTGGAAGTGTTGCCCTTCAGCGCCCGCGTGCTGCTCATCACGGATTCATCCCATAGTCTGCCGGTGCAGATCAACCGCAACGGCCTGCGCGCGGTCGCCAGTGGCACCGGTAACAGCGAGTGGCTGGAACTGCGTCACGTCGGTGATACTGCTGATATCCGGGTGAATGACATTGTCGTCAGTTCAGGCCTGGGACAGCGCTTCCCCGCCGGTTATCCGGTCGGGCGGGTGGTGGCGGTAAATCGGGATTCTTCCCAACCTTTCGCCGATGTGCGGGTTGAACCAACGGCGCAACTCAACCGCAGCCGCTACCTGTTGCTGGTATTCAGTCCGGAAAGTGGTTACGGCGCCGTTATACCTGCGCTGAGTCTTGACGGGAACGTCGTCGAAGAAGATGAGGCTGCTCAGGTGCCCGGCAATGCCGCGCGACAAGAGCCGGTAGCGGACGAGACGTTGGCGAGCCCACAAGATGAGAGCACGGCGCCGCCGAGCGAGGAGCAGCAGAACCATGCGCAATAGCGTGATCGTGGGGCTGACCTTTCTGGCGGCACTGATTCTCAGTGTCGTACCCATGCCCAGCCCGTTTGATGCTGGCCGGCCCATGTGGCTGGCCATGGTGGTGGCGTACTGGGTCATGGCGCTGCCCCATCGCGTCGGCTTGCTCACCGCCTGGGTGGCGGGACTGGCCACGGACGTGCTGTTCGGCGAGCTGTTCGGGCAGAACGCCCTGGTGCTGGTGTTGGTGGCCTGGCTGATTCTATTGTTGTACCAGCGCATCCGACGTTTTCCATTGTGGCAACAGAGTCTGGTCATGCTGCCGGTCCTGGGCATTGCGCAGATGGTTGCGCTTTGGCTGAACAGCCTGGCTGGCAATCGGCCGCCAACCCTGTTGTATCTACTGCCGGCGGTGATCAGCGCAGTGCTCTGGCCCTGGGTGTTTTCCGTGCTGCGCGGTGTGAGACGACGCTTCCATGTGCTCTGAGCGCGTCAGCGTAGTGCATCTTGCCTCGGCATCGCCGCGCCGCCGCGAGTTGCTCGAGCAGATCGGTGTGCCGGTGCAGCGAGTGCAGTGTTCGGTGGATGAACGGCCATGCCCTGATGAAGCTCCAGCGGATTATGTTCAGCGGGTAACCAGGGACAAGGTTCGCGCCGGTGTGGCCATCGCGCCGGCCGGTGCGGTGGTACTGGCCGCCGACACGGCTGTGGTGCTGAACGACGCGATTCTCGGCAAACCGGTGGACCAGCAGCACGCTCAGGCGATGCTGCGGTCATTATCCGGACGGCAGCATCAGGTACTGACCGCTGTGGCAGTCGCTTGCGGCAGCGATATCCGGTTGCAGCTGGTGGCGACCAAGGTTCGTTTCCGTCCGTTGAGCGATGCTGAAATCCTCGCCTATTGGCAGACCGGCGAACCGGCAGACAAGGCTGGAGCCTACGGGATTCCGGGGTTGGGTGCGGTTTTTGTCGAGCATATCGAGGGAAGCTACAGTGCCGTGGTCGGCCTGCCATTGGCCGAAACCGCGTTGCTCCTCGCAGAATTTGCTGTTCCTTGTTGGCAGTTGCGCTGACAGAGTGCTGGCGGGCCGGTATCCTGAGTGTCTGACACAGAGGAAGAGGGCTCCATGAGCGAAGAAATTCTGATCAACATCACGCCAATGGAGACTCGGGTCGCGCTGGTGGAGAATGGCGTTCTGCAGGAAGTCCATATCGAGCGTACCCTGCGTCGTGGCATCGTTGGCAATATCTACAAAGGCAAGGTAGTCCGGGTGCTACCCGGCATGCAGGCCGCCTTTGTCGATATTGGCCTGGAGCGCGCTGCCTTCATTCATGCCTCGGAGATTTCCCAGCGCGAAGGTGCGGCGGTCGAATCCATCAGTGCACTGGTGCACGACGGCAAGGCCCTAGTGGTGCAGGTCACCAAGGACCCGATAGGCACCAAAGGGGCCCGTCTGACCACGCATCTGTCAGTGCCATCCCGCTACCTGGTCTACATGCCGCGCACCGCCCATGTAGGTATCTCCCTGAAAATCGATGAAGAGGCCGAACGTGATCGGCTCAAGGATATCGTCGCCCGCTGTGTCGAGCAGGAGGGCGTGGAAGAGCAGGGCGGCTTTATCCTGCGTACGGCCGCCGAAGCCGCACGCGAAGAGGATATTCTGGTCGATATCCGTTATGTGCGCCGCCTGTGGCAGCAGATCCAGCAGCAGATGAATACTGCCCCGGCACCCTCGGTACTCTACGAAGATCTGCCGCTGGCGCTGCGCACCCTCCGCGACCTCGCCAACCCGCGCCTTGAGAAGATCCGTATCGATTCGCGGGAAACCTTCCAGAAAGTGGAGCAATTCGTCAGCGAGCTGATGCCCGGCGTGGAGGATCTGCTGGAGCATTACCCGGGCGAGCGTCCGATATTTGACCTGTATGGCGTCGAAGATGAGATCCAGAAGGCCATGGAGCGCAAGGTGATGCTCAAGTCCGGTGGCTATCTGGTGATCGACCAGACCGAGGCAATGACCACCATCGACGTCAATACCGGGGCTTTTGTCGGTCACCGCAACCTCGAAGAAACCATTTTCAAAACCAATCTGGAAGCGGCTACCTCGATCGCCCGCCAGCTGCGTCTGCGCAACCTCGGCGGCATCATCATCATCGATTTCATCGATATGGAAGACGAGGAACACAGGCGTCAGGTACTGCGCACGCTGGAACGTCAGCTGGAGCGCGACCACGCCAAGACCAATATCATCGGCATCACCGAGCTGGGTCTGGTGCAGATGACCCGCAAGCGCACCCGCGAGAGTCTGGAGCAGATTCTCTGCGAGCCTTGCCCCTGCTGTACCGGGCGCGGTATCCAGAAAACGCCGGAAAGCGTCTGTTACGAGATCTTCCGGGAGATTATGCGCGAGGCCAGGGCCTATCAGGCCGGAGGTTATATGGTGCTGGCCTCGCAGGCGGTGATCGATCGGCTGCTTGATGAAGAATCGGGTAATGTCGCCGATCTGGAGCTGTTCATTCAACGGCCCATCAAGTTCCAGGTAGAAACCATGTATACCCAGGAACAATACGATGTGGTGCTGACCTGATCCACACTGACCGGAGCAACTGACATCACATGACCTGGCAGCGCTGGTTGCGGCGTTTTCTCGACGGGCTGATCCTGCTGCTGGTGGGCTGGCTGCTGCTGGCTGCCGCCTATGTTAGTCTCGGGCGTCAATTCGTGCCGGCCGTGACGGATTATCAGGTCGAGCTGGTGCAGTGGGTCGAGCAGCAGACCGGACGCGCCATCCAGTTGCAAAGCCTCGAAGGCGAGATGCAGGGGGCACAACCGGTACTGACGCTGCGCGGATTGCGGGTGCACGAAACAGCGGACCTGGCCAGCCCGGTACTGCTGGATCTGGATCACGTCACGGCGCGGGTCGATGTCTTCGCCAGTCTGTGGCAACGCCAGCCGGTAATGGACGCGCTGCAGCTGGAGGGCTTGTCCCTGGAGGTCATCGAAAACGCTGAGGGTGACTGGCGCCTCATGGGACTGGGGCACAAGAATGCGGCGGGGGATGGGCTGGATCGCGCTCTGCAACAACTCTTCGAGCAACGTCGCATCACTCTGCTGGATACCCGCATTCGCATCAGCCCGTGGGATCAACCCGACTGGGTATTTGCCGATGGTGATCTGACGCTGTTGAACAATGGCGCGCGGCACCGTCTGGATGCCCGGATGCGACTGCCGGATGATCAGCTGGTTCGTCTGCAGCTCAGTGGCCGCATGCCCGGCCGCGACTGGCGGCGCGCGGACATGGATTTCTATGCCGAACTGCCGGCCAGTGACTGGAGCGGCTGGTTGCCCGAAGATCTGCTGCACGACGCGCGCATTGACCGGGTCGTTGCCGGAGGCGAGCTTTGGGGGCGCTGGCGCAATACGCGCATGCAGCAACTCAGCGGCTTGGTGCAGGCCCCGGCCATCGAGCTTGATCTGCAGCGCGCGGCTCCGTCTCTGCAAGATCTGTCGATGCACTTTAAATTGCAATTGGAAGATGATCGACAGCAGCTGAATATCGAGAACTTCAGTCTGCGTCTGGATGATCAGGTCTGGCCCGCGACCCGTCTGCAGCTGCAGCGTCAGTCCGATGGCGGGCAATGGCGGGCGCGCGCTGACCATCTGCCGCTGGATCTGCTGGGCCAGTGGGTAAGCGGCATGTTGCCGGATACCCACAGCGCCGAGATACTCGACACCCTCGCCCCGGAAGGTTCTCTGCAGGATGTGCTGTTGAGCGGCGACGATTGGTCTGAGTTTCTCGACTGGTCGCTACTGGCCCGACTGGACAATGTCGGCATTCAGGCCTGGGAAGGCGTGCCCGCTTTCGCCGGGGTCAGTGGCGTGGTATCGGGAACGCCGGCGGCTGGCGAGCTGCGTGTCGACAGTCATCGCTGGAGCATGCATCTGCCGAAGCTGTTTCCCAAGCGCTGGGAATACGACGCGCTGGTGGGTGCACTCAACTGGAGCTGGTCTGATCAGGATGGGCTGCATCTGGCAGTACCGGGCGCAGCAGTAAAAGGCAGTGAAGGTGCCGCCTCGGCCACGCTGGACTTGCGTGTGCCACGTCCCGACGGCACTCCGACCATGGATTTGCGCGTTGCCCTGCGTGACAGTCGCGCGGAATACCACAGCCGCTATCTGCCCAGCCTATCCTCAGCGATCAGCCCGGCGCTTACCCAGTGGCTGCAGGACTCGCAGCTCAGCGGGCCGGTGCCATTGGCGATATTCGCCTATGAAGGTTCGCTGCTCAAAGGGGCCAGTCCCGAAGAGCGGCAGATCAGCCTGTTCGGCCGACTGGAGCAGGGCAGCCTGATATTCCAGCCGGGCTGGCCGGCGCTGGAAGACGTCAGTGGTTCCTTGTATCTGCATAATGTCGACCTGGATATCAATCAGGCGCAAGGCCGGATATTGCAGACCCGGCTGGATAACATCAGGGTATCGTTGGATCGCAATTCCGCTGACCAGGAGCTTGAGCTGCACATCGCCGGCGCCGGTGCCGGACCGCTGAGCGATGGCCTGCAGCTGATGCAGGACACGCCCTTGGCCAGGCTGACCGGCGACCCGCTGCATGGTTGGAGCGGGACTGGTGAGCTGCAGGGTGACCTGCAACTGGGCATACCGCTGACGGATGGCAAGCAGCCGGACGTGCATCTGCAGCTGCAGGCGCGTGCGCAACAACTGAATATTCCGCAATTGCAGGCGCCCCTGCATGATCTGCTGGGCGATTTCAGTTATCAGCACGGTATTGGCCTGCTCAGCGACAAGGTCACTGTGCGCTTTCTCGACCAGCCGGTAACCGGACGCATCGATCTGCGTAAGCACGGTCAACGGACTGATCAACGCCTGCGACTGCAGGGCAGGCATCAGGTGAAGAACCTGCATGGCTGGCCATTGCTCGATGCCTTGCCTGAGAAGCTGGCGGAGGGCAGCTTCGCCTGGGACGCCGAGCTGCTGTTGGGCGATGATCTGCGCCGGCTGCAGGTGCGCAGCGATTTGAAAGGCGTCCGGCTTGACCTCCCTGATCCGCTGGCCAAGACAGCGGAAACCAGCTTGCCGAGCCGATTGCAATTGGACATGGGCCCATCGTCACGCTGGCAGTGGCAGGTCGGCGATGATCTTCGCGGCCTGCTGCTCGAGCGCAATGGCGCGCTCTCCGGGGATGTTCGCTACCGGCGAGGCGCGCCGCGAATGCCGACGGAAGCGGGGATCACGGTCAGCGCCCGCTTCGAAGCGTTTGACTGGAATCAATGGCAAGGCTGGTTCACTTCCGGCGTGCTGCCGCAGAGCGCTGTCACAGATACGCTTGGCTCGGACGGCCGGACGCCCGCTCAGCTGTTGAATGCAGTGCATGTCCAGGCCAGACATTTCACCGGGTTCGGTCTTGAGCTGGACGAGCTGAATGTTGCCGCCAGCCCCTTGGCAGCCGGCTGGCAGCTGGATGTCAGTCATCCCGATCTGCGCGGGCGTATTCAGTTGCCCGCTGCCAAGGATGGAATCATCGCTGTGGATCTGCAGCGGCTGGGCTTTCCCAAGACCACAGACCTGCCAAGCGAGGCCGATGGTTTCATCGAGCCGCTGGCCAGCGAAGATCCGCTGCGAAATATCAATCCGACCAATCTGCCCGCCATGGACATAGGTATCGATGAGTTGTACTGGGGCAAGGATCTGGTGGGCGCCACCTACTTCAGATTACGCCCTGCCGCCTCTGGGCTGGATATCAATGAGATCGATGTTGCTCTGCGCGGCGGCCTGCAACTCAACGGCGCGATGCACTGGAACCCACAGCACACCCGGTTTGATGGCAGTCTTGCCGCCGAGGACATTGGTCGCGTGCTGAGCGCATGGCGTTACGCGCCGACCCTGACCAGCAAGGCCTTCACCGCCAGTGTCGGCCTGGAATGGCCTGGCTCGCCGGCCTGGTTCGCCTTGAAACGCAGTACGGGTTCACTGGCGGTGCAGGCTCAGGATGGCATGCTGCAGAGCGGCGAAAGCTCCGCCGATGCATTGCGTGTATTCGGTTTGCTGAACTTCAATACCCTGGCCCGACGGCTGCGGCTGGATTTCTCCGACCTGTTCGGCAAGGGCACGGCCTATGATACCTTCAATGGCGAGGTCGCCCTGACCAACGGCCTGATACAAACCATGTCGCCGCTGATGATGGATGGCCCCAGCGCCAAATTGCAGCTGGACGGTACCGTGGATCTGCCGGCGGACCGAATCGATATGGGGCTGCTGGTGACCTTGCCGGTGACCAACAACCTGCCGCTGGCTGCAATCATTGCCGGCGCCCCGCACATCGGTGGTGTCCTGTTTCTGGCCGACAAGATCCTCGGCGATCGCGTCGCGCGCTTTGCCTCGGTGAAGTACCGGATCAGTGGCAAGTGGAGTCAGCCGTCGGTCGATTTTGACCGGGCGTTCGATAACAAGGCCGCCCTGGAGGATTGAAATGTCGCAAGTAGCCGCCATACAGATGATCAGTGGCGCGGACGTGCAGGCCAACCTGCGTACCGCCGCAAGCCTGATAGCCGAGGCCGCTGCCGCCGGCGCGCAGCTGGTATTGCTGCCGGAATGTTTCGCCGCCTTCGGTAACCGTGCCTTGGCTGATATAGCGGCCGCCGAGTACGAGGGCAGCGGTCCAATCCGGCCATTTCTTGCCGAGCAGGCCCGTCAGCATGGTATCTGGCTTGTCGCCGGCAGCATTCCGCTACCCACTGAGCCAGGCGGCAAGGCCATGGCCTGCTGCCTGGTGCTGGATGACCAAGGTCGGGAAGTGACACGCTACGACAAGCTGCATCTGTTCGATGTCGAGGTGAGCGACAGTCAGCGCAGCTATCGCGAGTCAAAGGACTATGGCTACGGAGACCGCTTTGTCTGTATCGATACTCCTGTAGGACGGCTCGGCCTGAGCATCTGTTACGATGTGCGCTTTGCCGAACTCTACGCAGCGCTGCGGCGTGCAGGGGCTGAACTGATAGTGGTGCCTTCGGCCTTTACTGCGGTAACCGGCGCCGCCCATTGGGACGTACTGCTGCGCGCCCGGGCAATCGAGACCCAGTGCTATATCCTTGCCGCCGATCAGGGCGGCAAGCATGCCAACGGTCGCGAGACCTTCGGCCACAGTTGTCTGATCGATCCGTGGGGCGAGATCACCGCCTGTTTGCCGCAAGGCGAGGGTGTAGTGGCCGGCGAGATCGATCTGCAGCATCTAAACACCATACGCGGACGCATGCCGGTAGCCGGGCATCGCCGCTTTGTGCCGCTGGACGATATCGTCCGGGCCTCCACGGAGTGAATTTATGAGTAATCTGCTGACCCAGGTTGAGAGCCGTCTGCTGCTGCCGTCCGAACTGAGCCCCGACAGCCTTGCCAGTGTACTGGGGCAATTGGTATCCGCGCCCGGTGTGGACGCAGCGGACCTGTATTTTCAGCACCAGGTCAGCGAATCCTGGGTATTGGAAGACGGTATCGTCAAGGACGGCAGCTTCAACGTCGACCAGGGTGTCGGCGTGCGCGCTCAATCCGGCGAGAAAACCGGCTTTGCCTACAGTAACGATCTGCGTCTGGCTGCACTGACCCAGGCCGCTGGCGCGGCGCGGTCTATCGCTCGCAGCGGTCAGAGCGGTGCCGTCCAGGCCTGGCAGCGCAGTGATAACCGCGCTCTCTACGCCGTGGAAAACCCACTGGATGTCATGCCGCAGGCTGACAAGGTGACCTTGTTGCAACGTCTGGATGCCTATACCCGCAGTCTGGACCCGCGCATCACCCAGGTTTCCGTCAGCCTGGGCGGCGTGCACGATACGGTATTGGTGGCGGCCAGCGATGGTACCTGGGCAGGCGATATCCGTCCGCTGGTGCGTCTGAATATCAGTGTCATCATTGAACATAACGGCCGCCGTGAAAGGGGCAGTTTCGGTGGCGGTGGACGCACCGACTACCGCTTCTTCGAGGCCGAAGAGCGCGGTATGGCGTATGCCCGCGAAGCGGTGCGTCAGGCTACGGTGAACCTGGATGCCATCGCGGCTCCCGCTGGCAGCATGCCGGTGGTCATGGGCCCGGGTTGGTCGGGTGTGCTGTTGCACGAGGCGGTGGGCCACGGTCTGGAAGGTGACTTCAACCGCAAGGGCAGTTCGGCTTACAGTGGCCGGGTTGGCGAGAAGGTCGCTTCCAGTCTGTGTACTATCGTGGATGACGGCACCTTGCCGGGGCGTCGAGGTTCCTTGAATGTCGATGACGAGGGTAACCGCACCAATTGCACCACGCTGATCGAGAACGGCATTCTCAAGGGCTATATTCAGGACAAGCTGAATGCCCGTTTGATGGGGGTTGCGCCTACCGGTAACGGGCGCCGCGAGTCCTACGCCCACCTGCCCATGCCGCGCATGACCAATACCTATATGCTGGCCGGTGAGAGCGACCCGGAAGAGATCATCCGGTCGGTGAAGAAGGGTATCTATTGCGCCAGTCTCGGTGGTGGTCAGGTGGATATCACCAGTGGCAAGTTCGTGTTTTCGACCAGCGAAGCCTATCTCATTGAAGACGGCAAGATCACGGCCCCGGTGAAAGGCGCAACGTTGATAGGAAACGGCCCGGAGGTGATGAACCTCGTCTCCATGGTCGGCCACGATCTCGAGCTGGACAGCGGTGTAGGTACCTGCGGCAAGGACGGTCAGTCAGTCCCGGTAGGTGTGGGTCAGCCGACGCTGAAAATCGATCAGATCACGGTCGGTGGCACAGGCGCTTAACGGCCCCTTCCAGTCACATACAAGGTCAACGATGGTGCAAGCCAGCCGGCCCAGCCCGACCGTTTGATGACAGGGATGTCATCAACGAGCCTACAGGGATGTATTTACGGCGTGTCGGGATGGGCCGGCTGGCTTGCGCCATATACGCAGGACATGCAGCGGCGATCCGTGCAGGGCCGCACAGTCCGACAGGGCTTCGCCGACACGCCGTAAATACATCCCTGTAGGCTCGCGGTCGCCATCCTTGGCGACCGACGGTCGGCTCAGCCGTGTCGGACTGCGCCGCCTGAGAGTTCGATATTTTCGGATAGTATTTGAAGGCGAAGATCAAACCCCTTCAAATCGCCCAGCCAACCGATTCTTGGTTACCTGATCCGCCGGAAACACCTTGCCGCTCATCGCAATATAAATTCCCGGCTGGCACAGGTTCAGAGCGCCGACTGCCAACCCCAGATTGAACAGGGCATCCGAATCACGGAAGCGGGCTGGCTGCATCGCCCCGGTCAGCACGATCACCTTGTCCTGAATGTCGGCCAGAGCCGCGGCGGTGACTGTCATGGTGTCGGTGCCATGGGTGATGAGGATATGGTGGGCGGGGCAGGCAGCGACCCTGGCGTGGATCAGCTCACGGTCGGCGTCATTCAGTTCCAGACTGTCCTTTTTTATCAGTGACTCGATGGCATAATTGAAACCTACTCGAGCCTGGTCCAGCAATTCGCCGGCCATGGACTCGCCGATCTGATACTCGCTCAATGCATCGAAATACAGTTTGTCGATGGTACCGCCGGTGCTGAAGATCTGTACGAACATGACTTTCTCCCAGGATGATTGCCGCAAGTATGCCGTCTGACACCGCCGAACACAGCCCCGTTACCGCCAAGCCGGAAAAAACCTGGTGGGTGTACATGGTACGAGCCGAGAACGGTCATCTGTATACCGGTATCAGCCTCGACCCTGAGCGCCGGTTGCAGGAACATATCAGCGGTAAGCGCGGGGCGCGGTTCTTCAATCGTAGCCCGGCCAACGCCTTGGTGTGGCGCGAACGCTGCGCGGACAAGTCGGCCGCTCTGCGCCGCGAGCTGGCGGTGAAGGCGCTGCGCAAGGCGGCCAAGGAACGGTTGATTCTCCTGCAGCCGGCGCCAGCGCATGACGAGTGAGTTGCATTGGTGAAGAGTCGATTGACGAGGCAGGAGTGGCTGGCACAGGCTAAGCTGACTCTCAATTGTTGATCGGAGATTGTCATGAGCGAACTGATTCTGCACCACTATCCCCAATCGCCTTTTGCCGAGAAAACCCGGCTGATGTTCGGGCTCAAAGGGCTTTCCTGGCATTCGGTGTTGATTCCGCCGGTCATGCCCAAACCCGATCTGACGGCGCTCACAGGTGGTTATCGGCGCACGCCGGTATTGCAGGTTGGTGCGGATATCTATTGTGACACTGCGCTGATTGCCCGCCGTCTGGAGCGTGAGAAAGCCGTGCCGGCATTGTTCCCCGAAGGTCGCGAGGCGGTAGCCGCGGCGCTGGCGCAATATGGTGATCAGGTGTTGTTCCACAGTTCCATCGCGATCAATTTCCAGCCCGAGGCGGTGGCCGCGCGGTTTGCTGATCTGCCCGAGGAGACGATGAAGAGCTTTGTGCGGGACCGGCGGGCGCTATTTGAAAACGGCAACGTCAAGCGACCGTCGACAGATGAGGCGCTGGCGCAATGGCCGGTATTGATGAGCCGTCTGGAAACGCAGCTGGAGCGTGATGGTGAATTTCTGCTCGGCGAAGAGCCGAGTATTGCCGATCTGGCCTGGTATCACCCGTTATGGTTCATGGCATCCAATGCGGTGGTGGCAGTAATGCTGGAAGACTACCCCATGATCCGCGCCTGGATGGCCCGCATCGCCGACATGGGGCAGGGCGCTTCGGTGAAGATGGAGGCGGCAGAAGCTATCCGTATCGCCCATGACGCAACGCCGGAAACGCTGCCAGAGCATGGCTTCGTCAGCAGTCAGGGATTGACATTGGATCAGTCAGTGACCGTCAGTGCGGTGGATTACGGCTGTGACCCTGTTGCCGGTACCTTGGTGCATGAGGAGTTGGAGGAAATCGTCATCGCCCGTGAAGATGAGCGCGTCGGATTGGTACATGTGCATTTCCCGCGCGTCGGCTTTCGGGTCGATGCTGCCTGATGTCCACCAGCGAAACCATCATTGCCGTCAGCGGGCTGAGCAAGACATATGAGTCGGGATTTCAGGCATTGAAGACAGTTGATCTGGAGATTCGGCGGGGCGAGATTCTCGCTCTGCTGGGCCCCAACGGTGCGGGTAAGACCACGCTGATCAGTATCATCTGCGGCATCGTCAATCCCAGTGGCGGCAAGGTCACGGTGGATGGCTACGATATCGTCGGTGATTATCGGCAGGCGCGCAGCCTGATCGGGCTGGTGCCCCAGGAGCTGACCAATAATTTGTTTGATACCGTCTGGGCGACCGTTAACCTCAGCCGCGGGCTGTTCGGCAAGGCGCCGAATCGGGCCTACCTGGAACAGGTGCTGCGCGATCTGTCGCTGTGGGATAAACGCAACGAGAAGATGATGGCCCTGTCCGGCGGCATGAAGCGCCGGGTGTTGATTGCCAAGGCGCTGGCCCATGAACCGCAGATCCTGTTTCTGGACGAGCCCACCGCCGGGGTCGATGTGGAGTTGCGTCGGGATATGTGGGAAATGGTGCGCACCCTGCGCGACAAGGGTGTCACCATCATCCTGACCACTCACTACATTGAAGAGGCCGAGGAGATGGCCGATCGCATCGGTATCATCAACCGCGGCGAGCTGATGCTGGTGAAAGAAAAGGTGGTGTTGATGCGCCAGCTCGGCAAGCGGCAGTTGATCATCCAGTTGCAGCAGCCGCTGACAGCGCTGCCGGAAGCGGTACAGGGCCGGGCGGTGGAGTTGGCCGACGACGGCTGCATGCTGACGTACACCTTCGATGCGCAGGGTGAACAGACCGGCGTCGGCGACATACTGCGTGCGCTGGCACGTGAGGGTGTCGAGTTCAAGGATGTGAATTCCAGCCAGAGCTCATTGGAAGAGATTTTTGTCGGTCTGGTACATGACAGCAATCGCGACAGGGCGCAAGCATGAATCTGCATGGCATGTGGGCGATCTATTACTCGGAACTGTCACGCATGTGGCGCACCTTGTTCCAGAGCATCGCCTCGCCGGTGATTTCCACTTCGCTGTATTTCATCGTATTCGGCGCGGCGATCGGTGCGCGGATGGAAGAGATCGACGGGGTGAGCTACGGCGCCTTCATCATTCCCGGGCTGATCATGCTGATGTTGCTCAACGAGAGCATTTCCAATGCTTCCTTCGGTATCTACATGCCCAAGTTCACCGGGACCTTGTACGAGGTGCTGTCCGCGCCCGTTTCCCCGCTGGAAATTGTGGTCGGCTACGTGGGCGCTGCGGCCACCAAATCGGTGTTGCTGGGGCTGCTGATCCTGCTTACGGCGCGGTTGTTCGTGGAATACGAGATCGCCCATCCGCTATGGATGCTGTCCTTCCTGATCCTCACGGCTGTCACCTTCAGCCTGTTCGGCTTCATCATCGGCGTGTGGGCCGATGGCTTCGAGAAGTTGCAGATCATACCGATGATGATTGTCATGCCTCTGGCCTTTCTGGGTGGCAGCTTCTACTCGATCAGCATGCTGCCGCCGGTATGGCAGACCGTCACCCTGTTCAATCCCGTGGTCTACCTGATCAGTGGCTTTCGCTGGAGCTTTTACGGTGTGGCTGATGTACATATCGCCACCAGTCTGGCCATGACTTTCGTCTTTCTGGCGGTGTGCCTGGCGCTGGTGTGGTGGATTTTCCGTACCGGTTACAAACTCAAGCCCTGAGCCAGCCCTGGGAAAAGGGTTGAACAGTCTCTGCCCCTGTCGGTCCTTCTAATAAGGGCAACGAGACGCGATGGGGACTTGATTCATGACCGAAGCTGACAGCATTCTGATTCGCACCATAGAGAAAGAGGCAACGCCGCTCACCGGCCAAACGGGTGATTTCGACGCGATTATCGAGGCGGCGCGGGGCAAGTCAGTGGTGATGCTGGGCGAAGCCAGCCACGGCACTCATGAGTTCTACCAGGCGCGGGCGCAGATCACGCGTCGGCTGGTGGAGGAATTGGGGTTCGCCAGCGTGGCAGTGGAAGCAGATTGGCCCGACGCCTATGCGCTCAATCGCTATGTCTGGAACCTGGATCCGGGCAAGCAGGCCGAAGAGGTATTTCACGCTTTCGAGCGTTTTCCGACCTGGATGTGGGCCAACACCGAGGTGTTGGCGTTTATTCGTTGGCTGGCCGAATTCAACGCCGCGCCTCCGCGAGCCGAAGCTGGCTTGCGCCCGGTCGGCTTCTACGGCTTGGATCTGTACAGCATGAGCAGTTCTGCCCATGCGGTAATTGCCTACCTGGATAAACATGATCCGCCCGCGGCAGTACGGGCTCGCGAACGTTACGCTTGTCTGGACCAATATCTCGACGAGCCGCATCTCTACGGTCAGTCCGTGGAATTCGGGCTCAGTGCCTCATGCGAGAGTGCGATTACCGAACAACTGCAGGAAATGCAGACGCGCGCCTTTCGGCGGCTCGAAGGGCTGGGTCTGGTATCTGATGAACAGCGCTTTTGCGCTGAACAGAATGCCCGACTGGTGCGTAATGCCGAGGAATACTACCGGGCGATGTTCCGTGGCCGTCCGAACTCCTGGAACATCCGCGACGGCCATATGTTCGAAACGCTGGAGGCGTTGCGCAGCCATTTGAGTCATCAGCTCGGCGAGCCGGCGGGCGTCGTCGTATGGGCGCACAATTCTCACGTGGGCAACGCTGCTGCCACCGAGATGGGTGCCAGAGGCGAACTCAATATGGGTCAACTGGCCCGGGAAAGATATGGCGACGACGCGTTGCTGGTCGGCTTTTCCACTGCCACCGGCGATGTCACTGCTGCATCGGACTGGGACGTTCCGGGCGAGCGCAAACAGATTCGCCAGCCGCTGGCGGGCAGTTACGAGGCGCTGTTTCACACTGTGGCGCATGAGCGCTTCCTGCTCGATCTGCGTGGCCCCGGCAGTCTGGCCACACAGCTGGCCGAAGCCCGACTGCAGCGGGCAATCGGCGTTATCTACCGGCCGGAGACCGAACGTCACAGCCATTATTACTACAGCCGGCTGGCTGAGCAGTTCGACTTCATGCTGCATTATGACCACACCCGGGCGTTGCAGCCCTTGGCAATGCCCGAGGTTCAGAGTGCGGATATCGCCGAGACCTGGCCCAGCGGGCTGTAGAGTCTATGGCATGGGTTTGTAGGAGTGGCGCTCGGGTGCACCGCCATGGTGCACCTGCTCGCAGGCTTGCAGCAGGTAGGCGCTTTTGACCAGCGCCAGATGCGATAAAGCCTGAGGGAAGTTACCTATCAGCCCGTATTGGGGATCGTATTCCTCTGACAGCAATCCTACATCATTGCGCAGGGCCAGCAGGCGGGCGAACATGACCTCCGCCTCTTCCTCTCGTTTGCTCATCACCAGGTTGTCGGCATACCAGAAGGAGCAGGCGAGAAAGGCGCCTTCGTCTCCGCTGAAACTGTCTTGCGGAAGAAAGCGCTGTATCAGGCCGTCGCGCAGTAAATCCTGTTCAATCCAGGTGATGGTGGCCTGCACGCGAGGGTCCTCAACAGGCAGAAACCCAAGCAGGGGAATCATCAGCAGACTGGCATCCGGCTTGGCCTGTTCATAGCTCTGTTTAAAGGCGCCGCGTCGCTCATCTATGCCCTTACGGCAGATGTCTGCATGGATGCGGTCGCGCACGGCGCGCCATTGATCCAGCGGCGCGTGCAGCTGCCATTTCTCTGCATCACGAATACTGCGGTCGAGCGCCACCCAGGCATATACCTTGGAATGGACATAGTTGCGGCGCTGGTCGCGTAACTCCCATATACCTTCATCCGGCTGCTGCCAGCACTTGATGACTTCGTCCACCAATCGGCATTGATCATGCCAGTCCTGCTGGCTCAGTTGCATGCCGTTGCGCCGGGCTGCGTGGAGCAGATCAACCAGCTGGCCGTAGACGTCCAACTGATGTTGATCATGGGCGGCGTTGCCGACGCGCACCGGTCTGGAGTTCAGGTAACCGGGCAGCCAGTCCAGTTTCTCTTCGCCATGCTCTGCCTGCCCATCCAGGCTGTACAGCACGTGCATATCTCCTGCGGTGCGCTCAATCACGCGCTGTAACCAGTGGACCCAGGCGTGTACTTCGCTCATATAGTTCGAGTCGATCAATATATCCAGCGCCCACACCGCATCGCGGATCCAGCAGAACCGGTAATCCCAGTTGGCAGCGCGCCCCGGCGCCTCCGGAAGTGAGGTGGTCGGCGCTGCGACCATGCTGCCGCTGGGTTCGTAGGTGAGCGCCTTGAGGGTGATCAGGGAACGTATCACCGCGTCCCGCCAGCGCCCCTGATAAGAGCATTGGCGGACCCAGTCTTGCCACCATTGCACGCAATCCGCGAGGAGCTGGGGTGGCTCCCGATCAGGGCTGGGTATCTGCTCTGGCGTCAGGTGGCTCAAGGTGAAATACCGCACCTCACCCGCGTTCAAGGCGAAACTGGCGAGCACATTCCCTCCCTCTATCCGCAGTGGCACCTCACTGTGCAGAACCAGTCGCTGACCGTCGGAATCCCGCAGGCTGATACCGTCAACAAGCTCTTCGATACGCGGCTGACGCGCGCCATAACCAAAGCGAGGTGACAGCTGCATATTCATCTGCAGCCGACCTTCCAGTACCTCGACCCGGCGGACGATCACGGCGTCATTCTGCAGGGGCATGAAGTCGCAGATCTGAACACGGCCGGTATCACCGCAATGAAACTCGGTGCACAGCACCAGGGTGTCTTGCTGGTAATGGCGTTCGATTTTCAGGGATGTCTGTTCTGGAGCCAGTTGCCAGAAACCATGTTCTTCGGTACCGAGCAGCCGGGTGAAGCAGGCGGGAGAATCAAAACGGGGAGGGCAGAACCAGTCGATGCTGCCATTGCGGCCAACCAGCGCTGCGCAGCGCAGATTGCCAATCAATGCATAATCCTTGATGGGCTGAGACATAGGCGGCTCCTTCCAGGTCGTTTCAGGGTTTTTTTCGGAACAGCACCAGGGCCAGCGGCAGCAATGACAGCAGCGCAGCTGTTGTCACTGCGCCACGATGCATGGTCATCCAGAGTTGTCGGCTGTGGTCCCGCGCGTCGCTGTCGAAGCGGCCATGACTGCCCATGTCACGGTCAACCGGTTCGAACAGGTTGTCGGGTCGGCCGGGTGACAGAGGCTCGTCATCCTTCTGGCCCTGGTAACCGTCTTTCTTCAGCTTGTAATCAGCAAGGACGGGGAAGAACTTGTTGCCCCAGATCGCCTTCACCGCAGGAAAGCCCACGCACACCTCACGCCGCCGCTGCCCTGACGCCCAGACGATGCCGCGGGCGGCTACTTCCGGTTGAAATATGGGCGGCATCGGTTGGGGCTTCTTGTCCAGCCGGACACGGGCCCAGTCGAACTGCGGGGTATTGAAGGCCGCCAGATGTACGGTTGTGACATGAATGGCGCTCTGCTCGTGCTGCAATTCCACTCGCAGGGAGTCGGTAAAGCCGCGGCAGGCAAACTTGGCGGCGCAATAGGCCGATTGCAGCGGAATGGCGCGGTAGGCGAGGGCGGAGCCGACCTGCACGATAACGCCACGGTTGCGCGGTCGCATGTGCCGGAGTGCGGCGCAGGTGCCGTGAACGGTACCCAGATAGGTCACCTCGGTGACCCGCCGGTATTCATCGGCCGTCATCTTGCTGACCGGCGACAGCACCGTGACCATCGCATTGTTGACCCAGACATCTATTGGACCCAACTCGGCTTCGATCTGCGCGGCGGCATAGTCCACCTGCTGCGCATCAGCAACATCTACTGTGTGCACCCAGGCGGTGCCGCCGACCGCTTCGACTTCTGCCCTGGCACCGGCAAGGCCTTTCTCGCCCCGGGCCAGCAGGGCGACAGTCGCCCCGCTACGGGCGAACTCGACCGCGGTGGCTCGGCCGACGCCGGCTGAGGCGCCGCAGATCACGACAATCTTGTTTGAGGGGGTCATCAGCTCAGCTCCGGAATGCATCTTGTAGAACAGATGACCTCCCGCATCGCTGTGCCGTTCAGGTTAAACGCCGGACGAAATCGCGCAAAATGTGTCCGGCATTCACCTGGAAGAGCAGGCAGTAAAGCGTCTAGCTCTTTCTCTTGTTACGCAATTGCTGGATCAAGCCTTTCGGCGGATGCTTGATCACCAGCGAATCATCGCTTTCGTCATATTCCACGCGGTCACCGAGCAGGTGTGCCTCAAAGCTGATCGACAGACCGTCTGCCTTGCCATAGAACTTCAGAAAGTTGTTCAGGGTGCGCTTGTCCGGCGGGATTTCCGGGTTCAGGCCGTAATCCTTGTTGCGGATATAGTCATAGAAGGCCCGCGGCTGCTCTTCATCCATCAGCCCCGAGAGTTCCTCCAGCGCCACTTGCTCGCCCTGGCGGGCCTGGCCGCTGACGTAACCGCTCATGGCCTTGGTCTTGCCCTTGAGTTCCTCGGATGGCATATCCGCCTCGCCGACGTAATCCTGAAACGCCTGGAGCAGAGTAGAGGTTTCCTGCTCGGGGTTGGCGCCCTCGATGCAGCCGATGAAATCACGGAAATAGTCCGACACGCGCTTGCCGCTGCGCCCGCGGATAAAGGAAATGTACTGCTTGGAACTGGCGTTCTGTTTCCACTCGGTCAGGTTGATGCGCGCTGCCATGTTCAGGCTGGACAGGTCCAGATGCCGCGCCGCTGCCACGTTGAGATCATCAGTCACCGTCACGCCTTCGGTGTGGTGCAGCAGTGCAATGACCAGGAACGCGGTCATGCCCTGGCGGTAGCGGATAAACAGCACGTGCCCGCCCAGCGCAAGGTTTGAGCCTTCCATCAGGGTTTTCAGGTGCTCGGCGGACTTCTTGGAAAATCCGACAAAATCCTGCTCCTCATCCAGCAGCTGCTGCAGCCAGCCACTGAACGGATAGGCGCCGCTCTCTTCGTGGAAGTAGCCCCAGGCCTTGTTCGGCTTGCTGTTATAGGCTTCGATCAGACCGGCCAGCAGCTGTTCCAGCGCCTCGGAGCTGGCCAGCTCGGCATCACGCAAGGTCAGGCTGGCGGGTTGGCCGTCGGGCTTTTTGTGGATCTGATGAACAATACTGTTGTCGATGGGCATGCTGGTATCCGGAACGCTGAAACGGGTGACAGAAACGATGAATCAATGTGTTGAGCTGCAGCAAGTTACTCCAGTTGCCGGTTTGCAGCAAACCGGCAACAGAACGGTTACAACGGGAAAACCATCGGCACCAATATCACACTGATCAACAGGACCAGAATGGTGAAGGGAACGCCGATCTTCAGAAAGTCGCTGAAACGGTAACCGCCGGGGTCGAGCACCAGGGTGTTGACCGGTGAGGATACCGGCGTCATGAAGGCGGCCGACGCGGCCAGCGCCACTATCATCACGAAGGGGTAGGGCGACATGCCCAGTGCCTGCGCGGTAGCCAGCGCCACCGGCGCCATCAATACGGCCGTTGCGGTGTTGGAAATGAACAGCCCGATCACTGCCGTGGCAATGAACAAGGTCGCCAGCAGCGCGCGCGGCCCGGCATCGCCGAACAGACTCATCAGCCCACCCACGGCCAGATCGATACCTCCGGTCTTCTGCAGCGCCAGGGCGAACGGCAGCATGCCGATGATCAGAAGCAGGCTCGGCCAGTGGATCGCCTTGTAGGCCGAATCCATGGTGATGCATTTGAACGCGCCCATCAGCAGACAACCGATCAGCGCGGCCATCAGATTCGATACCACCCCCGATACCATCAACGCCACCATCACCCCCAGACTGAGCAGGGCGTAGGGCGCCTTGCGCGCCGCGGGTACCACTTCCTTGATCTCGGTCGGCAGACTGAGCAGCACAAAGTCCCGGGTCAATATATGCAGCCGATCGATATCCTTCCAACTTCCGGCCACCAGCAAAGTGTCGCCGGCCTTGAGTTTCTCATCCACCAGCAACCCCGCCAACGCCTCGCCGTTGCGCCGCAGCCCCACCACGTTCAGCCGGTGACGACTGCGAAACGCCAGTTCCTGGATGGTCTTGCCGGGCAGGCGCGACTCCGGCGGCAGCGCCACCTCGGCCAATCCCAACTGATGGGAATGCGTGCTGTAATAGGAGGTTTCCAGCTCCAGCGGCGTTACGCCGATCTCCTGATAGGCGCCCAATAGCGCGATGGCCGGGCTGGCCAAGTCCACCAGCAGGATATCGCCTGGCTGCGGCACGGTATTGCCGGTGGCCACCTGTAACAGATTACGGAAACGCCGCTGGCGCTCGATCGCAATCACATTGATGCCGTATTCGCTGCGCAGTTCCAGTTCATTCAAAGGGCGGCCTATCAGTGGCGAGTCAGCATTCAATCTGAGCCGCCGTTCGCGCTCCGGCAGTCGATATAGCTCCGCCAGATCATGCATGGTCTGGCGTTCCGGCTCATCTTTACCCGTCCCCGAACTGCCCAGCCAGCGGCGCACAAACAGCATGTAACCGATACCAAAGAACAGCACCACCAGGCCGATAGGTGTGAAACTGAAAAACGAAAAACTCTCGAAGCCGTTTCGCACCAGCTCACTGCTGACCACCAGATTGGGCGGTGTAGCAACCAGTGTCAGCATGCCGCTGATCAGGCCAGCGAAGCTCAATGGCATCATCAAGCGCGACGCCGGAATACCCATGCGCACACTGACACTCATCACCACCGGAATGAATATCGCCACTATCCCGGTGGAGCTCATCACCGAACCCATCGCCGCCACCGTCAGCATCAACAGCGTAATCAGCCGAGCCTCACTGCTGTCCGCCTGTTGGGCAAGCCAGTCGCCCAGTTTGTAGGCAATTCCGGTACGCACCAACCCATCGCCGATCACGAACAGTGCCGCAATCAACAGCACGCTGGGATTACTGAAACCGGCAACCGCTTCCTGGATACTGAGCACACCGGTCAACGGCAGCGCCACAATCACCATGAGCGCGATCACATCCATGCGCGGTCTGTTGCGGATGAACAGCACCATGCTGCCGAGGAGCAGGGCGAGGACGATGGTCAGCTCGGTGTTCATGGGGGCCTTTCCGGGAAGTGGGATAAAAGCATCTCAAGGATACCTGAATGGACAACGGACAGCTGTCCCAAAGGTTCCCGGCGAGCAAGGTGCACATTAGAGACCGGTCGCGCCTGTATCACTCTCTCTTCCCCGGTCTTATGGCGCGATGCCAGATTGCTTCATCTCGATTTGCCGACGGCGGCTACCTTCAATCAAAATCCTGCTTTTCCATCCACGGAATGATGCGCTCGAAGGCTTTCTCAAGGTTGTCCAGGGAAGTGGAATAGCTGAGTCGCAGGGCGTTGTTACTGTGGTTGCCGAAGGTCTCGCCGGGGATGGTGCATACGCCGGTTTCCTTGAGCAGCCGCAGCGCCACATGGGTACCGTTGACGCCCTCGGGCAGGGAGGGAAACATGTAAAAGGCCCCCTCCGGCTTGTAGCCAGTGAGGTGGGGTGTGCCAGCCACCAGCTCTACCAGCCGATCCCGACGCCGGGTGTATTCCATCCGCATATTGTCGATAAAGTCATTGTCACCATGCAGGGCGGCTACCCCGGCCCACTGGAACGGGGTGTTGGCTACCGTGGTGGTGAACATGTGATAGCGCCGCAACATCTTGATGGCCGCCTGGCTGGCGAATATCCAACCGATGCGCATGCCCGCCATGCTGTAGGTTTTGGAAAAGCTGCTGATCACCATGACGTTATCGAGGTCGCTGCAGTTTTCCAGCACTGAAGGGTATTCGATACCGTCGTAAATCAGGTGGTCATAGACTTCGTCGCTGATCACCTGAATGTTGCGATAGGCCGCCTCCTGGAGAATGGCATCGAGGGTTTCCCGAGGGTAGATGGCGCCGGTCGGGTTGTTGGGGGAATTGAGTACGATGCCATAGGTGTGGGGTTCGATGGCATCGATCACCGCCCGGGGATCAAGCTGGTGGTTGTTTTCTGCATGGGTAGGTACTGCGGTGACCTCGCCGCCGTTCATGCGGATCAGCGGCGCATAGAGAATGAAGGACGGGTCGGGCACGATAAAGTGGCGGCCTGGGGCCGACACCGCGGTGAGTGCCAGGTAGATGGCCTCGGTGGCGCCGGTGGTAATCAGTACATTCTCCGGGGTCAGCGGTTTCTGATAGCGCTCACCGTAGTAGGCGGCGAGGCTTTCGAGTAATTGGGGCAGGCCGGCGTCCAGGGTGTAGCCGGTCTGCCCGGCGCGAAGGGCCTCGACGGCGGCGGTGACGACATTCTCCGGGGCCGGCAGATCCGGTTGACCAATGGACAGATGGATCACATCCGACATCGACGCTGCCATGTTGACCATCTTGCGGATGCCCGGCATGGGCATGGCGCGCACCGACGGATGCCACAGCGGATCTTCGGATTCGTACATCTCGATATCGACATTACTCAAAGACATGGCCTTACTCCGTCTCGACCGGGAAATCGAACAGTGCGGGTCGGTGATCAGTGAGGGGGGCTGCCTGCTGGTAGGCATGACCGGCGCGCAGCACCAGTGCGTCGTTGAACCGGGCGCCGACCAATTGCAGGCCAATGGGCAGGCCGTCATTGTCAAAACCGCAGGGTACTGACAATCCTGGCTGGCCGGTCATATTGAAAGGGTAGGTGAAGGGAGTCCAGGTGGGCCAGCGGGTCTGGGACCAGTCTACCGGTACTTCTCGTCCGGTCTTGAAGGCGGTGATCGGCAAAGCCGGGGTCAGCAGGAGATCATATTTCTGATGGAAGTGAGCCATGCGCTCGCGCAGGGCCATGGATTCATTGACCGCCCCCAGATAGTCGAGCATGGACAATTGCGCCGCCTTATCCGCGACCGTGACCAGTTCCGGGTCCATCAGGGCGCGTTTCTTTGCCGAGAGGTCGCGAATGGCGTTGGCAGCCCCGCCATAGAACAGGTGACCGAAGGCACCCAACGGATCGCCAAACCCCGGATCTACCCGCGACACCTCTGCGCCCAGCGCGGTAAACACCGCTACCGCCTCGTTCAGTGCGGCTTCCACTGCGGGATCGACATCGACGAAGCCGAGGTTGGGGCTGTAGGCGATCTTCAGTCCCTGCACGCCACCTTGCAGCGCCGCCAGATAATCGATGGAGCGGCGGGGCACAGCGTTGCTGTCGCGATGATCGGCTTCGGTGAGCACGTTCATCATCAATGCGCAATCTTCTACTGTCCACGCCATGGGCCCGGCGTGGGCCAGGGTGCCGAAGGGGCTGGCAGGCCAGTGGGGTACTTCGCCAAAAGAGGGCTTGAGACCGACGATGCCGCAGAAGGCGGCGGGAATGCGAATGGAGCCGCCTGCATCGGTGCCCAATGCCAGGGGGGCCATCCCCAAGGCCACCGCCACGGCGCTGCCGCCGCTGGAGCCACCGGCGGTTCTGGCTGGGTTCCAGGGGTTGTTGGTCACGCCGTCAATGGGATTGTCGGTAACGCCTTTCCAGCCCAGCTCCGGCGTGGTGGTTTTACCGATAGGCACAAAGCCATGGCGTGCCAGGGCCGCTACTGAAGGGGCTGCCTTATTCAGTGTGGTGTCGGGGTCGACGGTAAGCGAGCCGCGCCGCGTCGGCCACCAAGGAGTGAGGAAGACATCCTTGACGCCCACCGGAACACCGTCCAACAGACCTTGGGGTTCGCCGCGCTGATAGCGCGTCTCGGACTCTCGGGCAAATTCGAGACTGGTCTCGCGGTCGACCAGACAGAAGCCATTGGTATGGCTGTCGAGGCGCTCAATCTGATCGAGCATGGCCTCGGAGACTTCGACAGGGGATAGTTTGCCAGTCTGATAGCTGCCGAGCAGGTCGGTGGCGGTCATGGTCAGAATATCGTTGCGCATATCGCTCCTCCAGTCATAGCCTGTGGGTCGCGTTCACGTAACACACCCAGTGTAGTGCAGGAGGGGTGTGCAGATCGGAGAAGGGCGCTTGGGTCGATCTAGGTTTTGCGCACCTCGTTAAGTAAAGGATCGCCGGCCTGCCAGCGTCGGAAATTGTCCACAAACTGCTCGCCCAGCGCCTGGCGCCAGCCGATGAAATCCCCAGCCATATGAGCCGAGATCATCACATTGGACATGTCCCATAGCGGGTGCTCGGAGGGCAGCGGCTCCTCCTCGAATACATCCAGTGCAGCGCCGGCGATGGTGCCGCTATTCAGTGCCTCGACCAAGTCATCGGTGATTACGATAGGGCCGCGACCGACATTGATCAGGCGCGCGGTAGGCTTCATGGCCGCAAAGGTGTGGCGGTTGAACAAACCGCGGGTATCCTCAGTGAGCGGGGCGGTGATGATGACAAAGTCGGCGTCCGGCAGCAGGTCGAGCAGGCGGTCATTGGCCAGTACCCGGTCAAACCGGGAGTCATCGCGGCTGCTGCGGGCCAGACCGGTAACCTGCATCCCCACCGCCCGCAGCAGTTGCGAGACTTCGCCGCCGATGGAGCCGGCGCCTATTACCAATACCTGGCGGCCATCGATACGCTCGGTATCCCGGTGGCGCCATTGATGCTGTTGCTGGTAGCGCAGGTTGCCGGCAAAATCCTTGGCAAACAGCAGTATCGATCCCAACACGTACTCGGCAATACCCCGGTCGAATAGCCCCCGGGCATTGGTCACGGGAATATCGCTTTCCCACAGGGCCGGGAACCTCAGCGCATCGACACCGGCGCTGGTGGCGTGTACCCACCGAATGTTGTGCTGGTCGGGCCAGCAGCGCTCCAGCACGCCAGTACGAAAATCCGTCACTACCAGAACGTCTGCGTTTGGTAGCGCATCCCTGAGCTCTTGTTCATCACTGAGGATGCGAAGATGAGCGCTTTCAGCGAGCGGCTGCAACCCGGGCAACTCACCGTCTTCCGGTGCTACCAGTACAAGGATATTAATCATGTGATCACTCGGGCAAGGACACGGGTGAAGCGCTGCACAGCGTCGTCCACTTCCGCCTCGCTGACCACCAAGGGGGGCAGCCAGCGGATGATCTGGCTATCGGTACCGCAGCGCAGTAACAGCAAGCCTTCCTCTTCGCTGGCGGTGGTCAGGCTGGCTGCCAGATCGGCCAGCGGCTTGTCGGGGGATTGGGCAATCTCAAGGCCGAGCATCAATCCCTTGCCGCGCAGGTCTGCCAGCTGGGGATACTGTTGGCGCAGGATCTGTAAGTGATCCCAGAGTTGCTGGCCCCGGGCCGCAGCGTTGGCCACCAGATTTTCGTTATCCATCACTCGCAGGGTGGCCAGAGCGGCGGCGCAGGACACCGCATTGGCGCCATAGGTGCCGCCCTGAGAGCCGGCCAGACCTTTGGCCATCAAGGTTTGCGAAGCGGCCATGGCGGAAAGCGGGAAGCCGCTGGCCAGCCCCTTGGCAGTGATCACGATATCCGGGGTAATACCGAAGTGCTGATGACTCCAGAACTTGCCGCTGCGACCGAAGCCTGCCTGGATTTCATCGCACACCAGCAGAATGCCATGTTGTTTACAGCGCTCGGCAAGCCCCTGCATGAACGCGCTGTTGCCCGGGTAATAACCGAATTCGCCCTGCACCGGCTCGATCACCATGGCTGCGGTGTCTTCTGGCGCTGTCTGGGTCTTGAGAATATGGTCCAGTTCAGCGAGGCAGAAACGGGTGGCTTCCTCCTCGCTCCAACCATAGCGCCAGCTATGGGGAAAGGGCGCTACTACTACCCCGGCCATCATTGGGTGATAGGCATTGCGAACCTTGGTGCCGGAGGTGGTCATTGATGCCGCACCCATGGTGCGGCCATGAAAGCCACCATTGAAAACGATGACATTGGCGCGGCGGGTGGCGTGGCGGGCCAGACGCAGGGCCATCTCTACCGCTTCCGAGCCGGCATTGCTGAATGCCACCGAGTCGATACCATCGGGCATTTTGCCCACCAGACGCTCTGCCAGATCGAGCATGGGTTGGTGGGTGACGGTGGTGTACTGGGCATGAATCAACTTGCCCACCTGTTCGCGGGCGGCGGCGACCACAGTCGGGTGGCAATGGCCGGTGGAAGTAACGCCAATGCCGGCGGTGAAATCCAGATAGCTTTTGCCATCGTTGGCAATCAACCAACAGCCTTCGCCGCGCTCGGCGCAGACTTTGCTCGACTGTTTCAATAGAGGTGACAGGTGGCTCATGACAAAGCTCCTATCTCTTTTGCTGGGGGATGCCCCCGATGTTTGATACCACTGGTGAAAACCACGACGGGTCTGCGCACAGTGCTGTGTGACTGGCAGTGTAGGAAGGGGAATGCGGGCATGCAAATGTTGGCTGGCGTGTCGTGGCGGAGTTAAGCTCAAAGCAGCTCTTATATTTCTCTGACCCCAATTGGCCCCGCCGTCCTTTTCAGTCAGCGATCAATACGAACCGGGCTGTACTCAACCGGCACCCAGCTATAGCCGCTTCTTCGCTGCGCAAATGAGCCAGTCCGATGAACTGCTGTCATTAAGTGCCGATTCACAACATTCCCTGCGTAAAACCCGGATAATAGCGCCCCATCCTTTTCTGCCCGCTATTCTGGTAATCCCGCATGGAAATCAAGGTCAATTTTCTCGACAACCTCCGACTTGAGGCCAAGTTCGACGACTTCACGGTGGTGGCTGATCAGCCTATCCGCTACAAGGGCGATGGTTCGGCGCCCGGTCCGTTCGATTACTTTCTGGCCTCGTCGGCGCTCTGTGCGGCTTACTTCGTCAAGCTGTATTGCCAGACCCGCGGTATCCCAACGGAAAACATCCGCCTGTCGCAGAACAACATTGTCGACCCGGAGAACCGTTACAACCAGATCTTCAAGATTCAGGTCGAGTTGCCGGAAGATATCTCAGACAAGGATCGCCAGGGCATTCTGCGCTCCATCGACCGGTGCACGGTCAAGAAAGTGGTGCAGACCGGCCCGGAATTCGTGATCGAGGTGGTCGACAATCTGGACGCCGATGCGCAGGGCTTGCTGATGGCGCCGCCGGTTGATGGTGCGCTTACCCGCATACCGGGCAAGGACCTCCCGCTGGAACAGACCATCGCCACCATGTCCGGCATTCTCGCCGACCTGGGGATGAAGATCGAGATCGCCTCCTGGCGCAATATCGTGCCCAACGTCTGGTCTCTGCACCTGCGTGATGCCCATTCGCAGATGTGTTTTACCAATGGCAAGGGCTCGACCAAGGAAAGTGCTCTGGCCTCGGCCCTGGGCGAATTCATCGAGCGGCTGAACTGCAACTTCTTCTACAACGACCAATTCTGGGGTGAAGAGCTGGCCAATGCCGAGTTCGTGCATTATCCCGAGGAGCGCTGGTTCCAGCCTGGTCCCAATGATGAGCTGCCGGAAGAGATTCTCGATGAGCATTGTCTGGATATCTACAACCCCCAGGGCGAACTGCTTGGCTCGCACCTGTACGATACCAACTCCGGCAATGTAGAACGCGGCATCTGTTCGCTGCCCTACGTGCGCCAGTCAGACGGCGAGGTGGTGTACTTCCCCTCCAACCTGATCGAGAACCTGTTTCTCAGCAACGGCATGAGCGCTGGCAATACCTTGGCCGAAGCCCAGGTGCAGTGCCTGTCGGAAATCTTTGAGCGAGCGGTCAAACGCGAGATTCTGGAAGGGGAAATGGCATTGCCGGATGTACCGCAGGCCGTGCTGGCCAGATACCCCGGTATTCTGGCGGGGATTCAGGGTCTGGAAGAGCAGGGCTTTCCGCTGCTGGTCAAGGACGCCTCGCTGGGCGGCCAGTTCCCGGTGATGTGCGTCACCCTGATGAACCCGCGCACCGGCGGGGTATTTGCCTCCTTTGGCGCGCACCCGAGCTTTGAGGTGGCACTGGAACGCAGTCTCACCGAGCTGTTGCAGGGCCGCAGTTTCGAGGGCCTGAACGATGTCGCGCGGCCTACCTTTGAAAGTCAGGCGGTAACCGAGCCGAACAACTCGGTGGATCACTTCATCGATTCCAGCGGAGTGGTGTCATGGCGCTTTTTCAGTGCCAGTTCCGACTACGACTTTGTCGAATGGGATTTCACCAATGGCGGCAGTAACAGCAACGCAGAGGAAGCCGACATGCTGTTCGGCATTCTCGAAGACATGGGCAAGGACGCCTATATGGCGGTGTATGAGCATCTGGGTGCAACGGCCTGCCGGATTCTGGTGCCGGGTTATTCGGAAATCTATCCGGTGGATGATCTGATCTGGGACAACACCAACAAGGCGTTGTACTTCCGCGAAGACATTCTCAACCTGCATCGTCTCAGCGACGATGAGCTGGTCGCCTTGGCGGAGCGTCTGGAAGAAAGCGAACTGGATAACTACACCGACATCACCACCCTTATCGGCGTGGAGTTCGATGACAACACCGCCTGGGGCCAGCTGACCATTCAGGAGCTCAAGCTGCTGATCTATCTGGCCTTGAGCCGTCTGGACGAAGCACTGGAGTTGGTCGAAGAGTTCCTGCAATACAACGACAACACGGTAGATCGCGAGCTCTTCTATCAGGCTATGGGCGCGATACTGGAAGTCACCCTGGATGACGAGCTGGAGCTGGACGACTTCGAAGCCAACTTCCGCCGCATGTTCGGTGATGAGCGCATGGATGCGGTGATAGGTTCAGTGGCAGGCAAGGTACGCTTCCACGGCCTGGCACCGACCAGCATGCGACTGGAAGGGCTGGATAAGCACCAGCGGATGATTGACAGCCTGAAAAAACTGCATGCGGCTCGGGCTCGGGCGGCCCAGCGTTTCTGACCGCGGCGCCCGCATGTTTTTGTTTTGACTTGAAATGATTCGAGAACGCTTCTACTTTGAATCCATAGTGTTCTCTCGGATTGACAGGATAATCTCATGCGGCATCAACTGCTTATGGCGGCTGGCCTGTTTTTGGTTGGCAGCATGTATGGCGCGACAGCCATGGCCGCCGAAACGCCTGACAACCAGGCTCAGCTGATTGAGCGGGGCAAGTATATTGCCCGTGCTGCGGACTGCATGGCCTGTCATATCGGTCCCGACGGCACCCCCTTTGCCGGTGGAAAACCAACACCAACTCCCTTGGGCGATATTGTTGCTACCAATATTTCGTCATCAAAGGAATTTGGTATTGGCGAGTACTCCGTTGAAGATCTCACCGGCGTTCTGCATGACGGTAAGACGCCAACCGGCAAGCATCTCTATCCAGCCATGCCGTATCCGGACTATCGAGGCATGACCGCTGATGATATCGAAGCCTTGCAGGCTTACCTGCAGACCGTTCCGGCGGTCGAGCATGCGCCTGAGGCCGAAACCAATCTCGACTTTCCATTCAACATGCGCTTTCTAATGATTGGCTGGAATGTGATCAACCTGGATGAAGAGGTTACCGCGACTGACATGGATCGCGGACGCTATCTCGTTGAGCATCTTGCCCATTGCGGTACCTGCCATACACCGCGCGATGACCTGATGGGTAGCGACGAAGGCCGGTATTTAGCTGGTGCCCAGCTGGAGAGGTGGCATGCGCCCAATATAACCAGCGACGAGACTGCGGGTATTGGCAGTTGGAGCAATCGGCAGCTTGCTGACTATTTCAAACATGGCCAGACCGGTTACCTGGCCCAGGCTGCAGGTCCGATGGGTGAAGCAGTGCATCACAGTTTGCAGTACCTCACCGACAGTGACCGGATGGCAATAGCGGCTTACCTGAAAACAGTGCCCCAGATCGCAGACGATCAACAAAAGCATCCAGTATTCGACCCCCAAATCAATAGACAACTGATCGGACGGGACCCTGTCGTGATCAAGGCTACGCGTTTCAAGCCGGAAGAACTCCAAAGTCACGGTTTGAAAACCGAGGATATCGAAGACCCGGACTCGGCTGCAGGTCTTTACCTGCAGCATTGCGCTGGCTGCCACATGGAGGACGGTTCCGGCCAGCCGGTATCCTTTTATGCCAGTTTGCAGGGCAACACTGCGCTGCGCAGCGCCAATCCCAGGAATCTGGTAGCGGTTATCCTGGATGGCGTGGCGTATAACGGTGCAACACCCCGACCGCTGATGCCCGGGTTCGAAGGCAAGCTGGATAATCAGCAGATCGCGAAGGTGGCCAATTATGTGCGGGTGGAGTTCGGTGGCCACACCAGCAGCAATATCGATGCGAACCAGGTGGATCATATCGCCTCGGGTGAGCAGCCCGTGTCAGGACTGATCCGCTACGCGCCTATATTGGCCTGGCTGGGTGTACTCGTGGCCGTGCTGCTGATTATCGGTCTCGTCTGGTTTTTCTGGGCTCGTCGGCGGCGTCAATATGCTCCACGCGCATCCCGACACACTGCACACTCCAAAGAATAAGGTCCGTCCATGAACAAAAGCTCCTTTCTGACCCGACGTGATCTACTGTCCATGATCGGCAAGACAGCTGGTGCCGGTGCGCTTTATTCTGCGATGACCACCATGGGCTTTGCCAAGCCGTCGACCTTCACCGGCGAACTCAATCTGTCCGAAGCGCCTACCGGCGACAGCGTGCTCATCCTGGGCGCCGGGCTGGGCGGCATGACCGCTGCCTACGAGCTGCGCAAAGCTGGGTACGATGTGACCATACTCGAATATACCGACCGCCCTGGAGGCCGCTGCTTCACTATCCATAGTGGCGATACCTTCACTGACATCGCTGGCGAAACCCAGCACTGCAACTTCGCCAAAGGCAACTACATCAATCCAGGTCCCTGGCGCATTCCCTATCATCACTATGGTCTGCTGCATTACTGCAAAAAGTTCGGTGTCAAACTGGAGCCCTTCATGCAGCTCAACTTCAACGCCTACGTGCATGCGCAAGACGCCTTTGGCGGGAAGCCTCAGCGGGTGCGTGAAGTCCTGACAGATGTGCATGGTTATACTGCGGAATTGCTCGCGAAAGCGGCTGATCAGCACGCACTCGATGACGTGCTCACCAGAGAGGATTGCGAGGCACTGCTGGAACAGCTCGATGAGTGGGGCAGGCTCTCGGGTGACCACAAGTATCAGCAGAGTCTCAAGGCCAGCGAATTTCGCGGCTACAAGGACTGGCCCGCTGGCGGTTTGATGCCCAAGCCCTCACCCAGTGAGCCGCTTGATTTCAAGGAGCTGCTGCACTCCGGTTTGTGGAAGCTGTTGCTGGATTATTTCGAGACTTCCTATCAACACACGATGTTCGAGCCGGTCGGCGGCATGGAGCAGATTGCCCGTGGTTTTGCTGGCGAGGTCGGTGACCTGATCGAATATCGCCGGCAGGTCGTACGGATCGAGCAATCCGACAGTGAAGTCACGGTGCACTATATCGATCCGGATCATCCGGAACAGGTGATGACCCGCACCGCCGACTGGTGCGTGTGCAATATTCCGCTGTCTATTCTCAGCCAGATCCCGGTGGATGTCTCACCCAAAAAGCGTCAGGCGATAGCAGCCATACCTTATGGCAGCTCGGTGAAAACGGGCCTGGAGTTCAAACGGCGCTTCTGGGAGCAGGATGAAAATATCTTTGGCGGAGTGACCTATACGGATCTGCCCATCAATATCATTTCCTACCCTGCCTACGATTATTTCAGCGATGGACCAGGCGTATTGCTGGGGGCCTATGCCATTGATAATCCAGCCAGTTTTACCACGTCGGCGCTGGATGCACGTGAGCGAATCGCGTTGGCGGTAGCCTACGGCAAACAGATACATCCCCAATACGAAAAAGAATTCCTGTCGGGAGTTTCCTGGGTCTGGCATCGCTGCCCCTGGAGCCTGGGCTGCTATGGTCTATGGACTGATGAGCTGCGTGCCGCGCACTACGACACGCTTTGCGAGATCGATAATCGTCTGGTTTTGGCGGGCGAACACTGTTCCTATATTCCTGCTTGGCAGGAAGGGGCAGTCTTGTCCGGTATGGATGCCAGCCAACGGCTGCATGAAAAAGCCACAGCCATGACAAGCGCATGAGGTGATCATGAAAAGCATCACATTCACGCTTTTACTTCTTGCCAGCCTGGGTATGGCAGCCATCGTGCAAGCTGACGATCCGCCGAAGTCCGGATCGGTCGAAGATGCCGGTGAGCGGCGCACTCCGCCGTGGACCAACGACAGCGCCAATATCCGCCTGCAGCAGCCGCGCACGTCGCCGGAGACCAGGCAGAACGAGCCCTATTCCGCGGATGATTTTACTGTCACCGACGAGTGGGAGAAATTGTTCGCTGAGGAGAAACATTTTTCCACAACCAGCGGCGAGGAGCTGTACAAGACCATGTGCCAGGCATGTCATATGGCTGATGGGCAGGGCGCGCGTGGCGCCGGGGACTATCCTTCGTTTGTCGGTGACGAGCGGCTGCGCACGCCTTACTACCCCATCGATGTGATTCTCAACGGATTGCGCGGCATGCCTGCTTTCGATGACATGCTGTCAAACAAACAGATCGCCGACGTGGTGAATTATCTGCGAACCAGTTTCGGCAACCAGCTGCAAGCGGACACCACAGCAAACGATGTGGCTCGGGTTCGCCACCAGGAATAGGAGGCTGCGGCCATTGCCGCAGTCAGGAGGCTGACGTGCCGCAGCTTTTTACGCCCCGCAGTAATGGCATCGCGCGATTACTCATCGCTGCTGCGCTGGTGCTGATCATTGGAGGTACCGCTGCGGTTCTCATGCTGAACACATCCCCTTACAACACCGGCCAGCACGCCGTGGTAGCTCAGCCGGTGCCATTCAGTCACCGCCATCATGTCGGCGAGCTGGGCATCCGGTGCGGTTATTGCCATACCAGTTTTGAGCGTTCGGCCTTTGCCGGATTACCCGATACCGCTACCTGTATGACCTGCCACTCCCAGTTATGGACCAACGCCGACGTGCTGGCGCCCGTGCGTGAAAGCCTGGCGCAAAACAAGCCGCTGCGTTGGTCGCGCGTCCACGATCTCCCGGACTATGTCTATTTCAGTCATCAGGCGCACGTCAACAATGGCGTGGGCTGCGAGTCCTGTCATGGCCGGGTGGATCAGATGCCGCTGACGCGCCAGGCCAAACCCTTGACCATGCGCTGGTGCCTGGAATGTCATCGTGACCCCGGACCGCATCTACGTGCTGAACAGCAAATTACGACCATGGGCTACCCACACAGCAAAGCCGCCTCACAAGCCTCGGCCGTTCAACTGCTGAAAGAGTACAACATTCGCACCGAGCGGATGACCGAGTGTGTGACATGTCACCGATAAAGCCGATCCCGGTTGACAGCTTCGCCAGTGGCTACTGGCGAAGCCTGGATGAGCTGGCGCAGACGCCAGCCTACACCGCCCTGCAGCAAGGAGAGTTTGTCGATGCTGCGCAGCAGGGGCTGGGGCAGGGGGCAATCAGTCGCCGCAGTATCCTCAAGCTACTCGGCGCCAGCATGGCGTTGGCGGGGTTCACCGGCTGTACCCGGCAGCCGGAAGAACACATCATTCCTTATGTCGAGATGCCCGAGCAGGTCATTCCCGGCCGTCCTCAGTACTATGCGACGGCAGTGGCGATTGGCGGCTACGCCCATGGTGTCCTGGCAGAAAGTCATGAGGGCCGACCGACCAGACTTGAAGGTAATCCGGATCATCCCGCCACCCAGGGCGCCTGCGATCCGGTGGCGCAGGCCTCGATATTATCGCTGTACGATCCCGACCGGTCTGCGGCGGTCCGCCATAAGGGCGTGATCAGCAGTTTTGGCAGTTGCCTGATGGCGCTCAAGGAGCAGCAGACCGAGTGGAATAGATCGGGCGGTGCAGGACTGTGCTTCCTGACCGAAAACATCAACTCGCCAAGCGCCCGGCAGTATATGACTGCGCTGCAACAGCGATGGCCACAGGCGCGCTGGTTTGTGCATGAGCCGATTGATCGCAGCGCCGTGTTTGCCGGCAGTCAGCTGCTGTTCGGTGAGTCGCTGGAGCCGCGCTATCGACTGGATCACGCGGCGGTGATCGTTTCGCTGGATGCCGACTTCCTGCAAGCGCAGCCGGGGTTTCTGCGCTACGCACATGACTTTCGGGGCGCGCGTCAGCCGAGCTTTTCGGAGCAGCCACCGTCCCGGCTGTATGCGCTGGAGTCCAGTCTTACGGTTACCGGCGCAGCCGCCGAGCATCGTTACGCCTTGGCCTGGCCGGATGTCGAGTCAGCGGCCCGCCAGCTGGCGTTGGCGCTGGGGCTGCAGGTGGCCGCGCCACAACGTCAGGTATTGCCCGAACGCTGGGTACGGGCAATCGCCGAAGATCTGCAGCAGCACCGAGGCACGGCACTGATAGTTCCTGGGGAGCAGCAATCGCCCGCCGTGCATGCCATCGCTCATGCGATCAACGAAAAACTGGGCGGGTTTGGTTCCACCCTGGAATGGATGCAGCCGGTGAGGAATCCCGCTGGTGCCGAGGATCTCACTGCATTGGGCCGCGCGATTCAGGCGCACGAGGTCGATAGTCTGATCATGCTGGATACCAACCCGGTATATTCGGCGCCAGCTGATCTGGACTTCGCGCACTTGGTGCAGAAAGTCCCCTGGCGGCTGCACTGGGGTGAATACGAGGATGAAACAGCGCAGCTCTGCCACTGGCATATACCGGCCGCGCACTATCTGGAAGGCTGGGGCGATATATGCGCTTATGACGGCACGGTCAGTCTGGTGCAGCCGCTGATTCTGCCACTGCATGACGGCCAGACGTTGCTGCAGATGCTAGCGGCAATCGACCAAGGGGTGGCGCAAGACCCGCGCGAGCTGTTGCTGGCGTATTGGCGAGGACGTTATTGGGGTGCGGATTTTTCGACCTTCTGGAAACAGAGCCTGCATGACGGGGTGGTAGCGGATACGCGTGCACCGGTAGCCTCGGCCAGCGTGCGGCCTGACTGGGCGGCGCATCTGCCAGCAGCGCAGGCTTGGGCGGAAGACAGTCTGGTATTGCAGTTTCGACCGGATTCGGCTCTGTGGGATGGACGCTACGCCAACAATGGCTGGCTGCAGGAATTGCCTCGACCATTGACCACGCTCACCTGGCACAACGCCGCGCTGATCAGTCCGGCGCTGGCTCAACGCTACGGATTGGAGAATGGCCAGAAAATCGCACTCAGCAGCATCGGGCACACGCTGGAAGTGCCGGTGTTCGTTTTGCCCGGCCACCCGGATGCGGCTATCACCCTGGCGCTGGGGCATGGACGTACAGCAGGGGGGCGGGTAGCCCAGGATGTCGGCAGCAATGCCTATCGGCTCAGAACCAGTGCGCTGCCTTGGGCCGCCCCGGTTACGCTCCAGGTCACCGACGGCGTTCAGCCGCTTGCGGCTATCCAGACGCACAACAATATTGAGGGGCGTGATCTGATACGCCGTGCCAGCTGGGAGCAATACCAAGGCAACCCGCGTTTCGCCCAGGATTCGCCGCCTGAGTTGTCACTTTATGAAGAGCCCTGGCCGGCGGAGCGCACAGCCGAACAGGCGTGGGGCATGAGTATCGATCTGTCGGCGTGCATCGGCTGTAATGGCTGCGTGACCGCTTGTCAGGCGGAAAACAATATTCCGGTGGTGGGTCCCGAGGAGGTTGCGCGCGGGCACAACATGCACTGGCTGCGGGTGGACCGCTATTTCTCTGGCGATCCCGCCGCACCCGGCATCAGCTTCCAGCCGGTCCCCTGCATGCATTGTGAAAACGCGCCCTGCGAATACGTCTGCCCGGTCGGTGCCACTCAACACTCGGTCGATGGGCTGAACCAGATGATCTATCAGCGCTGCGTGGGCACCCGCTACTGTTCACAGAACTGCCCTTACAAGGTGCGGCGCTTCAATTGGTTCGACTATACCTCCGCTGCGGCAACCCATCCGGCCCAGCCCGCGCAGCAAAACCCCGACGTTACGGTGCGAACCCGCGGGGTGATGGAAAAATGCACCTACTGTGTGCAACGCATCAGCAGCGTGCGCCAGGACGCTGAATTGGAAGGGCGCGCAATCAGAGATGGCGAGTTGCAAACGGCCTGTCAGCAGGCCTGTCCCACCCAGGCCATCGTCTTCGGCGATCTGGCTGATCCAGACAGCCGAGTCAGCCAGCTAAAGGCGCATCCGCTCAACTATGCGATGCTGGCGCATCTCAACACCCGGCCGCGTACCACCTATCTGGCGGCAGTGACCAACCCCAACCCGGCTTTGCTCGATGACGGCGAGAGCGCCTGAGATGGCCGAGCAACCGCTGATTCCAGAGTCGTTGAGCCACGCAGGCATATCCGAGCGGGTTGCCGGGATCGTCCTGACTCGGCGCGCGCCGCGGGCATGGAAGATCGCGCTGGTAATATCAGCTTTGCTGACGCTGTTATTGCTCGGATCCCTGACGATCGTTTTCACCACTGGGGTTGGCCTGTTCGGGGTGAACATTCCCGTGGCCTGGGGTTTTCCGATTGTGAACACCATCTGGTGGATTGGCATTGCTCACGCCGGCACGCTGATCTCAGCCGTGCTGTTGCTCACCCGGCAGCGCTGGCGCGCGTCGATCAACCGGCTGGCGGAGGCCATGGCGATGTTTGCCGTGATCTGTGCGGGAATCTATCCGCTGGTCCATCTGGGACGCCCATGGTTGGCGTATTACCTGCTGCCTTACCCCGATAGCATGGATCTCTGGCCGCAATGGCGCAGTCCCCTGGTGTGGGATTTTTTTGCCATCGCCACCTATCTGATCTTCACCCTGTGCTTTCTGTATCTGAGCCTGTTACCGGACCTTGCCACCCTGCGCGACCGTGCTCGCAGCCGCATCGTGCAGCTCTGCTATGGGTTTCTGGCCCTTGGCTGGCGCAATTCAGCGCTGCACTGGGCCCGTTATGAACAGGCCAATATGGTCCTGGCCGTGATTGCTGCACCCCTGGTGGTGTCGGTGACCGGGATTATTTCCCTGGATCTGGCGGTTTCCATCGTCCCCGGCTACCACTTCACCATCTTCCCGCCGTATTTTGTCGCCGGTGCCTTGTTCTCCGGGTTTGCCACCGTCGCCATGCTGGCCATTACCATGCGCTCGCTTTTTACGCTGAAAGACCTGATTACCAGGCAGCATCTCGATTATCTGGGGCGCATGATGCTGATCTTCGCTCTGGTAGTGAGTTACGCCTACATTCAGGAGATGTTCACCGCCTGGTACTCCGGTGATGAGTTCTATCGGATGGTGTATATCGATCGCTGGACCGGCCCCTACGCTCCGGTCTGGTGGAGCATGATTTTCTGCAACGTCGTATTGACACAGCTGCTCTGGTTTCGACGTGTGCGCCGCTCGCCGTTGGTGTTGTTCGGTCTCGCCGTCACCAGCAACATCGGTATGTGGCTGGAACGTTTTCAGATCGTTTTTACCAGTACGCATGCGGACTTCACGCCGGCAGCCTGGGGTACAAGCTGGCCAACCAGCTGGGACTGGATGGTGTACGCTGGCTCGTTGGGTTTGTTCACTTTTCTGATATTGCTCTTCGTCCGCCTGGTACCTTTGATCTCGATGCACGATACGCGCTCGAAAATTCACCGGGAGGACACAGGATGACCAGAACCGGTATCTACGGTGTTATCGCCCGGTTTGACAGCGCCGACCAGCTAGTCACGGTGACCCATGCTGCCCGTCAGGCTGGCTATCGTGGGCTGGATGCCTTTGCTCCCTTTCCTGTACCGGGACTGCCGGCGGCGCTGGGTTTTCACCAGCGCCGCATCGCGCCTCTGGCGCTGCTGGCTGGGCTGTGTGCGGCAGCGGCGGCCTTTGCATTGCAGTGGTATTCAGCGGTAATCGATTATCCGATCGTCGTCGGCGGCAAGCCGCTGAACAGTTGGCCAGCCTTTTTGCCGGTGAGCTTTGAACTGGGCATTCTCGCCACGGCATTGACGGCAATCTTGATGATGCTGTGGGGCAATGGCTTGCCGCGCCCCTACCATGCGGTATTCAATGATCCCGAGTTTGACCGGGCCTCCTGCGACGGTTTCTTTCTACTGATCCGTGGGGGAGACGACGCCTCTGCCGCGACAGCGCCAACGGTTCGCGCATGGCTGACCAGTCAGGGAGCAACCAGCATCCGGGAGCTCAGGGCATGATGGGCGGCATCATTTTGTTACTCACGGCGTGCATTGGACTATTGGCCGGCTGCAGCCAAGCGATGGAAGATCAGCCGAAATATACACCCTACGAGCAGACTGATGCGGCGCAGTCCGGCCTTTGGCCCCACCAGCAGTCGGCACGCCTGCCGGTTGCCGGCACGGTGGCGCGGGGTGAATCGTTGGAACCCCCTGCTGAGCAGTTGCCGGTGCCGCTGACCATGGTGCTGCTGAAGCGGGGCCAGCAGCAATACGACACCTTCTGCGTGCCATGCCATGGGCTGAATGGTGCAGGTGATGGCGTGGTGGTGCAGCGCGGTTTTCCTGCACCACCGTCTTATCACATAGCGCGTTTACGTCAGGCGCCGCTGAAGCACTTTTATGATGTCATCGCCGACGGATATGGTGTGATGTACAGCTACGGCGCACGAGTACCGCCGGCGGAGCGTTGGGCCATTGCGGTGTACATCCGCGCTTTGCAGCTGTCGCAACATGCCCACGTCAGTGACCTGACGCCGACGCAGCGTGCAACTCTGGTGCCGCCCATGCCGGAGGGCCGACCATGAAGCACAAACCCGTCTGGTTGCCGGGCGTGCTCACACTCGGTTTATTGCTGCTGGGTTTATGGCAGGACAGCCGTGCCTTGTGGTCCAGCTGGATCACGGTCGTGATGATCTGGGGCATGCTGCCGCTGGGTGCACTGGCGGTGTTATTTACCCATAACCTGACTGGTGGGCGCTGGGGTGAAGTCAGCCGTCCGGTCTGGCTGGCATTGGCAGGCAGCCTGCCATTGTTCGCTATTTCACTGTTGCCTTTGCTACTGGTGATGGACGTATTGTTTGCCTGGCTGCAACCGGTAGCGTCGCTGCCCGAAACCGTACAGAACAAGCTGCTTTATCTGAACAAACCGTTCTTCATCATCCGCACCTTCTGCTATCTGGTGCTTTGGCTGGGCATGAGCTGGTTGCTCGGCTCCTGGTCGCACCGCCGTACGAGCCGTAGTCCCGGGCTTGCGGCTGCCGGTCTGATCCTCTGGTTTATCACGCTGACCTTCTTCGGTGTTGACTGGTTCATATCGCTGGAACCCCGTTTCTATTCGGATGTATTTGGTCTGATGCTCTGCATGTCCGCGGCAAGCGCGGCTTTGGCAGCCGGGATAATGCTGTATTCGGCGACCGAGAGGCGCCCTGCAGCGTCGGGCCCGCGCCGCGATATTGCCAACCTGTGGCTCACGCTTCTGCTGGGCTGGGTGTTCATGGCGTTTTCGCAATACATCATCATCTGGTCGGGGAACCTGCCGGATGAGATCGGCTGGTACCTGCAACGTAATGCGGGAATCTGGCGCGCTGTCAGCGTGTGGTCGTTCGCGCTGTTCTTCCTGGTGCCATTCGCCGTATTGCTATCGACCAAAGCTAAAAACAATCGCGCCTGGCTCTGCAGCGCCGCCGGCGTTTGCTTGTCGGGGCACGCGTTGCAAATGCTCTGGCTGATCGCCCCCTCCCTGGCGCCGGCGACGGCAACACAGGGAGTACTGACTCTGCTGCTGACGGTGAGCCTGGGCGCGACCTATGTTGGATTCATTCGTCACCTGTGGCGGCGCCAATCGTTGCCGCCGGCCGTTTCCGAACTTTCCGTTCCGGGAGAGCAGTATGTCTGAACGTTCTCCCCACGCAACCGATACCGTTTCAGCCCGCGCCCTCTGGGCCGCCATGCTGGGGACACTGGCGCTGGTGCTCTGCAGCAGTGGCGCTATCTGGCTGGTGCTGCAACATGAAAAAAAAGCCTTGCCGGAAGCAGTGTTTGACACCCCGGTAAGATCCGGACCGCCGTTGCTACAGGCACACCCAAAAACCGAGCTGGTTAAACATACCCAGGCGGCCACGGCGCAGCTGCATTCGGCAGGCTGGGTTGATAAGCAAGAACACATTGTCCACCTGCCGATTGAGCAAGCCATGCAATTGCTGGTAGAGCGAGGGTTGCCAGAGGAGGAAACGCCATGAGCCGGTGGCTATTGGCATGTCTGCTGGTGCTGATGACCGGCCTGGCCGGAGCGACCACGCCCTCTTCGGAGCAGACCCTGAGAGCGGTTGCCTTTGAACAGAAGGTCGGTGACCCGTTGCCGCCAGGGCTGTCTTTCACCAATCAGCGCGGTGAGCGCGTCGAGCTTGATTCACTGGCCAGCGACAAGCCCATGCTGCTGGTGCTGGCCTGGTTGGAGTGTCCAAATCTCTGCTCCATGATACTGGATAACCTGGCGCTGGCCGTAGGTAAGCTGCCGTTTGGCAGCGGCACTTTTGATGTGGTAACCGTCAGTATTGACCCGCGGGAAGCACCCACCAATTCACGCAAGGCGATCCATCGGCTGGGGCAAAAATATGGCTCTGGCGTGGAAAACTGGACCTTCCTCACGGGAGAGGAACAATCCATCAAGTTGCTGGCTGATGCTGTTGGTTATCGCTATGCCTACGATCCCGAGCGCGACAGCTTTGCGCATCCGGCCGGCTATGTGGTGGTAGCACCGGGCGGCATGATCAATCGCTACATCTTCAACACGGAGCCGAGCGCCCCGGACCTGAAGTTGGCGCTGCTGGAGGCGGCCAATGGCAAGCTGGGCAGTCCGGTGGATCAGATAGTACTGCGCTGCTACCGGTTCGATGCCGATAGCGGACGCTACAATCTGGCGGTCATGCGTATCATCCAGGTGGTCTCGCTGATCTTCATTCTGGGTCTGGTGGCGCTGGTATGGCGGATGCGGAGGCGCAATGGCGGAGACTGAATCTGCGGTTGTCGATGCGGATATCGGCTTCCAGTTGATCCCCGAGCAGGCATCCGATTATGCGGCGCACATCGACTATCTATACTTCGCACTGCTGGGGCTGTCCGGCCTGCTGATCACCATTCTGGTTGGCCTGATCTGCGTGTTTGCCTGGCGTTACCACCACGACCGGCCCGAGCGCCGAGGCGCGCCCGTATCGGAACGGACCAGCAACCGTATCGAGATCGCCTTTGCCTGTGCGCTGGCAGTGTTGTTCGCTGGCACCTTCTATTGGGCCAGCAATCTGTATCTGACACTGTACGGCCAGACCCACGCCGATCTGACCATCAATATCGTCGGCAAACAGTGGATGTGGCATGTGCAGCACCCGGACGGCACCCGGGAGATCAATACTCTGCACGCACCTATTGGTGAAACCATCGAGCTGCGGCTGACATCTCAAGACGTGATCCACAGTTTTTCCGTACCGGCGCTGCGTTTCAAGCGTGACGCGGTGCCGGGCATGTATACCACGGCCTATTTCAAGGCGAGTAAAACCGGGAAGTTCAGGTTGTTTTGCGCGGAATACTGTGGCCAATCGCACTCGCGCATGCGCGGTCGCGTGGTGCTCATGGAGCCCGATGCCTATCAGCAGTGGCTGGCCCGCAATGGCGCTGGCGAGAACCCTGCGGTAGCGGGCAAGGCGCTGTTTTCGAGTTATGGCTGCAGCGGTTGTCACCTGGGCAAATCTTCGGTTCGCGCGCCTGCGCTGGACGGGCTGTATGGGCGCACGGTGCCGCTGGCCAATGGCAGCACCATAGTTGCAGATGAGGCTTATATCCGTGACTCCATTGTCGAGCCGCAAAAGGATGTGGTGGCTGGCTATCAGCCGATCATGCCCAGTTTTGCCGGGCAGATTTCTGAAAGCGACATTTTCGACATCATCGCTTACATCAAGTCACTGCAACCCGGTGACTGGGAGCAGGGTGATCCAACAGGAGCAGGGCCATGACGAAGGATATTCCGCTTGATCGCCGGCCCGACGAAGGGCAGCCACCGGATAGCTATCTGCAGGGCGGCTGGGGGCTGCGTGGCTGGCTGCTATCGGTGGACCATAAGCGTATCGCCTGGCTGTATGCGCTATCGATAACCGGATTTTTCTTTCTCGGTGGCATCGCTGCCTTGCTGATTCGGCTGGAGCTGCTCACACCCGCCGGAGACCTGTTCAGCGCCGAGGCGTACAATCGATTCTTCTCGCTCCACGGCATCATCATGGTGTGGTTCTTCCTGATTCCCTCGATTCCCGCGACCCTGGGCAACTTTCTACTGCCGATGATGATCGGTGCCAGGGAAATGGCCTTTCCCAAACTTAATCTGCTGTCCTGGTATATCTACACCCTGGGCGGCCTGTTCACCATTGCTACAGTAATTGCCGGGGGTGTGGATACCGGCTGGACCTTTTACACGCCGTATTCAAGCCTGTTCTCGAACTCGGCGGTAATCGCTGCCGCAGCCGGCGTGTTCGTGGTGGGCTTCTCTTCGATTCTCACCGGTCTCAACTTCATCGTCACCACCCACACCATGCGCGTGCGCGGCATGAGCTGGTTTCGATTGCCGCTATTTGTCTGGGCCAACTATGCCACGGGCCTGGTCATGGTATTGGCGACGCCGATCCTGACCGTGACCCTGCTGTTGCTGGCAGTGGAACGTACGCTCGGACTGGGTATCTTTGATCCGTCCATGGGTGGCGATCCGTTGTTGTTCCAACACTTGTTCTGGTTCTACTCACACCCAGCGGTCTACATCATGATCTTGCCGGCCATGGGCGTGGTCTCGGAAATCATTGCCTGTTTTTCGCGCAACCCGATATTCGGTTACTTCGGTATGGTCGTGTCGATCATGGCCATCTCGCTGTTCGGCTTTCTGGTCTGGGGGCATCACATGTTCGTTTCGGGCCAGAGTCTGTATGCGGGTATCCTGTTTTCCTTCTTCAGCTTTCTGGTGGCCATTCCCTCGGCGATCAAGACGCTCAACTGGACCGCCACGCTGTTTCGCGGGCGCATCCGCTTTACCGCGCCGATGATCTACGCCTTGTCTTTTCTGGGTCTGTTTACCATCGGCGGCTTGACCGGTATCTTTCTCGCCGCGCTGGCGCTGGATGTGCACCTGCACGATACCTATTTCGTCACTGCACACTTTCACTACATCATGGTAGGCGGGGCGGTGACCGCCTATCTCGGCGGGCTTCATTTCTGGTGGCCGAAACTGACCGGCAGGATGTACTCGGAAGTCTGGTCCAAGGTCGCGGCTCTGGCATTGTTCATCGGTTTCAACCTGACCTTCTATCCGCAGTTTCTGCTCGGCTACGGCGGTATGCCGCGGCGCTATCATGAATATCCGGACGCTTTCCAGCTGCTGAACATACTCTCCACAACCGGCAGCGGCATCCTGGCGATCGGTTATCTGCTGCCGCTGATCTACCTTGCCGGCTCGCTATGGCGTGGTCAGCGTGCCGGCCCCAACCCCTGGGCAGCCAAAGGACTGGAATGGCAAACCTCATCGCCACCGCCCGTGCATAACTTCCAACGCCCGCCAGAGGTCGAGGACAAGCCCTATGCCTACCGGTAAGCCATTGCCCGATGAGCAGTTCGATGACCTGCCGCAACAGGTGCGGGCTGGTCTGTTAGGGATGTGGGTGTTCCTGATGACGGAACTGCTGCTGTTTGGCGGTGCTTTCGCCGCTTTCGTCTTGTATCGCATGCAACATGCGGCGGTTTTTGCCGAGGCCGCGGGTCATCTGGATCTGCAATTGGGTAGCCTGAACACCTTGCTGTTGCTGACCAGTGGGTTGCTGATGGCGCTGGCAGAACAAGCAATGCGCCTGCAGCGCCGCCCGCTGACCTTAGGGCTGTTGATTGCTACGCTGGTGCTGGGACTGGCGTTTCTGAGCATCAAGGGCCTGGAATGGTACAAGGAATATGCCGAGCAACTGATGCCCATGCTCTGGCTGGAATTCCACTATCCGGGTAAGCAACCGGAGATCGCCCGGCTGTTTTTCAACTTCTACTTCACGCTCACCGGCTTGCATGCACTGCATATGCTTATCGGGGTGAGCTTTATTGCGTTGATGACTATCAGAATCAGCCGTTGGCGTGAGCCGCACCGGTTGAGCAGACAGCTGCGAATCGTCGGAATGTACTGGGCATTCGTCGACGTGCTGTGGATCTTCATGTTCACGCTTTTGTACTTGCTGCGGAGTTGAGATGAATTACCGCCATGCACTGCTGACCTGGCTAGGTACCGCGCTGTTGTTGGGCTTGAGCGTGCTGACTGCGGTTCTGCTGCCCGGGCGAACTCAGTATCTCATCAGTCTGGCGTCTGCCATGGGGATTGCCGCACTGATCATGCTGGTCTATATGCAGTTGCGCAGCGCGGACAGCATTCTGAGGACCTTTGCCTTGGCAGGGCTGGTGTGGTGGTCGTTTCTGCTGCTGATTACCGTGCTGGAAGTTCTCACTCGCCAGCAACTGTAACGCGAACCGGAAGGGCTCAACTGTTCTTCTGAGGCTACCGGAGCGCAGTGCGCCCCGGTAGCCAATTGTCACATGTACATCAGGAAATAGACCGCAGCCCCAGCGGTATACCCCAGGAACGCCAGCAGGCTGACGTGCTTGATGTACCAGAAGAAACCTATCTTCTCCATACCCATCGCCGCCACGCCCGCTGCGGAGCCGATGATCAGGCTGCTGCCGCCGGTGCCGGCGCAGAATGCCAGCAGTTGCCAGAACCTGCCGTCGGTGACGAACTGGCTGAGCCATTCGGATTCGGAGGCAGCGGCAGAGGCGAGCATGCCGTCGCTGACCAGGGGATACATTTTCATTGCCCCGGCGACCAGCGGTACGTTATCCACCACGGCCGATAGCAGGCCGACGGCGTAGTTGATGGCAAAGATGTTGCCCAGGCCGTCGCGCAGACCCATGGCTATCTGCCCCAGATGACCGGCTGTGGCGAGGCTGGATACTGCCAGCAGGATACCGAGGAAGAACAGAATGCTCGGCGTATCGACCCGGTGCAACACGCCGATCACAGACAACGGATGCTTGAGTTCAGCTTTCTTGTTGCGGTGCATTATCTCGGTAGCAACCCACAACACGCCCAGCCCGAACAGGATGCCCATATAAGGCGGCAGGCCGGTAACGGTCTTGAACACAGGCACAAACAGCAGCGCACCTATGCCCATCGCCAATACTATGTTGCGCTCCCGGTCAGTGGTGGCGTGACCGCCGTCGGCAACGTGGGCACGCAGACGGGGACGGGGCGCATCGCCTTTCAGGCGTACGCTGAGAATCGCCAGCGGCACCAGCAAACAGACGAGACTGGGAAGGAACAGCTCAAAGACAACCTGCTGGGCGGTAATCTGGCCCCCGATCCATAGCATGGTGGTGGTAACGTCACCAATCGGTGACCAGGCGCCGCCGGCGTTGGCGGAGATAACCACTACGCCGACATACAGCCAGCGCTCCGGCCGACCCCGCACCAGCTTGCGCAGCAGTGAAACCATGACGATGGTGGTGGTCAGGTTGTCCAGCACGGCGGAGAGAAAGAAGGTCAGTACACCGATAATCCACAGCAGCGAAACGCGCTTGCGGGTGGTAATACGGTCGGTGATCACCTTGAAGCCGCCATGGGCGTCGATCAGCTCGACGATGGTCATGGCGCCAAGCAGGAAGAAAAGAATCTCGGCAATTTCCCCGAGATGATGCCGCAGAGCCTCCACGACAATACCGGAGGAGTCGGCCGGGTCGTTACTGCCCAGCGTCAGGGTTGGCAGAATCTGATCTGCGCCCAGCACCAGCACCGCCCAGGTCATCCCGGCCGTAAGCAGCGCCGAGGCCGCCTTGTCGAGCTTGAGCGGATGCTCCAGCGCGATACAGAGATAACCCACTACAAAAATGACCGCCATCAGCACATACATCAGTCCGACTCCTTACCCTCTTCAAAGAACACAGGAATACCGAGCCCAGCCCCAAACCCAAATCCGGCGGGCTATTATCCGCGCCTGATGATGGCCCGGCCTTTACCCAGGTCAATTCTGCTCAGCGGGACACATCCTGTTACAGGAGGCGGACTTTACCTGATGCCGGGAATGATCGGTAGTACGGCGGTTATCGTATCGCCGGTCACGCAGGGTAGATTGGAGCTACACTCTTTGCTGCTCGCTCGATATAGCGACCACCACGGCCTTGGCGGAGCGTCCCATGATTACCTGCGACCAGTCCGATTATCTGGAAATTGCCTGCCTGTACCGCATCCCCATTGCCCTGGGCTGGGTGGATGGCCGCCGGGTCGAAGGCACACCGCTGGACACCGGCTATAACGAAAAACGCGAGGAATGTCTGCTGATGGATGTTGGCGGGAATCAGCAATGGGTAGTGCTGGCGAACTTTGAAGCAATGACAGCACTGGTCGAGAATAAGCACTTCACGGAGGTGCGCTTTGGCGCTCAGCGCTGACGCTGGAATGATATGAGCACTGCCGATCAGGGCGAGCGCGCCTTGGGGGCGTAGTGCAGGCGCGCTACACCCCGAAAGGCCTCAGCTCAGCAGCAGGGCATCATCCGAGAGCTTCTCACCGCGCACGGTTTCGAACATGCGCAATAGGTCGGGTACATCAAGCCCCTCGCGCTCATCCCCGGCCACATCCAGCACCACCTGCCCCTGATGCAGCATCACCGTACGATCGCCTACGTCCAGTGCCTGGCGCATGCTGTGGGTGACCATCATAGTGGTGAGCTGCTTTTCGGTGACGATGCGCGCCGTGAGCTGCAACACGAAGTCGGCCGTACGCGGGTCGAGAGCGGCGGTGTGTTCGTCCAGCAGCAGAATGCGTGACGGCTGCAGCGCGGCCATGAGCAGACTGACGGCCTGGCGCTGACCGCCGGAGAGCAGACCGATGCGGTCGGTAAGGCGGCTTTCCAGACCCAGGCCGAGGGTGGCCAGGCGCTCGCGGAATTCGTCGCGCATGGAGGTCTGGACCGCTTTTGCCAGGCCGCGGCGCTGCCCGCGTTGTTGGGCCAGTGCGAGGTTTTCCTCAATGGTCAGGTCTTCGCAGGTGCCAGCCATAGGGTCCTGGAATACCCGTGCCACGCGACCGGCACGGCTCCAGACGGGCAGCCGGGTGACGTCATCGCCGTCGATCAGGATCTTGCCGCTGTCTACCGGCAGGTCACCGGACACGGCGTTGAGGAAGGTCGATTTACCTGCCCCATTGGTCCCGATCACGGTAACGAACTGCCCGGTGGGAATGTCCAAGGACAGCCCTTGCAACGCGCGGGTTTCGATCGGCGTGCCGTGATTAAAGGTGATCTTGAGATTCTGTGCACTGAGCATCAGACGTGCCTCCTGCGAGTCAGGCGCTGTTTGACCAGTGGGATGACCAATGCGATGACCACCAGCACGGCGGTGACCAGATTCAGGTCCTGGGCCTGCAGACCGATGAAGTCGCTGTTCAAGGCCAGAGCAATGAAGAAGCGGTAGACGATGGCGCCGAGAATCACCGCCAGGGTCAGGTAGAAGATACGGCGGGCCGGGAGGATACTCTCGCCGACGATGACCGCAGCCAGACCAATGACGATGGTGCCGATGCCCATGGAAATATCCGCACCACCCTGGGTCTGGACGAACATGGCGCCCGCCAGGCCGACCAGTGCGTTGGAAATGGCCATGCCAAGAATGACCATGGCGCCGGTATTCACGCCCTGAGAGCGCGCCATGCGCGGGTTGGACCCGGTGGCGCGAATGGCCAGGCCCTGACGGGTGGCGAAGTACATGTCCAGCAGTACCTTGGCGACGATCACCACCACCAGCAGGATCAGTGGTCGGGCGATGTAGTCAGACAGCCATTGTGGCTGCAGGATGCTGAACATGGTCGGTTCCATGATCAGCGGAATATTCGGCCGGCCCATGATGCGCAGGTTGATCGAATACAGCGCAATCATCATCAGGATACTGGCCAGCAGATCCATGATTTTCAGGTGCACGTTGAGTACGGCGGTAACCATCCCGGCCAGCGCGCCGGCGGCCGTGGCGATGATGGTGGCCAGAAAAGGATCCATGCCATTGGAGATCAGCACAGCACAGACAGCGCCGCCCAGCGGGAAACTGCCATCGACCGTCAGATCGGGGAAGCGCAGCAGGCGGAAGGAAATGAATACGCCAAGCGCGACCAGGCCAAAAATCAAGCCAACTTCGAGGGCGCCAAACAGGGAAAACAGTGACATGGGTGTTAAGCCTTTGGTGAGCGGCTGTGCCGGCGCGGGGTGCGCCGGCACAGGTCAGATCATTCGATGACTTCGGCGGCTGAGTCGATCAGCTCCTGGGACAGGGTGACACCTTGGGCTGCAGCGGCGGAGCGGTTGATGTACAGGCTCAACTCGCCGGTCTTCTGCGGCGCAATGCTGCCGGGCTCTTCACCCTGCAGTATCCGCACCACCACTTTGCCGGCCTGCACGCCATGCTGGTAGTAGTCGATGCCCAGAGCGGCAATGGCGCCGCGCTTCACGCTATCGGTATCGGAGGCAATCAGCGGAATCTTGGTGTCGGTTCCCACCTTGACCAGCGACTCATAGGCCGACACCACGTTGTTGTCGGTGTTGGTGTAGATCACATCCACTTTGCCGACCAGGCTGCGGGCAGCGGAGCTTACGTCCACGGTGCGTGGCGCGGCAGCTTCAACCAGGGTCATGCCCATTTCCGGCAGTAGCTCGCGCAGGCGCTCGACCACGACCACGGAGTTGGCTTCGCCGGGGTTGTAGACCATGCCCACGCGAGTGGCGTCTGGCACCACACGTTTGACCAGCTCCATCTGGCGACCCAGCTCCAGCTCGTCGGAGACGCCGGTAACGTTGCTGCCGGATGGCTCCCAGTCGCGTACCAGCTGAGCCGCTATCGGATCAGTCACCGCGGCGAAGACCATCGGCACTGACTTGGTGCTGGCTACCACGGACTGGGCCGAAGGGGTGGCGATGGCAACGATCACATCCGGACGATCACCGACGAACTTGCGGGCGATCTGCCCGGCGGTAGCGGTATTGCCCTGGGCAGTTTGATATTGCCATTTGAGCTTGTCGCCGGTGTAGCCGGCTTCTTCCAGCGCTGCACGAACGCCGTCACGCACCGAATCCAGCGCGGGATGTTCAACAATGGCGGTAGCCGCCACTGACTTGGTATCGGCAACAACGCTGGAAAACGGGGCCGCCAACGCCATAGTCAGCGCGCCGAGGGATAACCACTTATTAATAGGTGACTTCATGTTATTTCCTTGTGGGCCGGCAGAAGGCCCTGTTCTGATTATTGTTTCCGTGTCACGGGTCAAACAGACGCATTATTCCCTGTCTGTCACAGATTGGCGATATGCTCCCGCTGTTCGCTCAACTGGCCCAGCGCCTTCTCTGCTTCGTCCAGCTTCGCGCGTTCCTTGTCGATCACCGCCGGCGGTGCCTTGGCAACGAAACCTTCATTGCCCAGCTTGCCACCGATGCGCTTGACCTCACCCTGCAGACGGCTGATCTCCTTGTCCAGACGCGCCAGTTCGGCACTCTTGTCAATCAGCCCAGCCATGGGCACCAGCACCTCCAGTTCACCCACCAGCGCGGTAGCGGACAGCGGCGCTTCTTCACCTGCAGCAAGAACGGTGATGGAAGCCAGCTTGGCCAGCTTGCGCAGGAAAGCGTCGTTCTCGTTCAAGCGGCGCTGGTCTTCGCTGCCAACCTTGCGCAGCAGCAGTTCCAGTTCCTTGCTCGGAGCGACGTTCATTTCGCCACGGATATTACGCACGCCGAGAATCAGATTCTTGAGCCATTCAATATCACCTTCGGCGGCGGCATCAATGCTGTCATCCGCCGCCACCGGCCAGGGCTGCAGCATGATGGTGTCGCCATCCTTGCCGGCCATTGGCGCGATGCGCTGCCAGATCTCTTCGGTAATAAAAGGCATGAACGGATGGGCCAGACGCAGGGCGGTTTCCAGAACGCGCACCAGGGTGCGGCGGGTACCACGCTGGCGCTCGGCCGGGGCGTTCTCGTCCCACAGTACCGGCTTGGACAGCTCCAGATACCAGTCGCAGTACTGGTTCCAGATGAACTCGTACAGGGCGGTGGCGGCCATATCGAAACGGAACTGATCCAGATGGCGGGTTACTTCCGCTTCGGTGCGCTGCAGCTGGGAGATGATCCAGCGGTCGGCCAGGGTCAGTTCAACGGGCTCGCCATTCACGCCAACATCCTTGTCCTCGCACTGCATCATCACGTAGCGCGCGGCGTTCCAGATCTTGTTGCAGAAGTTGCGGTAACCCTCGACCCGGCCCATGTCGAACTTGATATCACGGCCGGTGGAGGCCAGCGACAGGTTGGTGAAGCGCAGCGCGTCGGTACCGTAGGCGGCAATGCCATCCGGGAATTCGGCACGGGTCTGCTTCTCGATCGCGGCGGCCAGCTTGGGCTGCATCATGCCGCTGGTGCGCTTGGTGACCAGCGACTCCAGATCGATACCGTCGATGATATCCAGCGGGTCCAGCACGTTGCCCTTGGACTTGGACATCTTCTGGCCCTGACCATCACGCACCAGACCGTGCACATAAACGGTCTTGAACGGAATCTGCGCGCTGCCGTCCTCATGCTTCATCAGGTGCATGGTCATCATGATCATGCGCGCCACCCAGAAGAAAATGATGTCGAAACCGGTTACCAGCACATCGGTAGGGTGGAAGGTCTTCAGCGCCTCGGTCTGCTCCGGCCAACCCAGGGTGGAGAAAGTCCACAGGCCCGAGCTGAACCAGGTATCCAGCACGTCTTCATCCTGACGCAGCGCGATGTCGCCCAGATTGTGCTTGGCGCGCACTTCCGCCTCGTCGCGGCCGACATAGACGTTACCCGCCTCGTCGTACCAGGCCGGAATGCGGTGGCCCCACCACAGCTGGCGGGAAATACACCAATCCTGAATGTCGCGCATCCAGGAGAAATACATGTTCTCGTACTGCTTGGGTACAAACTGGATACGGCCATCTTCTACCGCCGCAATCGCCGGCTCGGCCAGCGGCTTGGTGGACACGTACCACTGATCAGTCAACCACGGCTCGATGGCTACGCCAGAGCGGTCGCCCTTGGGCGTCTTCAGGCTGTGCGGCTCGATCTTCTCCAGCAGGCCGGCGGCGTCGAAGTCTTCAACAATCTGCTTGCGTGCGACAAACCGATCCATGCCTGCGTAGGCGGCGGGCAGGGTAGCGTCCACTTCATCATTGACGCTGCCATCAATATTGAACACCTGGCCACGGGGCAGAACCGCCGCGTTCTTGTCCAACACGTTGATCAGCGCCAGGTTGTGGCGCTTGCCGACTTCATAGTCGTTGAAGTCATGGGCCGGGGTGATTTTCACGCAGCCGGTACCAAACTCGGGGTCGCAGTAATCATCACCCACAATCGGAATACGCCGGCCGACCAGCGGCAGCTCGACGAACTTGCCGATCAGCGCCTGGTAGCGCTCGTCTTCCGGATTCACCGCCACAGCGGTATCACCGAGCACGGTCTCCGGGCGGGTAGTGGCAACGATCAGGTAATTCTTGCCATCAGCAGTGGTCGCACCGTCAGCCAGCGGATAACGCAGATGCCACAGCGAACCGGTTTCGTCGTGGTTCTCCACCTCCAGATCGGAAATGGCCGTATGCAGCTTCGGGTCCCAGTTCACCAGACGCTTGCCACGGTAGATCAGCCCGTCCTCATGCAAGCGCACAAAGGCTTCCTGCACCGCCGCAGACATACCCTCATCCATGGTGAAGCGCTCACGGCTCCAATCCACCGAACTACCCAGACGACGAATCTGTCGGGTAATGTTGCCGCCGGACTCTTCCTTCCACTCCCAGACCTTCTCCAGAAACTTGTCCCGGCCCAGATCATGACGGCTCACACCCTGCGCACCCAGCTGACGCTCCACCACCATCTGCGTGGCAATACCCGCATGGTCCGTACCCGGCTGCCACAGGGTATTGCGACCCTGCATACGGCGGAAGCGGATCAGTGCATCCATGATCGAGTTATTGAAGCCATGGCCCATGTGCAGGCTACCGGTCACGTTCGGCGGCGGCAGGGCAATGGTGTACGACTCGCCAGAACCCTGCGGAGCAAAATAATTGTTCTGCTCCCAGGTCTGGTACCAGGAAGATTCAATAGCGTGGGGCTGGTAGGTTTTATCCATGGGTGTTTTGGCTGTCCGGTATATGGCTGGCGACGGTAAAGGGTGCTCCGGCAGTTTACAGGAGTCCGGCCCGGCCCGCCGATCGGTGGGGCTATAAGAGGCAGGATGCTCTGCGCGCCGTGAGACAGAGTCGCAAAACGGCCATTATAGCGAGGAGGGAGGGTGGTCGCATCCTTGTTTGCATGGCGTGCAGGGTGCATTGAGCGCCGGTCGAACGCCGCCCCGACGTCTGCATTCACCCTCTATGACTTTCCGACTATGGCCAAGCGCCATTCTTTGGGCTATGTTGACCTCAATGCATGGATCGCAGCCGTTCCCGCCCAAGGGCCAAGGACAGCCTACCTTCCATACCCGAATTGAGAGCGTACCGGCTTGCCTGCCTGTAGAGGGTGGGGCGGTAGCGTGCTGGCGAGGTGGGTTTCTATCCAGTAGTAATGGATTCATGAAAAGACGCAGTCAAGCGAATACGGGGTGGGCTGCGGTGCGATCTGTAAGTTATTGTTTTTAAATATATTTATGGCGGCGTGATTTCGGTGAAGCGGAGTTATACCGCAGTCACTGTTATGTATTAGTGCCGCATGCGGTCTAATCACTGTTAGACGGTTTAGCCCTACGTCTAGCATCTTACTAATCAAAAGGGCATGGAAATCTAAAAATGACAACATGGCACTATGTTGAAAGTGGGGCTCAAGTGGGCCCGCTAACCATAGATGAGATGAAGGCTGCTGTTGGTGATGGGAAAATCACTCCTTCAACTAAAGTTTGGCCTGGCGAAGGTGACTGGATTCATGCAAGTGAAACTTTGCTGTCCGAGTTTTTTGGAGTGCACGAAGCTACTACGCCACCTCCTTTAGCAGGAGAGGATATTGATAATAAGTTTATGTGGGTATTGGTAACAGTCCCCATTATTGGCGTTATCATTGATTTAATTGCGGGAACTGTTTTGTTTCTGCCCTCAATAATAGCAAACATCGCGCTATGTATGCTTGACGAGAAAAAATTGAAAGCAGCAGGCCACGCTGCGCCAGAACACTGGTCGGTATTTATCGTGCCCGTATACATATGGAAGAGGGCAGCATTGCTGAAACATAAAAAGCATTACTTTGGTGCTTGGGTTGCCGCATTTGTTTTATCAATATTGATCGATATTGGAGGCGCTCAAGCAGCTATTGAAGAAGCGGCCTGCCCGATCGTTACAGATATTATCAAAGAGCAACTTTATGGTTCAGCTAAATGCATGGGGGTGGCGATTGATAAAGAAGTCACGACGGGGTTCTATAAAGCAACCGCAACCTTGGATAACGGCAACGAACTGTTGATCACCATTGAAGAGCGGGATGATGGAATGATCTACGTTCAGATACCAAATCAGTAAATCGCCTAACAATCACATGCACCCGGACAGCAAAAAGCGGCGCGGCTTCCGCTACGCTCTAGCCACACCGCTTTTTGCTGCCGGTGATGTGAGGCGTTAAATCTCAACCGAGGATCATCATGGGGAGCAGGTATCGCAGCAAAAATAGTCTCGGATCAGTGGTAACCGATGTCGTTCGAGTTTGTTCCCGCCTTCCTTGGTGGGGCGCTCTGCTTGTTGGTCTTTGTGCGTACTTGCTAATTTACGTCGGTTTAGGCGGCTATCTTGAAGGTCAACTTGCTGCGCAAGAGGGCAGCAAGTTCTATCCTATTCTGGAGGCACGATATAGCCGATTTATCCGTTTAACGGCTTGGATTGGAAATGCCTGCCTGGTCGCGGGAGTATTTTTTGCTATTCGCAATCACTTCTTTGGGGCCAATGCTCAACGCACAGAAAAAGGTATTGTTGGCATAGTCGCCAGAATCTTGGGGCGAAGCATTGACTAAAAGATTTAACAATCGCGTCAAATGCGACGCTCGTACCTCGCGCGCTTTACGCGGGCGTTAGGCGCCTTGAGGAGGCTGCGGTGGACTGGATAGAAGTGATTGATAGCGCGGTGAAGATAGGTCTGGGCGCGGCCATCTCGGGTATTGGCGCCTTTCTCCTGACGCGGGACGCATATTCAAGGGAGATACAAAAAATAGCGCATGTCAGACGGCTCGACTCTTTAGAACAAGTCTCCGAAAAAGCAGAGGAATGCTTCTCAGCCTGGCGACGTCTGGCCAGTAAGTTGGGTGGCGTCTACGCTGGACGAAATCCTCCGGATCCTGACTTCTCAGAGCGACAGTGGAAGCAGATACTCGTTCGTGACCGAGAGTTCCTCGAAACAAGGCAGTCGCTTGAGCATGCCGTGGCGCGGCTTCGTCTACTTTCAGCGCGAGAAGCAGCGACTCGCTTGGCGAAATTCAACAGCATGGTCGGTGAGTTCCGCGAAAGTCTCATTCTCCAGCGTGCAACTCCATCGAGAGAAGGGTTTGCGCGCACTAGAGCAGAGGTGGAGGAGTGCATTCGGGAGTTTCACGAAGCTCTCAGCGCCATTTACTTAAGCGCAGATGAGCCGGCGCCTGACAAATCATTCAAGCCGACGCCGAGGCGCGGCGCGGCTTAATTTTGGCGTTAGGCGCCTATAGTTCTGAGAGAGCATGAAATGAATGGAGACCTACCACCAGAAGTAGTGGAAGCAATAAAGCACTTTCAAGAGCGAGCTGAAAAAGCGATTGCTTTAGAGGATTTTCTTAAAAATACCGAGTTTCCTCAAATAATTGATTTTAACGATCTTCCTTCTCTTGAGGAACGCGCCAAGATTTACATAAAGATCGCACAGGCTAGATACGCAGCTGGTGATATTTCTGAGCACGAGCTTGCATTTCATAGATGCTATGCAATCGAGGTTCAGATTCACGAAGCAAGGTGGTCAAACGGGCAATACGAAAACATACTTGGGCCAATATCAAAGAGGATGCGGGTCGTTGAAAAATCTCATGGACTTTCTGATGACGAGTATTGGCCGATATTAGAGGCGCCGGATGAATATAAAGAGCTTTCAAAAGAATACGATTTGGCCATGGAGCAGAAACTGCTAGAAGCATTTAGCGAGTTTGGTGCTGACGATTTAAAAGATTTGTATCTTAATGATCCTGACGAGTTCTATAAATTACACGACGCGGGCAGGGTCGCAGTTTTCCAAAAAGACGAACAGGCAAAGCTAAAATCAATCGCAATTTACTATGAGAATGAAGCTGGGGCTTGCGAGGAAGCTGGTTCTTTCTTGGCTGCGGCAGTTATGCTTGGCTCGGCTATTGAGACCAGGTTGATTTTGACCTGCCTCGAAAACGAGGTTCATGTAAGGAAGACTCTAGAGATTCTAGGGTTAACGAATCGACTTCTGAAGTCGAAGAATCCATTAACATGGACTCTGGATACTCTTATAAAGGTTTGCTCTGCTGCTGGTTGGATACCCAACTACGATACTGGGGAATACACATTTAGCGGGCAAGCCATGATGGAATTCTTGAAAGCTTCGAGAAATCAGGTCCATCCTAAGATAAAGGTAAAAAACAAAGGGTTGGTGGTGGGAGAAGAACAGTTCAAAGACATAAAATTTGCGCACCAACTTCTTTCTTCAACGTTAAACTGGCCTAACAAACCAAGGCAGAAGGACGCCGATAAAGCCGGCGCCTCTGCTTGAGGCGTTACAAGTCATCGAGGTTCTGAGTGAGTAATGAAATTCGGACGATAATTCAGAAGGCTGAAGAAACGCTCCAAACTGCTCGGTTTGGCTACGAGGATCTCACCTCCGGAAACCGGTACCGGAGGTATTCGGGCATCCGGAACTTGGTCGTTTTTGGCCGGTCGGTGACTTTCGTAATTCAGAACCTTAAAACGCCTGTTGGTTCTGATCGGTTTGATGCTTGGTATCAACCAATACAGGAAAAAATGAAGTCTGATGTTCTGATGAAGTATTTTGTCACGCTGAGAAACGAAATACTCAAGCAGGGAAAGCTCCCGGTCAGCACATCCGCCTCGGTTAACTTTTCATCTTCTGACATGGCAAAGTTGGGAACACCTCCCCCAGGAGCCATTGGATTTTTCATTGGAGATCAAACTGGTGGCAGTGGGTGGGAAATCGAATTGCCGGATGGGACAAATGAAAAGTATTACGTTGAACTTCCCGAGAGTATGGCTAAGGTTCAGCAGCACTTCAGTGAATTGCCGGTTCCAGATGATGACGATTTGAAGAAGAAGTCTATCGAGGAGCTTTGCGAATACTACCTGAAAGAACTGGAGGGGGTCGTAGATGAGGCTCGGAAAGCCTTCTTGGGTGAGGATACTCAAAGGGCCGGAGGGAAGAGGCTTCCTCCTTATTTGAGAGTAGTTAAATGACTTATAACCAGTGCAGGCAAGGGACGCTCCTGACGTCGCGCCCCTGCTGCAAGCGTTAGCGGTTAAGGAGTAATCGTTGAAGAGCTACAAAATTCTTGAGGGCAGCGAAGCGATAGCTCCCGCGTGTATTGCCAAGATAATTTCAGGGGGGCTTCTGCCAAAAGGTGGCGGCGCTGTCTGTGCCGGTGCTGGCTGAGTCGTTCATCAATTTGCTTATCTTCGTGCTTTGCCGGCCCGACATAAAAAGCAACTCACGCCTTTACGACAACTTTGTCCGTTCAAATATCGATGTGAAGATTCAATCCCTTCACATCAACTGCATAGGGTTTATCTCGGAAGTCAGCTGGTCTTCGCCAGAGTGTGCCAAATACAACTCGATTGTTAATGAACGAAACGATTTACTTCACGGCAATTTCGTGGTGGGAAAGTTGAAGTTCAATGAAGTCTTCTTCAACGATAAGGTACCTGTTTTCAAGGAGTATCGTTCAATGTGGGCGCAGTCTGTGGGGGTATCCATTGAATACTCCGGCGTTCATAAAGTGTCCCAGGACATTTCAGTTGTAGAGGATTTCATTGAGTATGTATTGTCTTGCCTTGAGCCGAAGATCCGAGAGCAAGTAGAGATCTTCATGGCGAAACGCGATTTGGGCAGGAACAAGGCTAACAATCGCCTCGGAGTTCTTTTTCCTGACACAGTGGTTGATTTTGGGGTGTCTGTAGTGCCCGAAGATAAAGTCGCGAGTGATGATATCCCAGAAGAATAAGTGGACCACCGCTAACAAGCAGCTGCAGCGGAGCAAACTACGCTGCGCTCCATTTGCCCGCTGAGCTGGACGTTAAGCGGTAAAAGGTAAGCATGAACAATGGCAAATAAGTGGAATATTCCGGATTGGCTCGAAAAAGAGATTCGGGCACGCGATACGGCATGCGTCTATTGCGGCAATGAGTTTACCTCCGTCGCAGTATCGAGAAAATCTGTGGCTAGCTGGGAGCACATTATCAACGATGCCAGAATCATCACGCGGGAAAATATTGCCCTTTGCTGCTGCGGTTGCAATGCTAGCAAGGGTCAAAAGCCTCTAGCTGTCTGGCTGCAAACCAAATATTGCAAAGATCGTGGCATCACGCCGGAAACTGTGGCTCCGGTGGTAAGACAGGCCCTGGAATATGGATTAGTGGTGTAGCGCTTAACAAGGCGCTCAAGTTCGTTCCCAGCCTAGCGGCCGTCCACCGGACATCCCTGACGGGTCGCCGCTTAGCTTTGTGTTAAGAACACGAATTCGAGCACACCATGTCGGTGGGCACTGGCGATGCATTTACAAGTTACGGTTATTCGAGAAGCAGTGAAACGATGCCGGTCGACCGGAGGCGTTCGTTTTGTCGATGCAACTTAAGGGTACCACCTTCCAGCCTCCAGAAAGGCTATCATCTGTCCCATTCAAGCTCGCAAGAACCCAGCTGAGGGGAAGGGCATATGTCGATAAGTCGTTGTTTTTTATTTGCTTTATTGGTAGCGGCGCTGGCGGGTTGTCAGTCGGCGTATTACGGCGCTATGGAGAAAGTGGGTGTTCACAAGCGCGACATCATGGTCAATCGCGTGGAGTCGGTCCAGGAGGCGCAGACTGATGCCAAGCAACAGTTCGAATCCGCCCTGGCGCAATTTCGATCCATTATCCAGATTAAAGACCAGGACTTGGCAGCACGCTACGACAGGTTGAACGACGAATACGAAGACAGCAAAGCTGCCGCTCAGTCAGTGACCAAGCGCATCGATGCGGTCGAAGACGTGTCCGAGGCCTTGTTCGATGAGTGGGAGGAAGAAATCGAGCTGTACAGCAATGCCAACCTCAAGCGCCAGAGTGCAGCGAAGTTAAGTCAGACTCGGCGGCAATATCAGGGGCTCATCAAGGCGATGCGTAGCGCAGAGAGCCGCATGGAGCCCGTATTACAGGCATTCCAGGATCAGGTACTGTTTCTGAAGCATAATCTGAATGCGAGAGCCATTGACTCGTTACAAGGTGAGCTGGGGACGATAGAAACAGATGTCGCTCAGTTGATCAGGGAAATGGAAAAGTCCATTGCTGAATCAGAGGCCTTTATCAGGAGCCTCCAGGATTAAAAGCAGGATCACCTTTCATGCAGGCGCTGGAGCCAACCTCACTCCAGCGCCCTTGGGCTGGCCTTAAGGCCACACGCTAAACGTTAGCTCTGAGGTTTGATCAGGAACTTCTCCCCGGTAGCCTGTTTGCCGTACACCGAGAGCGCATCCAGCTGTAACGCACCGGCCAGGGATACTTCGTGGGTGTAGTGGCTGGCAAAGGTGGTCTTGATTTCGGCGGCTATGCGCTTGCGCATGGCGGCGGCGGTGTCCTTACCCAGTTTCCCCAACGCATTGAACAGCAGGAAGCCGTTTACGCCCCAGGCAAAACCAAAGGTGCGGTTGAGCGTGATGGGGCCACGGTCCAGGCCGCCATAGATATACACCTGCTTGTAGATATCAGATCCGTACACGCTGTATTCAGTCATGTTGCGCGAGACGGCGGCTTCCATGCAGGGTAAGCGTCTGGTGATCCCATCTTGAGCGTCCTGCTATAGGCATCAGGATAGTGTCCACTTATTTTCTAGTGGACACTATCGATGGACTCATTAAGCGTAACCACCCCTAAACGTACACGCCGCCGTTTTTCTCCCGAATTCAAAGCCAGCATCGTTGCTCAGTGCCGTCAGCCGGACGTCTCCGTGGCCCGTATTGCCCTGGACAATGAGCTCAATGCCAACCTGGTCAGACGCTGGGTCAGTCAGGCACGAGAAGGCGGAGCACCGCTGGCAACCCCCGGGTTCATGCCAATCAACTTGCCCGCCGTCGCACCGTCTCCGGGCGGCCGGCCGGTCTCGAATGCTGGCAATACCATCCGTATCGAGATACACCGGGCCGGTGGTGCGGTTGTGGTGGAATGGCCCACAGAACAGGCCCAGCAGTGTGCCGTCCTGTTGCGGGATCTGCTGGGATGATCCGCATTGATGAGATCTGGCTGGCGACCGAACCGCTGGATATGCGCGCCGGTGCCGATACGGCACTGGCGCGGGTGGTTCAGGTGTTTGGCTCGGCCAGACCTCACTGCGCCTACCTATTTGCCAACAAACGGGGCAACCGGATGAAGGTGCTGATCCATGACGGCCTGGGTATCTGGCTGTGTGCCCGCCGACTGAACCGGGGCAAGTTCCACTGGGGCGAAGCCTGGCGCGGCGAGCGTCTGCGGCTGACCGATGAGCAAGTCATGGCGCTGGTCCAGGGGCTGCCCTGGCAGCGCCTTGGTGAGGCAGGCGTCATCTCGGTGCTGTAACCACAACCTGGCCAGCAGAGCCATCACCAAATAAGGGAATCGCGACGAGGCCTGGGGATTGGCATACTGCCAGCCATGACTCAGCGACCCGACCTCAATCAACTCTCTACCGACCAGCTCCGCGCCCTCGCGATGGAGCTGCTTGATCGCGTGGAGAGCAAAGATCGGGAGTTGCATTACACCAAGGCCGTGAACGAAAAGCTCACCCATGAGCTGGCCATACTTAAACGCCACAAGTTCGCCCGTCGCAGCGAACAGCTGGATGGGCATCAAGGGCTGCTGCTGGAAGAGCTGGTGGATAGCGACATCGCAGCCATCGAGGCCGAGCTGGCCGAGCTCACAGAGGCCCTGCCTCCTGACACCAAACCCAAGCAGCAGCCCAAACGTGCGCCGCTGCCGCCAGAACTGCCCCGGACACTGATCCATCACGAGCCTGAGTCCACGCAGTGCCGCTGTGGATGTCAGCTCAAGCGTATCGGCGAAGACGTCAGCGAAAAGCTGGATTATGTGCCGGGTGTGTTTACCGTTGAACGCCATGTCCGCGGCAAGTGGGCCTGCAACCAATGCAGCACCCTGACCCAGGCGCCGGTTCCGGCACAGGTCATCGACAAGGGCATTCCGACCTCCGGTCTGCTGGCCCAGGTACTGGTAGCCAAATACGCTGATCATCTACCGCTGTATCGCCAGGAACGCATCTTTGGCCGCGCTGGTCTCACCATTCCTCGCTCCACCCTGGCCGAATGGGTAGGCGCTTGCGGCGTCCAGCTGCAACCGCTGGCCGATGCCCTGAGAATGGCCCTGCTGGAACACGGCGTTCTGCACGCTGATGAAACGCCGGTCAGCATGTTGGCTCCCGGCAAGAAGAAAACCCACAAAGCCTACGTCTGGGCCTACAGCACCACCCCGTTCGCTGATCTGAAAGCGGCCGTTTACGACTTCGCCCCAAGCCGGGCGGGTGAGCATGCCCGCACCTTCCTGGGTGACTGGCAAGGCAAGCTGGTGTGTGACGATTACGCTGGTTATAAGGCCGGGTTCGGCAATGGCATCATCGAGATCGGCTGCATGGCCCATGCCCGGCGCAAGTTCTACGACCTGCACGTCGCTAATCAGAGTGTGCTGGCCGAGCAGGCACTGGAGTACATCAAACTGTTATACCAGGTCGAGCGGGAAGCCAAAGACCTGGCACCGGAACAGCGCCAGGTCATGAGGGCCACACAAGCCAAACCTATTGCCGAGGCGCTGCATAAATGGATGCTGGCCCAGCGGGAAAAGGTGCCGGACGGGACAGGGACAGCCAGAGCTCTGGATTACAGCCTGAAGCGCTGGGCAGCACTGACACGTTACCTGGATGACGGGGCTGTACCGATCGATAACAACTGGGTTGAAAACCAGATCCGGCCTTGGGCACTGGGCCGCTCCAACTGGCTGTTCGCCGGATCGCTACGCAGTGGTCAGCGTGCCGCGGCCATCATGACCCTGATCCAGTCCGCCAAACTGAATGGGTATGATCCCTATGCCTATCTGAAGGATGTGCTGACCCGACTGCCGACGCAGAAGAACAGCGCTATCAATGAATTACTGCCGCACAACTGGAAGCCGGCTATCAACCTGTGATTGCCGGACGCTTACCATGCAGGTGAGGATGTTGCTGGTCAAGCGTCCGCCACCGATAGGGTCGAAAGCGATGGTCGCGCCGGTGTCGATAAGTGCCTGGGTCAGGTCTGCCATAAAGCTGTCGCTGCTGGAGTTGACCACGTATTTGGCACCCAGGTCGCGCAACAATGCTTCCTGTTCCGGCTTGCGGACGATATTGACCAGGTCGATGCCGTCGGCGATGCAGATGCGGTTGAGCATTTGTCCGAGGTTGGAGGCGGCGGCCGCGTGGACGATGGCCTTGTGACCTTCGGCGCGCATGGTTTCTACCATAGCCAGTGCAGTAAGCGGATTAACAAAGCTGGAGGCGGCTTCGACTGCCGTGGTACCCGGCTCCAGTTCCAGACAGCTTTGAACATTGGCACACAGATATTTGCGGTAGCTACCACCGCCAATGAAGGCAACGGTTTTGCCCATCAGGCTTTGCGCAGCAGCTGATGAGCCAGCCGCGACGACGGTACCGGCGCCTTCGTTGCCCACGGGAATGGATTTGCCCACCCGCTTTTTAACGGCACCCATGAACTTCGCCGGGACATCGGCACTTATGACGGGGCGGTCGGCGCTACCGGATTGCCGGGCAGTTGTCATGTCGGCTACGCTGAACATCACTCCCAGGTCAGACGGGTTGATGGGCGCGGCTTCGACGCGGATGACCACTTGGTTTTCGCCTGGCTGCGGGATCTCGATCTCGCGCAGGGCAAGCTCCAGTTTGTTGTTTTCGCTAATGGTCGAAGTCAGTTCGATATTGGTATCTGACACTTTATTCTCCTGAAACGTTAAGTGGTCTGGTGCTTCGCTACCGTTGTTACCGCACAAGATGCGGGGCAAACCCTTGGCGCCTGCTTGATCCGCGTGGCTGGACTGTCTGATCGTAGAGATCAATGGGTAGAGTAGCTGACTTATGCGGTCAGTTTCCGTAAGAACTGCAGGCCACCATGACACGATTCACGCTTGGGCCACGTCCAACGCAATACCATTTGCGGATGCGTGGGGATGTAATCGAAGGGACGATCGCGCTCTGAGCATAAAAGAACATTTTACGCATGGGCGAGCCGGCGAATGGTGCCCGGTCTGCTGTGACTCAGGCTATGTTTCAAGACTGGCCGGGCGCGAGTCAAGGCCAAGGGGTGGGTTGCAGGCGCAGAATTTAGTGCAAATGCGCATAACAATGTCTACTGTTGTTCGTAAAACTGACGTCATGGGAGAGATCGATGCATTCATACAGAAATTTCATCCTGATGATAGTGTGTTCTTCCACACTGATGTTCTGTTTGATGTACCTAAATACTTATCAATTTAGCCACGTTTGGTTTAGTCAAACTCGCATGTTCATGACATTCATCATGGCAGGCTGCATGGCGCTAGTAATGCTCTTCTTCATGCGCCACATGTACAAAAACCGGAAGGCCAACTTCGCTATTGTAATAGGCAGCGTTGCCCTGATGGGCCTTGGCTTGTGGCTCGTTCGCAGTCAAGGAACTGTTGATGATGTCGCCTGGATGAAAGCTATGATTCCGCACCATTCAATAGCAATCCTGACAAGCGAGCGGGCCAATATCACCGACCCGCGTGCTAGGAAACTCGCTGATGATATCATCGAGACGCAGCGCCGGGAGATTGCCGAGATGGAGTTTCTGATCCAGGACATAAGCAGCCAATCCGAAAACGGATTACGCGAGTGACGTCTATTCATGCCGAAGCTGTTGGCAGAATAGCATTGCAACTTTTGTGGTGGGAGCCTAGTTAGAAACGGCTGACACCACAGGCTAATGGCATCCAGGTCGTCGTTCCAGATGAGCTTCAGCGGGAGCGGATTCATTTGGTGATTTATAAGGAGTTGTGCCTAGGTGTGGTCAAGCCTGAATCAAAAGCTGATTATCTGGGGGTAATCGCTTCTCTGGCCGAGCGTGGCGCCCAAGGGGTAATCCTTGGCTGTACGGAGATTGGATTGTTGATTCAGGACGCTGATACTGACGTTCGGCTCTATGACACGACGCAAATACATGCAGAGCAAGCAGTGCAATATGCCTTCCATGCCAGACAAAAATAACCAGGGCTGGGAAGCCTTCTATGCTGCCAATCAAGATCGTGCGGCCTCGCCATTGCTCCGTCGCGCTCTGGGCCCCGACTGTCGGCCGCGCGGCAATGCCCATGCCGTCGACCTCGGCTGCGGCGCCGGCCTGGAGACAGCCATGCTGTTGAACACAGGATGGGATGTTCTGGCTGTTGATAAGGAGCCTGGGGCTATCGCCCGCTTGGAAGCGCTGAAGACTGCCCACCTCGGTTCTCGGCTGACGACGCTTGAGGCTCGATTTGAAGAGCTGCGAAGCTTGCCATCTTCCGCTCTCGTTCACGCAGGGCTTAGCCTGCCTTTCTGCGCGCCGCTGGACTTTGCCCAGCTGTGGGCATTGATCCAATCATCGCTGGAGCCCGGCGGCGTATTCGTTGGCCATCTCTTCGGCGATAGGCATGAATGGTCCACGCATTCCAAGATGAGCTTTCACACGAGACGCGAAGTCGAAGATTTGTGCAGCGGTTGGACGATCGAACTTCTACGCGAATCCGAGGGTGATGGTGGGCTTGTACCGCACCATTGGCATCGGTTCGACCTTATCGTCCGGAAACCCTAGTCTGAGAACAACATCCACCGGAGGACCCATGACCAACGATTTTGACCTGAGCCGATTCACCGACGCCCAGCAATCCTCATACGCCACGGCCCTGGCGGAGCTGCGCGCTGGCCACAAGCGCACACACTGGATCTGGTATGTGTTCCCCCAGCTACGGGGGCTGGGGCGCAGTTCTACTGCTGAGCGTTATGGCCTGACCGGGCTGGCGGAGGCCCGCGCCTACCTTGCGCACCCGGTGCTGGGGGAGCGGCTTCGTGAAGCGACAGAGGCGGTATTGGTGCATGAGGCCAAGGGCGCGAACTCGGTGTTGGGCGAGCTGGATGCAATGAAGTTCCGGTCCTGCCTGACGCTGTTCTCGCTCGCTGATCCGTCGGAGCCGCTTTTTCGCCGTGCGCTAGAGGTTTTCTTTGGCGGGCAGTTGGATGAGCAGACGCTCAAGTTGCTGCAAGCGCAGTGTGGCAGCTGACAGCTTGGCCACGAGTCCCCGGCATGACTTTGGCTGCAGCTAATTGTCCTGCTGCGGGCTTTGGCATATTGTATGGCGACGGCACGAGTGGAAGGTGCTGTTAGTAAGTTGTTCAATCAAAGGGAGTTGGTAATGGAATACAAAGTGGTTATTTATCAGGAAGGTATGCTTGGGTCGCTGTTGTTGGGTGGGTCGAAGGTCAACCCGCTCAAGTTTTCTGACTTCTTGAACAAGAACAGCTCCGAGGGCTGGCGAGTCCAGACCATGGAGAAGGACATCCGCCGGATGCTGCTGTTCTGGAAGCGCGAAGCCTATGTGGTCATCCTCGGTAGGGACAAATGAAGTACGGGTCGATCATTTGCACCGGCCTGTTCGTATTAGGGGTGGCGCTATCTCTCGTGCAGTTATGGTTTGCACCGCTTGATCCGGCGTTGTTTTTCAAGCTGATCATAACGATTACTGCACTGTTCGTTGTCGCTCTGGGCATTACCCTGGTGTTCAAGGAATACCTGTCGGAAAAGGAGATGAAGAAAAAGGGATTTATCGACTGACTGATGTTTATGGTCCGGCGGGTATGCGACTGCGTATTCGCTCGGTCTGATCTCGATATCAATCTACATTCTTTGTCTCAAGGCCCACCGGGGAGGCGCGCCATGAAACCTCGAATCAGTGTAATCACCCTGGGCGTGGATGACCTCGATCGCGCGCTGGTGTTCTACCGGGACGGGCTTGGCTTCAATACCGACGGCATCATTGGTCACGTAATAAAGGGGTCAGGTACATATACGCATGTGTATCACTTCGCCACAAACGTCTAACCATTCCATTGAGCGGATGTCCGACCGGATGCACCGGCCGGCCACCGCTCATGTCAAACGTTAGGGCTGGTCGTAGTGCCCGCCGATGGCGAATATGTAAATGGACTTCTCGTCAAATCGATATATAAGCCGATCTTTCTGCGAAATCCGTTTTGACCATAGGCCAGCAAGATTGTGCTTGAGTGGCTCGGGCTTACCCAGCCCCGATGACGGATCCTCAGACCGGAGTATGTCTTTGAGTAGTTTACATAGGGCCTTGTGTAGCCGCTTGTCCTTTTCGCGCATGGCCTCATACGCTTCCCAGGTATTACCCTCAAATACCAGTGATCTCATTCATCTGCTCGTCAGTCGGTTTGTATCCTTGTCCCTGGGCATGGGTTTCAAGGGAGTCGGCTATCTGCTGCATTAGACTCTTGCTTTGAAAGACGTGAAGGGTTTCCTGCTCGCGCTCCCAGTCTTCGGCGCTTATAACCACAAAGGCCTCACCTGCTCGTCGAGTCACCTTGAGAGGCTCATGCCGGCTAACTGCTTGCTCTACAAGGGCTTTCAGGTTGTCCCTGAATTTGTTTACGCTGACTGTATCCATGATCGCTCTCTTGTGTACGGAAACTCCGTACGATTGTACAGCAAAGGCCCAAACAAGGCCAAGCCCACAGCGACAGCTTCTCCGCAGCGGCTTCGCCTACACTACAGAGCTGCGAATAAAGGGGTCAGGTACATATACGGGTACATATACGGGCAGCGGTGTGTGCAGAATCATCTAGCGTTGTGCTGATTCTAGGGCCCGTATCAGGGGCCGCCGCTATAGCCCCAAATACTCTGCTATCAAAAACGCTTCACCCTTGCCTTCATACTTGCCGAAATAACTGACCGGTTCGCGGACATCGTCTTCGATATAACCCACCTCGCAATCAATGTCATATTGCTCGGCCAGCCTGTTGAACAGGTCCACGGGGAAATTAAGGTGAATGTTCTTCGTCACGGGCTGACTTATTCCCAGCTGCCAGTCTTCGCAATCGTCGCTCTCGCACTCGTTGATCAGCGTGACATTGTTGGCTGCATTGGCATCAACATACGCCTGCAAAGCCGCTTGCAGTTCCGGCAGGTTCTGCCTCAGTTTTTTCTCTCGTTTTTCTTCGAGGCGGTCGCAGGCGATCAGCAGGTATATAAGCATTTGAACTGTCCGGGTTGGATTTTGGCTACTTTACCATAGGGCTTGGGTTTCCATGGCTGGCAAACCTTGGGCTCCTGTGGGGCCTTTTCCCAGGAGGGGTACCGTCAACTGGCTGTGGAGACTGCGTCATGCAAATCGTTGTGTTAACCCTGACATTTTCACTCCCAGGCTGTCGCTCGCTGAAAGAGAAGCGCCAGCGAATAGGTGGGATTCACGAGCGCTATGGGCGTAACCCTGCGGTGGCCGTTTGTGAAAGTGGTGATCGCGAACGACTGGATGCAAGTGAATGGACTTTCGTTGTGGTTGGCAACTCGTCACAAGAGCTGGACTCGCTGTGTAGCGAGATCGAAGACCGGATACAGCGTACAGTCGAGGCCAGGGTGACGGATGTGGTTCGTGAACGGTTGTAGTGGTCAGCAGTTATTGAGGGTAGAGTTTCCCCATCCATTGCCCTGCTAAAAAGGACTTAAGTACATACCGTGAAGAAAATTCTGATTGTTCTGGCCTTCGCTTTTGGCCTGTTCCAGCTTCAGCAGGGCGGGCATCTCGATGCCTTTATCGATGGCGCCGGCTTTACTCAGTCTGGCTCTGCCAGCCACTCGCAGCTGTCGGCGCAGGACCAGCAGCTGTACAAGACGTTGGAGCGGATCAGTCGGAAGGGGCCATTTCCCTACCAGCGTGATGGCATCACCTTTGAAAACCGGGAGCGGCTGTTGCCGATCAAGCCGAGGGGGTACTACCGGGAATACACGGTGGACACGCCGGGATTATCACACCGTGGCCCACGACGAGTGGTGACAGGCGGTAATCCGCCTGTGGAGTTCTATTACACGGAGGATCATTACCGGTCCTTCACCCGCATCAAGGGGCATTGAGATGAGCGCAGCAGCCAGTCAGCCAGCGGCAATCACCTGGCAGCCCAGGGGCCAGCTTGATCAACCGGCCATCGCGCTGGATGCAGATAACAGATTGAACAAGTCGACCCTGCTGCGAGCGCTCAGCGAGTCTTTCCGTTTTCCGGATTATTTCGGTGAGAACTGGGATGCAGCCTATGACCTATTGCTTGATGAGGTGGATCAGTTAACAGAACCTGCGCTCTGGCGTTTTTCAATTGATCGCGCGGCTGAGATGGATAAGACTGATCTGGCGGACTGGATTCAGTTGATGACGGACCTCTGTGCTTATGCCGAGTCCCGAGGACATGGATTGTGGGTGGAGATATACAGTGATGCAGAGGTTAACTACGACACATTTGATCGGCCCGTGTAAGTAGGGTCAGTTCAGAATGTCCCCCTTCTCCTGACCTGGGAGAGGGGGAAAGTCATCAAACCTCTACTACTGTGGCCTCGGGTGCGTGCTTCTTGACGGACTCGATGCCATTGTCGCGGGAGGCAACGGCTTCATAAAGCTGGCTGGTACCAATGACCTGATGGTTTGCCGCTTTCAGATTGAACATGAATTTGCCGGAGTTGGACTGCTTGCGCTCGTAGCGACTGTCATCCGGAGCATTGCTTTTGACCGATTCGACTCCGTTCATGCAGCTGGCTTTGGTCTTGTACCCTTCACTGGCAAGGATGCTCTGCCCATTGGACGCATTGAGTCGGAAGCGGTATTCCCCAGCCTTGTCCTGATAGACCTCAAATTTACCTGCCATATTGCTCTCCTGGAATAATGAGCCGCAGCATATGCGGGCTCGCTGTGCTCAATCATTAAAGCTCAGGATTTGCCGCTGCGCTAATCCGAGGAGAAAAAGCATTGGTATCGTCGTTATACCCCTCGCTCGTTATTTCATATCAACACATGCAGCTGCGGCAGTATCCGCGGCCGATACCAGCGGTCGGCGGTAACCCGCTCCACCAGCCAGCGTAACTGGGTGTTCAGCGCCTCCACGTCGGCCTCGCGTTCCGGCTGCTCGGGGGTAGCCGGTGCGGTGTTGCAGGGGCGTTTCCGTTTGCGTGGCAGAGTCAACCATCAGGCCGTTGCCTGAAAAGGGTACACTGCAGTGCAATACCCATCGGCAATGCAAGCGATACTGATGATGAGCTCTTGTACCCCCGTCCTGACCACCCTGGCAGGCCGTAACATTCTCTTTGTGATGGCAGATAAGGCCGAGTACGGCCCACACCTCCAGCAACGCTTTACTCCGCTGATGACCGGTATAGGCCCGGTTGAGGCGGCGGTACAGCTCACAGCGGCGCTGGCTGCTCTGGCCCAGCAGGGACATCTGCCCGATCTGGTGGTGTCGTTGGGCTCGGCCGGAAGCCGGGTGCTGGAACAGACCGAGGTCTATCAGGCGACGTCGGTTGCCTACCGCGACATGGACGCCAGCGCTCTGGGCTTTGACAAGGGAGTCACGCCCTTTCTCGCGCTGTCGGCGACTGTGCCGTTGCCACTGCGGATTCCTGGCCTGCCGGAAGCGACGCTTTCCACCGGTGCCAACATTGTGTCGGGTTCAGCTTATGACGCCATCTCTGCCCAGATGGTGGACATGGAGAGCTACGCTTGCCTGCGCGCCTGCATGCGTTTTGATGTGCCGCTTATCGCATTGCGCGGCATTTCGGATGGCAAGGCGGAACTGCATCACGTCGATGACTGGACGGAGTATCTTCATATCATCGATGAAAAGCTGGCTGCGGCTGTCGATCTGCTGGGCGCGGCGCTTACCGGTGGTGAGTTCAGTTTTGCGCCTGAGTAGCGAGCAATCCGCACTTTTAGATGCTTACTCATACGCTTGGCGCCCCCGCCAGCGCCCGATACACATTCACCATCGCCAACCCCATCGCTGTCTGGCTCCGCACCAGCCTGTCCCGCATGGCGGTCAGTTCCTGTTCCGCCGCCAGCAATTCAAAATAGCCGATAAACCCTTGATCGTAACGGTCACGTGCCTGCTCTACGGCCTGGGTGGCGGCGTCGGTGGCGCTTTGCAGCAAGGCCGTGCGTTTGTGCGATTGCTGGTAGCGCAGTAGCCAGGTTTCTGTTTCTTCCAGTGCCAGCAGGACCGTTTGCCGATAGTCCGCGAGCAATTCGGCGTATCGGGCGTCGGCTGCATCGATTCGTGCCTGCACCATGGTGCGGTCGAGGAAGGACCAGTCGATGCCCAGAGCTACGCGCCCGGTTTGGGCGCCAGCAGTAAAGAGGTCCGAGCCGGTACCGGCGAGCGAGCCGAGCAGGGCACCGAGGGTGAAGCGCGGGAACAGGTCGGCAGTGGCGATGCCGATGCGGGCGCTGGCTGCTGCCAGGCGCCGTTCGGCGGCCTGGATATCGGGGCGCCGGCGCAATACGTCACCGGGGCTGCCCGCGGCAATGGATGGACGACTGTTCGGTAGATCCGCAGGTACTTCAAGTTGCGGAACCAATGCGGTGGGTGTCTGGCCGGTGAGTACGCCGATGCGGTGCATGGCGGCGCCTATCTCGGCTTTGAGTTGGGGGATCTCTGCCCGGGTTGCATCCAGTTGGGCGCGGGCCCGCACCTGATCGAACAGGGTGCCGCGGCCGGCTTCCAGTCGTGCACCGACGATATCCAGCGACGCCTGCTGCAGACTGGCGTTTTCCTCGGCGACCCGCAGTTGCTGTTGCAAACCGCGCAGCTGGAAGTAACTGCTGGCCATCTGGCCGGCCAGCGCGACCTGCAGTGTCTGCCGGTCCGCGCCGGCGGCCTGCAGTTCTGCTGCGCTGGCCTCGGTGGCGCGGCGCAGTCGGCCGAACAGGTCCAGCTCCCAGCTGAGCGCCACACCGGCCTGGTATGACTCCACTCGCTCCTTGTCGGGCCGGGTGCGCTCGACTTCCGCCAGCCGTTGGCCGGCAACGCCGGCACCGGCGGTGACGCTGGGCAACTGATCGCGGCGTGAGCCACGCAGCAGCGCTTCAGCTTCCTGATAGCGGGCCAGTGCCGCTTGCAGGTTTTGGTTGTCGGCCATGGTTTGCTTGATCAGATTGGCCAGCAGGGGGTCGGCAAAGCCTTGCCAGAACCGCTGCTCGTTGCTTTCCAGCGACGATCCGGCTGCCTCGTCGGGCGCTTGGTCATGAGCAAACTGCTCCAGTTGGATCGGCTTCGGTGGTTGATAATCCGGGCCCACAGCGCAGGCACTGAGCAGCGCTGCCATCGAAATGATACCTGCCAGCTTACTCATGAGACGCTCCTCCCAGTTCTGCTTTTAAATCGCCGTCTGGCTTTGCTGTCTGGTTCTCAAAACGCTTGGCCAACGTCCGCAAGGCGACATAAAACACCGGTGTCAGCAGCAGGCCGAACAGGGTCACGCCGATCATGCCGGTGAATACGGTGATGCCCATGGCGTTACGCACTTCGGCACCCGCCCCAGTGGCCAGTACCAGCGGCACTACGCCGGCGATAAAGGCGACTGAGGTCATGATGATCGGGCGCAGCCGCAGGCGGCTGGCTTCCAGCGCGGCGCTGATGGTGTCGCGGCCCTGCAGTTCGAGCTCACGGGCGAATTCGACGATCAGGATGGCGTTCTTGCACGCCAGGCCCATCAGCACTACCAGGCCGACCTGCACGAAAATATTGTTGTCGCCGCCCATCAGCCACACCCCAAACAGTGCAGCGAGCAGGCACATGGGGACGATCAGGATCACCGCCAGCGGCATTACCCAGCTTTCATACAGCGCGGCGAGCACCAGGAACACCAGCAGCAGGGCGACCGGGAAGACCACCATGGCGGCATTGCCCTGGGTTACCTGTTGGAAGCTCAGGTCGGTCCATTCCAGTGTCATGCCGGCTGGCAATACCTCATCCGCCACGCCCATAACCGCGGCCAGGGTCTGAGCCGAAGACAGCAGGGCAGGGTCGGATTGGCCGATCAGATCTGCCGCCGGGTAGCCGTTGTAACGGATCACCGGGTCCGGCCCGAAGCTCTCGCGCAGCGTGACCATGGTATTGAGCGGCACCATCTGGTTGTTGGCGTTGCGGGTATACAGATGGTCGATGTCGTTGGGGTTGTCGCGGAACGGTGCATCCGCCTGGGCCATGACCCGGTAGGTGCGGCCAAACAGGTTGAAGTCGTTGATGTACTGCGAGCCAAAGTACAGCTGCAGGCTGCCGAACAGGTCATCCAGCCGCACGCCTTGGGCCTTGGCCTGGATGCGATCCACGTCCGCATCCAGCTGCGGCACGTTGGCCTGGTAGGAGCTGAACGGGTAGAACATGCCCGGTGTTTCACTCAGCGCCAGGGCCAGCTCATTGGTGGCTGTTTGCAGCTCGCCATAACCAGCGCCGCGCCGGTCCTGTACGTAGAGTGAATAACCCGAGCCCGCGCCCAATCCGAACACCGGCGGCGGCATGAAGGTAATGGCGAAGCCTTCGTTGATGTCGGCCAGCTTGGCGTTGATCTCATCGGATATCTCCTGGGCGGTGCGGTCGCGGTCGGCAAAGTCGTCGAATACCATGAACACCGTGCCGACATTCGGTGTGTTAGTGCCCTGCAACGCATTGAAGCCGACGAAGGCCAGCGCGTCGGCGACGCCATCGGTATCCATCGCCAGCTCACTGACCCGCCGCGCAACGGCTTCGGTACGATCCAGCGAGGCGCCTTCCGGCAGGCGAATACTGCCGATCAGGTAGGTCTTGTCCTGGGTGGGAATAAAACCGCCGGGCACCTGGGTGAACATCATGGCGGTGCCCGCCAGCAATAATAGGTATATCCCGAACACCCAGCCGCGACGGCTCAGGCTGCGACCGACCAGGGACTCATAGCGCTGGGCGTTGCGCAGAAAGAAGCGGTTGAAGGGGCGGAAAATCCAGCCAAACAGGCGGTCGATGACCCGCGCCGGCAGATCTGGCGGCGCACCGTGCGGTTTCAGCAGGGCTGCTGCCAGAGCGGGCGACAGGGTAAGGGAGTTGATCGCTGAGATCACCGTGGCGATAGCAATGGTCATGGCAAACTGGCGGTAGAACTGGCCGGTGATGCCGTCGAGAAAGGCCATCGGCACGAAGACCGCGCAGAGCACCAGACTGATCGCCACAATCGGCCCGCTGACTTCGCGCATCGCCTGGTGTGCAGCGGCCAGCGGCGCCAGGCCTTCTTCGATATTACGTTCGACGTTTTCCACCACCACGATGGCGTCATCCACCACGATGCCAATCGCCAGGACCATGGCGAACAGGGTCAGGGTGTTGATGGAAAAGCCCATCAACAGCAGGACCGCAAAGGTGCCGACAATGGATACCGGTACTGCGAGCAGGGGAATCAGCGAGGCGCGCCAGGTCTGCAGGAACAGGATCACCACCAGCACTACCAGCCCAACGGCTTCCAGCAGGGTCATGATCACGGCTTTGATGGATGTGCTGACGAACACGGTCGGATCGTACGCCACCTCCCAGCTCAAGCCCTCGGGGAAGTCACTTTCCAGCTCGGCCATCTTGGCCCGTACGGCGGCCGATACGTCCAGGGAGTTGGAACCGGGCGCCTGAAAAATGGGGATAGCAACGGCCTGGCGGTTGTTGAGCAGCGCCCGCAGTGAGTCCTGAGAGGCAGCCAGTTCGACCCGGGCTACATCCTTGAGCAGGGTTACTTCGCCCTGCCCACCAGTTTTCAGCACGATGTCCTCGAACTCTTCAACCGTTTCCAGCCGGCCCTGGGCGTTGATCGAGATCAGCAGCTCGGAGCCATTGGGCATGGGCGGCGCGCCGATCTGACCGGCCGACACCTGGATATTCTGCTCACGCACGGCGGCGGTGATATCGCCGGCAGTCACCCCCAATGCTGCGGCGCGCTGTGGATCGACCCACAGGCGCATCGCGTAATCGCCCGAGCCGAAAAGTTGGGCCTGACCCACGCCGGGTATGCGCGCCAGCTCGTCACGGATGTGCAATACCCCATAGTTGCGTATGTAGGTGGCGTCCAGGCTGTTGTCCGGTGAGGTCAGATGTACCGCCATCATCAGGTTGGGCGATTGTTTCTGGGTGGTCACACCGAGCTGGCGCACGTCCTCAGGCAGTCGTGGCAACGCCTGGGATACCCGGTTCTGCACCTGTACCTGGGCCTGGTCCGGATCGGTGCCCAAGGCAAAGGTCACGGTCAGTGCCAGGCTGCCGTCGCTGCCGGCCACCGATTTCATGTAGATCATGTTCTCGACACCATTGATGGCTTCTTCCAGCGGGGTGGCCACGGTCTCGGAGATGGTCCGCGGGTTGGCGCCGGGGTAGCTGGCGCTGACCAGCACGCTGGGTGGCACCACCTCGGGGTATTCGCTGACTGGCAGCAGCGGAATGCTGATCAGCCCGACCACGAAGATGATGATCGACAACACCGATGCGAAGATCGGTCTGTCTACGAAGAAGCGCGAGAAATTCACGGCAACAGCCTCCCGGAACGCGTCCGCAGACGCGCCCGTATCAGTCAGAAAAAGAAAAAAGCTTGAAGGAGCGCTAGTGCTTCACGGCGCTGTCGCTACCACCATTGGTGCTGGGGTACGACGCATATCCACCAGCTGCGGTGCCACTTCAATGCCGGGGAAGCCGATCTTCTGCAGGCCGTTGACCACCACCCGTTCGCCTGCGGCAAGGCCCTCGGTGATCACCAGCATGCCATCGACCCGGCGGCCGGTTTCGACAATGCGCCGCTCGACCCGGTTGTTATCTGCCAGTACGTACAGATAACGACGATCCTGATCGGTCAGTACGGCTTTTCGATCAACCAGCAGCGCTGCACTGGCGGCGGCCACCGGCATCTCTACCCGGGCAAACTGGCCCGGACGCAACCTGCCATCAGGATTGGCTACCTGTGCGCGGTATTGCAGGGTGCCGGTACGCGCGTTGTATTGGTTGTCGACAAAGTCCAGCTGCCCCTGGTAGGGAAAGTCCTGCCGGCCGGATAACCCGATACGCACCGGCACTGCCTCGCCGTGGGGATTGTCCTGTACGGTCTGCTGATCACTCTCGAAATAGACATATAGCGGATCGACCGAGACTAATGTGGCCAGCAGGGTAGCGTCGGCGGTGGCGAGATTGCCGAGGGTCGCCTCGGCCCGGCCGATACGCCCACTGACCGGCGCTGTGACCTGGGTGTATTCCAGATCCAGCTTGGTACTTTGCAGCGCTGCAGCGGCGGCGTTGACTGCGGCCTGTGCCATGGTCCTGGCAGCATTGCGTTGCTCGAACTCCTCGCGGGATATCGCCCGGCGTTCCCATAACTGTTCGGCGCGAGCCGCCTCGCTGCTTGCCAGCGCCAGCTGGCTGCGCATACGTGTCAGCTCTGCCTCGGCCAGTTGTACACGAGCCTTGTAGGGGCGTGGGTCAATTACAAACAATACATCGCCTGCATTGACCAGCTTGCCCTCTTCGAAGTTGACCTGGTCGATATAACCGCTGACCCTCGGGCGCAGCTCCACAGTCTGCGGTGCTTCGACCCGTCCACTGAAAGCACCCCACAGTGTGACCGGCTCGGCCTTGACCTCAGCTACTTCGACCTCGGGAGGCGGTGGTGTAGGGTTATCCTGGTTCTGGCCCCGGGCATCGCAGCCGGCCAGCACAGGCAGAAGCAATGCGCCGAGCAGCGCTGATCTTGCCTGATTGAAGTTGAATGCGTGCATGTGTGGTCTCGCTTCCCCTCGGGGGATCACTGGTCGAAGTCATCGGCGCAGGGCGCCATGTGGAGGCGAACAGTAAGACCGGAGCTGCCAGAGGAGATAGCGCATTACTGCGGCAAGATTGCCTGATTCTGTTTCAGGCGCATTTGAGCAGTGTTCGCATGCTTATGACCGGATTGTTCATGGACTGATATAACTGGTCTGGAAGGCTTTATTCATAAAGGTTTGAGCGATCCTGCAGGATTGTTGCCTATTCCTGCAAACCGTCGGATCAGGCCTTATGCCTTACCCGATCCTGTATATACTGCCTCCACGCTCTGGAGGTCCGCCATGCTTGATGTTGCTTACTTACCCTCACGCCCTGCCAACGCCCCGGTACTGCCGGCCGAACCCATGTGTCGGCAACTGGCCGATCTGGTATCAGCCAGAGCCACTGGTGAAGGCATTCACAAAACCATCATTCCGGGGTTGGATCTGTTTCGCATCGATGCGCCTTCCGGTTGTGTGTCAACGGTTTATGAGCCCTCCTTATGTATCATTGCCCAGGGTCGTAAGGTTGTTGAACTGGGTGACCGGGAAATCGTCTATGGCGCGCTCAGCTATATGGTTTCCAGTGTCGATCTACCGGTCCAGGGGCGGGTTATAGATGCCTCCCCTGAACAGCCCTACCTGGCGGTAAAGATCAATATCGATCCGGCGGAAGTGGCCGATCTGGTGTTGCTGTTAGGCGAAACCGAGGCGAGCGGGGAGCCGATTGACTGCCCTTATTCAGCCTGCGGTCTGTGCATTGCCCAGGTCGATTTGGGCATACTCGATGCCATGACCCGACTGGTGCAGCTGCTTGACTCGCCGACCGATGCAAAAGTGCTGGCGCCGTTGATCCAGCGGGAGATCATTTACCGCGCACTGATTGGCGAAATGGGCGCGCGTATGCGCGAATTCGTCTCGGCTGACAGTCAGTCGCACCGAATCTCCCAGGTGATTGCAACGCTCAAGAGCCGTTTCGCCGAACCCTTGCGGGTGCGGGAGTTGGCCGAAGAAGTGAACATGAGCGAATCAGCGCTGTACCACAGCTTCAAGCAGGTGACCTGCATGTCACCGGTGCAGTTTCAGAAAAAACTGCGCCTGCATGAAGCGCGTCGCCTGATGCTCAGCGAGGGACTGGAAGCGGCCACCGCAAGCTACCGGGTCGGCTACGAAAGTCCGTCCCATTTCAGCCGCGAGTACAGCCGCATGTTCGGGGCGCCGCCCCGTGCCGATGTCACCAAGCTGCGGCGCGAAACCCGCATCAGCATGCAGGCCTGACCGGCTTATGGTAGCCGCCTCTGTACCTGGCCACTTTCCATTAAAAGCCCCTGCGACAACTAACCACGCCCTCTATCCCGCATCTCCCGCAATTATTTGATATCCATCAAGGGGTGGTTCCCCTGCCAGCTGTAGCCTGATCCTGAAGCTCGGTGGTGGGTGTCAAGATCGATGTTAGTCGGATGGTTTTACACTCTCCCGGGCATGTTCCGACTCTGCAATGGCAGGGTCTCACCTGATCGGGATCGAACTCATGAGAGCCTTTCTTCTCTACCTTTTTACCTTCTGCGGACTTGTCGGGTTTGGTGCGCCCGCGATGGCCGATCACTCAAGTGGCACCGCCAGCGTGAAGCCCGTGCCGGATGTCGTCTTCACGCTGCGCACTGATATTGCCGATGGCAAGTTGGTCTACATCAGTGAAGCGGGTCCGACCAAGGGGCAGGTGAACCCTGATCTTCGCGTGGCGGAAGATGCCGTGGTGCAAGTGAATATCGTGAATGGTGATGGAGCCCTCCATGATTTCTCCATCCCGGATTTCAGCGTCAAATCCGATCAGATCGGCGGCAAGGGCTCCGCTACTGCGATCGTCTTCCGGGCGAACAAGGCCGGCCTCTACGAGTATCTCTGCACCCTGCCCGGGCACAAGGCAGCGGGTATGTTCGGCAAGCTGATCGTGGGTGATGTCCAGGAAACGGTTGTCAGCAACTTCCCGGACCTGTCCAAGAACCCCAGTGAAGTGGGCGAGCCGGTCGGCAAGCGCGGGGCCAAGGAAATTACCATCGATCTTGAGGCCACCGAGGTAGAAGGGCGTCTGAGCGATGGCGCGAGCTACAAGTTCTGGACCTTCAACAACACCGTACCGGGCCCGATGCTGCGGGTGCGCGTGGGCGATACCGTGAACATCAACTTGAAGAACTCCCCTGACAGCGCACATATTCACTCGGTCGACTTCCATGCCGTCACTGGCCCTGGTGGTGGTGCTGCGGTGACTCAAGTGGCGCCCGGCCATTCCAAGAGCTTCTCGTTCAAGGCGCTGGCTCCCGGCCTGTACGTCTACCACTGCGCAACACCCATGGTGGCCCAACACATCACCAACGGTATGTACGGCATGATTCTGGTCGAGCCTGAGGGCGGCCTGTCAAAAGTCGACCGCGAGTACTATGTGATGCAGGGCGAGCTGTACACCGCGCAGCGTCACGGTTCGGCCGGCCTGCAGGAGTTCTCGCTGGACAAACTGCTCGACGAACGTCCCGAACACATGATGTTCAACGGCTCCATGGATGCGCTGTCGGCCACCCACAAGATGGAATCCAGCGTTGACGAAACCGTGCGCATCTTCTTCGGTGTCGGCGGCCCCAACCTGGTGTCCAGCTTCCACGTCATTGGCGAGATCTTTGACCGAGTGTACGACCAGGCATCACTGACCAGCCCACCGCTGACCGATGTGCAGACCACACTGGTGCCCCCGGGCGGTGCAACCATGGTTGAGTTCAAGACCGAGTATCCCGGCAACTACATTCTGGTGGATCACGCATTGTCCCGCGCCGAGAAAGGGCTGGTGGGTATCCTGACCGTCAACGGCGAGGCCAATGACGAGATCTTCAAGTCCGAGGAGGAGGTGGATCACAGCAGCGGTCACTGATTGACCGGCGGTAAGCAACGCCCCGGAGGCTAAATGCCCTGGGGCGTTTCTTATTGCTCTGCTCAGATCGGCTGGCGGGTCGGCCGGACCACGATCTCGTTCAGCGAGACACGCCCCGGCTGGCTGAGGGCAAATAGAATCACCTCGGCTATATCCTCCGCCTGCAAGGCATCGATGGATTACTTCAGCTTGTCGAAGCTTTGCTTCTTTTTCTCGTCGGTAATCCCATCGAAAAATTCGGTATTCACCATGCCGGGATATATCTTGATTACCCGCGCATTGCTTGCGCATGACCTCGGGAAAAGCGGCGACGGCGGCCTTGGAGGCGGAGTAGACGGCGGAGCCGGGGATCAGGGCGTGAACCACGGAAGAGGATATGTTGATCAGCGTACCCTGGGTTTTTTCCAGCAACCCGCCGCGTGACAGTCCGGCATTGTTGACCAGCCTATCCAGAGAACCGCCCCATTCCAGCGCCTATTCCACAGGAGGCTCCGGTGACCATCACAACCTTGTCCTGTAGAGGTTTTGTCATTGTTATTCACTCCTGTTTGCTTGATGTCTCTCGGCTGCGCTTTGCGACTGGGGTCAACAAATGAACAAGCGTTCATTTGTTGACCCCCAATTAACGGGGCAGACAGGCTCACTCATCCAGCAACATGCGGAAGCCACCATAGATCAGGCGCTTGCCGTCGAAGGGCATGGGATTGGCGTCCGGTTGCAGGCGGGGATCCTGCATGACCTTGGCCATGCCTGCATCCCGCGCTTCCCGGGAGGGCCATTCGATCCACGAAAAGATCACGGCTTCCTCGGGCTCTCGTTTCACGGCCATGGAGAAGGACGTGGTCTCGCCTTCGGGAACATCATCACCCCAGCATTCCGTTACCCGCAGTGCGCCGTGCTCCTTGAACACCAGAGCGGCCAGACGTGCGTGTTGGATATAGGCGTCCTGATTGGCGGTGGGAACCGCTGCGACAAATCCGTCGATGTAGTTCATGTTCATCTCCTGTTTCGGTATTTGAGCTGTTTCAGTCTTTCGGTGGCAGCTCGCGGGCGGGCCGCACTTCGATGCTGCCCAGGCGCGCCGGTGGAATACGGCTGGCGAGCCGGATTGCGTCGTCCAGGTCAGTGGCCTCGAGCAGGTAGAAGCCGGCCAGTTGCTCCTTGGTTTCAGCGAAGGGGCCGTCGGTAATCAACGTCTCGCCGTTGCGCACGCGGACCGTGGTGGCGGTCGTCACCGGTTGCAGGGGCTGACCGGTGATGTACTTGCCATCGGCGGTCAGTCGTTCGACGCCGGCAATGCATTGCTGATTGAGGTCGTGCCACTCCTGCTCGGTCATGGCTTCAATCAGACTCTCCTGGTAGTACACCAGTGCGACGTATTTCATCGGGTATTAACCTCCTCAGTGTCTGCGTTTTGCGGGCATTGACCAGTGCCGTAACCGATCATCCAATGGGTGCCGAAGCGGTCGGTGGTCATGCCGAAGCGTTTGGCCCAGAAGGTTTCTTCGAAGGGCATGATGGTCTGGCCGCCCTGCTGCAACTGCTCGAATACCTCGGCGGCGCGCTCAAGGGTGTCGAACTCCAGGTGAACGCAGCTGCCCTGCATCGTCTGATGACAATCGCCAGCCATATCGGCGCCCATCAGCCGCCGGCCACGAATGTTCAGGGAGGCGTGGATGATCCGGTCGGCCAGCTCGGCCGGCACTTCCGTTGCCGCGGGTGTCTCGCTATAGGGGATCATGGCTTCCAGCACACCGCCGGTGACCTGCTGGTAGAAGGTCATGGCTTCACGGCAGTTACCGGGGAATGACAGGTGGATATTCATCTCCATCGGCAGCTTTACCTGCCGCTGATGCTCATCCTTGAGCGCACCGAGTTCGAAATCGCTCAGCTCGAAATAGCGGCGCAGCTCCAGGGTGGCGTTGCCGTCGCTGTCCTCGAGCGGCCATTGCCTGGCCCAGTCGATGGCCTCTTCCAGGGAATCCACTTCCAGTACCGAGTAGCCGGCCAACTGGTCCGAGGCGGGAGTGAAGGGGCCGCGGTGGACGGTGGCTTCACCGTTGCGAAAGACGATGCGACAACCTTCGCTGGTGGGCCTGATGCCATTGCCGAACAGGAAGACGCCTGCCTGAATCATGCGTTCGTTGTAGTCGTGCATCGCACGATAAACCTGGTCGGATGGCAGAGTGCCTTTTTCGGTGTCTTCATCCGCTTTGCGCATCAGCATGAACTTCATTTTGTCGCTCTCCTCTGGTGGATGGTTACCCGTGAGTCGTGCGGACGAGGATCAGATCGACAACGGCGTCGATTTTTCGATGAAATTTTTATGGTCGGCTGGTGAGTTGCTCTTCCAGAAGGCGCAGTTGGCGCGCCAGAAAGCGGCGCTCCGGCTCCTGTACCACCAACGCGAGTGCCCGCTGGTAAGCCAGTCGGGCCGATTCGAGGTCGCCTGCGCGGCGCAGCAGGTCGGCGCGTGCGGCATGAAACAGATGGTAATTGAGTACTTCCCGGCTGGCGCTGAGTTGATCCAGCAGCCGCAGCCCTTCCTGCGGCGAGTCGCGCATGGCCACCGCCACAGCCCGGTTGAGCGCTATCACGGCGGATGGTTGTTGTCGGTGCAAGGCGTCATAGAGTAGGGCGATCCGCCTCCAGTTGGTGTCGGCGGCATTGCTCGCGGTGGCGTGCTCCGCTGCGATGGACGCCTGCAGCGTGTAAGGGGCGACGGGGGTGAGTTGCAGCGCCCGGGCCAGCCAGTCGAGCCCGAGACGGATATCCTTCTGATGCCAGAGACGGCGGTCCTGCTGTTCCAGTGTGACCAGCTCGCCATCCTGGTCCTGGCGGGCGTCACGCCGCGAATGCTGCAGGTACATCAGGGCAGCGAGCCCGTACACTTCTCCATGGGGCAGTAGCCGAGCGAGTGATTCGGCCAGCCGGATGGCCTCGCCAACGAGGCTGACATCGAGGACATGCTGGCCTTCGCTACGCGAGTAGCCTTCGTTGAACACCAGGTAGATCACCTTGAGCACGTCCGGCAGCCGTTGCGGCAACTCGTGATGGTCCGGCACCTTGTAGGGGATGCCCGCGTCGCGGATCTTGCGTTTGGCCCGGACGATGCGCTGCGCCACGGTGACAGGTCGCTGCAGCAGGGCGCGAGCGACCTGCTCGGTAGTGAGGCCGCACATTTCCCGCAGGGTCAGCGCCACTCGCGCTTCCATGACCAGCGCCGGGTGACAGCAGGTGAACAGCAACCGCAGCAGACCGTCATCGATGGGCGTTTCGTTGACCTCCACTGTGACAGCATCGCCAGACTCCATCAGGTGAGCATGGCGACGCACAGTCTGGTTGCGGCGGATCTGATCAATGCCGCGCCGCTGGCCAGTGCTGATCAGCCATGCGGCAGGGTTGTCGGGAATACCTTCCTGCGGCCATTGCCGCAAAGCTGCGACGAAGGCTTCCTGCAGAGATTCCTCGGCCAGACTGAAGTCGTTGAGCAAGCGGATCAGCGTCGCGAGAACCCGGCGAGAATGGTCCCGATAGATCTGCTCGATGTGGGCGGGAGAAGCGGACATGACATTCATGGTGGGCAGCTCGGTTGTCGTTAACCATGGTATGGAACGCTGGCGGCGAATATTGAGCCTATATTGATCTGACACCCCTTTGCTACCGGAGCCATGATGCCCAAGCAGCCGTCCGCAGCCGAACAACGCGCCATACTTCAGCGGCTCGATAAATTCAGCCGTTTCACCGACAGCAGCATCGGCCTGCCTTTCACCAGATTCAAGATCGGCGTCGAGGCCATCATTGGCCTGGTGCCGGGTATCGGGGATCTGGCTGGGTTGGCGATGTCCGGCTATGTGTTGCTTGAAGCGCAGCGGGCGGGTGCGAGTAGCAAGGTAAAAAGGCAGATGCTACGCAATATCGGCATCGATTTCGTTGGCGGTCTGATACCGGTGGTGGGGGATGCCTTCGATGCTGTCTACAAGGCCAATACGCGCAATACCCGGCTGCTGAGAAACTATCTGAACGAGCAGCTCGCCATAGAACTGCCCCCGCCGGCCTTTCCATGGAAGGTATTGATCGGTTTGTCTGTATTGTTTGCGGTGGTTATCGGGGGGGTGGTGATCTTGGTGTGAAAGTGGAAACAGGGCTCAGATGAAACTTTGCGCTTATCCGAGCCCGTTCAGTTCCGCGTTACTGCCTCACATATTGCGGTGACCGTGGTCCAGGCAAGATTCCATTCTGCATACCTACCTCAGATACACGTGCTGCCCCCGTCCACCGGCAGGGCGATGCCGGTAGTAAATCCGGCGCTTTCCGAACACAGGTACAGCACCGCGGCAGCGACCTCTTCAGCTCTGCCAACGCGACCAACCGGATGCAGTCTGGCGGCGGATTCGGCTTTGCGCGGCTCGATCTCGACGGCACGGCGGAACATGTCGGTGTCGATTACCGCGGGGCAGACCGCATTGATGCGGATGCCTTTTCTGGCGTATTCCACCGCGGCCGAACGAGTAAGCCCCAGCACGGCATGTTTGCTGGCGGCGTAGGCGCTCATCTTCGGCGCAGCGCCCAGCGCGGCGATGGAGCCGGTGTTGACGATGGCGCCGCCACCGTTCTTGAGCATCAGCGGAATCTCGAAGCGCATGCACTGCCAGACGCCCTTGACGTTGACGTCCATGATGCGATCGAACACGGTCTCATCGGCGTCGGCCAGCTTGTCCTGTTCGAACTCGACGCCCGCGTTGTTGAAGGCACAGTCCAGTCGCCCGTACTCGCGGTCAATCATCGCCGTCAGGGCTTTGACCTGTGCGGCGTCGACCACGTTGCAGGGGTAGAATACCGCGTCACCGTCGTTCGCCCGTATGTTGGCGGCTACCGCCTCGCCATTGGCGGCGTCGATGTCCGCCAATACCATCCGCGCCCCTTGTACGGCGAATGCCTCCGCGGTTGCCTTGCCGATCCCGGCTGCAGCACCGGTGATCAATACGACTTTGCCCGAATACGCTGAACTCACGCTATCTGCTCCTGAGCGAGGCACGCAGCCCATGCTGCGTTTGCCGTCGAGCCGAGAATATCAATGTGTCGCTCCGTTTGGGGTTGGATCAGATTGGCTGTTTACGCATCATATTGTCCGCTGATGAGACAGCGGCGTGTGGGTCATCTCGGGTTGAGGCGTATCGGTCAATCTATGCGCCCTCGCGTTTTCGGTCTGGGCCATCGCGATGCCCGATGATGCGCGCATATCAATGCAGGCCGCAGTGGACTGGATTGCGACCAATCTCGGTTGGTATTACGTGGTGACAGTAACGCTGGTGATCGGCTTTGTGCTGTGGGTAGCGCTGTCCAGGGAAGGTAGTGTGGCTCGGCCCTGACCATTCGCGGCCGCAGATGTTTTGGTTTGAGAAAAACCAGGCTGAGGGTTTGCTGTAAACTCGCCTGCTTGATTTAACTTATTGTGCCCACGGAGCCATCATCATGACCTATATCGAAGAATCGCTGTCTTCAGGCGAGAAGATCGAAGCGCTTTTTCCGCTGCACTGGTTTGCGCGAGTACCTATGTACCTCTGGTTGGTGCTGGCTATCCCAACGCTGGGCCTCACGCTGATTCTTGCGCTCTATGAGTACCTCAAGCTGAAGCACCTGGAGCAGGGTGTAACCAATAAGCGAGTTATTCTCAAGCGTGGCATTATCAGCCGCAACACTGAAGAGATGAAGCTGCAGTCAATCGAGACGGTCGAGATCGAGCAGGGTATCGGCGGGCGGATGTTCGGCTACGGTACCGTCAAGATCACCGGTCGTGGCATCAGCGATGTGACCTTCAAGGGAATCGATGATCCCATGCAGGTCAAGCGCGATATCGAAAGTGTAAGCAATCCGCTGGGCTGACCGTGCTCAGGTACCTGAACGGCTACGGTCCTGAGGTTAAGCAGCAGGTGCAGCAACTGATCGACAATGATCAGCTGGGGGTTTGGTTGCAGCGCCGCTACCCGCCGGACAGCGGGCATGCGATTCAGACTGATGTTGCGCTCTATGACTATACCCAGCGCCTCAAACAGCAGTACATGCGTAGCAGTGGGCCGATAAGCAAGGTGTTCTTTGATACGCGTATGCATGTGATCGACAACGCGCTCGGTCAGCATCAGTTCGTCAGTCGCGTGCAGGGCAATAAACTCAAGCGCAAAAACGAAATCAAAGTCTCAGCTCTGCTGAAAACCTTACCCGAGGCGCTGCTGCGGATGGTCGTGGTGCATGAGCTTGCGCACCTGCGTGAGAAGGAGCATAACAAGGCCTTCTATCAGCTCTGTCAGCATATGCAGTCGGACTATCATCAGTTGGAACTGGATCTGCGGCTGTTTCTTACCTTTCGAGAAATAAATGGGGACAAGTGAGAAGGGAGCCTTCTCACACACAGGTGCTTCCACCATCCACCGGCAGCGCGGAGCAAGGGTCTTACCCCAACTGGCGAATCCGAACCACCAAATGGCCAGGGACTGCCGTTTGAACTATGTTCAGGGGCAGCACAGGAGAAATCAATGCATCCGTATAGAAACTTCATCTTGATGATTGCGGTATCCGCTACGCTGATGTTCTGTTTGATGTACTTGAATACATATCAACTTGATCATGTCTGGTTCAGCCAGACTCGTCTGTTCATGACGTTCATCATGGCTGGCTGCATGGCTCTGGTAATGCTCTTTTTCATGCGTCATATGTACAGGAACAAGATGGCGAACCTCGCTATCGTCATAGGGAGTATTGCGCTGATGGGTTTGGGCCTGGGGCTCGTCCGAAGCCAGGCTACTGTTGCCGATACCGCCTGGATGAAAGCCATGATTCCCCACCATTCCATTGCCATCCTCACGAGTGAGCGCGCTGATATCACCGATCCTCGTGTCAGAAAGCTGGCTGACGACATCATTGAGGCGCAGCGGCGCGAGATCGGCGAGATGGAATCGCTGATCAAGGACCTCAAGGGTCAATCAGCGGAAGCACCACGCAAGTGAAATTTGGCAATGTTCGGCAGTTGATGCAACGGATCACGCGTGCAATTTGCAGCCTCCGCTCAATCTCTTACCGTCTTCCACGGGCGCTGAACTTTGACGTCGAGTCTTGGAGGTCACTTGGAGCAACTGTTCTTTAGCGGAACGCAGAGCCTGTTCCGTACCTTGCTCGTCGGTGTGCTGGCGTATGTCACCTTGGTAGTGTTCCTGCGCATTTCGGGGAAACGTACGCTATCGAAGATGAACGCCTTCGACCTGGTTGTGACCGTCGCCCTCGGTTCCACCTTGGCGACGGTTCTGCTGACCAAGGACCTGGCGCTCGCCGATGGAGCATTGGCCTTCGCTCTGCTGATTGGGCTTCAATTTATAGTCACTTGGTCCAGTGTGCGAGTGCGCTGGGTGCGGAAAGTCGTTACCGGAGAGCCGCTGATGTTGCTGCATCAAGGTGCTCTGTTGCCGTCAGCCCTTCGCCGTGCGCGGGTCACGGAGGATGAGATCAGAGCGGCTGTGCGCACGGCTGGGCTGGCTTCCCTGTCGGATGTTGAAGCTGTGGTGCTCGAAACGGACGGCTCGTTCAGCGTCATTCGGCAGAGTGAGGGTAACCCCTCCGCTCTCATCGGCGTTCGAGATCCCGCGGGTGAAGCTCAACAAGCGAACCGTGATGAAAGTTAATTTTCAGGGAGATCGGAGATGCAGGATTCAAAGCATTCTGGGTATCCGCATCGGCCTCAGCCTGAAGGCGTCAACTGCTCCTGAACGATCTGGTCCAGCTGGCCACTCAGGCGCTTGCGCAGTTCAGCCTCGATCACCGGCAATATTTCATCAATCACATCCTGCATGACCAATTGCGCTTCGGCTTGCAGGCGAGCTTCCATCCGCACTTCGCGCGCACCGACATGCGGGCCAGTGAGTGATCGCGGAACAGCCTGCTGTAACAGTCGCTCAAGCTGAACCCGTTCACCAGCCAGCCGCGCCAGTGATTCATAAGGCAGAAAAGGGTTGGATGTTTTGTCGTCGTTGGTCGAAGCGACCGGAGCCAGCGTATCGCTGCCGGAACCGATAATGTCCTGCAGAAGAGGGATGTCGAGGTGGGTATCTGGCTGTTGACTGGTTGCAGATGGTTCATCCAGCAAGGTGCGGATGGATTCCAGGTCCTTCAGCAAGCGAGATGGGTCCGTTTGTTCGCGCTGCGTCATACATCATCCTGCTATCCGTATCTGATGAGTGTTCAGAGGATAGCCCCGTTTGCGGTAAAAACGAAATCGTTCACGCGCTGGAACCAGAATTGGGTCGTGTTCCACCAGTATTTCCGCCAGACGGTTGAAGCGGCTGAAGAATTCGGGGGTGTCATTGCTCAGGTTGATGAGGAAGTCATTGTGCGGGTCAGGGGTATCGCCGCACCCGCAAACGATGACCTCGTTGGGCTGATCGGCATGCGGTGCGTGGGGAAGAAAACTGTCCGGTCGAAATGACCAAAGCAGTTCATCCATTGCGCCAACCGCGGCCTCGTCAGCGCAATGCAGATATACCCGCCGATTCTGCTCCCAGGCCTTGCGTGCCAGGCGGCAGGCAAAATGCAGTCTGGCCTCGGGGCGTGAGCTGGAGAGTACATAAAAATCAATATTGGTCATGGTCGCCATTGCTGTTGAAGGGGCGGTGGACGTCGGGTCCTGATGGACCCGACTCCGTTTTAGCTCAGCCTTGAACCTGATTCAGCAGATACTGGGTCAGTAGCGGAACTGGTCGCCCGGTGGCGCCCTTGTCTTTACCACCGCTGATCCATGCGGTGCCTGCGATATCCAGATGCGCCCAGGGGTAGGCCTTGGTGAACCGCGACAGGAAGCAGGCAGCGGTGATGGTGCCGGCCTTGGGGCCGCCGATATTGGCGATGTCGGCGAAGGGGCTGTCCAACTGCTCCTGGTACTCATCGAACAACGGCAGTTGCCAGCCGCGGTCATCGGCCTGCTTGCCGGCGTTGAGCAACTGATCAACCAGCACGTCATCATTGCCCAGCACCCCGGTAGTGTGGCTACCCAGCGCGACAATGCAGGCGCCGGTGAGGGTGGCGATATCGACGACGCTGGCCGGCTTGAAGCGCTCGGCATAGGTCAATGCATCACACAGAACCAGACGGCCTTCGGCGTCGGTATTGAGAATCTCGATGGTCTGACCGGACATGCTGGTGACGATGTCACCCGGCTTGGTGGCAGTGCCACTGGGCATATTCTCGGCGGAGGCGACCAGAATGGTCAGATTGATCGGCAGCTGCAGGCTGACCACGGCCTTGAATACGCCGAGCACGGTGGCTGCGCCGCACATGTCGTACTTCATTTCATCCATGCCGGAGCCGGGCTTGAGGCTGATACCGCCGGTGTCGAAGGTGATGCCCTTGCCGACCAGTACATGGGGCTGGGCGCTGGCGTCGGTGCCCTGATAGCTGAGGCGGATCAGTTTGGCGGGCTCGGCGCTGCCGGCACTGACCGACAATAGCGAACCCATACCCAGCGCTTTCATGTCCTTCTCTTCCAGCACTTCCACTTCGGTGCCCTTGAACTGCTTGGCCAGAGCCTTGGCTTCTTTTGCCAGATAGGTCGGGGTGCAGACATTGCCAGGCAGGTTGCCGAGGTCGCGGGTCAGGTCAGTACCATCGCTGATGGCCTGGCCGTGGGCGATGGCCTGTTTCAGAGCAGCGGCATCGGCCTTGTCGGCGGACCAGAGGGCGCATTTCTTCAGGCGTGGCTTGTCGGCTTTCTTGCTCTTGAACTGATCGAACTGGTACAGGTTCTCGCGGATGGTTTCTACCGCCAGACGCGTACGTGCGTACAGGTCCCGGCCCTGGACGGACAATTCGCTGAAGGTCAGCACCGCGTCGGTGGCGCCGCCGTCTTTCAGTGTGGCGACAGTCTTCTGCAGCAGTTTGCGATAGTCACGATCGCCCAGTGCCGGCTTCTTGCCGCTGCCGATCAGCAATACGCGCTCTGCACTGATGCCGGGCAGGGCGAACAGCATCAGGGTCTGGCCTGGCTTGCCGGTGATGTCGCCGCGTTTGACGGCCGCGCTGATCTGGCCGCCGCAGATGCCATCGAGATGGGCGGCGGTACCGGTGAGGGTGCGTGCTTCGTTGATGCTGACGACCAGGCAACCGGTTTTAATGGTTTCCGCTGCGCCGTGTTTGACGTTGAACTCCATGGTGCTCCCCAAGACAAATCATGTGGTTTGACCGATAATGCAGCTCATTATGACCGGCACTTGTGCCGAAGCAGGCCGGACAACTGCAGACAGTGATGCTGTAGCTGCATTCTGGCCTATTCCCGAGAGCCCTTAAAGCCCCGGATTCAAGGAAACCAATGTGATCGTATTCCGATACCTCAGCCGCGAGGTGCTGACGACGCTTGCGGCCGTCAGTGGTGTACTGCTGCTGATTATCATGAGTGGCCGCTTCATCAAGTATCTGGCCCAGGCCGCAGCGGGGCAGCTGGACCCCGGCGTGCTGTTCATGATCATGGGTTATCGCCTGCCGGGCTTTGTCGTGCTGATTCTGCCGCTGGGCATGTTTCTGGGTATCCTGCTGGCCTACGGGCGGATGTATCTGGACAGCGAAATGGCGGTCCTGTCGGCTACCGGTGTCAGTGATCGAAAGATCCTCGGCTACACTCAGGGCCCGGCGTTGCTGGTGGCGTTGCTGGTCGCCTGGCTGAGCCTGTGGGTGGCGCCGGCCGGTGTGCTGAAGACCCAGCAACTGTTCAATGAGCAGGATGCCATGACCGAGTTCGACACCCTCGCAGCCGGACGCTTCCAGTCGCTGGGCAGCGGTCAGCGGGTGACCTACGCGGGTGGGCTCTCGGATGACCGCACTGAGCTGGAGACCATTTTCATCGCCGAAAGCACCGGCTCTGGCGAGGACGCCAGTGTTGGCGTGCTGGTAGCCGAGAGTGGACGCCAGCAGATGAACGCGGACGGCAGTCGCTATCTGGTGCTGCAGAACGGCTTTCGCTATGACGGGCGCCCGGGGGCAGCTGATTTCAGGACCATTGAATACGATGCCTACGGCGTACTGCTGCCCAAGCCGGAGGTGGTGACCGAAGTGACCGACCGTGAGGCGATGCCATCCACACAACTGCTCGGTAGCGCGGATCTGAAGAACCGGGCCGAGCTGCAATGGCGCCTGGCAATTCCTCTGTTGGTGCCCATAGTCGCGTTTTTTGCGGTGCCGCTGGCGCGCGTCAATCCGCGCCAGGGTCGCTTCCTCAAGTTGTTACCGGCCATCATTCTGTATATGGCCTATCTGGGCCTGCTGGTCACTGCACGAGGCTGGATGGAGGCGGGTAAAACCCCTGCAGCGCTGGGTTTATGGTGGGTCCATGGCCTGTTTCTGATTGTTGGCGTGACGCTCAATTTCCGTGCCCTGACCGCGCCCAGTGCGCCAGCGGGAGGTCGTCATGCGGCTGCTTGATCGCCATATCGGCAAGACTGTTTTTATCAGCGTGCTGACGGTGGCGATGATCATCGTTGCGCTGGATCTGCTGTTCGCCTATATCGGCGAACTGGAAGATCTGGAAGGCGGCTACGGTGCAGTCGAGGCGCTGACCTATATCTTCCTTACCCTGCCCCGCCGGCTGTATGACCTGTTGCCGATGGCAGCACTGGTCGGCTGTCTGATCGGCTTGGGCACCCTGGCGAGCAACTCGGAACTGACAATCATGCGCGCCTCGGGTATGTCCATCGCGCGGATCATGGGCGCGGTGTTGAAACCGCTGCTGGTGCTGATGTTGGCTGGGGTACTGCTGGGGGAATATGTCGCGCCGTACAGCGAAAACATGGCGGAAAGCCGCCGCGCGCTGGCGGTTGGCAGCGGCGAGGCGGTCAAGTCCAAGGGGCTGTGGCATCGCGAAGGCAACGACTTCATTCATATCAATGCGGTCCAGCCGAACGGCGTCCTGCATGGCATCACGCGCTATCGCTTCGATGAGCAACGCGAGTTGCTGGAAACCAGTTTTGCCCAGCGTGCCAGGGTTCAGGGGGAAGATTGGTTGCTGGAGGATGTGGCCACCACGCTGTTCGAGCCTGAAGGCACCAGCCGTGTGGAGCAACACACGCAGCAGCGCTGGGACGTGGGCTTGTCACCGCGCTTGCTGCGTGTTGTCCTGCTCGATCCCGACGTATTACCGCTGACCGGTATCTGGCATTACCAGAACTACCTCGCCGAGCAGGGCCTGAATAACAGCCAGTACTGGCTGGCCTTCTGGAAGAAGTTGTTGCAGCCGGTAACCACCGCTGCACTGGTGTTCGTCGCCATCTCGTTCATCTTCGGCCCCCTGCGCTCGGTCACCCTGGGGCAGCGTGTCTTTACTGGTGTGCTGGTCGGCTTCAGCTTCCGCATTCTGCAGGATCTGCTGGGGCCATCCAGTCTGGTGTTTGGTTTTTCACCGTTGATTGCGGTCTTGCTGCCCATATTGATACTGGTGGTGATGGGTAGTTGGTTGATGCGCAGGGCAGGGTGATGTGCCTGCGCACATCACTACTTCGGCAACACCACTGTCCGGGTGCCGGATGCAATGTCCTGCCAGGTGCGCGACTCCTTGTCCCACAACGCCCACCAGATCCCCAAGCCACCGCAGAGCCATGAGATCAGAGCGACGGTGACGCGGTTGATGGACTGTTGCCAGGTGATGGACCTGCCGTCGGGTTGCTGTATGCGAACACGCCAGGCTTGCATGCCCAGAGTCTGGCCCTTGAGCGTCCAGAACAGGCCGAAGAAGCCGTAAAGGCTGATGATCATGAGTATGGTCAGCACCGGGTCGCGATCCAGAGTGCCGGTATCAGCCATGGCGCTGAGTGCTTCGCTGCCGTGGATCAGGCGCAGAATGCCTTGCTGGTAGGTCAGGGTCAGCACCATGAGCAGGGCCAGACACAGGGTGAAATCATAAAAGCTGCTGGCCACGCGGCGAGCGAGACCAGGAGCGGGGAAGTCCCCGGTGGGTTGCAGTTGCTTGACCGCCATGCGGCCTCCATCTGAGTAGGGTAAGCGGGGTGCTTAGCGACGAGTCAAAGGTTGGCGATCAAAGCTGACACCGGCCAACCCCTGATTCATCAACGAGCGAATGTTAGTGTGATCGCTGCCGTCGGGGCTGGCCAGCACGGACTGATAATGCTCGGCGAAGCACTTGAGCGCCTGCTCATCAGTCAGTCCTTGGTCCAGCGCCATGGCGAGCAGCTTGCAGGAGCCCTGGTTCTGCTCTGCGCTGTTGCGTACGTCACCATTGCTGAAGGCGCTGGGCTGATAATGATAGTGCTGCTCGATAAACGCCAGGGTCTCGGCAAAGCGATGATCCGCCGATTCCAGCCGAGCCTTGAACTGCTCGGCGGTCATGACCGTTCGGCGCTCAGGGTGATGGACACGGACTCGGCAAACCGCAGGGCGTGGGGCTTGTCCACTTCAACTTCGGCATAGCGCACCTGCTCGTGCTGCATGATGATATCAAGCAGCTCTTGGGTGAGCCGTTCCAGCAGTGCAAAACGGTTGTTTTCCACATGGCCGATAAGCGCCTTGGTTATGGTGCGGTAATTCAGCGCGTGGTCGATCTCGTTCTCGGTCACTGCATTGTCGGCCGGGTAGAGAATGCGGGCATTGATCAGCACGTCCTGCCGGTTGTTGATTTCCTCTTCCTTGATGCCGATGAAGGTACGCAGGCGCAGATTCTTGACCCGGATACGCGCCATGCCTGGCTCAAGACGTTCCATATCAGTTGCTCCGGCCGATCAGTTGCAGGAATTCCTGGCGGGTATTGACCGACTCGCGGAAGCTACCGAGCATGACGGATGTGAGCATGGATGAATTCTGCTTCTCGACGCCGCGCATCATCATGCACATATGTTTTGCCTCAATGACCACCGCCACGCCCTGGGCGTCGGTAACTGACTGCACGGCTTCGGCGATCTGTCGGGTCAGGCTTTCCTGAATCTGCAGGCGGCGGGCGAACATGTCGACAATGCGCGCGATCTTGGACAGGCCCACCACCTTGCCGTTAGGCATGTAGGCCACGTGAGCCTTGCCAATGAAAGGCAGCATGTGGTGTTCGCACAGGGAGTACAGCTCGATGTTCTTGACGATGACCATCTCGTCGCTGGAGGACTCGAACAGTGCACCGTTGACGATCTCTTCGAGTGATTGGTCGTAGCCGCGGCAGAGAAACTGCATGGCCTTGGCTGCCCGCAGCGGCGTGCCCTTGAGACCTTCGCGCTCCGGGTTCTCACCTAGGTTGGTCAGAATGTCGTGGTAGTTGCTGGTCAGCTTTTCGAGGCTCATCGGAATTCTCTCATGGATTCACTTCAGGTTTCTGCCGCCATTCAGGTCGAGGCAGGTACCGGTTACGTAGGGGTTATCCAGCAGATAGCGGATGGACTGGTAGACCACATCGGGTCCGGGCTCGATGCCCAGTGCCGATTTGGCCAGCGCCTTGCTGCGATAATCAGGCGAATCGCCTTCATTGAACATGATTAGCGCCGGCGCGATGGTATTGACTTTGATGCGTGGCGCAAGCCGCGCTGCGAAGGAGCGGCTGAGGCCCTCCAGACCGGCCTTGGTGGCGCTGTAGGCAATATGCTTGGCACTGCCGCGCTGGGCTACATGATCGCTGATATGAATGATATCGCCGGTAACATCGGGATCGAACAGCTCTGCGCAGGCCAGGTTGAGCAGATAAGGTGCCTGCATGTGCACCATGAACATCTGCTGAAACGCGTCGGCTGCGTTGTCATCATTCATCCACTCCGAGGCATTATGGATCAGTGCGCGCAGGCGGATCTGCCGGCGGGCCAGGGTATCGATCAGTTGTTGTATGCCATCCTCAGTGGAGAAGTCGGCCAACAGCACCTCAATATTCTCCAGCGGCTCGTCCTGCCACTGCGCACGAGACTGGCGACATGTGATGATCACCCGAAAGCCGTCAGCCACAAGACGCTGGGCGCAATACAAGCCCACACGCTGTGCTGCTCCGGTAATCAGAATGGTCTGCTGCTCGTTCATTGCGCCGGGGTCTGGTTGGTTCTGGAAAGCGGCTATCTTAGCATGTATGCCCGCAACGGGCGCTGATGTGGGAGTCTTCCACGGCAGCGGCGGGCTGATTCGGGCATAATATGCGCCCGGTCAATTTTCAAAGGGGGCAGAAAATGCATCTGGCAATACTCAGTGGTTCGGTTTTCGGTACCGCCGATTTTCTCGCGGACGAGGCAGCTGAGCGCTGTACCGCAGCAGGTTTGCAGGTCAGCCGGATCAACCCACCCTCGGTCGATGCTCTGCTGGATGCTGGCGCGGATGCGATTCTGGTGTGCTGTTCGACCACCGGTATGGGTGAGCTGCCCGACACCATAGTACCGTTCTACAGCGAGATGCAGACGCGCTTTCCGCTGCTGACCGGCGTTCCTTTCGGGGTGATCGGGCTGGGTGATTCGTCCTACGCCGATACCTTTTGTCAGGGCGGTGAGCAGATTCGCGAACTGCTGCTGGAGTTGCAGGCGCGCGAAGCCTTGCCCATGCTGCAGCTTGATGCCAGCGAGACGGTGACTCCCGAGACTGATGCCCAGCCCTGGCTGGATGAGCTGATCGTACTGCTGAAAAGCGCCTGAGGTATTTCTTCAGAGCAGACTATCGGTACCGGTCGCCAGGCGGGTCAGCGCTTCCTCATCCAGAATGGTGATCTGGCTGTAGTGGATGCTGATCCAGCCGGCCTGTTCGAGTTTCTTCAACAGTTTGTTGATGCTCTGGCGCGAGCTGTTGAGCATCAACCCAAGCATTTCCTGGGACAGCTGGATCGATAGCCGTTCGTTACCCAGGGCCACGTCGCCATAATACTGCGCATGCATCAGTAGCCGCTTGGCCAGTCGGGCGGGCAGCGGCAGCAGAGCGCTGTCTTCCATCATGTTGAAGGACAGGCGCAATCGCCGACACAGCAAGCGCATGAAGTGTGGGTACAATTCGGGACGGTGCCCAAGCAGCTGCTGGAAACCCTTGCGAGGAATCATCAACACCTCGGTAACGCCCATGGCGTGGGCATCATGGGTGCGTGGCAACCCGTCAAACAATGATATTTCACCAAACCAGTTGCCGGGACTCAATACCGTCAGCAGCGCTTCGCGGCCATCGGCGCCGGTATTGCTGATGCGCATGGCGCCCGTGCTGACGCCATACAGGCCATCCGGCAGATCACCGCGGGCATGCAGCCGCTGGCCATCCTCCAACCGGCGCAGCCGTGCCATCGACACCATCTCACTGATGCAATCCGCCGGCAGGTCGCGAAACCACCGGTTGCGCTGCAGCAGCGCGACATGTTGGTCGCTACCATGCTGCGACACTGTAAGCTGGTTGACAGTGCTGTCTGCTGCCACGTTCTAGACTCTCCTCAAATGCCCGGTCAGCATATATTGCCGCTGAATATGCGCAGTATGCCGCAGTTGACCGAAAAGTCCTGCCCCCGGCGCGTCCCTACATACAAGAGGATCACCTCCATGAATGCAATTCAGTCACTGCCCGTAACCGATGTTCAGGCGCTGGTCAGCGCCGAGGAATGGCAGACCCGTGTGGATCTCGCGGCCTGTTACCGCCTGATCGCCATGCAAGGTTGGGATGACGTGGTCTTTACTCACGTATCGGCCAAGATTCCGGGCACTGAACACTTCCTTATAAATCCCTATGGATTGATGTTCGAGGAAATGACTGCCTCCAATCTGGTCAAGATCGACCTGCATGGCAACAAGGTCATGGATTCGCCTTACGAAATCAACCCGGCAGGTTTCACCATTCACAGCGCGGTGCATGAGGTACGGCATGACGCTGGTTGCGTATTGCACACCCATACGCCGGCCGGGGTCGGCGTGTCCTGCCAGAAGGACGGCATCCTGCCGATTTCTCAACAGGCGCTGTTCGTCATGTTCAGTCTGGCCTACCACGACTATGAAGGGGTGGCGCTGAACGAAGAGGAAAAGGTACGGCTGCAGGCGGACCTGGGCAGAGCCAACAATCTGGTGCTGCGCAATCATGGTCTGCTGACCTGTGGCAAGACGGTGTCCGATGCCTTCCTGACCATGTACACATTGCAACGCTGTTGCGAAATTCAGGTCGCGGCCCAGGCGGGCGGCGGCGAGCTGCTGACCATTCCCCAAAGCATTCTCGATGGCGCCAAGGAAAGCATGCGCAAGGTGACTCGTGGCGCGGGCAGCGGTATCGCCTGGCCGGCACTGCTGCGCAAGCTGCAGCGGGTCAACCCGGGATTCGATGTCTGATATGGATCGGCTCGCGGGCATCGCCCTGAGCGACTGGCAGGCTCAGGCGCGGGAATTCGATTTCCGCGGTCACCCGCTGCGTTACTGGGAGGCCGGGCAAGGCGAGCCGCTGTTGCTGATCCACGGTTTTCCTTCGGGGTCCTGGGACTGGCACTATCTGTGGCAGCCATTGGCTGAGCGCTATCGGGTCATCGCCTGTGACATGCTCGGCTTCGGCTTTTCTGCCAAGCCGCGGCGGCACAGCTACAGTCTGTTGGAGCAGGCCGACATCCAGTCGGGTCTGTTACGGCAACTGGGTGTGTCGAACTACCACATTCTGGCCCATGACTACGGCGACAGCGTAGCGCAAGAGCTGTTGGCGCGGGATCTGGAAGGTGAGCGGCGGATTGGCAGTCTGTGTTTTCTCAACGGCGGCCTGTTCCCGGAAACGCACCGGCCAGTGCTGCTGCAGAAGCTGCTGATGAGCCCCATCGGTTTTCTGATTGGTCGGCGTTTCAGTAGGGCGCGGTTGGCTGAAAACTTCGGCAAGGTGTTCGGGCCGCAGACGCAGCCCGATGAAGCTGAGCTGGATGCGTTCTGGCGCATGATCGAGACCAACAACGGCCCGGCGGTGATGCACAAGCTGATTCATTACATGGCTGAGCGGCCGGTGCACCGCGAGCGTTGGGTCGGCGCCATGCAGCGCACTCCAGTGCCGATGCGAGTGATTGACGGTGCGGTCGATCCGATCTCGGGCTCCCATATGGTGGCGCGTTACCGGGAATTGATTGCCGAGCCTGACACGGTCTTACTGGAAGGTATCGGGCATTATCCGCAGATCGAAGCGCCAGAACGGGTGTTGGCTGGCTATCTGGCGTTTCGGGACAAGCTTGAACAGAGCAGCTGAGCTGCCCTGTTTCACTTCTGCTCTTCGCGCAGGAACACCAGTTTGTCGGGGCTGGAGCTGGCCTTGTCGTAGTAGTACCCCTCGAGGTTGAAGTCCTTCAGGCCTTCGGGGTCCTTGAGCCTTTCCGTGATCACGTAACGGGCCATCAGACCACGAGCCTTCTTGGCATAGAAGCTGATGATCTTGTACTGGCCATTCTTCTGATCCTTGAATACCGTCTCGATCAGTCGACCCTTCAACGCCTTGGGTTTGACCGCGCCGAAGTATTCCTGGGAGGCGAGGTTGAGCAGCACGTCATCGCCCTGGTCCTGCAGGTCCTGGTTCAGCCAATCGGTAATGTCATTGCCCCAGAATGCGTACAGGTCCTTGCCGCGCGGGTTGGCCAGCTTGGTGCCCATCTCCAGGCGGTAGGGTTGCATCAGGTCCAGGGGACGCAGAATGCCATACAGCCCCGACAATATGCGCAGATGCTGCTGAGCGAAATCGAGGTCGTCCTCGCTGAAATCAACGGCGTTCATGCCCGTGTAGACGTCACCCTTGAACGCCAGCAAGGCCTGTTTGCTGTTGTCGGTAGTGAATTTTTCGCTGAAGCTGCCGTAACGGGCAACGTTCAGTGCAGCCAGCTTGTCCGAGAGGGACATCAGCTTGGCGATCTCCTGGGGAGATTTTTCCCGGAGCACGTCAATCAGCTCCTGGCTGTGATCCAGATAGCGCGGCAGGGTGTGGCGGTCGGTGGCCGGGGCTGTCTCGTAATCCAGGGTCTTGGCGGGGGAAATCACCATCAGCATGACAAAGGCTCCTTCGATTCGTTGCCCGGTATTATGCCGCATATGGGGCGTGAAGGCTTGCAATGGGTGTGATAGAGGGGGTTGATGAGCTAACTGGGGCGCCTCCAGCCCTCTCCCTCAAGGAGAGAGGGGCAGGGCGTGTCGAGCGCTGTTCTAGAGGTGAGTTTCGGCGTATTCAGCCAATATAGACCGCGGTACGCCTTGCAGGTGGATATGTACGCCGTGGGGGAAGTCCTTGAAGCACTCGGTCAGATAGGTCAGCCCCGAACTGGTGGCGTTCAGGTAGGGCGTATCGATCTGCGCCAGGTTGCCCAGGCAGACCACCTTGGAGCCGGCGCCGGCGCGGGTGATGATGGTCTTGATCTGGTGCGGCGTGAGGTTCTGGCTTTCGTCGATCAGGATGAAGCTTTGCTGAAAACTGCGTCCGCGAATGTAGTTGAGGGACTTGAACTGCAGCGGCACTCGATCGAGTATGTACTCGACACTGCCGTGGGTGCACTCGTCATCCATGTGCAGGGCTTCCAGGTTGTCGGTAATCGCGCCCAGCCAGGGCTCCATTTTCTCCTTCTCGGTTCCCGGCAGAAAGCCGATATCTTCATCCAGCCCTTGGGTACTTCGGGTGGCGATGATGCGTCGGTAGGTCTTGCTGACCATGGTCTGCTCGATGGCTGCTGCCAGCGCGAGGATGGTTTTGCCCGAGCCAGCAGCGCCGGTGAGGTTGACCAGGTGAATATTCGGGTCAAGCAGGGCATGCAGAGCCAGTGCCTGGAATGTATCTCGTGGGCGAAGCCCCCAGGCTTCCTGATGCATCAGCGGTTCCTGATGCATGTCGAGTAGCTGGAGGCTGCCTCCGTCAACCGCCTTGACCTGTCCGATGAAACCCTGCTCGTCAATGATGAAGTCATTGATATGCAGGGCTGGCAGAGGCTCGATGAGCTGAACTTCATGCACTGTATGACCGGTAAGCTGGCGGGTCTCGACCTTGTTAGCGCGATCCCAGAACGAGCCGTCCACCTCATGATAACCGCGGGCCAGAAGATTGATGTCATCCAGCAACTGATCGGTGTGATAGTCCTCCGCGTCGATACCGCAGGCCCGGGCCTTGAGCCGCATGTTGATATCTTTCGATACCAGGGCGATGCGGTTATCGGGGTGGCGCATCTGCAGTTGGCACAGCTGGTTGATGATCTTGTTGTCGTTGAGGTCGTTGGGCAGGCAGTGGGCGGGAAGCGGGGCCTTGTCCATCAAAATGGCAAGGGTACCGTGGGCGCCGAGCTTGCCTCGTTGAATGGGAACGCCCGATTCGACCAGGTCGGGTGGCGCATCGGCCAGGGTCTGGTCGATCAGCCGGATGGCCTGGCGACAGTCCGCTGCGGTGCTGGTCTTGCCGGATTTGAGCTTGTCGAGTTCTTCAAGGACGGTCATCGGGATGATGACGTGGTGTTCTTCGAAATTGAGCAGTGCGTTAGGGTCGTGGATGAGGACGTTGGTATCAAGTACGTAGAAGGTGTGTCGGGTTGCTCCGCACGCTTCCATGGGCTATTACCTCGCAATGGTCGCAATCACGAGACTGGATCAGGCGTCGGTCCGCACCTGGCAGTCCGCAGGCCGACTCGCATTACCCGGCGGTATCAATGGATTACCGCTGGGTTTCGGTCGGTTGATTGAGGTATAGCTCAAAATAAATGACAGTCACAAGCATTGTGCAAGTAAATGTGAAAGTTAGTAGCTAACGGACCGGTGGTGGTTCACCGGGGCCGGATGCGGTATATAGTCATCGGCCCGGTTATCTGAAAACCTTTCAGAAACCTTAGCGGCGGTCCCGTCGCCCATCTCTTCTGTTGCCCGAACGCTTGCGGTTGGCCGCAGCAGCGGCAGCCTGCTCCGCCTCGTTGGCGTCGCTGACGGCTTTTTCCTCTGCTGTGCGTTGAAGCTTGGGTACCGGTTTGAGGTAGATCTCTTCCGGCGGAATGCATTCAAGCTTGTCACCCAGCAGCTCCTCGATGGGCGGTAGCTGGAATGCATCATCCTCGCCGGCAAAACTGATCGAGGTGCCCTTGGCGCCGGCACGACCGGTTCTCCCAATGCGGTGTACGTAGTCTTCCGGATCGTCCGGCAGGGTGTAGTTGATCACGTGGCTGATGCCATCGATGTGGATGCCGCGGCCGGCCACATCGGTAGCGACCAGTACCCGCAGTTTGCCTTCGCGGAAATTATCCAGGGTGCGTACACGCTTGTTCTGCGGCACATCGCCGGACAGCTGGGCGGCGTTGATGCCGTCGCGTACCAGGCGTTCCTGGATGCGGCGCACTTCGTCCTTGCGGTTGGCAAAGACCATCACCCGTTCCAGCTCCAGCTGGGTGATCAGGTTGTACAGCAGCTTGTACTTGTCGCTGCCGCTGACGGCGTAGACTTTCTGAGTGATGTTTTCCGAAGCGGGGCGTTCCGGTTCGATTTCGACGATGGCCGGCTCGACTGTCCACTGCTGCGACAGGTTCATCACGTCATCACTGAAAGTGGCGGAGAACAGCAGCGTCTGGCGGTCACCCTTGCGTGGCGTCTGGCGGATGATCTGCCGCACCTGGGGAATGAAGCCCATGTCCAGCATGCGGTCGGCTTCATCGAGGATGAGTACCTCGACCAGATCCAGATGCACTTCGCCGCGGTTACAGAAGTCCAGCAGGCGGCCGGGAGTCGCTACCAGGATGTCGCAGTATTTCTTCTCCAGCTGCTTGAGCTGCTTGTCGTAATCCATGCCGCCGACAAAGCCCATGACGTTCAGCCCACAATGCTTGGTCAGGGCTTCGGCGTCGCTGGCAATCTGCATCACCAGTTCGCGGGTAGGAGCGATGATCAGTGCGCGCGGCTCACCCATGAAACGTTCATCCGGCGCCGGGGTTTCCAGCAGTTGGGTGATGGTTGAGATGAGGAAGGCGGCAGTCTTGCCGGTCCCGGTCTGGGCGCGGCCAATAGCATCATGACCGAGCAGGGTGTTGCCCAGCACTTCGGCCTGGATCGGTGTGCAATAGCTGAAGCCCTGATCCTGGATGGCGCGCATCAGGCTGTCGGGCAGCGGGAAGTCGTGGAAGCGTGTCTTGCCTTCTGCCGGCTCGATCGCGAAATCGGCGATGGACCACGGCTTGGCTGGCGGCGGGGCGGGTCGCGGTTTAGCTTGGCGGGTGCGCTTGGGACGTGCTTCCCTTGTTTCCTCCCGGGTTGCTGCTTCCGGCACCCGTGCAGCGGTGCTCGGGGTGACCGGAGCAGCCGCTGGCTCGATGTGCTTCTCGTGATGCGGCGCGGGCGTCTTGCCGGGCTTGAACAGTTTCTTCAGTGCTTTGAGCACAATATTCTCTCGATTGGATATGAATAATCACCGAGCAGTGTAAAGCAACCCAGGCGGTTAGCGAAGACCCAGACGGTCGACCAGCCAGGCGCGTATATCGTTGATCTCCTGCGGACATACTTCGTGGGCCATGGGGTAGGCATGCCAATGGGTGGTATGTCCGGCGTCACGCAAAAGATCATGGGCGCGGCGGCCCATTTCCGGCTGCAGGATGTCGTCGTGCAGACCGTGGGCGAAAAACGCATCCAGTACCGGTCCTTGATGCTCGCTCAGCATCTGTTCCAGAGTGGGGCCATAGGTTGATAGCGCCATGATGCCGCCCAGCGCCAAGCCACTTGCCAGAGCGGCATGCATGATCACCGCACCGCCCTGGGAGAACCCGGCCAGAATGATACGCCCGACATCGATGCCGCTGGCGATCTGCTCGTCGATCAGCGCCTGCACCATGGCGACCGATTCGGCCAGCTGCTGCATATTCATGACCCGCTGCGGCGTGACCGTCAGAATGTCGAACCAGCACGGCATGGGATAACCGCCGTTGATGGTTACCGGGCGGGTGGGCGCCTGGGGGAAAGCGAAACGCACACCATGATCAGTCGGCAATTCCAGCGCCTTGACCACGGGAACAAAGTCATAGCGATCCGCGCCCAGGCCATGCAGCCAGATGACGCAGGCATCAGCCGGCTGGGGTGACTCAATGATCAGGGGTTGGTTCGACATGCTTTATCCTCAGGCGCGCGACATGAATTTGCCGGTTTCGGTGTGGACGCGTACCACCTCGCCGGTTTCCAGGTACTCGGGAATCTGGATTTCCAGACCGCTGGCAAAACGGGCGGTCTTGGTACGGGCACTGGCGGACGATCCCTTGATCGCCGGCGGTGTTTCCTCAATGGCCATTTCCACCACGGCCGGCAGTTCGATACCCACCAGATTGCCTTCCACAATCAGGCCATAGACACCCTGAATACCATCGTGCAGATAAGGGATCTGCTCTTCGAGGGCATCCTCATTCAGGGTGAACTGGGAATAGTCCTCATTATCCATGAAGGTATAGCCGTCAGCATCCAGATAGAGAAACTGCACCGCGCGCTTCTGAAAGTCGATGGGGGCGAGGAAGTCATCTCCGGTCAGGCTCTGGTCGAGCTTCTGTTTGGTCTGCACATGGTTGAAGCGCACCTTGTACAGCGTGGTACCGCTGCGCGAGGAGGGGCTCTTTACATCGATCTGCGACACGATATACGGCTGGTTGTTGATCTGAACGATCTGGCCTTTCTTCAGTTCGGCGGCTTTCGGCATGGTGCTGGCTCGGTCACGTGGAGAAAAACGCTATTGTGCGTTCCTCCCCGGTCGCCGTGCAAGCTGCATACTTCACTCTCCTTGGCTGCTGACCAGGCGTTGCAGTCCCTCGCTGTTGAGCAGATTGACATCAATCTGCCGGGAGGCGATTTCGATATCGTTTTCGGCGAAAAGGCGATCAATCTCGCGGTTGGTTTCATCAATGGCCGCGTTGCGGTCGATCAACTGGCGCACATGCATGCGCAGCTCATGCTCGAGCCGGTGGTCATTGAAGTCGAAAAAGAACACCAGGGGTTCGGGGTCATCCAGCACCCGCGGATTGTCTTGGGCTATCTGTAACAGCAGCTCGCGTACCCGCGTCACATCCGAGCCTTTGGCTACGGCGATTTTCACCGTTACCATGGTGATGGTGTCGGATAGCGACCAGTTGATCAGATGCTCGGTGACAAAGGTCTTGTTCGGGATGATGATTTCCTTGCGGTCGAAATCGGTGATGGTGGTGGCGCGGATGCGGATGCGGTTGACCGTCCCGGTGAGGTCGCCAATGGTTACCACATCGCCGATGCGAACCGGCCGCTCGAACAGAATGATCAGCCCCGAGACGAAGTTGGCGAAGATCTCCTGCAGGCCGAAACCCAGCCCGACACCCAGTGCCGCCACCAGCCACTGCAACTTGCTCCAGCTGACCCCAAGGGCGGACAGACAACTGATGATGCCCACACTGACGATGAGATAGCTGAGCAGGGTGGTGATGGCGTAACTGCTGCCCTGGCGCAGTTCCATGCGCGACAGCACCAGAATTTCCAGCAGCCCCGGCAGATTGCGCGCCAGGGTGATGGTCAGCACGATGACGATAATCGCGCCCAGCAGATCGCCGGCACTCAACGGCTTCATCAAGGGGTTGTCGGCGGTGCCGCTGTTGTATTCCCACAGGGTGATGGATTCCAGATAGGAAGCCGCACTGATCAGGTCAGACCAGACCAGATACACCAGCACGCTGAACAGTATCAATAGAGCCAGCCGGCCCAACCGCAGTGACTGCTGATTGATCTGCTCCAGCTTGAGTTCAGGTATCTCCAGCGGTGTGTCGTTCTCGGTACCGTTGGCCTGTTCTTCCGCCTGACGCTTGCTGATTGCCCGCTGATAGGCGAGATGCCGGCCGGCCACACGCAGATTGCGCACCACGATACCTTGCAGCAGCATCCAGGCGGTGATCAGGTAGAGAGTGTCAATCATCCGATCCGCCAGACGGATGGCGGTGTAGTGATAACCCCAGACGGTCATGCCCGCCAGCACCAACGGTGTCAGGATCAGTATCAGCGAGGCCACGAAGTGGAATATCCGTGAATTGTTCAGAGGCTCGCTCTGGCGCATGAGACGGCCGACCAGCAGGCTGAACAGGCACAGGGTGGTGATCATGATCAGCCGGCCCAGCACGTCCCGGTCCAGGTGCTCCGGGTTGGTGGTGCCCAGGCTGATGATCAGCACCATCGGCAAGAGGACCCAGGCGAGCCGCCGAATCAGCCTGCGCATGCGCGAGACCTTGGTCGCGGACCAGCGGAAATGCAGGATGGTGATGCCCTGGGGGTCGAACAGCCGATATAGCAGGTGCAGTACGAACCAGCTCACTGACAGGTGCAGCAGCGCCTGCCCGAGCGTTGGCATGGCCGGTGTATCACCATAACTCAAGCCGAAGCCGGCGCCGGCCAGCAGTATGGGTATCGGCAACACCCAGGCCGCCGTCAGCAGCAGCGCAAGGGGGGTGGTGCGCTGGCTGTCGAAGCGGTAATGACCGACTTCGTCGTGGAGCTGCTGCAGACGTGTACGCAGCCGCTTGCGCAACAGCATCGGTATTGTCGCTACTGCCAGGAGCAGCGCCAGCCAGCCCGGATTGTCCCTGAGCGTCAGCAACAGGCGCTGAGTCTGCGGCAGGGGCTGCAGATCCTGCCACTGGGAGAGCATCTGCTTTGGCAGATTGAGCAGCCAGGTACGGTTGATGGGCGGATTGCTGGCCACCCAGAACAGCTGATCATCAATGGTTTGTTGGAGCTTGGTGCTCAGTTGCTGCAGCTGATCTTCGTTGATCTGCAGGGCGACAGCCTCACCCAGCAGGGTATTGATATGGGTGCTGAGCTGGTCCACCAGCGTAACCCGACTGCGAATCAGTTGCAGCAGATCCTCGCGCAGCGCATCCCGCTGCTGCTCCGGTAGCTGATTGAGCAGTCGCGTGAGATAGGCTTCCTCGTTGCGTAATTGCTCGCGCAGCTGATTGATCTCGAATTGGCGCAGGCGCATGTTCGCTACTGAGTCGGGCAGTGTCCGATCAATCTGGACAACCGGCAGCGCCTGTTTCTCCTGGTGCAGTATGCGCGATAGCAACAGACTGCCTTCCAGCACGCTGATCTGCTGATCCAGCGCGCTTTCCAGTTGCGTGAGGTAATCGACTTGCTGAGAGGTCTGGATATTACGGCGCGACAGGGTGCTGATGCGGTTGGATGATTCCAGTAAATCTTCGCTGATCCGCTGATTGATCAGGCTCTGCTTGTGCAGCAACTGGTGATTGCTGATCTGTGTTGATTCGGCGGCGGTGTCGCTGATGACCTGCTCCGACAGGCTACGTCTCTTCTCGTCGAGGACGTCCTGTAAGATATTGATTTCCTTGTCGATATTGCCCAGCTCGGCGAGTAGGAGGCGACGCTTTTCATTGGCCAGTTCCAAAAGCGTGTTATTGGCTGACAGTTGCTGGCGCAGCAGCGAATTGGATTGTTCCAACTGGGTCAGCTCGGCCTGGATGGCGGCTTCCCGCGCACGATTCAGCTGATTCTGCGGCTGGCGCTGCAGTTGACGCAGTTGCTCGTTGAGTTCATTGGCGCGCGATTGGTTGGCGGAGATCCGGCTCTGGGTCTTCTCCGGACGGGTTTCGGCGGAAATCAGCTCGCTGTTGATCGCGGTCAGCTCGTTCTGCCAGTCATACATCTTCGCCACCTGATCACCCAAAGTTGCGTCGAGCGTCTGCAGCGTGCTGGGGGAGAAGCGCTGGTGCAGTTGTTCTTCATTGATCGGCTTCAGTGCCTGGATTCGTTGGCGCAGCTGGCGCAATTCTTCAGGAGCGTTGTCGAGCGTCGATTGCAGCTCGGTCTGCTGTTCCCGCAGGGATTCGGTCCGTTGCAGAGCGGTCAGCGTTTGCTCCCAGGCTTCCTGCAGCTGCTGTTGTTCAGCAGCGGATTTTCCGCTGTCGGGCAGAGCAGCGATATCCGCCTGCAAGCGCTCGATGGCGCTGACATCGCTGTCGCTCTCCTGGGCATTGGCTGCGGGCAACAGCAATGACAGGCATGCGAACAGAATGAACGGCAACAGATGAAGGCGTGACATGGATAGCAATCCGCTGGGGGCTGATGGCTAGGTTAGACGGCGGGGCGGGGTAATGAAAGGGGGGAGGGGGAGGCTTGTTTGCGGACGTGACTTGAACGGCATGGCTCCCCCTCTCCCGCGATGGGAAAAGGGGGAGCAGAGGAATGCCTTAAAACCAACTATCCTGCATCTCCATACACGTCTGGTCACGTGCGTCGAGCAGATCCAGTTCATGGTGGCAGGCCGGCACTTCCCAGGTCAGGAAGTACCGCGCAGCCTGCAGTTTGCCACGGTAGAAGCTCTCATCGGCCGCATTGCCTCTGGCCAGTCCTTCCTCGGCCCGAATCGCCTGTTCCAGCCAGCGCCAACCAATCACTGCATGACCAAACACCTTCATGTACAGCGCCGAGTTGGCCAGGGTTTCGTTGACCTTGCCGCTGCCCAGATCAGTCAGCAGTGCCTGTGTAGTGGTCTGCAGGCGCTGCAGCAGTTGTTCCAGCGGTGCACGCAGTTCTTCCAGCGACGCATGTTCGGCGGCACGCTGAATGCTGTCCTGAATCAGACCGGTCAGCTGGCGCAGGCCGGCACCCTTGTTCTGGGTCAGTTTGCGAGCCAGCAGATCCAGTGACTGGATGCCGTGGGTGCCTTCGTGGATCGGGTTCAGGCGGTTGTCGCGGTAGTACTGCTCCACCGGGTATTCGCGGGTGTAGCCGTGGCCGCCGAGAATCTGGATCGCCAACTCGTTGGCCTTGAGGCAGAACTCCGACGGCCAGGATTTGACGATCGGGGTCAGCAGGTCCAGCAGCTCGTTGGCCAGCTGACGCTGTTCCTCGGTGGTGCCGGTCTTGCCGTCATCCACCAGGCGGGCACAGAACAAGCCCAGATCGAAAGCGCCTTCAACATAGGCCTTCTGCGTCAACAGCATGCGGCGCACGTCGGTATGTTCAATGATTGCCACCTGCGGGCTGGTCGGATCCTTGCCATCGGGGAGGCGACCCTGCGGACGCTCACGCGCATACTCCAGCGAATACAGGTAACCGGCGTAGCCGAGCATGATGGCGCCCATGCCAACACCGATACGCGCCTCGTTCATCATCTGGAACATGTAGGCCAGGCCCTTGTGCGGCTCGCCGACCAGATAACCCACGCAGTTGCCATTGTCGCCGAAGTTCAGCGCGGTGGAGGTGGTGCCGCGCCAGCCCATCTTGTGGAACAGGCCAGCCAGGACCACATCGTTGCGCTCACCCAGGCTGCCGTCGTCGTTGACCAGGAACTTGGGCACGATGAACAGGGAAATGCCTTTCACACCGGGCGGGGCGTCGGGCAGCTTGGCCAGCACCATGTGCACGATGTTTTCCGACAACGGATGATCGCCCCCGGAAATGAAGATCTTGTTGCCCTTGATACGATAGGTGCCGTCACCAGCCGGCTCGGCGCGGGTGCGCAGGTCGGACAGGGAAGAACCCGCGTGCGGCTCGGTCAGCGCCATGGTGCCGAAGAAGCGGCCTTCGATCATCGGCTGGAAGAAGCGCTGTTTCTGGTCTTCGGTACCGAACTTGCCGATCAGGTTGCTGGCGCCCATGGTCAGCATCGGATAGGACGAGGTGGCGATGTTGGCCGACTGGAAGTGGGCAAAGCACGCGCGCGACAGCAGGTTCGGCAGCTGCATGCCGCCTTCCTCGAAACTGCGTCCGGCATTCTGGAACCCGGCTTCGATAAAGGCATCGACGGCAGGCTTGACCTCGGGAATCAGCACCGCGGAGCCATCCACATACTCCGGCTCATTCTCGTCGCTCTTGCGGTTATGCGGGGCGAAGAACTTTTCCGCTATCTGCCGCGCGGTAGCCAGCGCGGCATCGAAGGTCTCGCGGTTGTGATCAGCGAAACGCTCGCGTTGGGTCAGTTCCTCGGCGTTCAATACTTCATAGAGTTCGAACGCCAGGTTGCGTGAGTCGAGCAAGGTATCGGTCATGGTTGCACCCCTGTGAGGTCACCTCTGTCATCCGTTGATTTGCAGAGGCTGCGAAGAATAGTGTGCCGCAGTGTATGCGGCACATTGGTCGTCGGGGAACAGCCATTGATGGTATTGATGAAGCAGGATCAGAAGAGCTTCAGAACAGCCGCAGCGTTGGTTCATCCAGTGCAGCGCGCTGTTCGCGCAAGGTGAGAATCTGATCGGCCCAATAGCGCTCGCTGGCAAACCAGGGAAAATGCATGGGAAAGGCAGGGTCATCCCAGCGGCGGGCCAGCCAGGCGCTGTAATGGATCAGCCGGATGCTGCGCAGGGACTCGATCAACGGCAGCTGGCGCGGGTCGAAGTCGTGAAATTCGTTGTAGCCGTCAACCAGCTCGGCCAGTTGCGCCTGACGCTGATCGCGCTCGCCGGACAACATCATCCACAGATCCTGAATCGCCGGGCCCTGGCGGCAATCATCCATGTCGACCATATACAGGCTTTCATCGCGCCACAGCAGGTTGCCGACGTGCAGGTCGCCGTGCAGGCGGATGGTCTGGTATGGGTATGTGCGGTAGATCTCATCGATGCGCGCCAGCAGGTCATCGGCCACGGAAAAGTAGGCTGGACGCAGGCTCGCCGGCACGCTGTCATGCTCGCGTAACCAGGCAATGCTCTCGTGGCCGAAGGATTGCACGGTCAATTCCGGGCGATGTTCAAAGGGGCTCATGGCGCCGACTGTATGCAATCGCCCGAGCAGACGGCCGAGCATCAGCAGATGATCGGGATTGTCCAGCTCCGGGGCGCGACCGCCGAAACGCTTGAACAGACTGAAACGAAAGCCGGCAAACTCGAACAGCGTCTGGCCGTCGATCTGCATAGGCGGTATCACCGGGATATCTCGTTCGGCCAGCTCCAGGGAAAACTGATGCTCTTCCAGAATCGCCGCATCACTCCAGCGCTCCGGGCGGTAGAACTTGGCAATCAGTGGCTGGCCGTCTTCGATACCGATCTGGAATACGCGGTTTTCGTAACTGTTCAGCGTTAGCGTACGGGCATCGCTGAGAAAACCGAGCGACTCCACCGCGTCCAGCACGGTATCGGGGGTCAGCAGGGCGAAAGGGTGACTCATCAACAACTCCTGATGAGCGGCGAGCCGCAAGCCGCAAGTTACAAGCAATCCGTATCAATCGGATCGCTACTCAATTGATTGCAGCTTACAGGGAATCACCACATACCAGCCAGCCGCACGGACAACTTGGCGAATGCCGCTACGACTAAGGTGTGCGTGCGACGCACCAAATGCTGACGCTGGCCGCGCCGGCGTCCAGCAGGATGCGGCTGGCTTCGTTGACCGTGGTGCCGGTGGTCACGACATCATCGATCATGGCGATGTGTTTCCCAGCGATGCGTTCCGGATGACGACAAACAAAGGCATTCTGCAAGTTCCGCCGGCGGGCCTGGGCGTCCAGACCTTGTTGGGGCGCTGTCGGCCGTTGCCGCACCAGACTGTGACGATCCACTGGCAGCTTCAGCAGGCGGGCAATCGGGCGGGCGAGTTCCAGCGCCTGGTTGTATCCGCGTTGTGCCTGGCGAACGCGGTGCAGCGGCATGGGGATCAGCAGATCGGGGAGTGCTTGCTGCCGCTCCTGGTAATGCTGGGCAACGGCCTGGTGCAGCAGGCGCGCGAGTAATCGACCATAGGTCAGTTGCTGATGGTATTTGAAGGAGGGGATGAGACTGTCCAGCGGAAAGCTATAGCGGAACGGCGTCACTACTTGAACGAAGGCGGGCTGATTATGCTGGCACTGACCACACAGCTGATCCGGGGAGGGCATTGGCAGAGCGCATTGACGGCAGGCCGGACCCAGCCAGGGCAAGTCGCCGAGACATCCATGGCACAGGCACTCCGGAATGCCCGTTGCTGACCCCAGACATAAAAGACAGCGGTTGAATTGATTAAAAGATAGCCAGTTGTAAACCTTGTTGATCATAAGTGGTTGACAGTCTCCATGCCGTCATTATCATGCGTTGCATAATGAAATCCATACCGACTCCAAGGATATGCCCCGATGACTGCGTCTGCTACCCGTCACGACTGGACTCCGGCAGAAGTGCTGGCCCTGTTCCGCCAACCCTTCAACGATCTGCTGTTCCAGGCGCAAACGGTGCATCGCCAGCACTTTGATGCCAACCGCGTTCAGGTCTCGACCTTGCTGTCGATCAAGACCGGTGCCTGTCCTGAAGATTGCAAATACTGCCCGCAGTCTGGCCACTACAACACCGGCCTGGACAAGGAAAAGCTGCTGGAAGTACAGAAAGTGCTGGATGAGGCGGCAGCGGCCAAGGCCATTGGCGCCACCCGTTTCTGCATGGGTGCAGCATGGAAGCATCCTTCCGAGAAGGATATGCCTTATGTGCTGCAGATGGTGCGCGGTGTCCGTGAACTGGGTCTCGAAACCTGCATGACATTGGGCAAACTGACCAAAGAGCAGACCGCCGCACTGGCCGATGCGGGGTTGGATTATTACAACCATAACCTGGATACCTCGCCGGAGTTCTACGGCAATATCATCACCACCCGTACCTATAGTGACCGCTTGCAGACGCTGTCCTATGTGCGTGATGCGGGCATGAAGATCTGCTCGGGCGGGATTCTTGGTATGGGTGAATCGCTGGAAGACCGCGCTGGTCTGTTGATCCAATTGGCGAACCTGCCAGAGCACCCCGAAAGCGTGCCGATCAACATGTTGGTCAAGGTCGTTGGTACGCCACTGGAAGATGCCGAGGACATCGATCCCTTCGATTTCATCCGCATGCTCGCCGTAGCACGCATCATGATGCCGAAATCACACGTGCGTCTGTCTGCCGGCCGCGAGCAGATGAGCGAACAGACCCAGGCGCTGGCGTTCTTCGCCGGAGCCAATTCGATCTTCTACGGTGACCGTCTGCTGACCACCAGCAACCCGCAGGCAGAGAAAGACATGCGCCTGTTTGACCGCTTGGGTATCAAGCCCGAGGAGCGCCAGGAGCATGATGATGAAGTGCATCAGGCGGCGATCGAGCAGGCGCTAATCGAACAGCGCGACAGCGCCATGTTTACCAATGCGGCGGTGGTCTGAGCATCGCCGCGTGATCAAGCTGTCCGAATAATTGCACCGGCGAGTGCCGGTATCCTGAAATTCTTGAGTCTGCACGGCAAGCTCGGTATCTGAGCTTGCTGCTGGCAGCCGCGTGGACCTATGTCTTTTGACCTATCCAGCCGCCTGGCCGAGCGCCGCGCTGCCCACCTCTACCGCCAGCGCCCGCGGCTGACCTCGCCGCAGGATGTACAGGTGACGGTCGACGGACAGCAGTTGCTGGCGTTCTGCAGCAATGACTATCTGGGCCTGGCCAATCATCCCGAAGTGGCTGAGGCCATGGTCGAGGGCGTGCGCCGCTGGGGTGTTGGCGGCGGTGCCTCGCATCTGGTGATTGGTCACAGCGAGGCGCACCACCAGTTGGAAGACGCGCTGGCAGAATTGACCGGTCGGCCGCGGGCGCTGCTGATGTCCAGCGGTTACATGGCCAATATAGGAGCCATTACTGCACTGGTCGGGCAGGGCGATACCGTTCTGCAGGACCGGCTCAACCACGCCTCGCTGCTGGACGCCGGGTTACTCAGTGGCGCGCGCTTTTCCCGCTATCTGCACAACGATGCAGACAGCCTGAACAAACGGTTGGCCAAGGCCGTCGGCAATACCCTGGTGGTCACCGACGGCGTGTTCAGCATGGATGGCGATCTTGCCGAGCTGCCGGCTATTTGCGCCCAGGCCCGTGCCCGAGGCGCCTGGGTCATGGTTGATGATGCCCATGGCTTTGGTTGTCTGGGCGAGCAGGGCGGAGGGGTTGTCGAGCATTACGGATTGAGCGTCGATGACGTGCCAGTACTGGTGGGTACGCTGGGCAAGGCCTTTGGTACGGCCGGCGCCTTTATTGCAGGCAGTGAAGAGCTGATCGAAACTCTGATCCAGTTTGCCCGGCCCTATATCTACACCACCAGCCAACCGCCGGCGGTGGCGTGGGCGACGCTGAAAAGCCTGCAATTACTGCGCGAGGAAGGCTGGCGCCGGGAACACCTGGCGCGGCTGATTGCGCGCTTCCGTGAGGGCGCCAGTGCACTTGGTTTGCAGTTGATGGACAGCGCCACGCCGATCCAGCCGCTGCTGATTGGTAACAGTGAACGCGCCATGCAGCTGTCCGCTGCGTTGCGTGAGCGCGGCATTCTGGTGACTGCCATTCGCCCGCCGACGGTACCTCAGGGCACGGCTCGATTGCGCGTTACCCTGTCTGCTGCGCATAGTGGGGAGGATATTGACCGCCTGCTGGGTGCTCTGCAGCAGGCTCTATCCAGCTTGCCGGAGATAAGCGCATGAAACACATCACTCTATTACCAGGCTGGGCGCTGGCGCCGGACAACATGCAGCCGCTGCGCGAGGCGTTGCTCGAGCGTATCTCGAACGTCACTGTGGATATTCTGCCACTGCCAGCGATTCAGCTATCGAGTCTGGAAACCGACCTGAGTAGTCTTGCTCAACAGATCAAGCCGGGCGTGCTGATTGGCTGGTCCCTGGGTGGCATGCTTGCGGTGCAGCTGCATCGGCGATTCCCCGAGCACTTCCCCCAGATCGTTACCCTGGCCGCCAATGCCTGCTTTGTTGAACGCAAAAGCTGGGCTGACGCCATGCCAACGGACATATTCAAGGCGTTCTATAACGATTATCGCGATACGCCGGAGAAAACCCTCAAGCGCTTCGCTCTGCTGGTCACCCAGGGCAGTCCACATGCCAGACAACTGGCCAAGAACCTGTCCTGGGATGCATTGGATGCCGATCAGCGTCTGCACTCCCTGGCCGTACTGGGCATGCTCGATAACCGCGTGGCATTGAGTCGTCCGACCCAGCCCATGCTGCATTGCCTTGGGGCGCTGGATGCGCTGGTGCCTGAAGGCGCTGCACCAGCCATCGCGGCGCTGCATGAAACATCCAGCGTGGCGGTGCATCCTCAGGCTGGCCATGCCTTGCCGCTGGAGCAACCACTCTGGCTGGCCGAGGAAATCGCCGGATGGCTGGAGTCCGGGCATGCCTGAGCAATTGCCTGACAAACGGCTAATTGCCGATTCATTCAGTCGCGCGGCGGCGACCTACGATCAAGCCGCCGCTCTTCAGCGCACCGTTGGCAGCAATCTGCTGGCGCGCTTGCCAGTGGATTTCGCGCCCACCGAGTTGATCGATCTGGGATGCGGCACCGGTTATTTCAGCCGCGCGCTGCATGAGCGGTTCGGGCAGCGGGTCATGGGTCTGGATCTGGCTGAAGGCATGCTGCGGCATGCTCGTCAGATCAGTCCGGAAGTAACCCAGTGGGTGGCGGCCGATGCCGAAGCCTTGCCGCTGCGCTCGAACTCGCAGGATCTGATCTTTTCCAGCCTGGCGCTGCAGTGGTGTCCAGATCTGTTGTTGGTGCTGCGCGAGGCGTATCGGGTGCTGCGTCCCGGCGGCTGCCTGGCTTTCAATACCTTGCTGGAAGGCAGTCTGCACGAGCTGCGCACGGCCTGGCGGGCAGTCGATGATTTTGTTCACGTCAATCGTTTCATGGTGCCCGCTGAGCTGGAAAGCATACTGGCTGCGGCGGGTTTTGCCGACTGGCGCTGCGAGGTGGAAGAACACACCCTGCATTACCAGCGTCTCGGGGAATTGACCCACGAACTCAAGGCGCTCGGCGCGCATAACATCAATCCCGGCCGGCCGGGTGGCCTCACCGGCAGGGCGCGACTGCGCCTGCTGACTGAAGCTTACGAACGTTTCCGCACAACCCGGGGGCTACCTGCCAGTTGGCAAGTGGCACAGATACTGATGTTCAAACCCATCTGAGACGGAGCCCTTCATGCCTCAGCGTTACTTCATCACCGGCACCGATACCGAGATCGGAAAGACCACCATTGCCGCAGGTTTGCTGCACGCAGCGCGAAGTTGCGGACTGACGACCGCGGCAGTGAAGCCAGTGGCCGCCGGCTGTGAATCCACTCCTGACGGGTTGCGCAATGACGATGCCCTGACCCTGCAGGCGGAATGCTCCCCGCCGCTGAGCTACGAGGTGCTCAATCCGGTAGCGCTGGCACCGCCGATTGCTCCACACATCGCTGCCCGAGAAGCCGGATTGGAACTGACGGCTGCCAAGCTGGCCTCCAGCTGCTTCAAGGTATTCGAACGTGGTGCGGATCTGACCCTGGTGGAAGGAGCCGGTGGCTGGCGCGTGCCGTTGAATGATCAGGAGACGCTGGCTGATCTGGCTATCGAGCTGGATGCGCCGGTGATCATGGTGGTGGGTCTGCGCCTGGGCTGTATCAATCATGCGTTGCTGACTGCCGAGGCCATTGCGGCTGATGGTCTGAAGCTGGCTGGCTGGGTGGCCAATCAGGTTGATCCGCAGATGGATCGCCAACAGCATAATCTGCAAACGCTGAAAACGTTGCTGCATGCACCCTGTCTGGGAGTAGTGCCACGGCTGGAGCAGCTCAGCGCGGCTGCGGTTGCCGAGCATCTGGCGCTGGAGACGCTCATTGCTCCGACCGGCGGCATGTCATCCTGAGGTTTTATATGCTTGAATTGGCATATTGCCACTATATGAGACCGAGCCATGCCTTCGCTTGATCTGCTCTCTTCCGGCTTTGATGCCATGCGTCAGGGTCAATATCGCGCCAACACTGCCGCGGCGGAAATCGCTCGCGCCGGCGCGCCGGCGAACGCTGCAGCAACGAGCGCCATTCCCCTGCAGCCAGCAACCGGCCAGCCCGCAGCCAGCACGAGAGTGGACAGCAATCGCCCGGTGAATCTGGTGGACAGCCTGGTCGAACTGCAACAGGCCCAGCGTGAGGTCGAAACAGGCGCCGCTGTCATCGACACCGCCGACGAAGTGCTGGGCACTCTGATCGACACGAGAGCCTGAGCAACGGCCCTGCAGGCTGCCAGTTCGGACGCCGGAGCGTCCACTGCGCGGTTCCCACGCGGAGCGTGGGAACCATCGTTCAGGGGGTAAGCCGCACCCGTCAGCCACGCCAGTTGCTACCTACACCACACGACACCAGATCGTTCCCACGCTCCAGCGTGGGAATGCCTGCCGGGACGCTCAGCGTTCCATCCCATCACTCCTGCCTCTCGATCTTGCTGTTAGTCTGCAGACTGACCAAGCCTGTTCTCGCTGCTTTTCATCCAGTGGGGCTTGACATTGGTGTGGCTGAAACGTAAGTTTCAAACACGCGTTTGAATGGGCCGTCCGGCTCGTCGCCGTCCCGAATCCTGAAATAATCGTTGAGGTCAGTACCATGCCAGAATACAAGGCTCCCCTGCGTGACATCCGTTTTGTTCGCGACGAAGTACTGGGTTATGAAGAGCATTACAGCAGCCTGCCGGGATGCGAAGACGCCACCCCCGATATGGTCGATGCCATCCTTCAAGAGGGTGCCAAATTCTGTGAGCAGGTCATCGCACCGTTGAACCGCGTTGGTGACACTGAAGGTTGTACCTGGTCTGCCGATGGTGTGAAAACGCCGACCGGCTTCAAGGAAGCCTATGAGCAGTTCGTCGAAGGCGGCTGGCCGAGCCTGTCTCTGGACCCCGAATATGGCGGTCAGGGCCTGCCCGACTCCCTGGGTCTGGCAGTCAGCGAAATGGTTGGTCAGGCCAACTGGTCCTGGGGTATGTACCCGGGTCTGTCCCATGGCGCGATGAACACCATCGAAGCCCACGGCACCGACGAGCAGAAGCAGGTCTACCTGACCAAGCTGGTTTCCGGTCAGTGGACTGGCACCATGTGCCTGACCGAATCCCATTGCGGTACTGATCTGGGCATGCTGCGCACCAAGGCCGAGCCGGCTGGTGATGGCAGCTACAAGATCTCCGGTACCAAGATATTCATTTCTTCCGGTGAACACGATATGGCCGAGAACATTGTCCACATCGTACTGGCCCGCCTGCCCGATGCACCGGCTGGCACCAAGGGTATTTCCCTGTTCATCGTACCCAAGGTTCTGCCGAACGCCGAAGGCGAGAACGGCGAGAGCAACGCAGTGACCTGTGGCTCGCTGGAGCACAAGATGGGCATCCACGGTAACGCTACCTGTGTGATGAACTTCGACAACGCTACCGGTTTCCTGATCGGGCCGCCGAACAAGGGCCTGAATTGCATGTTCACCTTCATGAACACTGCACGTCTGGGTACCGCTCTGCAGGGTCTGGCTCACGCTGAAGTAGGTTTCCAGGGTGGCATCCAGTATGCCCGTGACCGCCTGCAGATGCGTGCATTGACTGGCCCGAAGGCGCCGGAAAAGCCCGCTGACCCGATCATCGTGCATCCTGATGTACGTCGCATGCTGCTGACGATGAAGGCCTTCGCTGAAGGTAACCGCGCCATGGTGTACTTCACTGCCAAGCAGGTCGACATCATCAAGCGCAGCCAGGACGAAGAACAGAAGAAACTGGCTGACTCGCTGCTGGCATTCCTGACGCCGATCGCCAAGGCGTTCATGACCGAGGTCGGTTTCGAAGCGGCCAACCACGGTGTACAGATCTATGGTGGTCACGGTTTCATCTCCGAGTGGGGCATGGAGCAGAACGTACGTGACGCGCGTATTTCCATGCTGTACGAAGGCACCACCGGTATCCAGGCGCTGGACCTGCTGGGCCGCAAGGTGCTGATGACTCAGGGCGCTACCCTGCAGAACTTCACCAAGATCGTGCACAAGTTCATCAAGGGTCAGGAAGGCAACGAAGCCGTTCAGGAGTTCGTTGGTCCGCTGGCTACGTTGAACAAGGAATGGGCTGATCTGACCATGAAGGTCGGTATGGCTGCCATGAAGGACCGCGAGATGGTCGGTGCTGCGTCGGTGGATTACCTGATGTACTCAGGTTACGTCTGCCTGGCCTACTTCTGGGCTGACATGGCGCGTGTTGCTGCCGAGAAACTGGCAGAGGGCACCAGCGACGAAGCCTTCTACAAGGCCAAGCTGCAGACTGCGCGTTTCTACTACCAGCGCATCCTGCCGCGCACCCGCGCCCACGCAGAGGCCATGCTGTCCGGTTCGGCGAACCTGATGGACATGGACGAAGAGAACTTCTCGCTGGGCTACTGATAGCTGGCGTTGAATGATCTACAAAAGCCGCTCCTGGTGACAGGGGCGGCTTTTTTTGTGTTCGCGTGGTTGATGTTTGCGATATCTGTGGTTGCGCGCCGAGCCGAGTAGCCCTAGCCAGACACGCCGTAAATACATCCCTGTAGGCTCGTTGATAACATCCCTGTCATCAAACGGTCTGACTGGGGCTACTCGGCTCGGCGCTAGTTTGATTGCGAAGTGGCTGCTGGTCTAAAACCCGATGAAATCCAATCGTCTCGTCTGTTGTATGGTTTTAACTACCAGCAGCTTCGGTGGTGATAAGGGCTGAGTCGTTGGGCGCGGACCGGACCGTCGGTTGCCATGGATGGCAACCGCGAGCCTACATGGATGTATTTACGGCGTGTCCGGGCAGTGCCCAACGACTTAGCACCAACCCACCAGCGTCCGGTCACTAATAAATTAGCCATCCCAAGCCAACCGAACCCCACTGAACTGCCACCGCGCCCACGCTGGAAAGAAGTTTCGATATGAGGCCCGGCTGTGACCGGTGGGCGTAGCCAGCGAGCCGCCACGCAGTACCATCTGGTTGATCATGAACTTGCCGTTGTACTCGCCGACTGCACCAGCAGCAGGCTGGAAGCCGGGGTAGGGAAGGTAGGCGCTGTTGCACCATTGCCATACTTCATCGAACAGGCCTTGCAGCGGCTGATTCTGCGTTGTGGCGTGCTCCCACTCCATCTCGGTAGGCAATCGCGCGCCGGCCCAGCGGGCATAGGCATCGGCTTCGTAGAAGCTGATATGGGTCAGGGTAGCCTCATCGTTCACGGGTTGGAGACCGTGCAGGGTGAATACATGCCAGCCGCTGTCATCATGCTGCCAGTACAGCGGGGCCTGCCATTGTTCGCTGCAAACCTGATCCCAGCCATCTGATAGCCACAGCTCCGGTCGCTGATAACCGCCGTCACGAATGAAGGCCAGATATTCGCCGTTGCTCACATTGCGGCTGGCCAGGGCAAAGGGCTCGAGCCAGACGCGGTGACGTGGTAACTCATTGTCGTAACAGAACCCGTTGGCGTCATGTCCCACCTCGACCAAGCCACCTTCAAATACCAGTGGAGTGGCAGCTGGGCCTGGGGATGGGCGTTGATCGGTACCTGTCTCCCGCCACGCAGGGAACAGCGGGTTGCGGGAGAAGTGGTGCTTCAGGTCGGTGAGCATCAGTTCCTGGTGTTGTTGTTCATGGTTGAGGCCCAGCTCGACAAGTGTGGCCAGCTCGGCTGGAAAGTCTGCGGTGGCGAGGGCCAGTTGCATGTGCTCATCGACATGTCTGCGATAGGCCAACACCTGATCCAGTGATGGCCGTGACAGCATGCCGCGTTCAGGCCGGTCATGGCGGTCGCCTACGCCAATATAGTAGGAATTGAACAGTATCTTGAAGGCGGGATCGAAGGGTGTCGGTGCATGGGCCAGTTCCCCGAGAATGAAGGTTTCGAAAAACCAGCTGGTATGCGCCAGGTGCCACTTGAGCGGACTGGCCTCGGCCATGGATTGCAGCTGGCAGTCTTCCGCACTTAACCCGTCAATCAGCTCGACACTGTAATCACGTACCTTGCGATAGCGTGAGCCCAATACTGCGGCCTCGGTATAGGGGGCTTGCATCGTCATCTCAAGGCTCCGCCAGAAATACGCCGAACCATTCCTGCGGGTCGGTCCACAGATGCTGGCAATGGAAGCCGGCCTCGGCGAGCAGAGCGCTGAAGTCGTCGGTGGTGTATTTGTGGGAGTACTCGGTGAGAATATATTCCCCTGCGTCGAAGTGCCGCTCTACATCTTGAAGTTGCACGTTGTGTGATTGCTGGGCCACCAAGCGCATCTCGATTCGACGCTGGACCGGATCGTACACCGCCTGGTGGGCGAAATTGGCCGGTTCGAAGTCCGCATGCAACAGCCGGTTGGCGACCTGAAGTACGTTCAGATTGAACTCAGCGGTAACCCCCTCGGCATCGTCATAGGCTGCTTCCAGAATAGGCGGGGGTTTCACCAGGTCTATGCCGATCAGCAGTTGGCCACTATCACCGCAGTGCCGGCGGATACAGCGCAGCAGGCTGAGCGCGTCAGCACGGGCGAAGTTGCCGATGGAGGAGCCGGGGTAAAAAAACATCGGTGGGCTGGATTGGTCTTCGGCGAGCAGTTTGCCCAGATCGAGACGCTGGGTGAAATCGCTGACCACGCCAATGCATTCCAGTTCGGGATGCTCGTGGGCGATGTCAGCCAGACAGGTTTGGAGAAAGTCGCCGGCGATGTCGACACCGATCAGTCTTGCCGGTGTGACATGCTGCAGCCAGCGTCGCGACTTGCTGCAATCACCACAGCCCAGATCTATCCATTGTGCGTGGTTGACCAGCGCCGCGCTGATGTCATCCGCGCTGTGTTCGAAAATGGCCGCTTCGGTACGGGTCGGGTAGTACTCTTCGAGCTCGCAGATACGGGTGAATAGCTCGCATCCGGTGTCGTCATAGAAGTATTTCGGGTTGATGCAGGCCTGGGGTTGCAAGAGCCCCTCGAGCAGCTGCTTATGCTCGTTATCGAGGTCAGGCGGGAGCAGGTTCTCCAGACGAGGCAAGGGCGTGGCGATATTCACGGCATGTCCTGTGGCTAGGTGGTCTTATTGAACCTAGCACATCAGTCGCAGATCGCCATTCGCCCCGCCGTTGGGTTACGCCGCGTTCTCGACGACTTCGCGGATCAGCTTGAACAGTTTGCGCGAAGCGGCTGGCGGTTTGTCTTCCGCGGCTTCCTTCATGGCCTGACGAACCAACTGACGAATGGTCTGGCGCTCGGCGTCGGGGTAGGCTTCCATGAAGGCTTGCTGCTCCTCCGGCTTGCCGGTGAGCAGGCGGTCGCGCCAGCGTTCCATCTGATGAAAGAACTCTGCATGGGCCTGGCTGCTGCTGTCGAGCCGGTCAACGTAGGCCTGAATGGTTTCCACATCCTGAACTTGCATCAGCTTGCCAACGAAGCTCAGATGGCGCTTGAGTGCGCCGCGCGCGGTATGGCGGTGCGCCTCTTCCAGTGCCTTGCGCAACTCATCGGTGAGATCCAGCTTGTCCAGCTGATGAGGCTTGAGCTCGGTCAGCCGACGACCCAGTTCCTGGTACGCGCGCATCTCGCGTTTGACCTGACTCTTGCTTACCTCGTCTTCCTGCTGGTCGTTGTCGTGTTCTTCTGGGAAATCTGTCATGGTTGCTGCCCGTTCGCCGGTTCTGTTCAATGCGCCATGATACCCGTTCACAGGCCGGCTGTCCGGGGTACAATGGCCGCCTTACAAGGAGATCATATGACCGACCAGCTTCCTGTCCAGCACGATGACGACCCCAGCGCCCTGTGCCAGCAACTTGAGCAGCGCGTGGCATTCATTCTCGACGAGGCCCGCCGTCAGGGCGCTTCAGCCTGCGAGGTGGCGGTCAGTCAGAATACCGGGCTGTCGGTTGGCGTGCGCCGTGGTGAAGTGGAAACCGTGGAGCTGAACCGGGATCAGGGATTCGGTATCACCTTGTACCTGGATCAGCGCAAGGGCTCGGCCAGTACATCGGATACCTCCGACGAGGCGATCCGCTCGGCAGTCGAAGCGGCGTTGGTAATAGCGCGCAATACCTCTGCGGATAGCTATTCCGGTCTTGCTGACGCCGCATTGATGGCGCATGACCTGCCTGATCTGGATCTGTATCACCCCTGGGCACTGGATGCCGATGCCGCCATCGAGCGGGCGCTGGAGTGTGAGGCGGCGGCGCTGGCGGTGGATTCACGTTTGAGCAGCGACAGCGCCAATATCAGCAGCCAGCAGGGTTGCCGGGTGTATGGCAACAGCCATGGTTTCATCGGCAGCTCGCTGGGTACGCGCCACAGTGCATCGGCGGTATTGATCGCCAATACCGAAGACGGTATGCAGCGTGATTACTGGTACACGGTGGACCGCAAGGCCGAGCGCCTGATGGGGGCGGAGGCTTTGGGCCGCAAGGCCGCTGAGCGCACCCTGGCACGGATGGGCGCCAAACCGGTGAAGACTGCCAAGGTGCCGGTATTGTTTGCTGCCGATCAGGCTGCCGGGCTGCTCGGCCAGTTGATCGGGTCGATTTCCGGCGGTGCTGTATACCGCCAGTCCACTTTCCTGCTGGATGCCATGGGCAGTTCGATATTCCCCGAGTGGGTCACCATCGATGAGCGGCCGCATCTGCTTCAGGCGCTGGGCAGCACGGCTTTCGACGGAGATGGCCTGGCCACCCGCGCGCAAAGCTTCATTCAGCAGGGCGTACTGCAAAGTTGGGTGCTGGGCACCTATTCCGGCCGTCGGTTGAATCTGCCCAGTACGGCCAATGCGGGCGGCGTGCATAATCTGCATATCAGTTCCAACGCCGGTGACCTGTCGGCGCTGCTGAGGGAGATGGGCACCGGTCTGCTGGTTACCGAATTGATGGGGCAGGGCGTCAACGGCGTGACCGGGGACTATTCCCGGGGCGCGGGTGGTTTCTGGGTGGAGAATGGTGTGATCAGTCACCCGGTCCGGGAAGTCACCATCGCCGGCAACCTGAAAGACATGTTCAGCAATCTGCGCTGTGTCGGCTCCGACATCGAGCGACGCGGTAACTATCTGACGGGCAGCTGGTTGGTTGACGGGATGACGGTCGGCGGCGCCTGATAGGCTTTGTATGTGGGAGCGGGGGGGTTACTCCCCCTCGCCGAAGTAGTCGTTGATCAGTTCGAGCAATTCGTCCATTGCCTGCTCGGCTCGATCGCCTTCGCAGGTAATGCACACTTCAGTGCCTTTGCTGGCGGCCAGCATCATGACCTGCATGATGCTCTTGCCGTCGACCATCTGCTGTTCGTTACCGCCGATCAATATGCTGCAGTCGTGCTGTTTGGCCACGCCGACGAACTTGGCTGCAGCCCGGGCATGCAGGCCCAGCTTGTTGACGATCTCTACCCGTTTGCACAGCCGGGTCATGGCAGGTCCCGGTGGCGGATGAGCAGGTTGGGCGATTCGGCGCTGAGCTCCCTGACCAGACGCTCGGCGATGTAGACTGAGCGGTGATGTCCGCCGGTACAACCAATGCCTATGCTCATGTAGCTGCGCTCGCCGGCGGCGTAACGCGGCAGCCATTTCTGCAGGAAGTGGTGGATGTCCTGATACATGTCCTGTACATCGGGTTCGGCGTCCAGATAGTCGCGGATCTGCTGATCCTTGCCAGAAAACGGCCGCAGGTCGGGCTTCCAGTAGGGGTTGGGCAGGCAGCGTACGTCGAATACCAGATCGGCGTCCACCGGCACGCCACGTTTGAAGCCGAAGGATTGAATCAGGATCGAGGGGCTGTTGTTCTGCGTGCTCAGCAGGCGTTGCTTGAGCAGGTCGCGCAGTTGGTACAGTGTCAGATGACTGGTGTCGATCTTCAGACTGGCCAGGTCGATGATGGGTTCGAGCAGCTTCAGTTCCGCAGCAATTGCCTCGCCGAGGGACAGGTTGCCATCGGTCAGCGGATGCTTGCGGCGGGTTTCCGAGAAGCGCTTGATCAGCACCTCGTCAGTGGCTGCGAGAAACAGCACGTCGCAATGGATACCCGCATCACGTACCTGTTTGAGCAGTTCAGGGAAACGCTGAAGGTCGCTGGGCAGATTGCGCGCATCGATACTGATGGCGACTTTAGGCAGGCTCAGATCGGTATTGTTGGCCTGCCGGGCCAACTCCGGCAGCAGGCCTGCCGGCAAGTTGTCGATGCAGTAGAAGCCACTGTCTTCCAGAAGATGCAGAGCGGTACTTTTGCCGGATCCGGAACGTCCGCTGACTACAACCAAACGCATTGATTTCAGTCTCCGCCGTGGCCAGCCATGACCCGATACAGGCTTTCTGCATCCGGGGCCTGTCGCAAGGCCTCGCGCAGGTGCTCCTGGTCAAGTTTTTCGGCCAGCATCTTGAGTATCTGCAAATGCTGCTCGGTAGCCTCATGCGGCACCAGCAGTACGAAAATCAGGTCAACGGGTTCGCCATCCAGGGAGTCGAAGTCGATCTTGCTGTTGAGCTGCAACAGCGCGCCAATGGCTTCCGTACATTGCTCCAGACGGCAATGGGGGATGGCAATACCATTACCGAAGCCGGTCGAGCCGAGTTTTTCCCGGGCGATCAGACTTTCGTAAATGGCATCAGAATCCAGAGCGGTGTGCTGGGCGATCATCTTGCCGATCAGTTCCAGCACACGTTTTTTTGAGCCCCCCGGCACACCAGCGAAGGTGAGCTGGGGGGTGAGTATGTGTTCTATTTGCATGGTTCGCTTTCAAGTCCTACCGGGCATTGACGCCCTGTTGGCGGCCAATATGTTTTTCCTTGTGTTTGATCAGCTGGCGATCCAGGCGGTCGGCCAGCAGGTCAATGGCGGCATACATGTCGGTATGTTCCGCTTCGGCAACCAGATCGTTGCCGGCAATGTGCAGGGTACCTTCGGCCTTCTGCTGGAGCTTGTCCACCTCCAGAGTGATCTGCACGCTGATGATCTTGTCAAAATGCCTTTCGAGGCGGGCCAGCTTTTCGGTTACGTAATCACGCAGAGCATCGGTGATATCCAGTTGAAGACCAGTGATGTTCATTTGCATAATACTTCTCCTGATTGGCTTTATGAACCGGGGTCCCGTTTCTGGTTACCCCAATGGTGCCACTTCTCGTTTTCGTATTCCTTGACTCTAGTCGAATCTGCCTGTGTGCAGGCCTAAACCAGTCGTTTCCGTTCGCTGGATGGCGCGATATTAAGCGACTCGCGATACTTGGCGATGGTCCGGCGTGCCACATGGATGCCTTGTTCTTCCAGTAGACCAGCGATCTTGCTGTCACTCAATGGTTTCTTCGGATTTTCCGCCGCCACCAGCTTTCTGATCAGTGCGCGGATAGCGGTGGAAGAGAATTCACCGCCTTCGGCGGTACTGACATGGCTGGAGAAGAAATATTTGAGCTCGAAGATGCCGCGCGGGGTATGCATGTACTTCTGCGTGGTCACCCGGGAGATGGTCGACTCATGCATGCCCACGGCCTCGGCGATGACATTCAGCACCAGTGGCTTCATGGCTTCTTCGCCATGCTCCAGAAAGCCGCGCTGGTGCTCGACAATCTGGCTGGCAACCTTCATCAGTGTCTCGTTGCGGCTCTGCAGACTCTTGATGAACCAGCGCGCCTCCTGCAGGTGATTACGCAGGTAGGTATTGTCGCTGCTGCTGTCCGCCCGTTTGACCATGGACGCGTACTGACTGTTGACCCGCACCTTGGGTGCGGCTTCCTGATTCAGCTCGACGATCCAGCGATTCTGGTCGCGCCGCACGATGACGTCAGGTATCACATATTCCGCCTCGCCAGAGGCGATCTCGCCGCCCGGGCGGGGGTTCAGCGTCTGGATCAGCGCCACAACCTCGCGCAGCTGATCTTCCTTCAGTCGCGAACGACGCATCAGTTGGGTGAAGTCACGGCTGCCGAGCAGTTCGAGGTGGTCGCGAACTATGCGTTTGGCCTGCTCCAGCATGGGCGTGGAATCGGGCAATTGTTGCAGTTGCAGATGCAGGCATTCGCTCAGGTTGCGTGCGCCGACGCCGGTCGGTTCGAATTGCTGAATCCGATGCAGCACCATCTCGATCTCATCAAGCTCAACCTCGAGAGACGGATCGAGCGAGGCAAGGATGTCGTCCAGGGATTCTTCCAGATAGCCATCGGCGCTGATCCCGTCGATCAGCGCAATGGCTATCTGGTGGTCGGTGTCCGACAGCGGCAGCAGATTGAGCTGCCATTCGAGATGGCTCTGCAGGGTTTCGCCGGTACCGGTGCGTGATGTGTAATCCCAGTCATCGTCATCCTGGCTGGGCAGGGAGCTGGCGGAGGTCTGGTAGATGTCTTCCCATTGGGTGTCGACCGGCAGATCGTTGGGGATCTGCTCGTTCCAGTTGCCTTCTTCTTCACTGTGGCTGTGCTGGTCTATTGCATCAAGGGCGACAGGTTCGGGCAGAGCAGTGGCGGGCGCATCATCGTCATTGCCGGCAGTGTCAGCAGAGCTGGAACTGAAATCATCATCGCTGTCGTCGGCCATCTCCAGCATGGGGTTGGCTTCCAATGCTTCCTGCACCTCCTGCTGGAGATCAAGACTGGACAACTGAAGCAGTCGGATGGCCTGCTGCAGCTGCGGAGTCATGGTCAGCTGCTGCCCCATCTTGAGGACGAGCGTTGGTTTCATAGTGTTGCGGTTTACCTTGTGCCTGTTTCAAGCCATTGATGGTTAAAACAAAATCATGGCTATTCGCCCTAGCATGCCTGAATCCGTCGGGCTTTTACAAACGGAAGGCGTGGCCCAGATATACGTCCCGCACCAATTGGTTGGCAAGGACTTCCTCGGCGCCGCCTTCGGCAATGATGTGCCCGTCATTGACGATGTACGCCTTGTCACAGATATCCAGCGTCTCGCGTACGTTATGGTCGGTTATCAGCACGCCGATGCCTTTATCCTTGAGGTGCTGGATGATCTGCTTGATGTCATTCACCGAGATCGGGTCGACCCCGGCGAAGGGTTCATCCAGCAGAATGAACTGCGGATCGGTGGCCAATGCACGGGCAATCTCTGCACGCCGGCGTTCGCCGCCGGACAGGCTCATACCGAGGCTGTCGCGCAGGTGATGAATATGAAACTCACGCAGCAGCGAGTCGAGTTTGCCTTCGCGACCCTTGCGGTTCAGTTCCTTGCGTGTCTCCAGGATCGCCATGATGTTGTCGGCTACGCTGAGTTTGCGGAAGATCGAGGCTTCCTGGGGCAGATAACCGAGACCCTGGCGCGCCCGGCCATGCATGGGCAGGCGGGTGACATCCTGGTCGTTGATCAGGATGTTGCCCTGGTCAGCCTTGACCAGCCCGACGATCATGTAGAAACAGGTGGTCTTGCCCGCGCCGTTGGGACCCAGCAAGCCGACGATCTCACCGCTGTTGATCGACAGCGATACGTCCTCCACGACCCGGCGTGATTTATAGGCCTTGGCCAGGTGGCGGGCTTCAAGTTTCGTCATTGGTGGCCGGCTCAGTGCGTTTGCGTGGCTGGATGATGATTTCGATGCGTTCTGCAGAGTCGCTGTCCTGTGCGTCAGACCTACCGGCGTCCACTACCTGACGCTGGATGTCGTAACTGATGCGCTGGCCCTGGAAGGTATTGCCCGCCTGCTCGAGGAAAGCGTCCTTGATCAGCACCACGCGGTCGGCAGCTGCATGATATTCAATAGTCTGGGCCCGCGAGTCCACCGGGTTGCCATCTGCTTCGGGCGTCTGCCTATAGGTGGCGGGAGAACCCACGGAAACAAGCTTGCTCACTTCGCCGTTGGCATCGGCGGTCAGGGTTACACGGTTGCCGGTCAGGCGCATGCTGCCCTGGGTAATGATGACATTGCCGGTGTATACGGCAGTATTACGGCGGTCATCCAGCGTGGCGGCATTGGCCTGGATGCGGATCGGCTGATTGGCGTCGTCCGGCAGTGCCAGAACCGGCGTGGCAGCACTCGCCAGCAGGGCAAGGCATAGAGTTCTAAAGAGCGTCATGTTCGCCTCTTACATTGGACAGCAGCTTGATGCTGCCATCGTTGAAATTCGCTTCCATGCCGGTAGCTGTGGTCACGCCGTTGAGCGCTTCGATTCTGACGCTGCGGTCCGTCTCGGCAAGATGGCGGTCGGGAAAGATGGTCAGTTCCGGTGTCGACAGGCGTCGTGCCGATCGCCCGGCCAACTGCTGCTCGATCACTACATTCTGACTCAAAACCACCTGATCGCCACCTGCGCTCACTTCACCGTAGCGGGATTGTACGTCCCAGGGTTGCTGATCGTCTTCGCGGTAATAGAGCAGCTTGGGGTCGTCCAGTTCAGTGACGTCCTTGCCGACCTGATGGGCCGCGCGCACGCTGTGGAGATCGTAGACAGGCTGACCCTGCGCATTCAACTGGCGAATTTTAGCGTTATCCATGAAGAAGTCAGGCTGCAACGGGGCCTGCACCATCTGGGGAGTAAAGCTGGCTGGACGAATATTCCAATAGCCGACCGCGAGCGCCAGCGCCACGGCGAGCAGCCCCACACCGCCGGTGGACAGGTAGCGCGGAAGCTTCACAGGTACTCTGCCTGGGCGTTGTCGAGCGTACCCTGGGCGCGCATGATCAGTTCGCAGAACTCCCGCGCTGCGCCAGCGCCGCCGGCATTGGTCGTTACGCCATGGGCATGTTCGCGGACAAAGGTGTCGGCGGTGGCCACGGCCATGCCGAGACCGACGCGGCGCATGACGGGCAGATCCGGCAGATCATCGCCGAGGAAGGCGATCTGCTGCATATCCACCGGCACCTGTAGGCGCAGCTCGGACAGGGCGGTGAGTTTATCCTCGCGTCCCTGGATCAGATGCTGGATGCCAAGGTTGGCTGCCCGGCGCTCAACCAGCGGCGATTTACGACCGCTGATGATCGCCGTCTGCACGCCGGAGGCAATCAGCAACTTGATGCCATGGCCATCCAGGGTATTGAAGGATTTGAATTCGGTACCGTCGGGCATGAAGTACAGGCGACCATCAGTCAGCACGCCATCCACATCAAAGATTGCCAGGCGGATATTGCGAGCCCGCTCAAGCAGGGTCGGTTCGATACTCATACCACCCCCGCGCGCAGCAAGTCATGCATGTTCAGCGCGCCGACCGGCTTGCCGTTTTCATCCACCACGAACAGACCGCTGATCTTGCCGTCTTCCATGATCTTCAATGCTTCGGCGGCGAGAATGCCCTGACGCGCTGTCTTGCAGCGCGGGGTCATGACCTGTTCGATGCGGGCATTGCGAATGTCGACATCCTGATCCAGCGTGCGACGCAAGTCGCCATCGGTGAAGATGCCGGCCAGCTGCCCCTGACTGTCGGTGATCCCGGTGAGGCCGAGCCCTTTGCGGGTCATTTCCAGCAGGGCATCACGCAAGGGGGTTTCCGGTGATACCAGCGGCATCCGTGCGCCGCTGTGCATGATGTCATCCACCAGCAGCAGCAGGCGACGACCGAGACTGCCGCCCGGATGGGAAAAGGCAAAATCTTCGGCGCTGAAGCCACGCGCTTCCAGCAGGGCAATAGCCAGGGCGTCGCCCATCACCAGCGCGGTGGTGGTGCTGGAGGTTGGCGCCAGATTCAGCGGGCAGGCTTCCTGTTCGACGCCGGTGTTCAGATTGGCGACGGCGGCCTTGGCCAGGGTGGAATCCGGATTGCCGGTGAGGCTGATCAGCGGAATGCCGAGCCGTTTTATCAGCGGCAGCAGGGTGACCACTTCGGCCGTGTTGCCCGAGTTGGACAGGGCAATCACCACGTCCTGGGCGGTAATCATGCCCATGTCGCCGTGGCTGGCTTCGCCGGGGTGCACAAAGAACGCCGGGGAACCGGTGCTGGCGAGGGTGGCGGCGATCTTTCTGCCAACATGCCCGGATTTACCCATGCCGGTAACGACGATACGTCCGGGGCACTGGATGAGAGTGGCGCAGGCAGTGTCGAAGTGGCCTTCGAGCCGAGTGAGCAGGCTGTCGACGGCGTCTCGTTCCATATTGATGGTGCGCTGCGCTGATGCGGTGTAATCGAATTCTGGCATGGGCTCTGATTTCTATTTTCGGTCAGCGCTGAGTATAACGTTTTGTGGCGGTTAGCTCATCCGTGCTGTTTCTATGAATAAATGAAAAACGTCACAGCTTGGGCTGCATCAGTGGAACTGGTATATTACTCCGTTCATTTTTCCGTCATTGCGCCGGTTAACAGGTAAGGCCGCTTATAACTATGCCCGAGTCATCGGATTTCATCGTCGATCTGCAGCAGGTTACGTTCACCCGTGGGGAACGGACCATCTTCAATAATGTAGACATACGGATTCCCCGCGGCAAGATAACCGGCATCATGGGGCCTTCCGGCTGCGGTAAAACCACGCTGCTGCGTCTGATCGGCGCGCAATTGCGTCCTGACAGCGGCGCGATTCTGGTCAATGGTCAGAATATCCCCCAGCTGGGGCGTGAAGAGCTGTTCGCCGCGCGGCAGCACATGGGCATGCTATTTCAGAGTGGTGCCTTGTTCACCGATCTCAACGTATTTGAGAACGTCGCTTTCCCGCTACGCGTACACACCAGCCTGCCGGAAGACATGGTTCGCGATATCGTCCTGCTGAAGCTGCAGGCGGTTGGACTGCGTGGCGCCAATACATTGATGCCCGATGAGCTTTCCGGTGGCATGAAGCGCCGCGTTGCGCTGGCGCGTGCCATTGCGCTGGACCCCGAGCTGATGATGTATGACGAACCCTTCGTCGGCCAGGATCCGATTTCCATGGGCGTGCTGGTGCGGTTGATTCGACTGCTCAATGATGCGCTCGGGCTGACCAGCATCGTGGTATCCCACGACCTTGCCGAAACCGCCAGCATTGCCGATTACCTCTATGTGGTGGGCGATGGTCAGGTGCTCGGGCATGGCGCACCGGATGAGTTGATGCATTCTGATAATCCGCGCATCCGGCAGTTCATGCAGGGCGAGCCGGACGGCCCCGTGCCGTTTCACTTTCCCGCCCCGGACTATATGGATGAACTGTTGCAGAAGGAGCGCAGAAAGTGAGTAGTCCCGCAGATCGGATAGCGTTGCTCGGCCGTTCCGGCCTGGATGTGGTTGCTGCCATTGGCCGTTCCGGCATCTTTCTGTTTCAGGCTCTGGCGGGGCGCTCCCGGTACGGTAACGGCTTTACCTTGTTGCTCAAGCAATTATATGCGGTGGGTGTGCTCTCGCTGGCCATCATCATAGTGTCCGGCCTGTTCATCGGCATGGTGCTGGCATTGCAGGGTTACAACATCCTCAAGGATTACGGCTCCGAGCAGGCCGTCGGCCAGATGGTTGCACTGACATTGCTGCGCGAACTGGGTCCGGTGGTGACCGGGCTGCTGTTTGCCGGGCGCGCCGGTTCTGCGCTGACTGCCGAGATCGGCCTGATGAAGGCTACTGAACAGCTCTCCAGTCTGGAAATGATCGGCGTCGACCCGCTCAAATACGTGATTGCCCCGCGTTTGTGGGCCGGCTTCATCTCCATGCCGTTGCTGTCGCTGATCTTCTGTGTGGTCGGTATCTGGGGTGGCGCCATGGTCGCAGTCGACTGGCTGGGTGTCTATTCCGGCTCGTACTGGTCCAACATGCAGAATTCGGTACTGTTTGGAGTCGATGTGCTCAACGGCTTGATCAAGGCCGTGGTGTTCGCGGTAGTGGTGAGCTGGATTGCGGTTTTCCAGGGCTATGATTGCGAGCCGACGTCTGAAGGCATCAGCCGGGCCACCACCCGTACTGTTGTCTATGCCTCCCTGGCCATCCTCGGCCTGGATTTCATTCTCACTGCTTTGATGTTTTGATCTGCCAAGGAAACTGCCATGCGCACCCGTAAACTGGAATTGACTGTCGGCCTGTTCATCCTGGCTGGATTGCTGGCCTTGCTGATACTCGCCCTGCGCGTCAGCGGCCTGACCATGAGTACCAGTGGTGATACCTACACCGTATATGCCCACTTCGACAACGTCTCCGGTTTGACGGCGCGTTCCAAAGTGACCATGGCCGGTGTGACCATTGGTCAGGTGAAAAGCATCACCTTTGACAAGAATCGTTATACCGGCCTGGTTGAAATGGCCATCAACTCTGATGTGGACACGCTGCCGACCGACAGCACTGCTTCGATCGTCACGGCCGGTCTGCTCGGTGAAAAGTATGTGGGTATTTCCGTTGGCGGTGAGGAGCTGGTGCTGGGCGAGGGTGATGAGATTCTCGATACCCAGTCGGCGCTGGTGCTTGAGGAACTGATCGGCCGCTTCTTGCTCAATACCGTCAGCAAAGACGATTAACAGGAGAATAGTATGCGCAACGTCATGACATGGGCTTTTGCTCTGCTGCTGAGCGTGCCGCTGCTGGCTCACGCCGCCGCAGCCACGCCCCACCAGGTGGTCGAGGATACTTCCGTGCGGGTAATGGAAGTGCTCAATGCCAACCGTGAACTGTACAAGCAGGATTCCAACGCGTTTCTGGACGGCCTGAACGAAGTGCTGGACCCGGTAGTGGACTTTCGCGGCATCGCCCGCAGTGTGATGACCGTCCGCTACAGCCGCAGCGCCTCGGACGAGCAGATGGATCGCTTCATCGATACCTTCAAGCGCAGCATGGTCGAGTTCTACGGCAATGCATTGCTCGAGTTCGACAGCGGCAACATCACCGTGCTGCCGCCGGCCAAGGGTTCCCAGCAGTCCGATGAGCGCGCCAGCGTGGATATGGAAGTGCGCGCCAATAACGGCAACGTCTATCCGGTCACCTACACCATGACCAATATCGACGGACAGTGGATGGTGCGCAACGTGATTGTCGAAGGCATCAATATCGGCCTGCTGTTCCGCGATCAGTTCGCCCAGGCCATGCAGACCCACCGCAATAACCTGGATGCGGTGATCGACAACTGGGGTAGTGTGGTTGCCGAATCCCGTGAAGTTGTTGAAAAAGAGACCGGCGAGTGAAGGCGCGTTGGGTGCCTGACGGCAAACGGCTGCGCCTGGAAGGCGAGCTGGATTTTGCCAGCGTGCTTCCGATGCGCGACGAGCTCGACCGCTATCTGACAGCGTCGGCCGGCAAACAGGTGATACTCGATCTGTCCGGCGTTACCCGGATCAACAGCGTAGGCCTGTCGCTGCTTCTGTCTGCTGCCCGTACGGCGCAGGCGAGCAACGTCCAGCTGCAGGCTGACGGCCTGCCGGCTGGACTGATGAGCATGGCGACAGTCTGCGGTCTGGATGCCTGGCTGGAAACACTTTCTGCTGCGACTATCAGCACAACGGAGATACCCCATGCAGGCCATTGAAGTCAAAAAACTGCTCGAACAGCATCTGCCCGAGACACAGGTGGAAGTAGAGGGCGAGGGCTGCAACTTTCAGCTGTTGCTGATCAGCGATGAGCTGGCGGCGCTGTCGCCAGTCAAGCGTCAGCAGCAGGTCTATGCGCTGCTCAACGGACCGATTGCCGACGGCAGCATCCATGCGGTCACCATGAAATTTTTTACCCGCGAAGCCTGGGACAACCGTTAACCGGACCCAGCACAAGAGAACCCGTATGGACAAATTGATGATCACCGGCGGTAATCGCCTGGATGGCGAGATCCGCATTTCCGGCGCGAAAAACTCCGCGCTGCCGATTCTGGCCGCAACCTTGCTGGCCGATGAAGCGGTTACCATCTGCAACCTGCCGCACCTGCACGACATCACTACCATGATCGAGCTCTTCGGTCGCATGGGCATTCAACCGGTCGTCGGTGACAAGCTCAATGTGGAAGTGAACCCGACCAGCATTACCACGCTGGTTGCGCCTTATGAGCTGGTCAAGACCATGCGCGCCTCGATCCTGGTATTGGGGCCGATGGTGGCGCACTTTGGTTATGCCGAAGTGGCCCTGCCCGGCGGCTGCGCCATCGGTTCGCGGCCGGTAGACCTGCACATCCGCGGTCTGGAGGCCATGGGTGCCGAGATTACCGTCGAAGACGGCTATATCAAGGCGCGGGCACCGGAAGGCGGTCTGCGTGGAGCGCATTACTTCTTCGATACCGTCAGCGTCACCGGCACGGAGAATATCCTCATGGCGGCCACGCTGGCCCGCGGTCAGACGGTGATTCAGAACGCCGCGCGCGAACCTGAGGTGGTTGATCTGGCCGAATGCCTGATCGCCATGGGTGCCCAGATCACCGGTCACGGTACCGATACCATTACCGTGGATGGCGTTGAGCGCCTGCACGGCGCAACCTATTCGGTCATGCCTGACCGCATCGAGACCGGTACCTTCCTGGTGGCGGGCGCGGCTACGCGCGGCCGCGTCAAGCTAAAGGATACCGATCCCTCGATTCTGGAAGCGGTATTGCTGAAACTGGAAGAGGCGGGCGCACAGATCGATACCGGCAAGAACTGGGTCAGCCTGGACATGAAGGGTAATCGCGCGCGTGCGGTCAACCTGCGAACTGCGCCCTATCCGGCATTCCCTACCGACATGCAGGCGCAGTTCATGGCCATGAATGCGGTGGCCGAGGGCACCGGTACCGTGATCGAAACGGTATTCGAAAACCGCTTCATGCACGTTCAGGAAATGAGCCGCATGGGTGCGCGTATTCAGGTTGAAGGCAATACCGCGATCATCACCGGTGTGGAAAAACTCAAGGGTGCACCGGTCATGGCTACTGACCTGCGCGCTTCCGCCAGCCTGGTGATCGCTGCGCTGTGGGCTGATGGCGACACCCTGGTTGACCGTATCTACCACATCGACCGTGGTTACGAATGTATTGAAGAAAAGCTGCAAATGCTTGGCGCCGCTATCCGCCGCGTTTCTGCTTGAGAGGATTCACATGAGCAATAGCCTGACCATCGCCCTGTCCAAGGGCCGCATTCTGGACGACACGCTACCACTGCTGAAGCTGGCGGGCATCGAACCGGTGGAAGATCTGGACAAGAGCCGCAAGCTGATCTTCAGCACCAGCGACCCGGATGTGCGTCTGCTGATCGTCCGTGCCACCGATGTACCGACCTATGTCGAACAGGGTGCTGCGGATCTGGGCGTGGCCGGCAAGGACGTGCTCATGGAATACGGCAGCCAGGGGCTGTATGAGCCGCTGGATCTGAAGATCGCCAATTGCCGGCTGATGACCGCCGGCCCGGTGGATACCCCCGAACCCAAGGGCCGGCTGCGTGTGGCGACGAAGTTCGTCAACGTTGCCCGTCGTTATTATGCCGAGCAGGGGCGCCAGGTGGAGCTGATCAAGCTGTACGGCTCCATGGAGCTGGCGCCGCTGGTGGGTCTGGCGGACAAGATCATCGATGTGGTCGATACCGGCAACACGCTCAAGGCCAATGGTCTGGAGCCACAGGAGCTGATCGCGCACATCAGTTCGCGGCTGATCGTCAACAAGGCATCGATGAAGATGAAGCACGCCCGCATCAAGACCTTGATTGACCTGCTGTCCGATGCTGTCGAGCGTCGCGCCAGTTGATTGCTGTAAGCTGATACCAACCTGAGAGGAAGACACCATGAGCACGCCGTTGAAAATCGCCCGTCTGGATATCAATCAGGCCGATTTCAACCATCATCTGGATGGTCTGCTGGCGTGGGAAGGTGTATCCGATAAGGCGGTCAACGAGCGGGTCGAGGAGATCATCGCTGCCGTGCGTGCGCGTGGCGATGCTGCCGTGGTCGACTATACCGCCCGTTTCGACGCGCTCGATGTGGCCAGCATGGCCGATCTGACACTGGATCGTGCCCGACTGGAACTGGCACTGGAACGCATTACCAGCGAGCAGCGTCAGGCGCTGGAAGTCGCCGCCGAGCGGGTACGTATCTACCACGAACACCAGCGTCAGGAGTCTTGGCGCTACACCGAGGCCGATGGCACCGTGCTGGGTCAGCAGATCACACCGCTGGACCGGGTTGGCCTGTATGTGCCGGGCGGCAAGGCGTCCTATCCTTCCTCGGTATTGATGAACGCGATTCCAGCCAAGGTCGCCGGTGTGCCGGAAGTGGTCATGGTGGTGCCCACTCCGCGTGGCGAGATCAATGAGCTGGTACTGGCTGCTGCCTGTCTGGCCGGGGTTGATCGGGTATTCACCGTGGGTGGCGCACAGGCCGTGGCCGCACTGGCTTACGGCACTGAAAGCATCCCCGGCGTGGACAAGATCGTCGGCCCGGGCAATATCTATGTGGCTACCGCCAAGCGTGCCGTGTTCGGCAAGGTCGGTATCGACATGATCGCCGGTCCCTCGGAGATTCTGGTGATCTGTGACGGCCAGACCGATCCCGACTGGATCGCCATGGACCTGTTTTCCCAGGCCGAGCACGATGAAGACGCCCAGTCCATTCTGCTGTCACCGGATGCAGGCTTCCTGGATGCCGTCGAAGCCAGCCTGAACAAGCTGTTGAGCAGCCTGGAGCGCAGCGACATGGTGCGCATCTCACTGGAGAGCCGTGGCGCGCTGATCAAGGTCGACAGTCTGGAACAGGCCTGCGAGCTGTCCAACCGCATCGCTCCCGAGCACCTGGAGTTGTCGGTGGCTGATCCCGACGCCATGCTGGCGCAGATTCGCCATGCCGGCGCCATCTTCATGGGCCGCTTCACGCCTGAAGCGCTGGGCGATTATTGCGCCGGTCCGAACCACGTGCTGCCAACGTCCGGTACGGCGCGGTTCTCGTCGCCGCTGGGTGTGTATGATTTCCAGAAGCGCTCTTCGGTGATTTTCTGCTCACCTGAAGGCGCCTCTGAACTGGGCAAAACGGCTTCGGTGCTCGCCCGCGGGGAGAGCCTCACCGCGCACGCTCGCAGCGCGGAATACCGCATCAAGCCCTGACTGCATCAAACCCTGATAGTTTTCAGCTTCATTTCCGTTGAGGATTGAACCGTGAGTCGTTTCTGGAGCCCTTTTGTAAAGGATCTGGTGCCCTATGTGCCGGGCGAGCAGCCCAAGCTGGACAACCTGATCAAGCTGAACACCAACGAGAACCCCTATGGCCCCTCGCCAGCGGTGCTCGAAGCCATTCGCGGCGAGCTGGATGCGAGTCTGCGACTGTACCCCGCGCCCAACGCGGACCTGCTGAAGGAAACCATTGCCGAGTATTATGGCGTGACCACCGCGCAGGTTTTCGTTGGCAATGGTTCTGATGAGGTGCTGGCGCACATCTTCCATGCGCTGTTCCAGCACAGCAAACCGGTGCTGATGCCGGATATCAGCTACAGCTTCTATCCGGTATATTGCGGCCTGTACGGCATCGAGGCGAAAGCCCTGCCGCTGGCCGAGGACTTCAGTATTCGGCCGGAGGATTACCGGGGCGAGAATGGCGGCATCATCTTCCCCAATCCCAACGCGCCGACCGGCATGCTGCTGCCGTTGGCGGGTATCGAGCAGATTCTGCAGGCCAACCCCGACTCGGTGGTGGTGGTGGATGAAGCTTACATCGATTTCGGTGGTGAAACCGCCATTGCTCTGGTCGACCGCTATCCCAACCTGCTGGTAACCCAGACCTTATCCAAGTCCCGTTCACTGGCAGGATTGCGCGTCGGTCTGGCAGTAGGGCATTCGGACCTGATCGAGGCGCTGGAGCGGATCAAGAACAGCTTCAACTCCTATCCGCTGGATCGCCTGGCGATTGTCGGCGCGGTGGCGGCTTTTGCGGACCAGACTTACTTCCAGCAGACCTGTCAGGCGGTGGTGACCAGTCGTGAAGCATTGACCAAGGGGCTGGAAGAGCTCGACTTCGTCGTGTTGCCATCGGCGGCCAACTTCGTCCTGGCGCGACATGTCGAGCGCGACGGGGAAGAGCTGGCGGCGGAGCTGCGGGCGCAAAAGGTCGTTGTGCGGCACTTCCGTTCGCCGCGCATTGAGCAGTTCCTGCGTATCACCATAGGCACGCCGGAACAGAATCAAGCCTTGCTGCACGCCCTCGGCAAGCTGCTGACAGCCTGAGGTATCAGGCGCCGAAGGTTGGCCGCACGCCAACCTCGGCGGTGAAGGTCATGGCTTCGCCGCTGCGCAGTACCCCGAGCTCCACCTTGGAGCCCGGTTTTGCTCGGGCGACCTGGTTCATGGCATGCCTGCCATGCACAATGGCTACACCATCTATTTTCAGAATCACATCGCCCGGGCGCAAACCGGCAGTCCAGGCCGGGCCGTTGCGGTACAGGCCGGACACGACTATCCCTTCTGCCTGAATCAGCCCGAAGGATTCCGCCAGATCGTTGGTCAGGGGCTGGACTTCCACACCCAGCCAGCCACGAATGACTCGCCCGCGCTCGATGATCTGCTCCATCACGTTCAATGCCAGCGCTGCCGGGATGGCAAAGCCGATGCCCTGGGAGCCACCGGACTGGGAAAAGATGGCGGTATTGATGCCTATCAGCTGGCCGTGGGCATCAATCAGCGCGCCTCCGGAGTTGCCTTGGTTGATGGCTGCATCGGTCTGGATGAAATCCTCATAGGTATTGAGGCCCAGCTGATTGCGTCCAGTGGCGCTGATGATACCCATGGTGACTGTCTGGCCCAGGCCGAACGGGTTACCAATGGCCATCACCACATCGCCGGTTTTCTGCTGGTCTGCCGGGCCTATAGTCGCGGCGGGTAGGTCCGGCAGGTCTATCTTGAGTACTGCCAGGTCGGTCTCGGGGTCGGTTCCAATCAACTCGGCAAGCGCTTCGCGCCCATCGCGCAGAGCCACCAGAATCTCGTCAGCCTCGGCGACCACATGGTTGTTGGTCAGCAGATAGCCGTCATCCCTGAGTATGACAGCAGAGCCGAGACTGGACTGGCGGCGGCTGGGTTGCGGCAGTGTATTGGAGTAATCGCGCAGGGTCGGATTGTCGAACAGCGAATTATTATCATTCGAGCGGCTGACCTGCTTGGTGGTAAAAATATTGGCTACCGCTGGCGCCGCCTTGTTGACCGCATCGCTGTAGGACACCACGCCTTTGGTGGTAGGCAGCGTCAACGCGGGAGCCATTTGATAAGCCGAATTTTCCGGGAGCCCCAACCACTGGGGAAACTGCTGAATAATCAGCAGAGCGAACAATAGACCGCAAACTGCAGGCCAGCCCAGATTACGCAAAAAACCTTTCATTGGGGGAACCTTTCAGTGAGGCCAGGGTCGGGCCGGAATTTCGCATTATAGAGAGATTGGTATGGATTGGGCAGGGGGGCAGTTCACAACCTTGTATCATTGTGCAGCAGACACCAGAATGCCGTTTTCTTAAAAGGGGAGAGTCGCCATGACACAGTGTTCCGAATTGGTCGCCTATTGTAACAACCTGTTGGAGAGCAATGCTTTTCAGGATTACTGCCCCAACGGTCTGCAAGTGGAGGGGCGCAGCGAGATCCGCCGTGTGGTCAGTGGAGTGACGGCCAGTCAGGCGATGATCGAAGCCGCGGCGGAGCAGGGCGCGGACCTGCTGCTGGTCCACCATGGTTACTTCTGGAAAGGCGAAGCAGCGCCCATCACCGGGCTCAAGCAGCGGCGGATTCGAGCCTTGCTGGAGCACGGCATCAACCTGGTTGCCTATCACCTGCCATTGGATGTGCATGCCAAACTGGGTAACAACGTCCAGTTGGCCCAATTGCTGGATTGGCACATTACCGGTGGCCTGGAACCCAACAATCCTCGTTCTGTAGGGTTGCAGGGTGAGTTGGCCGAGGCGGTCAGCGGCGCCGAACTGGCGCAGCAGCTCAATGTGGCGCTGGGCCGTGAGCCCTTGTTCATCAGTGGCCACAGCCGGCCGGTGAAGCGAATTGCCTGGTGCACCGGCTCAGCACAAGGCTATATCGAAAAGGCTGTCGCGCTGGGTGTGGACGCCTTCATTACCGGAGAGGTCTCCGAACCGACCTTTCACATTGCCCGCGAATGCGGCATCAACTTCTACGCCGCCGGGCACCATGCCACCGAACGCTATGGCGTGAAAGCCCTGGGCGAGCATCTGGCTGAGCATTTCGGCGTGGAGCATCAGTTCATTGATATCGATAACCCGGTTTGAGCTGAACCGGGGTATATATGCTTATAGCTTAAAGGTATAGAAGGGTTGCTTATTAGAAGGTGATGGCTTTGATACAATGCCGGCATTCTTGTTCATGCCCTTCACCGTGAGTACCCCATGCTGGAAAAACTGACCCATCTCAAACAGCTGGAAGCTGAAAGCATCCACATCATTCGTGAGGTTGCAGCCGAATTTCAGAATCCGGTGATGCTCTATTCGATCGGTAAGGACTCAGCCGTGATGCTGCATCTTGCGCGCAAGGCTTTCTACCCCGGCCGCCTGCCGTTCCCGGTACTGCACGTCGATACCGGCTGGAAATTCCGCGAGATGTACAGCTTCCGCGAGCGCATGGTCGAAGAAATGGATCTGGACCTGCTGGTACACAAGAACCCCGAAGGGGTGGAGCAGGGCGTAGGCCCCTTTACCCACGGCAGCGCCGTGCATACCGACGTGATGAAGACCCAAGGTCTGAAACAGGCGCTGGACAAGTACGGCTTCGACGCTGCTTTCGGTGGCGCGCGCCGTGACGAGGAAAAGTCGCGCGCCAAGGAGCGCGTCTATTCCTTCCGTGACAAACACCACCGCTGGGACCCGAAGAACCAGCGCCCCGAACTGTGGAACATCTATAACGGCAAGGTGCACAAGGGCGAAAGCATCCGCGTGTTCCCGCTGTCCAACTGGACCGAGCTGGATATCTGGCAATACATCTATCTGGAAAGCATCCCGATCGTGCCGCTGTACTTCGCTGCCGAGCGTCCGGTGGTCAATCGCGACGGCTCGCTGATCATGGTCGATGACGAGCGTATGCCGCTGAATCCCGGTGAAACGCCGGAAATGAAAATGGTGCGTTTCCGCACCCTGGGCTGCTATCCGCTGACCGGCGCCGTGGAATCCACAGCTGCAACGCTCCCGGAAATCATCCAGGAAATGCTGCTTACCCGTACTTCCGAGCGCCAGGGCCGCGTGATCGATCACGATCAGGCCGGATCGATGGAAGAAAAGAAACGCCAAGGCTATTTCTAAGCGCCCAGCCCGGAGAATTGTTACATGAGTCACCAATCTGATTTGATCAGCCAGGACATCCTGGCCTATCTGGGGCAGCACGAGCGCAAGGAACTGCTGCGTTTCCTGACCTGCGGTAACGTCGATGACGGCAAGAGCACCCTGATCGGCCGCCTGCTGCATGATTCCAAGATGATCTACGAAGATCACATGGAAGCCATCACCCGCGATTCAAAGAAATCCGGTACCACCGGCGAGGAAGTGGATCTGGCGCTGCTGGTCGACGGCTTGCAAGCCGAGCGCGAGCAGGGCATCACCATCGATGTTGCCTACCGCTATTTCTCCACCGCCAAGCGCAAATTCATCATTGCTGACACCCCCGGCCACGAGCAGTACACCCGCAACATGGCGACCGGCGCCTCGACCTGTGATCTGGCGATCATCCTGATCGACGCCCGCTACGGCGTGCAGACCCAGACCCGCCGGCACAGCTTTATCGCCTCTCTGCTGGGTATCCGGCATATCGTTGTGGCGGTCAACAAGATGGACCTGATGGACTTTGACGAGACCGTCTTCAACCAGATCTGCGCCGATTACAGCGAGTTCGCCAAGGGTCTTGAAACCCTGGCCGACAGCACGGTGCATTTTGTTCCCATGTCTGCCCTTAAGGGTGACAACGTGGTCAATCGCAGTGAGCGCAGTCCCTGGTACACCGGGCCGGCGTTGATGGAGATTCTGGAAACGGTAGACGTTTCCGCTGACCGCAATCTGACCGACCTGCGCTTTCCTGTACAGCTGGTCACCCGACCCAACCTCAACTTCCGTGGCTTTGCCGGCACCATTGCCTCCGGTGTGGTGAGCAAGGGCGACGAGCTGGTGGTATTGCCCTCGGGCAAGAGCAGCCGGGTCAAATCCATTGTCACCTTTGATGGCGAGCTGGATGCGGCTGGCTCAGGGCAGGCTGTTACCCTGACACTGGAAGACGAAATCGATATCTCCCGTGGCGACATGCTGGTCAGCATCGATAACCGGCCGCTGATCGGTGATCTGTTCGAAGCCAACATGGTCTGGATGTCCGAGCAGCCCATGCAGCCTGGCCGCAAATATGACATCAAGCGCGCCACCAGCTATAGCCCGGGGTCCTTTACCCGTATTCACTTCCGTCAGGATGTGAATACCCTGGCGCAGGAAGAAACCGCCGAGCTGGCACTGAATGAAATCGCCCGGGTCGAGCTGGCCCTGGAACGGCCCATCGCCTATGACGATTACCGTGCCAACCGCACCACCGGCGCTTTCATCGTCATTGACCGTATGACCAACGCGACTGTTGGTGCCGGCATGATTGTAGCCAAGGCGCAGGGCGAGAAGAGCACCAGTGGCAGTCAGCAGGGCGAGTTTGCCCACGTGACGCCGAGCGAGCGCGCAGTGCGTTACGGTCAGGAGCCGGTTACCTTGCTGTTTACCGGCCTGTCCGGTGCCGGCAAAAGCACCTTGGCCTATGCCGTGGAGCGCCGCCTATTCGACCGCGGCCGCGCCTGCTTCGTGCTGGACGGCAAAGCCATGCGTCAGGACCTGAGCAAAGGTGTGGGCCGCGATGCCGCTGGCCGGGCGGAGAACCTGCACAAGGGCGCCCGCGTTGCCCGGCAGCTCAATCAGGCTGGCCTGATCGCCTTGGGCGCCTTCGTTGCGCCTACAGCAGAAAGCCGCGCGACCGCCAGACATATCCTGGGGGATCGTTGCCTGTTGGTGCACCTTAATACCTCGCTGGAGGTATGTCAGGCACGCGACCCATCCGGGCTGTATGCGGCCGGTGAAGAAGGCACGATTCCGGGCATTTCCTTCCCCTACGAAGCCCCTGAAGACGCCGATCTGGTCATCGACACCGCCGAGCTGGACCTGGCAGCCAGTGTCGACAAGGTCATCGAACTGCTGCGCGAGCGGTCGCTGATTTAACGCTGTATCTCTCCGGCGGGCAGCAATGCCCGCCACTGATTCTGCGTAATTGTGTATCCTGTGCCAGATGAAACCTGCTGATATCGACTTCATGCTTGAAGCAATCGCCGAGGCGCGCAAGGGCGCTGAACTGGGCGAAGTGCCGGTCGGCGCCGTGCTGGTGCGTGATGGCAAGATCATCGGCCGCGGCTTCAACCAACCCATCAGCAGCCACGACCCCAGCGCCCACGCGGAAATGGTCGCCCTGCGCCAGGCCGCCGCTGATGACGCAAACTATCGGCTGCCCGGCACCACTCTCTATGTCACCCTCGAACCCTGCACCATGTGCTCCGGCCTGCTGGTGCACAGCCGCATCTCGCGCTTGGTATTCGGTGCCAGTGAGCCACGCTCCGGTGCCGTGATCAGCCGCAGTCAGGTGCTGGATCAGCCATGGTTGAATCATCGGGTCCAGGTGGAAGGTGGAGTATTGGCGGAGCAGTGCGGGGCCTTGTTGACCGAATTCTTTCGGGCTCGGCGGCAGTAAAACAGGCTGGTTCACCCACAGCCTGCTCTCCCAGGCTGGTCCGAACTCAGATCCCCTGCGGCAACTGATCCAGAATCCCTGGCGCGTGATACTGCTCGCTTGGCTGTTGCGGCGTTTCCGACTGGGGCTGAGTCACCCAGGTGAGAATCTCGTAATAGCGGCGGATGTTCTGCACATAGTGGACCGGCTCAGCACCACGGGCGTAACCGTAGCGAGTCTGGCTGTACCACTCTTTCTTCGACAGCAGCGGCAGATGATCCTTTACATCTATCCAGCGGTTCGGGTCGCGGCCATTGTTGCGGGTCAGGATGCGGGCGTCGTCGAGATGGCCGATACCGACGTTATACGCCGCCAGAGCAAACCAGGTGCGGTCAGGCTCAGGGATGTCGGTGGAGAGCTGATCGCGCACCCACACGATATAGCGCGCACCACCAGCTATGCTCTGCGCCGGGTCAACGCGGTTGGTCACGCCCACGAACTTGGCGGTGGGCAGAGTCAGCATCATCAAGCCTCGTACACCGGTCGGCGAGCGGGCATCCACGTCCCACAGCGATTCCTGATAGGCCATGGCGGCCAGCAGGCGCCAGTCCATACCCTGCTGATCGCCTGACTGGCGAAACAATTTCTCGAAGCGCGGCAGGCGTTGCTGCATATGTCGGGCAAAGGCGCGGGCGCCAACGTAATCCAGCACATCGGCATGCCCGTAGAAGCGTTCCAGCAACTGGTCGAGCGTGCCGTTGGCGCGAATGGTCTCGAAGAACTTGTTCACTTCCAGCAGCAGGCTATCGTCATCGCCACCGGGCAGCGCCCAGGCCATCGGTTTTGCCGGACTCAGATCGAAGCCGACATGCACAGCGGGATAGAAGGCCTGGTTGACGATCAGCTCATTGGAATAGACCACCGCAAAATCAATTTCATCATCGTTGACCAGACGCAGCAGGTCGACGACTTCCAGATTATCCGACTCCTCGAATATCAGCTGTGGGTGCTCGGCCTGCAGTTCGCGCAACTGATCGGCCAGCGAGCTGCCCTTGAGCACCATGATGCGCCTGTCGTACAGATCCTCGATGCCGCGTGGCTGACGATTGCCGCGGCGGTAGACAACCTGGGGGGTAACCTGCAGATAGGCGTCGGCAAAACGCACCTGATCGGCGCGGGCGGGGTTGGCGGTCAGGCCGGCGGCGGCGATATCCGGACCGTTGTCCTGCGCCAGTTGCTGATACAGATGATCCAGTGTCGGGCTGGCGATCATCTCCAGCTCGAGATCCAGGCTATCGGCGAAGCGTTTGCTCAGCTCGTATTCCAGCCCTGTATCACCGTGCCGTCCCTGATAGAAGGTCGTCGGCGTATTGCGGGTGATGACATGCAGCGTACCTTCCTCGCGCAACTGCTCCAGGCGGCTGGGCTGTTCACAGGCACTCAGCAGTACTGAGCACAGGATGGCCAGTACGGAAACAGTTGTAGGGCGAAGCAGGTTTTTCGACATGTCCTGAGTATATGTAAATACGCCTCTCGGCAATAGGTCGGGATTGTTGCAAGTGGGTGGTTGCGGCAGCTGGTCACACCGATCTGACCCAGAATAGCCCGAACGCGCAGCATGGGTTATCCTATGCGCCTTCTTTTCCCAATTCTCAAGTCTCCGAGGCCGAAATCAACATGCATATCCTGCGTGGCGCCCCTGTCCTTTCCGATTTCCGACGCAACAAGCTGCTTGCTCGTCTGCAACAGCTGGTTCCCGGCGTGCGTGGTGTGTATGCCGAATTCATGCATTTCGCCGAGCTGATCGGTGAATTGGCAGAGCAGGAGCAAGTCGTGCTGGACCGCCTGCTCAAGTACGGTCCGACCGTTGCGGTCGAAGAGCCGACTGGTACGCTGGTGTTGGTGGTACCGCGTTTCGGCACCATCTCGCCATGGTCGAGCAAGGCGACAGATATTGCGCATAACTGCGGACTGCGGGCAATTGAACGCATTGAGCGTGGCATCGCCTATTACATCACCGGCGAGCTGAGCGCGACTGAACTGCAACAGGTCACTGCACTGCTGCATGACCGCATGACCGAGCTGGCGCTGGACAACGTGCAGGCTGCCGCGCAGCTGTTCCACCACACCGAGCCCAGGCCGTTCAACCGGGTGAACATCATTGAAGGCGGCAAGGCTGCTCTGGAACAGGCCAACAGCGAGCTGGGTCTGGCACTGGCCGACGACGAGATCGACTATCTGGTACAGAGCTTCAGCGACATGGGGCGCAATCCCAGTGATGTCGAGCTGATGATGTTTGCCCAGGCCAACTCCGAGCATTGCCGCCACAAGATCTTCAACGCCAGTTGGGATATCGATGGTGAAGCGCAGGACAAGAGCCTGTTCGGCATGATCAAGAACACCTATCAGATGCGCAGCGAAGGCGTATTGTCCGCGTACAAGGACAACGCTGCGGTGATCGAAGGTTCTGTCGGCGGACGTTTCTTCCCCGAGCCGGGCACCGAAGAATACCGCTCGCATCAGGAACAGATTCACATCCTGATGAAGGTTGAGACGCATAACCACCCGACTGCGATTTCCCCATTCTCCGGCGCCTCCACCGGCTCCGGTGGTGAGATCCGCGACGAGGGCGCCACTGGTCGCGGCGGCAAGCCGAAGGCCGGTCTGACCGGTTTCACCGTCTCCAACCTGCGCATTCCAGGCTTCGAACAGCCCTGGGAAGAAGACAACGGCAAGCCGGGTCGCATCGTCACCCCGCTGCAGATCATGATCGACGGCCCGCTCGGCGGCGCTGCGTTCAACAACGAATTCGGTCGCCCCGCGCTGACCGGCTACTTCCGTACCTTCGAGCAGACCGTCCAGTCGCCCCGTGGCCCGGAAATCCGTGGTTATCACAAGCCGATCATGATCGCCGGCGGTATGGGTAACATCCGCGCCGATCACGTCGAGAAAGCCGAGATTCCGGTGGGCGCCAAGCTCATCGTCCTGGGCGGCCCGGCCATGCTGATTGGTCTGGGCGGCGGCGCTGCTTCCTCCATGGCCACCGGCAGCAGTGCCGAAGACCTGGATTTTGCCTCCGTGCAGCGGGAAAACCCGGAGATGGAGCGCCGCTGTCAGGAAGTCATCGACCGTTGCTGGCAGCTGGGCGAAAAGAACCCCATCGCCTTCATCCACGACGTCGGCGCTGGCGGTTTGTCCAACGCCTTCCCGGAGCTGGTCAACGATGGCGGCCGCGGTGGCCGTTTCGAACTGCGCAACGTACCGAATGACGAGCCGGGCATGAGCCCGCTGGAAATCTGGTCCAACGAGTCCCAGGAACGCTACGTGATGGCCGTGCCAAACGCCGATTTCGAGCGTTTCCAGGCCATCTGTGAGCGCGAGCGCTGCCCCTTCGCCGTCGTCGGCGAAGCGACCGAAGAGCAGCTGCTGGTTCTCAACGACAGCCACTTCGACAACCAGCCGGTGGACATGCCGCTGTCAGTACTGCTCGGCAAGGCGCCGCGCATGCACCGCAGCGTCACCCGCGAAGCAGAGCAGGGTGATGACTTCGACGCCTCCGGCCTCGCGCTGGAAGAAGCCGCGCTGCGCGTACTGCGCCTGCCGGCTGTGGCCAGCAAGAACTTCCTGATCACCATCGGCGACCGCAGCATCACCGGTCTGGTTGCCCGCGATCAGCTGGTTGGTCCCTGGCAGGTACCCGTCGCCGATTGCGCCGTCACCGCCACCAGCTTCGACGTACACACCGGTGAAGCCATGGCCATGGGCGAGCGCACACCGCTGGCCCTGCTGGATGCACCGGCGTCCGGTCGCATGGCTGTCGCCGAAACCGTCACCAACATGGCTGCCGCGCGGATCGACAAGCTGTCGGATATTCGCCTGTCTGCCAACTGGATGGCCGCCGCCGGTCACCCCGGTGAAGACGCCCGTCTGTACGACGCGGTCAAAGCGGTCGGCATGGAGCTGTGCCCGGAACTGGGCATCACCGTGCCGGTAGGCAAGGACTCCATGTCCATGCAGACTCGCTGGAACGATGACGGACAGGACAAGAGCGTTACCTCGCCCATGTCGCTGGTCGTCACCGGTTTTGCGCCGGTACAGGACGTGCGCCAGACCCTGACTCCACGCCTGCGTGTCGATCAAGGTGACACCGACCTGATTCTCATCGATCTGGGCCGCGGTCAGAACCGTCTCGGCGGCTCCGCATTGGCGCAGGTCTACAATCGCATCGGCCAACAGGCACCGGACCTGGACGACGCCGAAGACCTCAAAGCCTTCTTTGCGGTGATTCAGGGTCTGAACCAGGACGACCTGCTGCTGGCCTATCATGACCGGTCCGACGGTGGTCTGCTGGCCAGCGTCGCGGAAATGGCCTTCGCCGGTCATTGTGGTCTGGATCTCAACCTGGACGTACTGGCCGACAACGCCAGCGATCTGCCTGCTGCCCTGTTCAACGAAGAGCTGGGTGCGGTGATCCAGGTGCGCCAGAGCGATACTGAAGAAGTACTCAGCCAGCTGTCCGCCGCCGGCCTGGGCGATTGCAGCGCCGTCATCGGCAGCCCGACCGAAGAACAGGTTCTGAACTTCTGGTTTGCCGGTGAAAGCGTGCTCAACGGCACCCGTGCCGATTGGCAGCAAGCCTGGAGCGAAACCAGCTGGCAGATCCAGCGCCTGCGTGACAACGTCGAATGCGCCGATCAGGAGCACGAACGCCTGGCCGACGACAAGAACCCCGGCTTGCAGGCCATGCTCAGCTACGACATCAACGAAGACGTCGCCGCGCCCTTCATCAACACCGGCATGCGTCCGGCGGTTGCCATCCTGCGTGAGCAGGGCGTTAACGGTCAGGTGGAAATGGCCGCCGCGTTCACCCGCGCCGGCTTCACCGCCATCGACGTGCACATGAGCGACATCCTCAGTGGCCGTGTCGATCTGGCCGACTTCCGCGGGCTGGTCGCCTGTGGCGGCTTCTCCTACGGTGACGTGCTGGGTGCGGGCGAAGGTTGGGCCAAATCGATCCTGTTCAACGAGCAGGCCCGCGAAGCCTTCACTGCCTTCTTCGCCCGCCCGGATACCTTCACCCTGGGTGTGTGCAACGGCTGTCAGATGCTGTCCAACCTGCGCGAACTCATCCCAGGCAGCGATCACTGGCCGCGTTTCGTGCGTAACCGCTCGGAGCAGTTCGAAGCCCGCGTCGCCATGGTAGAAGTCCAGCCATCGCCGTCGATCTTCCTCAGCGGCATGGTCGGCTCACGCATGCCGATCGCCATCGCCCACGGAGAAGGTTTTGCCGAGTTCGCCAGCAGCGCTGCCGTAGATGCCTGTGAAGCCAGCAGCAGCGTTGCCCTGCGCTTTGTCGACAACAATGGCCGCATGACCGACCGCTACCCAGCCAACCCCAACGGCTCCCCGCGTGGCATCACCGGCCTGACCAACCGCGACGGCCGCGTCACCATCATGATGCCGCACCCGGAACGGGTCTTCCGCACCGTACAGAACTCCTGGCATCCCGATGACTGGAGTGAAGACGGCGCTTGGATGCGCATGTTCCGCAACGCAAGAGTCTGGGTAGGCTAACAACCCACCCCGCACCAACAAAAATCCCGGCCAAGCGCCGGGGTTTTTGTATGCACAGAACAGCTGCTGCACAGCCCGACTCCCTCCCCCCTCGCGGGAGAGGGTAGGGAGTCTCAAGAAGAACTAATATGCTTCAATGATTACTTTCTTCAGAGACCACCCCATGAAAACAACAACCCTCATAACCCTCGTCCTCCTGACCACCGCCTGCACAACCCAAACCACCCACATCTACAAACCCGACGGCACCAAACAATGCGAGCCCGCCACCACCACCCTCACCGAGAGCACCAACCAACTGACCAGCACCGACATTGAAGTCATCACCTCCAACTGCGCCACCCAAACCGGCATGTCCGTAATGACCGTCTGTGGCGCCCCAACCCTGGGCATCCATCTCCACCAAATCAACACCGGCGATGTGCAGAAAGCCAAAGAACTCGGCTACGAAGACGCCAACAACCTGATCAACCAAGAGCGCGGCGCGGGCTACGAAATAACCAACTGCCCCTAACGTCATTGAAATGGCCAGATGCCTGCATTATGGTTAAAGCCACGCAGGGAATGCAGACACTCTCCTCCAGGGCACCGGACAGCCTTCAATTCCCTCTAGAATAATTACCGCATATGCCTGAATGCTCGAGGTAGGGCGGTAGCGTGCCTGAACACCTGTAATGATTAACCCAGCGGGCTCTGCACCCCAGCAAAGCCCTGACCAAGCACATGAGTGTAAACCTGTGTAGTGCGGACATCCGCATGACCCAACAAGGTTTGTACCGTACGAATATCACTACCTCGGCGTAACAACTCGGTAGCAAAAGTGTGACGGAAAGTATGACAACCAACAGGCTTCTCGATACCGGTAACGCGAACCGCCTGTTTAACAGCACGCTGAATGGTGCTGACATGCACATGATGGCGAACGCTTCGACCATCTTCGTCAAGACAGATCCCGCTTGAAGGGAAAAGCCACTGCCACGCCAGCGAAACAGAAGCGCGTGGGTATTTACGTCGCAACGCGAAAGGGAGAGACACAGGAGCCTTGTACATTTCCTCCTGTGAGCGCCATGCAGCCTCAATCTGCTCTATACGATGCTTAATAGGGGTTATCAAGGGAGCGGGCAGTAAAGTGGTTCTATCTTTTCCACCTTTGCCGTCCCTGACTACGATCGTCTGATTTCGGAAGTCTATATCCTTGATGCGCAGACGGGAGGACTCGACTACCCGCAGCCCCGCACCGTACATAAGAGAAGCCAATAAGCGGTACGGTTGGCCCAAGTGCTCAATGATAGACATAGCCTCCTGGTGGGTGAGTACCGTCGGCAACCTCGGTGGCCGCTTTACCCTGACCACGTCACCGATCTCGCCTAGAGGCTGTTCAAGGACGCGTGCATATAGAAATACAATGGCATTCAGTGCCAGATTTTGGGTCGCAGCCGCAACTTGACGGTCAGTGGCGAGCCAGCTGAGAAACGCATTCACATCAGACGTTCCCAGCTCAAGAGGGTGGCGCATTCCGTGGAAGCGTATGAAATAACGGATCCAGTACCAATAGCTTTTCTCCGTACGGATGCTGTAGTGATTTAAGCGCATCACCGAGCGAAACTGCTCCCTCAGGCGAGGCTTAGGAGCTAGGCTGTCCATGTATCGTCCTTAGCTGTGTTTTTATACAGTAGTAATAGATGCGCGAAATGACGAAGTCAAGCGAATACAGAAGGAGTAGAGATGGTTATGGATAAGTCGCTGATTTTGAAGGAATTTAATATGGCGCGTAATCCCGGCTATCCGGAGTTATACCGAAGTCATTCTTATGCATTAGTGCCGCATGCGGTCTAATCACTGTTAACCAGAAGGTGTTATGAGCGCAAACGTTCCTATTTACATAGCTAATCCCAGCCCTTTTCGATTGATTTTGAGGGGCGAAAGTGATGCGTGGAAGTGCACTATTCAGCAAATCAACAGCAATAGCTATGACTACATTAAGCTCCATAGAGTATCAAAGTTTTTCGACGCCGAAATCGCAAAGCCGTTCCCACTATGTGTGGCTTATGATGGAAGTTTCATCTTGCCTGCGGTTAGGGAGTATTCTTCTCTTGAAACAACGCTTAGTGAGTTTAATAGGATTTTTGCGTCAATACTTTTAGGTGGGGTTTACATAGAAAGTGTAGAGCCACAGGATTTGTCACAAGGAGAGATGACAGAGGTTGGGTATTTTCGACATGTCCGGAGTTTTGGAGGAAATGGTGTATTACACCAAGCATTGGGTAATAAGGATGCTGGCAGTAGCGATAGGATAAAGCTTATAGACCCTCCGACTATATTGGCGTCAGAGGTTCAGTCTGCTTACCTATACGGGGCTAGAATACTCAAATCTATTGGGAACCTGTCGCCTTCATTATTGGTTACAGGTTTTACAAATTACATTAATAGGCAAACAAAAGAGTCACTAACTCATTCATGGATATCTATTGAACAGCTTCTCGATCATATTTGGCATTCGGTCGTGGTGGCCGAGTCGAAGAGTGGTCATATTCACAAAAGAAGAAAGTTTTTAGAGTCACAGCAATGGACAGCAGCACATAAGTCAGAACTACTTTTTCAGAAAGGTATAATTTCTGAAAAAGTATACGATAATTTCAGTTCTGTCCGTGACGAGCGCAACAAATTCATTCATAGAGGAGCCGAGCCTTCGTTTGAAAGCTCTAATGTTGCACTAAGTTTATTGGTTGAGCTTCTGGTGTGTGCATGCAAACTTGGCGGTGTGGATTTCAATAGAAATAACCTAGATTGCTACTTAGCTAAGCACAAATCAAAAAGCCCGGCCCACCACATAGGTAAAACCGAAGAGATTGATTGGTCTAAAGTCCAGTATTGGAAAGAGATTCCTAGAATCCCAGGGGAAGAAAGGTGGGTGGGAGACTTTGAAAGATTTGAAGACATTACTCTTCAGCCTATTGGCTCGGATAGTTCCAATGGTTAACAAAGCATTTCAGCGGACAAGCCGCTGAACGCGGCGTTAGCTATTTCAGTTAAAATTGATACACATAATAAGGTAAAAATATGAAACGAATGTTGGTATTGGGCGCGTCTATTGTCGTAGCGTCAGGGTTGCTAGGCTTAGAGCAAATTAATAACTTTAAGCAGTTCGGCAATGTTATAGAATTAACTTCTGGAAAAATTAGACTTGGCGAAGTCTATCGTGAAACACTGAGTTCAACTTACGAAGTCACATTTGTTGGTGATGATCGTGCATCCACCTCAGTTTATGCAAACACTAAAAACCTTTACTCTTCTGCTTATGAAGACCTCAAGAATACTATTGATGAGGTTAATAAGAGTAGAGAGAAAAATAAAGAAGAGCCATTATCAATCGACACTGTAACTTGGACTAAAGATGCAACGATTAATTTAACTACTAAAGTTACCTATCAGTCAGAGTTTCACCCAAACTTTGTTCTAACCATTGATGAAACAACGATAAACTATATTGCAGGTAAAGATGGATCAAAAAACATTTCACATTATTTGTCTGAATTAAAGTCTTACTCTAATAAAATGGAAGCGACGTATGAGGCAAGTAATTCATTTATCAAATAGCTAACAAAGCATTTAAGAGTGATTCCCAACGCTTGGCATTTTTCATTCCATCGTTGGGTTCCGTGTTTACGGTGGTCTGTTTCGGTTTCGTGGCAGCGTTGCTCACACCTTAATGCGGCGTTATGCATTAAGGAAGGTCTGAAAAAGACTTCCTGAAAAGGTAAAATGCGTCAGCGCCATTTTCGAGACCACCGCATGAAACAGATGAGCTTTGCAGACGCCGAATACGCTGGTAAACGTAAGCAGACCCGCCGTGAGCGCTTTCTGCTGGAAATGGATCAAGTGGTTCCCTGGAAGCCATTGCTGGCGCTGATCGAGCCGCACTATCCCAAGGGCGAAGGTGGTCGACCTGCTTACCCGCTCGACGCGATGCTGCGAGTTCATCTGATGCAGAACTGGTTTGGGTACAGCGATCCAGCGATGGAAGAAGCGCTGTATGAAACCACCATCTTGCGACTCTTCGCGGGCCTTCAACTTGATCGCATTCCGGATGAAACCACTATTCTCAACTTCCGTCGGCTGCTGGAACGCTACGGCCTGTCCACGGCGTTGTTCGAAGTGGTCAATCGTTACCTGGGTGAGCACGGGCTAATGCTGCGCCACGGCACCGTGGTCGATGCAACCATCATTCATGCACCCAGTTCGACCAAGAACAAAGAAGGTAAGCGCGATCCTGAGATGCATCAGACCAAGAAGGGTAACCAGTATTATTTTGGCATGAAGGCCCACATTGGCGTTGATGCTGAGTCAGGGCTGGTTCACAGTCTCGTGGGGACGGCGGCCAATGCGGGCGATGTTACTCAGGTAGACAAGCTTCTGCATGGCGAAGAAACCCATGTATGCGGTGACGCCGGCTATACCGGCGTTCAGAAACGGGATGAACACAAAGGGCGCAAGCAGGTGGTCTGGTCGATTGCGATGCGCCCAGGCAAGCTCAAGACATTGAGCAAAACCAAGCTGATCGAGAAAGGCTTGCGCCGCATCGAGCGCGCCAAGGCTAGTACGCGAGCCAAGGTTGAGCACCCATTCAGGGTGATCAAATGCCAGTTCGGATTTACCAAGGTGCGATACAAGGGGTTGGCCAAGAACACAGCCCAGCTGCATACCTTGTTTGCCCTGGCCAACCTATGGATGGCCCGAAAACAGCTGTTAAGTGCAGGATAAATCCGCCCGGAGTACTGGGTACAGCGGCCTAGATGGCCGAAAAGGGGCTGCAACGCGGTGAAAACGCGACTGAGGGCGATGAAATCGTTCCTGAAATGTTTTTTTTGTGAGCCGAGGTCATAATCGCCGCCCATATGGCCGGTATTTCAGACCTTCCTTAAGGGGGGAGTCAGTGCTCGAACCAGTAGTTCAGGAGGAAGCCACGGGGTGCGGAATCGCATCGGTTGCCAACATTCTGGGCAAGACGTACTCAGAAATGAAGGCTGTAGCCAATGCTATGGGCATCCATGCTCCGGACAAATCGCTGTGGTCAGATACGCAGTATGTCCGGCGTATGTTGTCGAGTGCAGGTGTCAAAACCTCCGCCGATGAAACCCCATTTGAATCTTGGGAGGCATTGCCAAATCTGGCATTGTTGTCTATCAAGCATCATCAGGAAGAAGGCAAGGACTACTGGCACTGGGTTGTATTCAAGCGCGTGGGGGGCCAACCTTTCGTGCTGGATTCGGCTAGTTACCTGCCATCCAATATCCGTCAGGATTTCGACGCCATGCAGCCCAAGTGGTTCATTGAGGTCGAAAATGCATAACCAGGTGCTGTTGTCGCCGCTGTCGCGGCTGGGACTGCTTACGCTCCGCTCCAGCCGCCCCAAAGCTTATCGTTATGTGTAAAACTATGCAGATTACAATTATCTATCTTAAAGATGAAATGCTGATTTCAAAAATTAATTATGAGTCTTGGCGTGAAATTCAAGATGAATATGATGACTACAAGACATCGCTTGGACCCTGGAGCACCGATGAAGTAGTTGAGTATTTGAACGATGAATACATTAACCTGAACCCACAAGCGGAAGTTCAAGTTGGTAATTTATCAAGCGGTCCCCAGAAGACAATAATGCTTACTTTCAATGATTGAGAATCTACACATAACAAGCAAAGGCAGCATCGCCCTGCGGGCTGGACACGCTAGCGCGCCGCTGCTTTGGGCGTTAATTTTGCTCGGAGCTTATGGCGTTGATAGAAGAATCTTGTAGTTTAATTGGGACTTGGATTGAGCCGAAATATATTATTCCGGCGGCCATGATGTTGCTCTCATCTGGGCTTTTTCCACTCCTTCTTCATAAATATAAAATGACCAGGGAGCGTAAGGAGAAATTGTTCGATACCAGAAAATCCGAGTATCAAGAATATTTTAAGGTAATGGAAAGTGCAGCGCGCTTGGCGGGTCAGGACTATGACAAGTTCTTATCTAAAACATTGCCTGAAGCTTCATTGCGCTTATATAAAGACGAATCCTCACCTGAATCTATAGTTAATTATCAAAATATATTAAATGAATTCACTAAAGGTGTTCAGGAAGGTTTTCAGAAAGCAACGCATGAGTTGGTAGGGTTGCGGATTGTGTGCTCTGATGCACTTGCTGATTTGTTAGATAGATTTGAATCATTGTACAAAGAAATTCTTACACTCCAGCCTATGATGCTTCAGGAAATAAGAGAGTCTGTGACTCCTGAGTCATTCATTTCTGGTGAGTTTAATTTCGAAACTCCTACCCAGGTAAAAATGGTAGAGATGGGCACAGATCTAGGTTTGCTCCGAGATGAAATTATCAAGCAAATGAGGAGTGAGCTTGGTTATAAAAGTTAACAAGCGCAGGCACTGCGACGGCTTTGATGTTGCGGCTTCGCCTTCACTGAAAAGCCGCGCGTGCTGCGAGCGTTAAACTTCACTGCAACGGAGTTTGTATGAATATTGAAAAAATGGCTGAAAAGCTTGAGCCATGGATGCGTGTCGATACTTGGCATACCACACACCCAAAGGATTACGAGCGATTTCATTTGGCATTAAGTGCAGCGTTTTCTGAATTTGGCCCTGCAATCAGCTACGATGATTTCAAAAATGCAATGGAGCATCTAGCAGCGAAGCTCCCATCGGCTAAACTCGCGAAACAGTATCTTAATGAAGCTATTGAGCGTTACGCTGCAAATGCAGAAACCATTTCTAGTTATTTATCTGATATAGAAATTTAACAACACGCTCAACTATTGCTCACTTTGTTCGCTGGGACCGGCGTGCCGCCGGCCTGTTAGCTCCACGTTATAAGTCACCGAGGCCCACTGCAGGCTTCGAAGCCTAAGAAAAGGAAACAACCAAATGATAGTCGGAGTCATCCTTCGGTACTATAAGACATATCGTGGAATTAATTATATTCCCATTACTGATCAGGATAGATTTTGCGGCTTGGTTGGGGACAACGGCATTGGAAAAAGCTCTGTTCTCGAGGCGTTAGATTCATACTTTAATGGCAAGCCTTGGAGCTACCACACAGCCACCAAGAAAACTGGTGTTTCATCCGCTGAGCCTCAGATTGTTCCGATCTTCTTGGTTGATGAAGCACTTTTCGATGCGGATACTCTTCCTTTGGCTCAGGCGCTTCACAAGGTTGCAACTGAACTTACAGAAAGTGAAGTTCCACCAAAGGTCAGAGTCAACGGCAAGCGTTTCATTGAGCATCGTGACCACCTTCTATCCAGGGCTAATGTGACAGACAAGTTATTGCTGCCTCTCGGGATAGATTACAATGGTTCACTTACGGTATCGTGGTTTAATAACAGGTCATTAGTTGAGGCTTTATTGGGTGAGGAGCAGCCGTCGGATAAATCTTCGCTCGATCACGAAGAGTTGTCTAGGCTTTTCCCTCTTCTTTCTAAAGTCAAATCGAAAATTGAGTACATCTACATCCCAAGAGAAATAGATCCTGAATCTTTCACAAAGTTAGAGACCAGTGAAATACAGATCTTGATGGGCGAAACTCTCGTTGAGATTCTCAGCTCTAGGGTGACACATCAGCAAATTCAGGACATCAACACCAGGCTAAACCAGTTTCTTGAGCAGCTCACAAACGAGCTTGAAATTTACTCGTATAGAACCCCAACTGACCGTCAGCAGAATCTAAAGCGTAGTGATGTCTACAGCCTGATCATTCAAGCATTCTTCAGAATTAGGAAGTTACACAGAAAGCAAGGGGATCATTGGTTAGAGATTAGTTCTCTTAGCTCAGGTGAGAAGCAGAAGGCTATAATCGATGTTGCTCATAGCCTGCTAACAAAACATCGTGGCAAAGGTGAAAATCTTATCATTGGCATCGATGAGCCCGAATCTTCGCTGCATATGTCAGCCTGTTTCGACCAATTTGATGCTTTATACGACATTAGCCGAGATTGCATGCAGGTACTGTTCTCATCCCACTGGTATGGGTTTCTTCCCACCATAGAAAGTGGGAGTGCAACAATAATCTCGAAAGTTGATGATACACACGTTTTCGACCAAATCAACCTGGCAGCGTACCGAGAACAGATAAAGCGGATGGCTGCATTTTCAAAAGGACGATTACCGCATGATATTCGCCTAAAAAGCATCAATGATTTTGTGCAATCAGTAATCACAAGCGTTATTGGTGATAAGCCATTCAACTGGCTGATTTGCGAGGGATCTTCCGAAAAGCTTTACCTGAGTGCGTACTTTGCCGATTTGATTGAAAAGAAACGTTTGCGGATTGTGCCTGTCGGCGGGGCTAGGGAAATAAAGAGGCTATATAACCACCTTCTGACGTCCTATGAGGATTTCAAGGACGAAATATCTGGGAAAATTATTCTTATATCAGACACCGATTCAGAACTAGTTCGGTATGATGTTGCCAGCCATAAGAATTTAATTTGTAAAAGAATCGTCAATTGTGAAGCCGCAAAGGATACCAAGCTTGTAAACATTCAGGCCAATCCTGTGTCGCCTGCAACAGAGATTGAAGACGCTCTGAATGGTCGGTTGTTTTGGAATACGTTGCTTGATTTCCAGGATGAATACGCCGAAAAATTGGGGTTCATGAGCGAGCTTGATGTCGACCCCGATGACCGATGCCCGCATCTGGCTCTTGATCTTAGGGGAAGTGAACGGCAGAAACTTCAGAAGTTTTTCGACACTGAAGGTGTGAAGTACGCATTCGCGCAGAGGTATGTGCAGTTGCTAGATGACTCGTATACAGTGCCAGCATGGATCAATGAAATTCGAGGATGGGTGGAGTGACTTATAACAGATCGCTGCACCTGACGTTTGACTCGCTGTTCAGCTTGGCTACCAAGCCCCTCACGTCGAGTCAAACGCAGGTGAGCTCAGGGGTAAGGCTTTTAGAGAGAATTGTTCTCTATCAAAACAAAGGGGGTAAAACTTATGAGCAAGAAAAACAAGTATGATCTTGGCGACATCGTAAAACTTAAGTCTGGGGGGCCGGACATGACGGTTAAGGACGTCCTGACAAAAATGAACGATGAGTTCAATGGTAGTTATCGCTGTCAATGGTTTGCAGGAAAGAAACTCGATATGGGCGTGTTCCCTGAGGAGTCCCTTGTTGCTGCAACGACAGGAAGATAATAATGAATGTCTCAGAAGCATCTACATGGATGAGGTCTCAGCTAGATGAAGATAGTTGCCTCTACCAAGATGACGTCGTTGATTATTTGGTCAAAGAAGGCGCGGAAGCTCTTCTCAGAGAGAATAGCGATGGCAATCTAGTCCTTGAAAGAAAACTTCTGAATGAATTTCGTAAGTTGACCCAAGACGAAGTTGTATGGGTTAAACCCGATAAGTATTGGCGTTTTCGAGTGCCGGAAGATGAGCCTGGTAGAGATGCGAGAGGTTAGCCTAACAATCGCAGGCACTGGGACAAAGTTTCCGCTGCGCTTCAACTTTGCCCGTGCTGCGGGCGTTATGAAGGCCAAGGAGGTTCGGGTTGTGATTCATGATTGCCCTTCTTGCTCACTCGCAGAGGCATGGTTTGAAGAAGATGGCTCTGATATCTATCTCAACCTGAACCGGGTGGCGACTGAAGAGGACCTCGAAATTGACCATTATCTTGAGTACGAAGGTCAAACAATCGAGACTGTAAAAATTCTTGTGGCGTTCTGCCCATATTGCGGCCAGAAACTCGGAAGTTCTGATCGAGTAGTCGTTCCGCAGTTTCAGCACCATAATTTTGGCGGTAGGAAATGAGCGTTCATAACCAAGCGCATCACTACGCAGCCTTCGGCTGCCGGATGCTCGCAAGCTCGCAAGCTCGCACCGGTGTGCGCGGCGTTAAATGCCCATGAGAAGGATAAGTGCCGAAATGAAGGCCGCGCTTAGGGAAGCACTGTTCGGCGACTCCAGAGGCGTAAAGAAAGGTACGTTAAACGCCCTCGTGCGACGTGGCCTAATGGAGAAGAATGGCGAGCTCACTACGGAGGGCTGGAGAAGTGCGGTTGAGAGCCTGAAACTTCCCGAGCAGTGCTCCCATCTCGGGCTTCCATTTGAGCAGATCGACGGGATTCAATTTGACAAAGAGCCGGAGCGAATTGCTTGGAAGCATTATATTCAGCAGGGATACGAAGGGGCGTATTGTGAAGGAGGGCCCATTCTCCTCATTATTCGCGCGGCAGCATTGGACGTACTCACGGATCTCAATCCGTTCGGCTCCCGGGAAGACGCTTGCAATCGATTCACAGAAGCCCAGCTTAAGATTCATGAAAACTATATTCCCGCGATTGCTTCCGCGGTGGAGAAGGCTGACCTGAGTTCTGTAGTTCGAGGCTTTCGGGAGATCTATCCTTCGTTGATGGTCAAGGAAGCCTATCCAGGGCTTACTGAGAACGCGATATCAGCAATCTTCTCTACCTTGGGTAGCAGCGCCCTTCGCGCGATCACAGAGGCAATAGCCGAAAATCCATATCAATACCGTGCGGGCTGGCCAGATTTGACGCTCACCAAGGATGGCAAGATGTTGTGGGTAGAGGTAAAAACAACGGACAAACTCCACATGAGCCAAATCATCACCATCAGCAAGATGAAGCCGCTGCTCCCTGGCAGGCTAATTGTTGCGCAGCTCACTAAGGCATAAAACTCGGTGGCTGGGCATCTAACAATTCGCTTTTGTCGGACAACTTCTCCACCGCTTCGCGGCTACAAAGTTGCCGCAATGTAGTGGTCAACTAATCCCGGACACTGTTTTAAGTTTTTCTTCTGCCACTACCGGTGCGGTCCCCCCATTGAACGCGTGGGGCCGCTCCTGATTGTAATATCCCATCAGGTAGCTGCTGATATCCTTCCGGGCAGCGGCCAAGCTGTGATAGCCCATCGGCGGTATCCATTCCGTTTTCAAGCTGCGGAACAGACGCTCCATGGGGGCATTGTCGGGTCGCTGTTGCTGGGCGGCTCCAAGGTCAACCCGCTCAAGTTTACTGATTTCCTGAACAAAAACAGTTCTGAAGGCTGGCGGGTGCAGACCATGGAGAAGGATATCCGCAGAATGCTGTTGTTCTGGAAGCGTGAAGCCTATGTGGTCATCCTTGGTCGGAACACATGAAGTACGGTTCGATCATTTGTACCGGTCTGTTCGTGCTGGGCGTGGCGTTGTCGCTGGTGCAGTTGTGGCTAACCCCGCTGAGCCCGGAATTGTTCTTCAAGTTGATTGTGACGATAGGTGCCTTTTTTGTTGTCGCCTTGGGCATTACCCTGGTGTGTCGGGAATATGTGTCCGATAAGGAAATGAAAAAGAAGGGCTATATCGACTGATATCTACGCGCTGCAGCGGGTATGTGTCTCTGTCGCGCTCGATCGCAAAGCCCCCGGCTGTTGGCGCGGCCGGGGGCTTTGCGTTCATGCTGGTGTCAGGGAGTCGAATAATTCACGGATTGCCCGATTCCTGATCGTGAGATGTAACTTTATTCCCATCTTCGGGATCTGGCGGCAGCGGCGATAAAACGGAACATAACCACGAAAGGACGCGATCTATGAAATATATAAGTCTTTTATTACTGGCTATTCTGACCGGCTGCGCTTCGGGGCCTGCGGAGAAGTCAATGTCAGAAGTACAGCCGTCGCCGGCGGCACTCTTTGCTCCTCCTCCACAACTATGGTCAGCGCAGAAGATACTCAGTGGGTCTCCAGAAGCCTGTGCCGACGAAGCGTTGGAGATACTCAAGGCGCTGCAATTTATTAGTGTGGCGAAAAATGGCACCTATGTTTACGGCAATCTGATGTCCAACCGTGCTGCGATAAAATGCATACCCAATGGTGAGGGCACCTTCGTCTACACTGTAGTGGCTGGGCCGGAGAAGAAGCAGGTCGAGCGGCTGCGTAATGAGATTTTCTGGCGCTTGTAAACCCAGCTACTCAACGTGGCCTGCAGAAAGAAAACTCACTGGATCTGGTTTGTATTCCCTCGGTTCAAAGGGCTTGGCAGCAGTTTCAATGCTGAACGGTACGGCTTGAGTGGGTTGGCTGAAGCCAAAGCGTACCTTGAGCATCCGCTCTTGGGTTCCCGACTCCGTGAAGCGTGTAATGACCCAGGCAAAGGCGGCGGGAGCGAAAATCATCAAGCCGGCGCAGGATACGTTCTGGGGAGACTATGCGGGATATTTCCAGGACCTGGATTCCCATCTGAATTTCGAAACAGGGACAGAGGCATGCGGTGCTGATCTGTTCCCTGCATGCCATCAGTTGAAATTGAATTTTCTTTCGATATCTCTTTTCTTTGTTACGTATTCCCGAGTTTCCAGCTCACCCAGCGTCAGCTGATTATCCAGTTCGGTAATTTCGGCTTCCATATCACGCTTGAGCTTATGCTTGCTCATATCGTAGTTGATTGCCATGGAGCCTTGGTAGCCGCTGACTGGATCCCACAGGATCGAAAGCGGCCAGAAGAGCAGATTCACAACTCCCATTCCGGGTGATCTGGCATAGAAAGAGCCGCCACCGGGCAGCAGACCCAGTGCCGCCCCAACTTCAGGTTTTTTCTCCACAACCAGAACATCAGCGGATTCCATTGCTCGATATTCTCTTTCCTGCATGGAGTTCAGGCCAGTGGCGCAGCCGCTCATCATGGTGAGTGCAACGACACATGCTCCCAGTTTCAAATGCATACAAACAATCCCTTTTAAATTAATTCCTGCCCGCATGACCAGCCCAAGTATTTCTGTGTTTGTCGGCGGTTCCGAGTCAAGGCGCTGTGTTTTACAAACGAGGCGACACCTTGGTTGGCAATATCATAATGAAATTAAAAGGCCATTGCCATGGTGTTGAAACAAAGAGGGAGGGCACCCTGAACACCTCGCCCATTATTCCAGATCAATACGTGCAACTGCGGCGGAGAAGTGCTTCACGCCAGTAGTCTTAATCCTGGTAGGGCGTTGGGTCGGCTACGCAGGCCTGGGCCATGGCTTCGATGCGTTCCACACAGGTACCGCAACGGCCGCAGTGAATCCTGCCGCCTTCGTAGCAGGACCAGGTGTCCGCCACCGGTACGGTAAAGCGCGCCGCATCCCGGGCGATTTCGGTCTTGTCGGCGTTGACGTAGGGTGCGAACAGGGCCACCTCGGCTACACCATCCAACGCCTTGGCTTGCATCTGGCCGAACAATTGAATGAAGTCAGGGCGACAGTCGGGATAGATGAAATGGTCGCCGCCATGGACCGCCAGGGCGACGCTGTCGAAGCTGCGGGCGGACGCCACGCCGAAAGCAATGGTGAGCATGATGGCGTTGCGGTTGGGCACCACCGTCAGCTTCATGTTCGCTTCGCTGTAATGGCCGTGGGGCACGGCGATGTCATCGGTCAGGGCCGAGCCGGAAAGCTGGCTACCGATAGAGGCGATGTCCATGACCAGGTGCGGGACCTCAAGGCGCTCGGCGGCAAGACGCGCGGCGTCGATTTCCTTGCGGTGGCGCTGGCCGTAGTCGAAGGTCAGCAGGGCGCCGAGGGCGTTCTCTGCGGCCAGCCGGTAGGCCAGAGTCACGGAGTCGAATCCGCCGGAGCAGATCAATAATGCATTCATATTGTGTCCTTGTTTTGTCCGGGTAGGCTGCGACCGGGTGAGGTGGGCTATTGTACTATCATCAGCACGGACTCATTAAGTCCACATCGCCCAAGACACATACGAGGAAATATCATGAGCGCTGGAGCTTCACTTGATCGCTGGCTGGAAGATTCATTGGTCCAGGAGCTCATCGATCTGAAGGAAACAGTCTGGTTCAATCCGGCTGTGCAGCCTGCGACAGTGGCGTTGTCTGATGTGGGGCTCACTCTGGACGATATGCACGATGCCAGCGCCCGGCTGACACGCTTCGCTGCTTATATCCGCCGCATTTTTCCTCAGACTGAGCAGGCGGGCGGGATTATCGAGTCGCCGATCCAGCCCGTGCCGCAAATGCAGAACGCCATCGGCCAGCGTTACAACCTGCCGCTTTCCGGACAGCTGTGGCTCAAGCTCGATAACGCCCTGCCGATTTCGGGCTCGATCAAGGCGCGTGGCGGCATCTATGAAGTGCTCAAGCACGCAGAGGATCTGGCCTTGGCTGCAGGGTTGCTGAGCCTGGATGACGATTACGCGAAACTTGACAGTGATGCCTTTCGTGCTTTCTTCCGGGGGCACCGCATTGCTGTAGGTTCTACCGGCAACCTGGGCCTGTCGATCGGCATCATGAGCGCCACTCTGGGTTTTGAGGTGACTGTGCATATGTCGGCTGATGCACGTGAGTGGAAAAAAGAGTTGTTGCGCGAGCACGGCGTAACCGTGGTCGAGTACGAATCGGACTTCAGCGTTGCCGTGGCTGAAGGAAGAAAGCAGGCTGATGAAGATCCTGCCTGTCACTTCATTGATGACGAGAACTCCACCAGTCTGTTCCTCGGCTACGCTGTTGCGGCGGAGCGACTGAAGCTTCAGCTGGATGCCGCTGGTATCGTTGTTGATGCTGAACATCCGCTGTTCGTTTACCTGCCCTGCGGGGTGGGCGGTGGGCCGGGCGGTGTATCTTTTGGCTTGAAACTGGTGTTTGGTGATGCGGTGCATTGCATTTTTGCTGAACCGACCCACTCACCTTGCATGTTGCTCGGCGTTTATACCGGCCTGCATGATGAGGTATGTGTGCAGGATGTGGGTATCGACAATCTGACTGCCGCTGACGGTCTGGCCGTGGGCCGTCCGTCCGGCTTTGTCGGCAAGGCAATGCAGCGGCTTATTGATGGCTATTACACCATTCGGGATGAAGAGTTGTATGCCTTGCTTGCGCTGTTGGAGCAGGAAGAAGGTATCCGCCTGGAGCCGTCAGCGCTTGCTGGCGTGCCGGGTATTGCTCGCATCCAGGCGCCGGAGCACCAGGCTTATCACCAACGTCTCCAGCTGACTCCCGCCAGATTGGCCAACGCAACCCACCTGGCCTGGGCCACTGGAGGAAGCATGGTGCCGGATGACGAAATGGAGGCCTATCTGGCTAAAGGTAAAGAGGCGCTGAGACAGACCACGGCAGTGTAGGCGGGGTCTGGAGTGATTAAAACTATTTGGGAAGTCGTCCGGCATCGGGGCCGGTTGGAGTGGATTTGATGAATGTTCGGGAAGTTACAAGAGACGACTTTGACTGCATCTGGCCAATTTTCCATGAGATCGTCGCTGCTGGTGATACCTATGCATACCCGCGAGACACGACCAGGGAGCAGGCGCTGAAGCTTTGGCTGGATGCGCCGCGAAAGACCTTCCTTTTCGAGAAAGATGGTCAGGTTCTGGGTACGTATTACATCAAGACCAACCAGGCAGGCCCGGGCGAGCATGTCTGCAATTGTGGCTATATGGTTGCATCTGCCGCGCGAGGGCAGGGTTTGGCCACAACCATGTGCGAACATTCTCAAGAGATTGCCAGAGAGCTTGGCTACAAGGCTATGCAGTTCAACTTCGTTGCAGCCAGTAATGAGGGGGCGGTAAGGCTCTGGAACAAGTTGGGTTTCGCTACCGTAGGGAGACTGCCCCAGGCGTTTCAGCATCCGTCCAGGGGATATGTTGATGCCTTGGTGATGTACAAATGGTTGGAAGCAGGGGCATAGTTTCGGCCGCTTCGTTCTCTATCATGATTCAAGGGCTCCGCTATGCTCGTCACCATTGCTCGTTACAGCCTGCCTTACGAAGCCCATATTGCTAAGTCCCGGTTGGATTCGGAAGGTGTGCCGGCATTTGTTGCGGATGAGCACACCATCAATATGCAATGGTTGCTGTCCGATGCGCTTGGCGGGGTTCGGTTGCAGGTGCCGGAGGCGCATGTTGATGCGGCGCTGGCGATCCTGGCGGAGGACCGCGAACAGGATCTGGTAGAAGAGCAGGGCGTGGATGCAACGCCGTGCCCGCATTGCGGTAGTGAAGATACTGAGTACCAGCAGATAGGCAGGCGTTGGGCGTTTCTGGCATTTCTTGGTCTTGATTTTCCGCTGTTCCCGGTCAAGGACGGGGTCAGGTGCAAGCAATGTGGGCGGGTATCGCCGGTGCGATGATCGAGGCTATGTGGCCATTCATCTCATCCCTTACGCGGCCCGCTGCGTCTTTCTCCACGCGAGTATCAGACCCACCACCAGCCCTGCCAGCATGATCTGAACTGCCGCAATCACCCATCCCAGGGCGAGAGAGTTGCCTGTCAGGCTGCTGATAACACATCCCATCAATGACAGGACGCCGAACAGGCGCAGTATCCGGCGACGTCTCTCGCTTGGGCTGGTATTGAACAGATCCCGGTGATGCCGGGACATGGCCAGACTCAGTGCGAGCATGCCGCTGCAGGCCAGTGCGAAAGCGATCAGCGTCATGCTGCCAGCTCCTGTTCGGCGTCCGGTTCTAGCTTCAGAGTTCTGGTTTGCCGCAGGAATCAGCCGGTTGGCCCAGAGCAGAGCAACGGAGGCAATGGTTAACCGAAGAACACCGCGGTGTTCAGTGCTCGCACCACACTCAAACCGGAGGTCTGCCGATTGGCGCGCTTGCGCAGCCAGACGTTATTGCCGGCGACCAGCATCATGCAACCGGCCAGGCCTACGAGATACATGCCGATCTGCCCTGCGTGCAGGTTGTAATGCAGTGTGAAGAAGAAGTCCCCGCCTACTGTATCGGGCAGCTGCGCGCCGCTGGCAGGATCGAATGCGGCCTTGCCGCGCTGGCCGCTGGCATCCTCTTCCCAACCCGGTTGCCAGTAGGGCGCCCGTTGCGTGGAGCCATGCATCCAGGAGGCATGTAGCGGTGCGCTGACGTTGTCGCTGAGCCAGGCGCTGATGTCGTCCGCCCCGGCGGCTGCGGTAGTGGCCGGGGCATGCAGCGCCGGACGCATCCAGTGTTCCAACTCCTTGTCGAAGCAGGCCAGGGTGAAGATGACGATGAACAACAGCCAGCTGGGCAGCAGGCCGCCCCAGGTATGCAGCCCGGCCATGGTCTGGCGCAAGTTCATGGGCGCAGCCTCCAGTCAGTGGGCAGGTAGGCCAGAAAATAGAGGCCGCCAGCGGTAGAGACTAGCATCAGCCAGGCGCGGAGCGGACTGCGCGCGGCGAAGGCGTAGAGGGCGGCGGTATACAGGCTGCGGCTGCCGGGCGGCTGGTACTTGATCCCCAGCTCCCACTGCTCACCTTCCATGGGTGTGTACGGTTGGTTGTCGGTGGCGTTCAGGCCGATGACCGGCTGGAAGGATTCGCTGTAGCTGAGGTAGGGCGCCAGAGACCCAGCACTACGCAGAGGCGCAGGGAGCCGGGAAACGCGCGACGAGCACGACGAAGGGGATGGGGCATTGGCGGAGGTCCTGTTGTTTTCCGCAATGCTAATGAGAATTATTCTATTCTGCAAGTCGTGTACGTTGCTTCCCGTCACAAAAATATGACGCAGCGCATCGTCCGCTCGTGACGGGCAGCAGACACCCGGATGCTCAGGGTATAAAGAGTCTGTTGATGGTGACCGTCGGTGCGTTGCACATATTGTAGGAGGCAGAGCACTGCACCATCTGGGCGCCGGTTGCGCCATTGACCTCTACCGCTGCTACCACGGCTATCAGCGAACCCATGGCAAACACTGGCCAGAACGGCCATCTTTTCATTTTCATGGTTGACCCCTTCTTATCGGGTGTTATTTGGCACCATGCCGGATTTCTCCATTGGTTCTGAGATTAGGTCGCCGAGATAGACCCTGCCTCGTTCATTTGAGGTAGACGCGGGCTAATACTGACGGATGGTAGCCGGGACCGCGCCTGGTTTTGCACTCCCGCACCGTTTGTGACCTGCCTGAGACGCGTCACACCAGATTCGCCACCCCGAACGGAATATGCACCATCGGAATATCACCCGCATCCGACTCCAGGTGCGAGCGCTGGTCATCGAAGAACATGTGAGGTTTGAGCACGCTCAGAATCCGATCCTTCTTCATGCCGCCGAGAAAAAACACTTCGTTTGGGTTAACGCCCCAGTGTTCCAGCGTGGTAATTACACGCTCGTGTGAAGGGGCATTGCGGGCGGTGACAATAGCGGTGCGCAGCACGCGTTCGTAGTTTTTATCTTCGGCCAGCGCCTGATCTTCCAGGTGCTGCAGGTGCGATATTTTACGGAACAGGTCAGCCAGTGGGCCCGGTGTATGAGGTATGTGCGAGTGGGAAGTCTCGTGTGCCTGAAACTCCTTTAGCGAGCCGGTCTTGTAGACACGTTCCGAGGCGTCATCGGCAATCACACCGTCGAAGTCGAAGGCTATGCGCAGCTCCACATCATCTTCATCGTCCACAACATGACTCGGAAGCACGGTGCCGGCCGGGTGGCCGTAATCGATGGCTTGCAACACGTCACCCTCGTTGGCGCTGAGAAACAGCGAAGCGTTGAAAGCCGGAATGTAGGCGTAGGGTGATTTGCCTTCCAGAAAGGCGGCGCGGCTGATGTCCAGGCCGTGGTGGACGATGGAGTTGAAAACCCGCTTGCCGGTGATGGCGGAGTTGCGTGACAGCAGCACTACCTCGACCGGGCACTGTGCGGGAAATTTGCGGTTGATGCTCAGAAATCGCCGCACAAAAGGAAAGGCCACACCCTTGCTCAGGGGCGTATGCAGGTGCTCTTGCTGATATTCCCGGTAGGCCTTTTCCCCATGTTCGCGAAACACCTGGTCGGATTCGGTCAGATCGAACAGGGCGCTGGAGGCAATGGCGATGACGAGTTTCTGCTCAATGGGGTAGGACATGGTTCCGGATCCGTCTGGTTGCGCAGGCTCCATGGTAACTGATCTGCAAGGCAACGAACCGGAACCATCGCCAGCGGCGTCATTGCTGATATTCTGTATGACGTTTTCGACTGATGACACCTTCCTGTTATGGCACTTCCTCTCACAACGGCCCTTGGCGCCGCTGCTGCACCAGCCAATCCGCTGGTGGAAATCTACCGCGATGACTGGCTGCTCGCGGTACATAAACCCGCTGGGCTGCTGGTCCACCGCAGCCCGATAGATCGTCACGAAACCGAATTTGCCTTGCAGTATGCGCGGCAGCTCAATGGCGGCGAGCATGTCTATCCGGTGCACCGGCTGGATCGGCCTACTTCGGGGCTGCTGGTATTTGCCCGCGACCCCGAGACAGCCAGCACGCTGGGCAAGGCGTTGATGGCCGGGCAGGTCAGCAAGTCTTATCTGGCCATGGTGCGAGGTTGGGCACCGGAAGCCGGGCTGATCAATCATCCCTTACGTGAACACGCCACTGACCGGCGCTGCAAGGACGAACCTCAACCGATTCGCGATGCGGCCAGCCGCTACCAGCGTCTGGCCACCACGGAGATTGCGGTCGAGATAGAAGGTTACCCGGTCAGCCGTTATAGCTTGCTGGCGCTCTACCCGGAAACGGGTCGCAAGCATCAGCTGCGACGGCACATGCAGCACATCAGCCATCCCATCATTGGCGATACCAATTACGGGCGCACCCGACACAATCATTACTTTGCCGAACGCTTCGGCGGCGGCCGGCTGATGCTGGCTGCCACCGGAATGACGTTCCAGCACCCTGCGACGGGCGAGCCGCTGCAGTTGCACTGTGAGCCGGAACAGAGCTTCGTGCAGGTGCTGTCGATATTTGATCAGCTGCCGCCATTGACGGCGCAATAAGCGGTCAGATATCAGTCACTACATGTCCGTCGATCGGTGCGATACGGCCGTTGACCAGGGTGTCGACCAATGCCTGTGTGGCTTCCAGACCCTGATGGGTTTCCAGCTCGAGCCAGGGGCTTTCGGTGTCACTGACCCGTTGGATGAAGCTCAATTGCGCTTCGTTGAAGCGGCGGGTGACTTCCGCCGGGCCCCAGTCTGCGTTGCGCTTGCGGATCTGGTTTGGCGCAAAGTAGCTTTGTGGTTGAGGGCCGCTGAGGACCAGTTGCTGTTCGCTGATATGATCCTGGCTGTGGGCCGAGCCGGCGTAGCAGTCATGAACCAGCGCATTGCCAAAATGCGCATGTACCCGCTGACGCAGATCGGCATTGCCGGAAAAGTCCACGTACAGCGTCGGTACGCTGGGGTCCAGGGTTTCCAGCTGGTCGTAGGTGACGCTTTTCTGGTAGCAGCCGAGACCGTCGACGTATGCCTGGTTGCTGGCCGAGGTGATGCCCACCACTTCTATATCCTTGTCCTGCAGGCAGAAAACCGTACCGAAAGCTGTCTTGCTGGAGGCGCTGGATACCAGAACGCGCTTGGCGTCGAAGAAACGGTTGTCTTCCAGATAATCCGCGAGCATGAACGAGGTGATGAACAGCGGCCGCAGCAGCATCTGGTAATCTTCGTTCTCGGGACGGTAGGCGGCGTCAGTGCTGTTGCGCTGGTATTGGTTATAAGCCGAGACCAGATCCAGGCGATGCTCACTGCCGTCATAGAAACCGCGCTCGGTGATGCGCACCGGTTTGACCACCAGGTGGCTGGCTATCGGCCAATAGCCGTAGAAGCGCTCGCCCACGGCAAGGCCTTCCACTGTGGTGCTGACGACCTCGGCAAAACCCCAGGCAGGCATGTGACCCCAGGCTGCGTCGTCGGTGGGAAAGTAGTTCCAATAGCGCAGGTGCGGAGTGTCGCCAAAGGCGGCGTAGGTGATGTTGTTGGTGGTCAGCGCCAGGCGGTGGATCTTCAGCAGCGCCTCGCCGGGTTGCAGATCACCCTGGGTTTGGGTAACGATGCGGGTACGAGCGAGGTCACTCTTGTCAGTTTGCAGGCTTTGGGTCTGAGTCATGATGGGCTCCGGTAACAATAATCTTGCAGTACACAGACTGTACGCCAGCCCTGCGCTGGATGGGTTCGGATAACCATGAGCAGTAAAATACCCTCTGTAACCCGCAGTAAACCGCTGAAACGCCCAACTCAAGCGCGGGCGCGCTTCACTGTGCAGGCGATATTCGATACCTATGTTCGGATTTGGCAGCGCGACGGCTGGGCCGGGCTCACTACCCGTGCGGTAGCGCTGGAGGCGGGCGTTGCGGTGGGCACTCTGTACGATTATTTTCCCAGCAAGGAGGCGCTGCACTCAGCCTATGTACGCCACTGCATCGAAAGGCTGATTCAGGCGGTGGATGTGCAGGTGGTGGAGCCGACCGATCTGAACTGGCAGCAGCGGATTCACCTGCTGATCCAGCTGCTCAGCGGCATGCAGCGCGAAGAACTATCGTGGTTCCATCCGGACATGATGGAACTGGAGCCGCTGATTGCAGAACAGAAATACCAGTTGCGCGCCTATGCAGAACTCCTCGCCATGTGGCGACGGGTAATGGACGCCTGCACCGACCTGCCGCAGCAGCCGGATGAGCACCTGATCGAGGCGCTGCACCTGGCGGTATGGGGCGGCCGGCGTTATGCCATGCAGCTGCGTCTGGACGAGCAGCGGATGCGGCTATGGGCGGCGGAGATGGAGGCGCTCTGTCTGGCGCGGCTGGATTAAGCCTCCTTCGCCAACTCCGCTTCGATCGCCGATACCAGTCGCGAATCGTCCGCTTTCACATCCGGGGCGAAACGTGCGACTACCTCGCCATTGCGGTTGATCAGAAACTTCTCGAAGTTCCACAGCACATCCGCCGGATTCTCCGGGTTCACGCCGAAGCCTTTCAGCCGCTCGCGGAACGGACCGTCGCCGGTGGCCTGGGGTTGGGCGCGGGTCAGTTCGGCGTATAGCGGATGCTGCGCCTCGCCGATCACCGAGATCTTGGAAAACAGCGGGAAGTGCACGTCGTAGGTGGTCGAGCAGAAGTCGCGGATCTCATCCTCGCTGCCGGGCTCCTGGCCTTTGAAGTCATTGGCCGGGAAGCCGAGCACTTCCAGCCCTTCACTATGCTTGGCCTGATACAGGGCTTCGAGCCCTTCGTATTGCGGCGTCAGGCCGCATTTGGAGGCGACGTTGACCGCCAGCAGTACTTTGCCGCGGTAGTCAGCCAGGCTGCCGGCCGTACCGTCGATGCGGATCAGGGGAATATCGTACAGAGCGCTCATGGTTGTTCCTTTGTCGTTGTTGGCAGTGGTTATTGAAGGTAGCAGAACCCTGGGCGGACGGGCAGTCTGCGACCAGTTTTTACTGATGATGCTGAATTTGACCAGGTAAAGGGAAATGGTTAACCGCAGCCGGAAGCGATATCCTTTGAAGGATCATTACCGAGCGGCGCCCCGCGCTGCGATTCTGAGCGCGCATGCCGCTGAAGAGGTCCCTGCAGGCGGTAAATGATGTTTCAGGATTGCAATGAAGAACTTTACTGAAGGGCCCATCGCCAGGCAGCTCGGGACATTTTCCCTGCCCATCGTCGTGAGCAGCCTGTTGCAGGTATCCATCCAGCTGATCAATGGTCTTTGGGTAGGGAATCTGCTGGGCAGTGGTGCATTCGGTGCGGTAACGGTCGGCACTATTCTGATGATGGTGGTGCTGGCTTTTGTGATGGGGGTCAACCAGGCGACCCTGGCAGTTTTTGCCCAGCTGCGTGGCCGCGGAGACAAGGAGGAGATGCGCGCCTATTTGAGCGCGTTCGTCATCATTCTCGGCCTGTTGTCAGGCGTCATCAGCATCCTTGGCTATATTTTTGCCGATGCCTTGCTGGCGTTGCTCAACACGCCCGCTGCGATTATCGATGATGCGCGGCTATATTTGCAGATCAACTTCGTCGGCACCTTGCTGCTGGTCGGCTACAACTTTGTCAGTACTGTGCTGCGCGCCTTTGGCGATAGCCGCACGCCGCTGTATTTCGTGCTGTTGGCGACCGTCCTGACCACCCTGCTGTCGCCGTTATTCATTGGCGGGTTTCAGTGGGGAATTGCCGGGGCGGCCTATGCCATTGTCGCTGCCCAGGGCGCGGCCTTTCTCTACAGTCTGGTGCATCTGACGCGAAAGTTTCCAGGACACGGGTTTCGCTTGCGGTTGCCGCAGCGGGCGGAAGTGCAGACGATACTGCGACTGGGCATTCCCTCTGGAGCGCAGATGGTCGTTATCCATGCAGGCACCACCGTCATCCTGTCATTGGTGAACAGTCTGGGTGCGGATGCGGTGGCAGGCTTCGGCGCGGCCCAGCGGCTGGATAACCTCATCCTGCTGCCGGCTGTGGCGCTGGGCACGGCGGTTACGGCGATGGCGGGGCAGAATATCGGCGTGCAACAGTGGTCGCGGGTAACGCAGATAACCCGAGCGGGTCTCATCTACAATACGAGCATCATGTTGCTGCTGGCCAGTGTGCTGTATGTCTGGGCGGAGCCGTTGATCAGGTTGTTCATCCAGGACGAGGCCAGTGTGGCCTTCGGCACCAGCTATCTGAAGACGATTGCTTTCTTCTATCCGTTTATCGGGCTGAACTTTGTCTTCAACAGTGTAGTACGGGGAGCGGGGGCGATGTTCCAGGTACTGGCGCTGAACATCATCTCCCTGTGGATATTGCGTGTGCCTTTGGCTTACTGGGCCACCGCGATGTACGGCGAAACCGGCGTGGCGCTGGGTATCGGCTTCAGCTTTCTGCTCAGTTCGGTGTTTTCTTTCGCCTATTATCGGTGGGGCGGATGGAGAGAAAAGAAACTGTTTGAGTAGGCGTCATTTTTACTGGATCGGCTGCTATTATCTGCGGCCGATACCCGAAGAGTGACAGAAGATGAAAAGCTGGATATTCCTCTCCATAGCGATTGTGGCCGAGGTCATTGCCACCTCGGCGTTGAAGGCCAGCGAGGGGTTCAGCAAGCCCTTGCCGACCCTGCTGATGATAGTTGGCTACGGGATCGCCTTCTATCTTCTGGCGCTGACCCTGCGCACCATTCCGGTGGGCGTGGCCTATGCCATCTGGTCTGGTGCGGGAATAGTGTTGATTACTGCGGTGGCGTGGTTCATGTACGGGCAGAAGCTGGACCTGCCGGCGCTGCTTGGCATGGGGCTGATTGTTGCCGGTGTGGTGGTGCTGAATGTGTTTTCCAAGGCGGTTGCCCACTGAGCTGGAGAGTCCGACAGTGCAGACCGGCCATGCCGGCCCGCCATCTGTGGGGCGAGAGGCTTGCTGGAAGGCATGACGCTGCCGTTTACAGCGCCTCTGTGAGGAGAAGCGTCCGATCCCACCGTTCCCAGGCAGAGCGTAGGAGCCACCGCATTTGAGTGGATGACTCATCAAGGACCAAGGCTATAAATCCATCTGCTGCTGAATACCCTGGCTCCTTTCCCTGGCGTTCAGCGGCTCGCCGCGGGTGGCGTCATAGGTCAGTTGGCCTCGATACAGCCGAGCCGGGCGGGTGTAGGGATGTTTTTCGATGTGTTTCTCATCCTGAATGTGCATGACCTGGGTGCCGCTGGCCATCAATACATCGGATACCAGTGAGCGATGACAGCGCCACCAGAGCACTTCGGCGCACATCATGCTGGTACATCGTCGCACGGCCAACTGGTGCAGACGTTCGAGGCCGGTGGCAAATTCCTGGCTGGCGGTATGGTCGGCGTAACCGCGAAAGGAGGTATTGCGCCACGCAGTATTGACCGAATCCGATGCTGGCCGGCGGCGACCACCCAACTCGGTGATCAGCAGATACTCGATACCCTGCTCATGCAGGCTGGCGCGCAACGCCTCCTGACCGAACTGCGGCATACGACGGGAACCGGGAAAGCGCCGCACATCCGCCACGGCCTCGATTCGATAATGCTGGAGCAGAGTGATGAACTCTTCTATCGAGCGTGTCGAGTGGCCCAGGGTCCAGATGGTATCGGCCTGTTCCATGCTCATTTGATCCGGGTCAGGGCATCTTCCCTGTGCATGGCGATGTGGTCGGTCTTGTCGCTCTGGATCTCGTACTGTGGCGAGTCCTTGCTCGCCCGGCGCGGGTGGCCCTTGTAGGTGGTATCGGCGGTATGCACCTTGATGATGGTGCCGCTGACCCGCCCGGCTTCGGAATTCCAACTGACGTGATCGTTGATCTTGAACTTGTGGCTCATGATCTTTCTCCTCCATATCCTCTTACTTGCTGTGACACGAGCCAGGCTGGAAGGTTTGCCCTGAGTTATTGCCGGTTGGCATGACGGGAAGCAGCGAACTAATCTTTTCCGGCGGGATACTCACACTCTATTAACGATTCGGGAGATGCGACATGGAAACCATGGAACTGCACCGCCGACTCCGAAGCGGCGCAGGGCAGCGTCACCGGCCGCCAGCATCTGGCATTTCAGGCGCGGGACGAGGCCATGGTCGAAGCGTTCCACAGGGCTGCTTTGGCCAGCGGAGGACAGGACAACGGTGCGCCGGGGTTGCGCTCCTATCATCCAGGCTACTATGCCGCCTTTGTGCTCGATCCCGAAGGCAATAATATCGAGGCGGTGTTTCATGGCGAGGCACGCCGCAGCGCGCCTTCAGTGCATATCAGCTTCGAGCCGGATTGAGACGGGGTGGGCTGCCGATGGGTAGCCCCGGCGCGGTGCCGGGGATAGTTGGATAGGGCGTCAGACCTTTTCCTGCTGCTTGGCGGATTGCCGTATCGGCGATGCCAGATAGGCTTCCAGCGAATCATCCATCGCTTCCAGCCAGCGGGTATGGTGCGCAGTGGCCATGTTGCCCGTCATCAGCGAGCGATAGATATTGTCGCGGAAGGTGAGGATATTCTCGTTCTTGTGCTCAAGCCACGCCATGAAGGTCTTGTTCACCCCGTCGATATCGAAGCTGGGATAGTCGGTCTGCTCGATCAGGCTGCGCACATAGTCACCCTGAAACTCGATCATCCCCCGTTCGTCTTCTATCTGTAGCTCGCGCTGGCGCCAGGCCTGGCTGTGCTTGACCATGGTCTGGGCGTCAGGCAGGGCAATGCGTTTGAGGATGACGTCGCGCACGAACCATGCCTGGGCGTCGAACATATTGAAGGTGTACCACTGGTCCTGCATGCCCAGATAGAACAGCCGGGGGTTGGCCTCCCAGACGGTGCCCTGATAGATGTTCAAAGGCCACAGCCGGTTATCGGTTTTCAGGCGTAATGATTCGTCCAGGAAGGGAAAGTGGTGAATATAACCGGTACACAGGATAATCGCATCGACATGCCTGGCAGTACCATCGGCAAAATGAGCGGTATTGCCATTTACTTTGACGAGTAAGGGTTTTTCTTCCCAGTTGTCCGGCCAATCGAAGCCCATAGGGCCGCTGCGATAGCTGGTAACGATACTGCGGGCGCCGTATTTGTAACACTGCGAACCGATGTCTTCGGCAGAATAACTGCTGCCGATGATCAGGACGTCCTGACCACGGAATTCCAGCGCATCGCGGAAATCATGGGCATGCAGAATGCGTCCATTGAAGCTCTGAAATCCGTCGAAATCAGGAACATTGGGCGTGGAGAAATGCCCCGAGGCGACTACCACATGATCGAAGGTTTCTGTTGTCACCTCATCGGTATCATGATCATGGGCGGTGACGCTGAAAAGGCAGGTCTCTTCATTGTAGGTGACCTGACGAACCGGGCAGTTGAAGCGAATGTACTTACGCACATCGGCCTGTTCCACACGGCCTTTTATATAGTCCCAAAGCACTTCGCGCGGTGGGTAGGAGGCGATGGGGCGGCCGAAATGTTCTTCGAAGCTGTAATCGGCGAACTCCAGGCCTTCCTTCGGTCCGTTGGACCATAGATAGCGATACATGCTGCCATGCACGGGCTCGCCATGCTGGTCCAGGCCGGTACGCCAGCTGTAGTTCCAGAGCCCGCCCCAATCCGACTGTTTCTCGTAGCAGACCAGGTCGGGAATCTCGCAACCCTGTTGCTGGGCGGATTGAAAAGCACGAAGCTGAGCCAGACCGCTGGGGCCGGCGCCGATAATGGCTACTCTCATTTATTGTTTCCTTCACTAATTGAATATCGCGAGCGGCACCGCATCATCAGACAGCAGGCATGTCTCGCGGCAACACGAAAACTGGCCGGAATGGCCCGGCCAATAATGAATTTTTGCTTAGAGGTGTAATCGTACAGTAAATAGCCAATTTCTGCGAATTGGCTATGGGATTAGCACCGCGGCGGTGAAGGCAGGCGCGAGGCAGGCATCTGTAATATATTGATCGGACTGGTTTTCCTTTATCTGAAAGGTTCTGTCCCTTGTCCGACTCAAGACCCCTACCGCGCTGGTTGTTGCTCCTGTTGCCTGTTGTGTTGCTGGCGGCCTGGTTTGGCTGGCAGCAATGGCAGGGACCCGAGGTGGCCGGTTATCAGTTGGAGATGCACCCGCTGGTACAGCGGGTGGTTGCCAGTGGCGAGGTGGACAGTCAATCGCTCGCCCAGATCGGTAGTGAAATCACCGGTGTGGTGAAGGCGCGGCATGTGCGCGAGGGCGACAGCGTCAAGGCGGGTGACCTGCTGCTGGAATTGCGCGATGAGGAGCAGCAAGCCGGGCTGCTCGAAGCCCAGGCGGCGTTGCAGCAACTGGTTGAGTCCGAGCGTCCGCAGGCCCAGGCCGCCTTGCGTGAGGCGCAGAGTGATCTGCAGCAGGCGACGCGTGAGCGTGAGCGCCGGGATACGCTTTTCCAGCGCCAGCTCGTATCGGTGGAGCAGCGCGAACAGTCTCGCCAGGCGGAAACCAGTGCCAGGGTCAGACGCGATCGGGCGCAGCTTGCAGCCACGGCTGCTGACACCGGTGGCAGTGATGAACAGGTATTGCAGCAGCGTCTGGCCGCCGCCCGCGCTGCGCTGGAAAAGACGCGAATCAAAGCCCAGGTGGATGGTGTGGTGCAGGTGCGACAGGTCGAACCGGGCGATCTGGTGCAGCCCGGCACCATGCTGCTGCAGATCGCCCGTTCCGACAGTCGCGAGATCATAGTGCCGCTGGACGAGAAGGACCTCGGGCCGGTGGCCATCGACCAGCCGGCGCTGGTCATCGCCGACGCCTTTCCCCTGAATACATTGGAAGCCAGAGTCAGCTTTATTGCCCCGGCGGTCGATACCAATCGCGGCACCATAGACATCCATCTGCAGGTGCTGGAACCGGCGGAGTTCCTGCGTCAGGGAATGACGGTGTCGGTGGACATCCGTACCGGCAGCCGCCAGCAGGCGCTGGTGCTGGCCAATGACGCCTTGCAGAACCGCCGTGGTACCCAAGCCGAGGTACTGCGCTGGACCGCCGATCGCCAGGTGGAGCGGGTGCCGGTGCAATTGGGTTTGCGCGGTACCGGATTGACCGAAATTGTCGAAGGGCTGAGCGCCGGGGATGTGGTGCTGACGGGCGATATTGAAGAAGGGCAGCGGGTGCGGGTGCGCATTGAGCCTATGTTGCTCGGCGGCAGGGAGTGACCAGGGTGCAACGTCTGATTGCCAGCGTCTGGACCGAATGGTTGATCGCGCTGCGCTTTCTGCTGGATAACCGTATGCAGACGCTGATGATCCTGTTCGGTATCACCGTTGGCTCAGCGGTGATCGTGTTCATCACCGCGCTGATTACCGGCCTGCAGGACAACGTCGTCGAACGCACCCTGGGCACCCAGGCGCATATTCGTATTCTGCCGCTGGATGAGTTCAACCGTATGGTGCCGCTATCTGGTGATGCCGTCTCGCTGACCCTGGAGAACCCGCGTGCCCAGCGGCTGCGCTCGATCAGCAACTGGCAGGAGGTGGTCGCCGTGCTGGATCAGCATCCGCGGTTGCCGGCTGTATCGCCGGTCATCAGCGGGCCGGCGCTGGCGCTCAGCGGCGTAGCGCGCGCTTCGGTCGCGCTGATCGGCATGGACCCCGAGCGCTATGAGCGAATCATTCCGATCAGCGATGACCTGATTGCCGGCGAGTTTCGCGTGGGCGCCGGGCATGCGGTGATCGGCAGTGAGCTGGCCAGGGACCTCGGGCTGGATGTTGGTGACAAGCTGCGTCTGGATGGCGGTGATGGTCGTGAAGCTGTGGTGGACATAGCTGGGGTGTTCGAGCTGGGTGTGCGCGAACTGGATGCCCGTTATGTCTATCTCGATCTGAAACAGGCCCAGACCCTTCTGGCGCTGCCTGGTGGGGTGACTGTGATCGATACACGGGTGGACGAGATCTTCGCTGCCGATGATCTGGCTCGGAGCATCGAGCGGCTGACCGGCCTGCAGGCGGAAAGCTGGATGCAGACCAACGGCCAGTTGCTTAACGCGCTGACTTCGCAGAGCATGACCACCGAGATGATTCGCGTATTCGTCGGGATCTCCGTGGCCTTCGGCATTGCCAGTGTGCTGGCGGTGAGCGTGGTGCAGCGCACCCGGGAGATCGGCATTCTGCGCGCCATGGGCAGTCCGCGCGGGCAGATCTTGCGCGTGTTTCTGTTGCAGGGCGGGTTGTTGGGGCTGGTCGGTTCCGGTGTGGGCTGTGCGGTTGGGTGGGGATTGGTGCAGGTATTTAATTTGTTCGGCCCCGGCCTGTTCTGGGTGCCGGTCGCGCCGGGGCTGATCCCGGTGGCCATGGCGATTGCCACTCTGGCGGGTGTGCTCGCGGCGGCCGTGCCGGCGCGCCGGGCGGCCCGTTATGATCCGGCGATAGCGATCCGTTATGTCTGATGACGTGCTGCGCCTGGAGCGCATCGGCAAGATCTTCAACCAGGGCACGCCGCTGGAAAGCACTGTGCTGCACGATATCGACCTGCGGCTGGGGCGTGGTGAGCTGACCGCGTTGATCGGGCCATCCGGTTCCGGCAAGAGCACACTGCTCAACCTGATTGGCCTGCTGGATGTGCCCAGCGCCGGTGAACTCTACCTGCAGGGCCAGCCGACCCGCGACAGCGACGACGCAACCCGCACCCACCTGCGCAACCAGGCGCTGGGTTTCGTGTTCCAGTTCCATCATCTGATTTCCGCCTTCAGCGTGCTGGAGAACGTGCTCATGCCGCTGATCATCCGCAGCGGCAGGCCCTCGACCGAAGCCATCGATCTGGCGCGCGGCCTGCTCCGCGAAGTGGGGCTGGAGAAGATGGCTGACAAGAAACCCACCGAGATTTCCGGCGGTCAGCAGCAGCGGGTGGCCATCGCCCGCGCACTGATCACCCGTCCGCCACTGCTGCTGGCAGACGAGCCCACCGGCAACCTCGACACCAAAACGGCGGAAAGCGTGTTCGATCTGTTCCGGCGTATCAACAGCCAATTCGGTTGCTCCATCCTGGTGGTTACCCATGATCCGCGGCTGGCGGCCAGCTGTCCGCGCACCGTGCAGTTGGTGGATGGGCGCATCGTCAGTGACGAAACGGGAAATCTCACCTCCGCCTGAATTAAAACTTGATTGTTATAATATAACAAATAATACTTGCCTCCCTTCGCGGCAGCCTTTCTGCTGCGGGTTATTGCATGGGAGGGTATATGGAGAGATCAGGGCAATTGTTGAAAGGCGCCATCACGCTGGCCGGGTTGGCGGGACTGGTGGCATGGCCGACGCCACTGTTGGCTGCCGGCGAGCCGGCGGCGCTGCCGGACACTGTGGTGCGCGCCTCGGCGTTGAACAGTCAGGTGGCGGATATGAGTGCGGCCAGCGTGGTGCTGCAGGGCGATGAGCTGGCCAAACGCCGGGCGGCGACCCTGGGCGATACCCTGTCGGGTCTGCCGGGCATTCATTCCAGCGGCTTTGGACCGGGTGTCGGGCGGCCGGTGATTCGCGGGCTGGAAGGCAGTCGAGTCAAGGTGTTGAGCGATGGCGTCGATGTGCTGGATGCGTCCACCAGCAGTCCGGATCATGCTATTACCAGCGAGATGCTGTTGCTGGAGCAGGTCGAAGTGATCAAGGGGCCGGCGACGTTGATGTATGGCGGCGGCGCGATTGGTGGGGTGGTCAACCTGATCGATCGCCGCGTGCCGACCTATGTACCGGAACGCGGGGTGGAAGCGGATCTGGAATTGCGTGGCAACAGCGTGGCAGATGAGCGCGCGGGCGCCTTTGGCATCACCGCCGGTACCGGGCAGTTTGCCCTGCGCCTGGAAGGCAGTAAGTCGGATGCCGATCCGTATTCCATTCCAGGCAACCCGTCCAAACAAGAGGGCGCTTTCAACGAGTCCGACGCCGCCGGGCTGGGGCTGAGCTGGATAAGTGATCGTGGCTATCTCGGCATCGCCTACAGCGAGCAGAATCGGGAGTACGGTCTGCTGGCTCATGAGCATGCCGACTGCCATACCCATGGGCCCACCTGGCACTGCGGCGGGCACGGCCATGGTCACGACGATCATGATCACGACCATGACCACGAGCACGGTGCCGCCTTCATCGATATGCAGCAACAGCGCTGGGATCTGCGCGGCGAGTACCGTGACCCTTTCGCCGGGTTCGAGCGGGTGCGGCTGCGTATGGCGCATACCGATTATCAGCATGAGGAGATCGAGGGCAGTGAGGTGGGCACCCGGTTTGACAATCAGGGCAGCGAAGCGCGTCTCGAGCTGACCCACAAGCCGATCGCCGGCTGGCGCGGCGTTATCGGCGGGCAAACCTCGCGGCGTGATTTCTCGGCGCTGGGTGAAGAGGCCTACGTGCCGGCAACCCTGACCGCTAACCATGCGCTGTTTCTGCTGGAGGAGCTGCAGCTCGGCGACTGGCGCTACGAGTGGGGACTGCGCCATGAGTGGCAGAATATTGATGTAAAGCGCAGCGCGCGCGATGTATCCCATCGTGGTACCTCGCTGTCGGCAGGTACTACCTGGCGGTTCGCGCCGGAGTACGCGCTGTTCGCCAACCTGTCTCGTTCCCAGCGTCTGCCGACCGCCGAGGAGCTGTTTGCCATGGGGCCGCATGCGGCAACGCGCACGGTGGAATTGGGTAATGCCAATCTGAAGGAAGAGACCGGCTACAACATGGAAATCGGCCTGCGCAAGCTCAGCGGGCGTCTGACCTACAGCCTGAGCGCCTTCCGTAATCAGGTGGATGATTTCATCTATGCGGCGGACGCCGGATATGATCCGGGTGGCCACTATCGGGTGGTGGAATACCAGCAGGACGATGCCGTGCTGCAGGGGCTGGAAGGCAGCTTTGGTATCCAGGCCACCGACAGTCTGAAGGTGACCCTGTTTGGCGACACCGTGCGCGGCAAGTTGCGTGACGGCGGCGGCGACCTGCCGCGTATTCCGGCGGATCGTTATGGCGTGCGTCTGGAACAGCGTTTGACCAGCCATGTGGATGCTGAGCTGGAAGGCTACCGCGTACGTCGTCAGAGCGATATTGCCGACCATGAAAGCGAAACCGGTGCCTACACCATGCTCACCGCTGGGTTGAGTTATCAGGGTCACAGCCAGAGCGGAATGAACTATCTGCTGTATGTCCGGGCCAACAACCTGCTGGATGACAAGGCGCGGCAGCACACCTCCTTTATCAAGGATGATGTACTGCTGCCGGGGCGTAATATGACGGTGGGCATGCGTCTCAGTTTCTGAGAGCCATTGAGCAAAGCAGTCCGGGCTGTAACACTGCACCTGTCAGTGTTCAGTCCGGAGCTTTCCCGTCATGTACAAACTCTGTTTCTTCGTTCCCGAAACTCATCTTGAACCGGTCAAGCAGGCGGTGTTTGCCGCCGGAGGAGGGCGCATTGGGGATTATGAACATTGCTGCTGGCAGGTGTTGGGGCGCGGACAGTTTCGCCCTGGGCCAGGTGCGAATCCCTTTATCGGTAAGGCCGGAGAGCTGGAGAACGTGGCTGAATATCGGGTGGAGCTGGTGTGCGCGGACGAGCTGATCGTCCGCGCCGTAGCCGCACTCAAACAGGCCCATCCCTATGAAGAACCCGCTTATGACGTCTGGCGTCTGGCGGATATCTGAAGCGAACTGCGGACAAGGCGGGCCGGGTTTTATCCCGGCCCCTCCAGGGGGCTGCAGTGCTTACTTGATGCCGAACGGCTGGGGCCGTGGGGTGTCGTTGGTCGACGGTGGCAGGATTGGCATGGTGAAGGTCGGCTGATCACCGGTCAGGGTCTTGAGGAAGGCGACGACGTTATCGATTTCCTGCTCCTGCAACTCGCGACCCAACTGCAGGCGCGCCATCACGTCGGTGGCCTCTTCCAGTGACCAGTACGCACCGTCATGGAAGTAGGGGTAGGTCAGCTCGACGTTACGCAGCGACGGCACCTTGAAACTGAAGCGGTCCGCATCCTTGCCGGTCACGGCAACGCGACCTTCAGCCGGGTTGGTGGTCTGGTAGGGCTCGACCACACCCATGCGCTGGAAAGACGTGCCGCCCGCCGCCGGGCCGTTGTGGCAGGCCACGCAGCCGATGGACTTGAAGGTCTCGTAACCGGCCAGCTCCTGCTGGGTGATGGCGTCGTCATCACCTTTGAGCCATTGGTCGAAACGCGAATTCGGTGTCACCAGTGTCTCCTCGAACACCGCGATGGCATCGGTGATATTGCCGATGGTGATTTCCTTGCTGCCATAGACCTTGGCGAACTCTTCCCGGTACTGCGGGATGGAGTTGATCACGTCCACGGCCAGCACATGGCTGGAAGCCATTTCCATCGGGTTGGCGATCGGGCCACCTGCCTGCTCCTGCAGGTTGGCGGCGCGGCCGTCCCAGAACTGCGCTACGAACAGGCTGGAGTTCAACACGGTCGGCGAGTTGATCGGGCCTTCCTGCCAGTTGTGACCGATCGAGGTGGGCAGGTTGTCGCTACCGCCCATGGACAGGTTGTGGCAGGAGTTGCAGGAAATGAAACCGGACATGGACAGGCGTGGATCGAACCACAGCTTCTTGCCCAGCTCGACTTTTTCCGGTGCGGTGACGACCGCGGGCTCGATGGGCTTGATCAGTTCACTGACCAGGCGGTCAGCATGCACCTGTGTGCTGAGGCCGATGCCGGCGGCAATGGCCAGGCATATCAGTTTGATTTTCATAAATAATGTGCTCCCTACACGGACGTGGACAAGCATGGTTCTGCGACCATGTTGCTTGACTCTGATTGTCCTATATCCGGATGTAAGGGAGGTTGATATGGGTCAAGGTCTGATCTCGACCAGGGTCTGATCCGGCACCATATCCCACAATTCGCGCATGCTCTGATTGTCCAGAGCGATACAGCCGTTGGTCCAGTCGAGCCCCTCGAAGAACCATTCGGGGTAATCCTCATCCACGGGCGTACCGTGAATCATGATCATGCTGCCGGGGTCGGTGCCGCGCTTCCAGGCCTGGGTTTGGTCCTTGAGGTTGGGATAGTCCAGATGCAGGCTGAGGTTATAGCTGGGGCTGCGGTGGCGCCAATCGATACTGTAGACACCTTCCGGGGTACGGTTGTCGCCCCGCTCCTGCTTGTGGCCGAGCGGCTGTTTGCCCAGTGAGACGCGGTACTGGCGAATCACCTGACCATCGCTGATCACTTCCAGCCGGCGTTCCTGCTTGTGGATCATCAGCTTGTCGATGGTTGGGGAGCCGGCCAGGCAGTTGATGGCGAGCAGGCCGAACAGCAGGACCGCCAGCAGGTGCCTCATTGGTTGAGGTTGCCGGGTTTGCGTGGCCAGACAATATCAGACATGCGCACCGGGAAATGCTGGGTCGGATAATCCTGGAAATACTGCCGCAGGGTCTTGCCGATGGTTGGGAATGCCAACTGATCCCAGGGAATTTCAGCTTCGCTGAACAGTCTGACTTCCAGGCTCTCTTCTCCGGCGGCGAAGTCCATATCGGCCAGCTGCCCGCGGAAAAACATATACACCTGGTTGATATGCGGCAGGTTGAACAGCATGTATAGCTGCTGTTGCAGAACTCTGGCCCGAGCCTCTTCCCAGGTTTCCCGCAGCGCTGCCTGCTCGGTGGTCTCGCCGTTTTCCATGAAGCCAGCGGGCAGTGTCCAGAAGCCGTGGCGGGGTTCGATGGCTCGGCGGCAGAGCAGAACGTGGCGCTCCTGGGTAACCAGACAACCGGCGACGATACGTGGGTTCTGATAATGAACGACCTTGCAGTGCTCGCAAACATACCGGGGGCGGGTGTCGCCCTCCGGAATGCGCTCGACGATCGGTTGTGCACAGTGACTGCAGAATTTCATGACGCCCGATACTCCGGTTGAAGGCTATGGTTAATCTTGCGGTGCATCGAACGATCGGTAAAGGGGGCAATCATCGTTGCGTAACGGGTATAGGGTAGTATTCAGTGGCCGGGAGGCTCTGGCCCGGTGACGGTGATCATGACATCATGGGTAAAAACAACGAGGTAGGTTGCATGCTGGACAAAGTACGCGCGCGGATTCCCGAGTATCGCCCGCGATTGGTTGAAACCGCCGGCTTGCCGGAAGCCGGTGTGCTGGTGCCCGTCACCTGTGTGGATAACGAGCCGGAAATCATTCTCACCTTGCGCTCCAACAGCCTTTCAACTCACTCGGGCGAAGTGGCATTCCCCGGTGGCCGGCGTGACCCCGGTGATGTCGATCTTGCTTTCACCGCCCTGCGTGAGGCCCACGAAGAGATCGGCTTGTTGCCTGACCTGGTCGAAGTGGTCGGTCCGCTGGGCAGTCTGGTGTCGCGCTTCGGCATCAAGGTCACGCCCTATGTTGGCATAGTGCCGGACGTCTTCGACCTGTGCCCTAACGAGAGCGAGATTCAGGAAGTCTTTCGCGTGCCAGTCAGCTACTTTCTCGGCGACAACCGGGAAATGACCCATCGCATCGACTACGAGGGACGCAGCTGGTATGTGCCCAGCTACCGCTATGAAGGCTTCAAAATCTGGGGACTGACGGCGCTGATTCTGGTGGACTTCATCAACGTGGCATTCGATGCCCGCATCCCGCTGCGTACCCCTTTCAGTGGACCAATCCGGATTGAGGAAGAGTGATGAAATACAGACTGGGCGATGACCGTGTGGAGATGGCCGATGATGCCTGGATTGCCGAGACGGCGACCGTCATTGGCAGGGTGCGTCTGGAGGCGGGTGCCAGCGTCTGGTTCAACGCGGTGCTGCGCGGTGACAACGAACTCATTCTGATCGGCGAGAACAGCAACGTGCAGGACGGTGCCGTGATGCACACCGATCCAGGTGCGCCTCTGACTCTGGGCAAGGGTGTCACTGTCGGCCACAAGGCCATGCTGCACGGCTGCACCGTCGGCGATTACAGCCTGATCGGTATTAACGCTGTGGTACTGAATGGCGCAAAGATCGGCCGCAACTGCATCATCGGCGCCAATGCGCTGGTCCCCGAGGGCAAGGAGATTCCCGATGGTTCGCTGGTCATGGGCTCGCCTGGCAAGGTGGTGCGCCAGTTGACCGAGCAGCAGCAACAGGCCGTGGCCGCTGGCGCAGCGCATTATGTGCATAACGCTGAGCGCTACCGCCGCGAACTGCAGCCGCAGGACGACTGATGAGCGCGGAATTGCCGGTGAGATCCCCCTGCGTACACATTTGCTGTCTGGATGAGCAGAATATCTGTACCGGTTGTCAGCGCAGCGGCGCGGAGATCACCGAATGGGGACGCGCCAGCAATGAGCGTCGCCGGGAAATCCTGAATCTTTGTGAAAGCCGGGCGCGCGAGCAGGGCGTCTGGATGAATATCGGAACTGTGAAAGGATAGTCGGCATGCCCTGTATAGGAACACCACTGACCGGGAATGCGACCCGTGTATTGCTGCTTGGCTCGGGTGAGCTGGGCAAGGAAGTGGCCATCGAACTGCAGCGTCTGGGCTGTGAAGTCATTGCTGTGGATCGTTACACCAATGCGCCTGCCATGCAGGTCGCCCACCGCAGCCATGTGATCAACATGTTGGATGCCGCCGCGCTGCGTCAGGTCATCGAGCTGGAACAGCCGGCGTATATCGTGCCGGAGATCGAAGCTATCGCTACGGCCGCGCTGGTGGAGCTGGAAGGCGAAGGTTACAAGGTCATCCCCACCGCCCGCGCGGCGCAGCTGACCATGGATCGCGAAGGTATTCGCCGGCTGGCCAGCGAAGAGTTGCAACTGCCGACGTCGCCCTATCGGTTCGCCGATGGGCATGCGGATTATCTGGCGGCGGTCGCAGAGATCGGCTTGCCCTGTGTGGTCAAGCCGGTGATGAGCTCCTCGGGCAAGGGTCAGAGCCTGTTGCGTAGCGAGGGTGATATCGAAGCGGCCTGGGAGTATGCCCAGTCCGGTGGCCGTGCCGGTGTGGGGCGGGTCATCGTTGAAGGCTTTGTCGACTTCGATTACGAGATCACCCTGCTGACTGTGCGCCATAGTGGCGGCACCAGCTTCTGCGCCCCCATCGGCCATCGTCAGGAAGCGGGCGACTACCGTGAATCTTGGCAGCCGCAGCAGATGAGTGGTCAGGCGCTGGCCCAGGCCCAGCAGGTGGCGCGCAGTATCACCGATGCCCTGGGTGGGCGCGGTGTGTTCGGTGTCGAACTGTTCATCAAGGGCGATCAGGTGTGGTTCAACGAGGTATCACCGCGACCACACGATACGGGGCTGGTGACGCTGATTTCCCAGGATTTGTCCGAGTTCGCACTGCATGCCCGAGCCATTCTCGGTCTGCCGATCCCGCAGATTCGTCAGATCGGTCCATCAGCGTCGGCGGTGATCATGGCGGAAGGCAGTTCGAACGAGGTCAGCTTCGGCAACCTGCAACAGGCACTCAGCGAGCCGGATACCCAGCTACGCTTGTTCGGTAAACCTGATGTGGACGGCCTGCGGCGCATGGGCGTGGCGCTGGCGCGGGATGTGGATATCGAGTCGGCGCGGGCCAAGGCGCGGCGAGCGGCAGAGGCGGTACACGTCGAGCTGTAGAAGCCCTTTTAAAGTAGGTGCGGCTCCCTTTTTTGGGAGCGGCCTTGGCCGCGAATGCTCCAGCAGATAACCCTTCGCGGGCAAGCCCGCTCCTACAGTTGCATCAGCTACCTACAAGACCCGATACCAGACTCAGCCCGCAAACTCGATCGCTATCAGGTTTCCGGTCTTTCCTGCCGCCGCGGCTCCACGTGCCAGATCCGCACACTCTTGATCATGTTGTCCTTGGTTTGCAGGATTTCCATACGGTAGTGCCCGATGCTAAGGCACACACTGTTGTCGGGGATGCTTTCCAATCGTTCGGTGATCAGCCCGTTGAGTGTCTTGGGCCCGTCCTCCGGCAGCTTCCACAGCAATTGACGATTGATCGCGCGCAGGGCCACGCTGCCATCAATGACGTAGGTGCCGTCATCCTGGGGATGAATGTCATGGTTGGCCGGCAGAAGGTCCGTGGTGAATTCACCGACAATCTCTTCCAGAATGTCTTCCAGGGTAATCAGCCCGATGACGTCACCATATTCGTCCACCACGAAGCCGATACGCCGCTTATGCTTCTGGAAGTTCAGCAGTTGAGTATGCAGTGGCGTGTTTTCCGGAATGAAATACGGGTCCTTGCTGGAGGCGATCAGGCTCTCCTTGGTCAACTCGTCGCGGCTCAGCAAGCGGGCGATGATGCGCATGTGCACCAGGCCGGTGACGTTGTTGATGTCTCCACGAAATATCGGCAATCGGGTATGGTGGCTGGTGCGCAGCTGGTCGAGAATGATCGGCATGTCGTCATCCAGGTCAATACCGTAGGCCTCGTTGCGCGGCACCATGATGTCGTTGACCGTCATCTTTTCCAGATCGAGGATGCTCAGCAGCATATTCTGACGCTTGCGCGTGATGCCTAGGGTGCCCTCGTTGACCACGGTGCGCAGCTCCTCGGCACTGAGCTGGCCATTCTGATTGTTCTTCGGGTTCACCCCGAGCAACCGTAGCAGCCCGTTGCTCACCGTGCCGCACAGCCACACCACCGGATACAGCACCCGCTGCAGCAGACTGAGGATGATGGCGACGCGAAAGGCGACCATTTCCGGGCGCAGCGCCGCCAGCGTTTTAGGCGTGATTTCGCCGAAGATGAGAATGATGATGGTCAGCAGGATGGTGGAAATGGCAATACCGGCATCGCCCCACAATTGCACGGCGATAACGCTGGCAATCGAGGCGGCGAGGATATTGACAATATTGTTGCCGACCAGAATGGTGCCCAGCAGGCGGTCGGGGCGGGTGAGCATGTTCTCAGCGCGCTGCGCGCCGCGGTGCCCCTTTTTACTGAGGTGCTTTAACCGATAGCGGTTGAGGCTCATCATGCTCGTTTCCGAGCTGGAGAAAAATCCCGAAAGGGCGATGAGCACAGCCAGTATCAGTAATAGAACGCCGGTATTTGCGTCATTCAAAGGCTACCTCGGCACGCGGTTGGTGAGTGTCGTCATTACATCGGCAGAATGAATTCGCTGACCAGTTTGCTGCCGAAGAATGCCAGCATCAATAGCAGGAAACCGCCCAGCGTCCAACGGATGGCGAAGCTGCTGCGCCAGCCGCGGAAATGCCGACCCCACAGCAGAATACCGAAGACCACCCATGCCAGGCAGGATAGCAGGGTCTTGTGCGCCACATTCTGGGCGAACATGTTATCGAGGAATACGAAACCGGAAATCAGCGCCAGCGTCAGCAGTACTTCACCACACAGCAGGAACTGGAACAACAGGGCTTCCATGGTCTGTAGTGGCGGAAAGGTGCGGTTGAAGCGGACCGGATTGCGATGTTTGAGTTGGTTGTTCTGAACGGCCAGCAAGGCTGCCTGAAAGGCCGCTATGGTCAGAATGCCGTAAGCCAGAATCGACAGCAGTACGTGCACCAGCACTGCCGATTGACCGGGAACGGTGGCTGCACCGTGGCCCGGAAATGCCCAGGACAGCAGATCGGTGATCAAGGCCAGGGGAAAGAGCACGATCAACAGGCTGGTAACCGGCGCACTCAGGCTGAAGACCAGCGTAACAGCGAGCACCAGCCAGGCGATTAGCGAGGAAACATGGAAGAAGCCGAATGACAACCCGCTGCCGGTGAAGAGTTCAACGTACAGGCTGACCGCATGCGCAACCAGCGCGATGGCGCCGATGCCGCGCAGCAGGCCGGGGTTGGCGCTGCGTCTGCGGGTCAGGCAGCGTATCTGGTAAAGCGTGCCGCCGAGATAAAACGCAGCAGCAAGCAGGCTGGAGATCAGAGCTGTCATACGTCCTTGAAAATACTTATCAATAAAATCGAAGTGTCGCACAAGCCGCGTTGAGGATAAAGCGCTTGCTGCATCCGTACCAACCCCAATGTATACTTGCCGACCAGAACGCCTCAACCCGCCGTCGCGGGGTGCGCGGGGCAAAGGAGAATTCGTCGATGTTTGAAAATCTTACCGAACGCCTATCGGCCAGTCTGGCTGGGGTCACCGGCCGCGCCAAGCTGACCGAAGACAATATCAAGGATACGTTGCGCGAAGTGCGCATGGCGCTGCTCGAGGCGGATGTCGCCTTGCCGGTGGTCAAGACCTTCGTCGATCAGGTACGCGAGCGTGCCGTGGGCCAGGAAGTGTCGCGCAGCCTGTCTCCGGGGCAGGTGTTCGTCAAGATCATCAAGGCCGAGCTGGAAGCGGTCATGGGCCAGGCCGAGGGCCTGAACCTGGCGGTGGCACCGCCGGCAGTAATCATGATGGCGGGTCTGCAGGGCGCCGGTAAGACCACCAGTGTGGCCAAGCTGGCCAAGACGCTGCGCGAGCAGCAGAAGAAGAAGGTCATGGTGGTCAGTGCTGACGTCTATCGTCCAGCCGCGATCAAGCAGCTTGAGACACTGGCTGCAGAAGTGGAGGTCAATTTCTTCCCGTCTGATCTCAGCCAGAAGCCTGTTGCCATTGTCGAGGCCGCGATCCGCGAAGCGAAGAACCGTTTCATGGATGTATTGATCGTCGATACCGCCGGTCGACTGCATATCGACGCCGACATGATGGACGAGATCAAGGCCGTGCATGCTGCGGCCAAGCCTGCCGAGACATTGTTCGTGGTCGACGCCATGACCGGTCAGGACGCTGCCAATACGGCCCAGGCGTTCAACGAGGCGCTGCCGCTGACTGGGGTCATCCTGACCAAGGTTGACGGTGACGCCCGTGGTGGCGCAGCGTTGTCGGTACGGCATATCACTGGCAAGCCGATCAAGTTCCTCGGTGTCGGCGAGAAGACCGATGCCCTCGAGCCCTTCCACCCCGACCGGGTCGCCTCGCGCATTCTCGGCATGGGTGATGTGCTCAGCCTGATTGAGCAGGCCGAGCAGAAGCTGGACAAGGACAAGGCCGAGAAACTGGCCAACAAGCTCAAGAAGGGTAAGGGCTTTGATCTGGAAGACTTCCGTGACCAGCTGCAGCAGATGCGCGGTATGGGTGGTCTGGGCTCGCTGATGGATAAATTGCCGATGATGGGCAAGGTCAATCCCGCGCAGATGGAAACTGCCCAGACCCAGGCCGAGAAGCAGTTCAAACAGATGGAAGCCATCATCAACTCGATGACGCCGGGCGAACGTCGCAATCCGGATGTCATCAGTGGTTCGCGCAAGCGCCGCATTGCTGCCGGCTCGGGCACCCAGATCCAGGATATCGGAAGGGTGATCAAGCAGCACAAGCAGATGCAGAAGATGATGAAGAAGGTCAGTGGCAAAGGAGGTATGGCCAAACTCATGCGCGGTATGGGTGGCATGGGCGGAGGCGGTGGTGGAATGCTGCCACCGGGCGGCGGAATGCCGCGATTCTGACGACTTTGCCTCAGCGCGGATTCCTTGCGTTATGAGGTGGGCCGGCTCGCCAGCGGGCCGGGGTACAAAAGAGTTTCATTTGTTCGCGATATTCCGTAGAATACGCGACCTTTCGAGCTATATGCTCGTAATGAATTTTGTGAGTCTTATTCAAATACAGGAAATGATGTCCACATGGTAACCATTCGTCTTGCTCGTGGTGGCTCCAAGAAGCGCCCTTTTTATCATCTGACTGTTGCCAACAGCCGCAATGCCCGTGATAGCCGCTTTATCGAGCGCGTAGGCTTCTTCAACCCAGTTGCTGCTGGTAGCGAGCCCCGTCTGTCCGTAGACCAGGATCGCGTAAGCTACTGGCTGAGCCAGGGCGCACAGCCTTCTGATCGTGTAGCCAATCTGATCAAGGAAGCTCAGGCATCTGCCTGATATGACACGCCAGCCTGAGCCGGTTGGATCGCCTTTGGTGGTCCTCGGCAAAATCGTATCGGTTCATGGCATACGCGGAGCGGTGAAGGTGTATTCACACACTGATCCGCTGGACAATGTGCTGGACTATCCCGAGTGGACTCTCCGCAAGGGTGATGTGCAGCGTCAGGTGTCTGTCGTCACGGGGCGCGTTCAGGGTCGTGTTCTGGTGGTCCAGCTCAAAGGGCTGACTGACCGGGACCAGGCACTTGAGCTCAAGGATTGGGAAATCTGCGTACCGCGTGCTGAATTGCCGGCGTTGGATGACGGTGATTTTTACTGGTATCAGTTGGTAGGTCTGCAGGTAGTGACTCTTGAGGGTCAGCTGCTCGGTCGTATCGACCACCTGCTGGAAACCGGCTCCAACGATGTCATGGTGGTAAAGCCCTGTGCGGGCAGTCTGGACCAGCGTGAGCGGCTGCTGCCGTATCTGCCGGACCTGTACATAAAGCACATCGACCTGACTGAAGGTGTCATGCAGGTCGATTGGGATCCGGAGTTCTGACCGGTGTGGGCCGGTGTAGTAACTCTGTTTCCCGAGATGTTCACGGCGTTGACCGAGCACGGAGTGACCGGCAGGGCCGTCAAGCGGGGCCAGCTGACAGTCGAGTTCAGTAATCCCCGTGAGCATGCCCATGACCGTCATCGCACGGTCGATGATCGACCCTTTGGTGGTGGTCCGGGCATGCTGATGAAGGTCGAGCCGTTGCTGGAAGCCATAGAGGCGATCCGGCAGAAGGCACCCTCCAGACCCCGGGTGATCTATCTCTCTCCCCAGGGTAAGCTGCTGACACAGCGCCGGGCCGAGGAATTGGCCCAACTGGACAGTCTTGTCCTGCTGTGTGGCCGCTATGAGGGCATCGACGAACGCATTGTCGAGACGTGCGTCGACGAGGAAATATCCATCGGCGATTACGTACTGTCCGGCGGTGAACTGGGAGCCATGGTGCTCCTGGATGCGGTAAGCCGACTGATCCCCGGTGTGCTTGGGCACGCTGATTCAGCGGCAGAAGATTCGTTTTCGGAAGGGTGGCTGGATTGTCCGCATTACACCCGGCCGGAAGAGTTTGCAGGGCAGCGCGTACCGGAGGTGCTGCTCAGTGGTAATCATGCATTGATCCGGCGCTGGCGCCTCAAGCAGTCCTTGGGTAGAACCTGGCAACGTCGCCCGGAACTGCTCGAAGAGCTGACCTTGAGCAAAGAACAGCAGAAACTGCTGGCGGAATTTATCCGCGAGCAGGAAACCGATAACCATTAAGCAAGTCCGGCGGCTTGTAGGAGCTTTAGAAATGTCTAACATTATTGCCCAGCTCGAAGCAGAGCAAATGACCCGTGAAATCACTCCGTTCGCACCGGGTGACACTGTAATTGTCCAGGTACGAGTGAAGGAAGGCGAGCGTCAGCGTCTGCAGGCCTTCGAAGGCGTGGTTATCGGTAAGCGTAACCGGGGTCTGAACTCCGCGTTCACCGTTCGTAAAATCTCCAGCGGTGTTGGCGTCGAGCGTACCTTCCAGACCTTCTCTCCGGTAGTTGACAGTGTTACCGTCAAGCGTCGCGGCGACGTGCGCAAGGCCAAGCTGTACTACCTGCGCGCCCTGTCCGGCAAGGCAGCACGTATCAAGGAAAAACTGTCCTGATAGGACGTTTTGCCTTGAAAAAAACCGCCTTCGGGCGGTTTTTTGTTGTCTGCTATTGCTTGTCTTCAAAAGAACAAGCAATCAAACGTTCGCAGCTTCGGAAAGGGGGATCAGGATTTCTGCGACCAGACCGCCTTCTTCTCGGGACTTCAAATTGAGTACGCCGCCGAAGCGTTCTGCAATGGCGCGCACAATGGAGATACCCAGGCCTGCTCCATCCTGGCGCTGTCGCCCTTGGTCTCCGCGCCAGAAGCGCCGGCCGATCTGGGACACCTGCTCCGGGCTCAGCCCGGGCCCTTGGTCGGTGACGGTGAGCACGCAGCGCTGATCTGAGTGATTGAACAATGCCTTTACCTCAATGGCGGTGGCGTCGGGCGAATAGCGAATGGCATTGTCCACCAGATTGCGGACAGCGGTTTCCAGCATTGATCTGGGCATGGGTGTTCCGGCATCGGCGCCTTCGACAGTCAGGGACAGACGACTTCGCTGAGCTTCTTCCAGTCGATTGAGCACGCCGTTTACTGCCTCCAGCACCGAAGCGCACTCGTCTCCCTCGCTGATAGCCGCCTCGGTGCGGGCCAAGGTCATCATCTGATCAAGCGTGCGCCGCAGCCGGCGCACGCCTTCCTCGGCACCGGACAGCGAGGCCTGTGCTTCCTCGCCCTCACTCAGGCGGACGACTTGCAGGTGGGTATCGATGACCGTCAACGGCGTGCGCAATTCATGGGCTGCTGCGTCGGTGAAGGCGCGTTGACTGGACAGCGCCCGGGCCAGCCGGCCGAGCAGTCCATTCATCGCGTCCAGAACCGGGCGCAGCTCGCTGGGGGCATGGTCGAGGACAATCGGCGTGGTGTCGTCCGTTTTCTTGGCGCGCAGCTGTTCACGCAGGGCTTGCAACGGAGCCAGGCCGCGCCCGATGCCGATCCACAGTGCTGCCAGACCGCCAAAAAAGGCGATCAGAAAGGGCACACCCGCCGCCCGCAGCAGGTCGTTGATGAGCACGTTCCGCTCATCGATACGGTCTGCGGTGGTGATCTGGTAGCCGTTGTCGTGCAGGATGTAGATCCGCCATTGTCTACCTTCCACTGCACGCGTGCTGTAGCCTGCCGGCAGGGTGTCAAAATCCGAAGAGGGCACGCTGCCGGTACGCGCCAAGACTTCGCCACGCAGCGCCCGGATCTCGCAGGCGATGCCTTCTTTGCCGCTGATACGCACAGCCTCGGTAAAGTTCGCCGGAGAGGAGTTGGGGTCCAGTGCCGCACCTTCGAGCAGACCCGCCACCATGCGCGCTGACATGGCCAGACGGCCGTCAAGGGTGCGATCCAGATTGGCGCGCATGCCTTGCATCATCCAGGCTGCCGCGGCGGCCCAAAGCACCACCAGGGCGATTCCTGCGATCAGTACCGCGCGCAAGCGCAGGCTCATGGGGTGAGCCTCCAGCCCAATCGATAGCCCAGTCCGCGCGCCGTCTCGATCGCCTCGGCGCCCAGTTTTCGCCGGATATTGTGAATATGCACATTCAGCGCGTTGCTGTTGATGGCCTCACCGAGTCCGTACAGGCGTTCGTTGAGCGCATCAGGCAGTACCCAGCGGCCATCGGCGGCGGCTAGGTGAACCAACAGATCGACTTCTCGACGGGACAACGTGACCGATTCGCCATCAAGCCAGGCCAGGCCGCTATCGGGTTCCAACCGTAAAGGTCCCGCTGCGATAGCCTGGGCGGCTCGGCCCTGGGTGCGCCTGACCAGCGCATGTAACCTCGCGGCCAGCTCGCGCAGGTCGAACGGCTTGACTAGATAGTCGTCTGCGCCTCCCTGCAGGCCGGTGAGTCGATGTTCAATGGCATCGCGGGCCGAGAGAATGAGGATGGGCAAGTCGGGTTCAAACGAGCGCATGCTGCTCAGCAGCTGCATGCCGTCGCGGTCAGGTAACCCCAGATCGAGCACCAGAGCCTGGAAAGTGTCTTCCATTTGCGCCGTTTCCGCCGCGGCTGCAGTGCAGACGTGATGCACAGCGATCCCGTGTTTGCGCAGTCCAGCGACAATGCCCTGGCCGATCAATTCGTCATCTTCTACCAGCAGCACCCGCATCTCAGACCTCTTTGTCGCCCAAAAAGGCCATCTTAGGCCAAGAGTTACCGGGCCGTCAGCCTGGGATGAATATCAAGAACGGCTTTAGTTTCGCTTAATCGGACTATGCTATAAGCGCACGCCATTGGGACAGATCGCGACAGGAAGTGACTGCCGCTATGTTGCCGCAGGGGTAACTTGAGGAGTTTTTAATGAATAAAAATCATATTCAAGGGGCGGGCTTGAGTGCCTGTTTGCTGCTGTTTTCTCTGGGTGTATCCGCTGCGCCGACAACGCCTGATCCAGCGCAGGGCAAGGCCGCGGCGGGGCTGTGCGAGACCTGCCACAAGGCCGATGGCAGTGGGCAGAATATTCCGGATGGAGAGTCCTGGCCGCGACTGGCCGGGCTGGATGCGGATTATTTAACCAAACAGATGCAGGACTTCAAGACCGGAAAGCGCCGCAACCCCAGCATGGAGGCGTTTGCCCAGATGCTTGATGACGAGAAGATCGTCCATATTTCCGCCTGGTTTGCCAGCTTGCCGGCCACTACCAGTGGGCAGCCGGAAGATACTGAAAGCTATTCTGCGGAGCAACTCGAACGCGGCAAACAACTGGCCACGGTAGGAGACTGGGATCAATACGTGGTGCCATGCTCACGTTGTCATGGCCCGGATAACCTCGGGGCCGGTACGGTATTCCCGGCGATCGCTGGACAGCATTTTGGTTATATACGAGACCAGTTGCTGGATTGGCAACAAGGCCACCGCGACAATGATGCTCAGGAGCTGATGGCCACCATCGCCGCACGGATGAGCACTGAGGACGTCAATGCGGTCGCTGCCTGGCTTTCCACTCAGCCAGCCGCCGCCCAGTAGAGGAATTACCCATGACCACTTCAACACCTATGATATCCCGGTTTCGTCGGTACTTGTTGACCACACTGGGCTGCATACTGGCAGGTCACATATCACTGGTCCAGGCTCAGCTGTCCGAGGAAAGTTTGAGTATTCTCGCCAGTATGGCTCCAAACGCTCCTGCTCCTGCTGCGGACAGTTTTGTGCATATCCCACCCACAATGGCTGATCTGGAAGCGTCATCCTTGCACCCGGAATTGAAACGGGTCATCCGGCGCGGCTATGACATTTTCACCAATACCCAGCAGTATCGTGATCAATATGTATTCAACGATATGAACTGTGATAGTTGCCACATGGGTGCCGGGCGCTTGCCGTTTGCCGGGCCGATCTGGCCGGCGGCGGTCACCCTGCCGAACTACCGGCCGAAGAATGATCACGTCAACAATCTGGAGGAGCGCATCGCTGGCTGCTTTACCTACTCCATGAACGGCAAGCCGCCGGCCTATGGCAGTGATGAAATGCTTGCGCTCAGTGCCTATCATCAATGGCTGGCCAAGGGCGTGCCTATGTACCTGGCGGACGCCAACATATATGGACGTGGCTATCCGCGGGTTGCGGAGCCCGCTGAAGCACCGGACTACCAGCGCGGCAAGGCCACCTATGAAGCGCAGTGCTCGATATGCCATGCCAATGATGGCGGCGGCTTGAGCGTACGTGATGAAGTGGTCTTTCCGCCACTATGGGGCGATAACTCCTACAACTGGGGTGCCGGCATCAGCCGCTTGTTCACACTGGCAGGCTTTATCAAACACAACATGCCGCTGGGTCAGCCCAATACGCTCACCGATCAACAGGCGTGGGATCTGGCCCAATTCATCGACTCGCAGGAGCGCCCGCAGGACCCGCGCTACACGGGTGATGTGAAAGAAACACTGGAGTTGTACGGCGACACCTTCCATAAACACACCTTGTACGGCCAGGAAGTGGAAGGCCGGTTGCTGGGCGATCACGATAACGTCGGCCGCAAGGATTTTCTCAAGCCTGACGTGCTGCGCGACCGCACCTTCGACTGATAGTGTTCGAGCAGGGCGGGGCATGCATTGCCCCGCTTTGCGGTATATCAGATAGAACAGCACGTTGTTGCCTTCCTGTCTTTAGTTTCGCTTAACCGAGCAGGTGCATCATTCCCTGAAATGCCTTGCTTGGAGGAGCCGAAATTGTCTTTGTACCGACGTGCGCTTGCGATTGTTCTTCTATTTTTTTGTGTCATCGGTAGCGCATTGGCCAGTGGCGGCCTGTTCTCCTGGGGGCGGGAGCCCGAACTTCTGCAGGCCGTGGACGTTTTCCAGCTGGAAAATGTTCGTCAGCAAGATGATAGCTTCGAGGTAAATGGAAATATCACCGATGGTTACTATGTGTACCGCCATTCGTTGAAGCTGGTTGACGGGCAGGGCAACCCGGTTGAATTGGAGCTCACGACAGGTACGGCCCAGCACGATGAGTTCTTCGGCGACACGGAAATCTACACCGGCGCTATGCTGCGTCTGGACTTTCCGGTCGAGACAGCAGGTCCGCTGACCCTGCATTGGCAAGGATGCGCAGAGGTTGGTTTCTGTTATCCCCCGCAGACCTTGCAGGTGGATTTGCCAGCGAGCGGGGCGGGTGCTGCCTCGGACCAAGGTTCATCCGTTCGTTCGTCCAACCCAGACAACACACCCCTGAGTGCCGGCGAAGACCAGCAAGCCGCACAGCGACTGGCCGCGCTAGGTCCGGTGTCGGGTACGATGCTGTTCTTCGGCTTCGGTCTGTTATTAGCATTCACGCCCTGCACACTACCGATGATTCCCATCGTCTCCAGTATGGTGGTCGGCAGTCAGGCCAAGCCTCGGCGCGCTTTCGTTCTCTCCTTTTTCTACGTGGTGGCGATGGCCGGCACCTACGCGGCAGTCGGGGTGGCGGCCGGCCTGGCCGGCGCCAATCTTCAGGCAACGCTGCAATCGCCCTGGCTGCTGGGCGCGTTCGCGGCATTGTTCCTGATCCTGGCAAGCTCGCTGTTTGGTCTGTTCTCCTTGCGCTTGCCGTCCGCATTGATGGACCGGGTCGAGTCGGCAGGGCGTGGGCGTTCAGGGGGCAGTGTTATCGGTGCTGCAGCGCTGGGCTTTCTGTCTGCACTATTGGTCGGTCCGTGCATGACCGCGCCCCTGGCGGGTGCCTTGCTGTACATCGGACAAACCGGCAGTGCGCTCTATGGCGGTCTGGCCCTGTTTGCGCTCGGCCTGGGCATGGGGCTGCCGCTGTTGGCGATTGCGACCTTCGGCGCGCGCATCCTGCCCAAACCTGGCGCCTGGATGGACAGGGTGAATATTGCCTTCGGCTACGTCATGGTCGGTATGGCGGGGATGATGCTGGACCGCTTCCTGTCTGGCACCCTGAGTCTGATGTTGTGGGGAGCATGGATATTGTCAGTGGCCGTCGGCCTGCTGGCCTGGGCTCAGGCGGTAACAGCGAAGCCGCGTCTATTATGGGCGCTGCGCACCGGTGCAGCCTTTGTCGGTCTGTGGTCGGTATTCATGCTGATAGGCGCGGCGTCGGGCGGGGATTCGGTATTGCAGCCGCTGACGCACCTGCGCGGTGGCACGGCGGTAGCCTCTACGACAGCCACGCCGACCTATGTTCAGGCCAAATCGGTGGAGGATGTGGATGCCCGTTTGGCAGAGGCCGCGGCGCGGGGCGAGTGGACTCTGATCGACTTCTACGCTGACTGGTGCATCAGCTGCCATGTCATCGAGCGCAATGTATTCGGTGACCCGGTCGTGGCGCAACGCCTGGCACGCATGCAGATCCTGCGTCCAGACGTGACGCTCAACGACGCAACTGATCAGGCCCTGCTCAAACACTGGGGCGTCATGGGGCCACCGACACTCATTCTTGTGGGACCAGATGGCGCCGAGCGCCGCGACCTGCGCATGGTAGGTGAGGTCAATACGAGTGAATTTCTCGATCGTCTGAATGCAGCAGGTACACCATGATGAGTATCGGTCCGTTCTCCATAAAGGTCGTCGGCGTCGTCGCTGCCATAATGCTCGCCTGGCTGGTCACCCGCGCTGTTGCCAAGCGCATGTCAGATGTTTCTCACAAGCTGGCCGGTGCAGTGCTATTTGATGCCGTGTTCTGGGGGCTGATAGCCGCCAGGCTGGGGTATATCGCTCAATGGCGGGAAGACTACTTCGCCGCGCCGATGTCGATGCTCGCTATAGGCGACGGCGGGTTCTCCTGGTGGGTGGGGGTGCTGGCGGCGCTCGCGTTTGTCTGGTGGCGGACCCGTACGTCACAGCGGTTGCGTCGGCCGGTTCTGGCGGGGGTGATGACCGGCGTCGCGGCGTGGTTCTTGGCCGGTATGGTGGTCGGGCTGCTGCATCATTCGCCGCCCCTGCCGGATCTGCATTTGGCGACACTGGAAGAGCAGCCCATTTCGCTACTGTCCTATCAAGGGCGTCCAACCGTGGTGAATCTCTGGGCCACCTGGTGTCCGCCCTGTCGTCGGGAAATGCCGGTATTCGAGCAGGCTCAGGCAGCGTTTCCGGAAGTGGCCATTGTCATGATCAACCAGGGAGAAAGCGCTCAGCAGGCGCAGGCTTTTCTTGAGAGTCAAGGACTGAACTTGAGCGATGTATTGCTTGATCCCTTCTCCCGAACCATGCACGCAGTGGGTGCGCGTGCCTTACCCACCACCTTGTTTTTCGATGCCGAAGGCCAGTTGGTGGATTCGCATATGGGTGAACTCACCATGGCCAGTTTCAAGAGCAATATGTCGCGCCATTTTGCGCAATCCGCCCAGCCGGCCACAGACGAGGAGTAATCATGTTTTCACACGTTATATTTCGCCAACGCCCAGGGGTTACTTTCGGCCTAGCAGCCGGCCTGATTTTGGTGGCGGGCTGTTCTCAAGCGGAGAGTACGGACACGCCCCAGGTCGTGAAGGCGCTGGAGGCCCAAGGTCTGACCATCGTTCAGGAGTTCGATGTGAGCGGTGATCTGCGCGGATTCGCCGGCGTGGCAGGCGATCAGCCCATTGCGGTCTACGTTACCAGCGACGGCAAGGCGATTGTCGGCACGCGGCTGGATGCCCAGGGGCAGTCGGTCGATGCCGCTACGCTCCAGGATCTGGTGGCCAAACCGATGAGCGAAAAAACCTGGGCGCAGCTGGAAGCCGCCACTTGGGTCTTGGACGGCGATGCCGATGCACCCCGTGTGGTCTATACCTTCAGCGATGCAAGCTGCCCCTACTGTCACCGCTTCTGGGAAGCGGCCCGCCCCTGGGTGGATTCGGGCAAGGTGCAGCTGCGCCATCTGTTTGTCGGCGTCATCAAAGCGGACAGCCCCGCCAAGGCGGCCGCGATCCTCGAAGCGCCTGATCCATCAGCGGCATTATTGGAAAACGAAAAGAACTTCGCTCAAGGAGGAATCACGCCGGCGAAGGGCGTTTCGAATAATGTGCAAAAGATTCTTGACGAGAATCAGATGCTCATGCACGCCAACGGCTTCCGCGGAACACCGGGCATCATAGTTCAGCAAAGCGATGGCCTGATCAGGAAGTTCAACGGCATGCCGCAGCCGGGGCAGTTGGTTGAGGTGTTAGGTTCGCGAGAATAACGGGGTAGAGTAGCAAATCCCTGCCGAGGGTGAGTAAATGAGGGACGCAATATAATCTGCGGGCCATTTCGGTATTGGAGATGCTAGATGAACATGAATCGAGCCAGTGAGCCGCTACTCAGAGAAAATGACGGCGGCATAGTCACTCTGCAACTGAACCGTCCATTGCAGTTCAATGCCTTGTCGGAAGAGCTGCTTGATGCGCTGCAGCGTGAACTTGATGTCATCAGCAAGGACCCGCAGGTGCGCTGCGTTGTGCTGTCAGCTGCCGGTAAGGCGTTCTGCGCCGGGCATGACTTGCGCGAAATGCGCGGGCAGCCCGAGCTTGATTATTACAAGGCGCTTTTTGCCCGTTGCAGCCGGGTCATGCAGGGAATTCAGCAGCTGCCGGTGCCGGTTATCGCGCGTGTTCAGGGTGTGGCAACAGCAGCAGGTTGCCAGTTGGTAGCGAGCTGCGACCTGGCGATAGCAGCGGAGTCGGCACGTTTCGCTGTCTCGGGCATCAACGTGGGCTTGTTCTGTTCGACGCCGGCGGTGGCTCTGTCGCGCAACGTTTCTTCCAAGCGCGCCTTCGACATGCTGGTGACAGGACGCTTCGTCAACGCTGCCACTGCGGCGGATTGGGGACTGATCAACGACGCGGTCGCCGATGAGGACCTGGACGCCGCGGTGGCAAGGAAAGCTGCAGAGATTCTCGCCAAGAGCCCCACCGCCGTTCGCTACGGCAAGGCGATGTTCTACCGGCAGAAACAGATGGAACTGGCCGATGCCTACGCCTACGCCAGCGATGTCATGGCGCAGAATATGATGGAGGAGGACGCCTGTGAAGGTATTGATGCCTTCCTCGAAAAGCGTCAGCCTCGCTGGCGTTCCTGATAATCAACGGATGGTGAGGTAATCCGGGTTCAACCGGGAGCTCTGACAGTCGGTTTGAACGGGGCTGGTGCAATCAGTGTCGCGCCTTCAGGCGCACTGTCACGAAAGGTGCGCCGGTAGTGCGAGGGTGAGGTGCCCAGCTGCGTGGCAAATTGCTGTCTCAGTGACAAGGCCGTGCCAAAACCAACCTCCGCGGTGATGCGCTCGATCGACAGGTCGGTGGTCTCCAGCAACTGTTGTGCTCTGGCGACGCGCTCGGTGTTCAGCCACTGAGTGACAGTGGTGCCGGTCATGTCCCGAAAGCGCCGGGTAAAGGTGCGGCGGCTCATATTGGCCACATCAGCCAGGGTGTCTAGGGATAGCGGTTCCGACAGGTTTGCGCGTGCCCATTCCAGCAGGCCGGGCAGGCGGTTGTCGCCGGGTAGTTGTTGTACGGGGCGTTCAATATATTGCGCTTGCCCGCCCTGTCGGTGTGGTGGTGTAACCAGCAATCTGGCCGTGTGATTGGCCACCTCGCTGCCGTGGCGTTGCCGCACCAGATGCAGGCAACAGTCAATCGCAGCGACCGTTCCCGCCGAGGTAATGATGTTGTCATCAGCCACATACAATACATCCGGGCGGAACACCGCCTGCGGAAAGCGCCGAGCAAACACCTCGCGCGCCGCCCAGTGGGTGGTTGTTTCCTTCCCATCGAGCAGACCCGCATCACCCAGTACAAAGGCGCCAAGGCACAAACCCACAATCAGCTTGCCCTGGGCATTGGCTTGCTGCAGCGCAGCGGCGAGCTCGACCGGCGCGGGCAGCTCAGCATCACTCCACGCCGGAATGATGATGATGTCGGCTTTTTCCATGGCTTCCAGGCCATCGGGGACTTGGATCACCATACCCTGATCACTGGTTATGGGGCCGGGTGTCAAAGTGCAGTAGCTCAAGTTATAGCGCGGAAAGCCGGATAAATCATCATCCGCACCGAAAACCAGGCCCGGTACGGAAAGGTGGAACAGACTCACGCCTTCAAAGGCCAGAACAGCAACGTGAACATCAGACATGGGCACACCTGTAAGCAATGATTGGCCTGATTGTAGCGTTTATTGGCGTGTGGGCCACTTTTGCCAGTGTGCTGGAAACGTCAGAATAGCGACTACTCGTCATCAACAATTATTGGAGTAGCACATGTCTATCAAAATCCTCGCCAGTTCCCTTGCTTTGGCAATCAGCCTCGCCTCCGGCGTGGCATTCTCCCAGGCAGCTGCGACCGATACCTCGGCAGCGGCCCAGGAAGCTGTGCAGCTGCAGCAGATTCGCAATGCTACTGTGAAAATCACCTACGCTGACACGACCTTCCTGATCGACCCGATGCTGTCAAAGACAGGCACCTACCCCGGTTTTGAAGGCACCTATCGCAGCGAGTTGCGCAATCCGCTGGTAGACCTGCCTATGTCGGAGCAGGACGTGATTGATGGCGTCGATGCGGTTATCGTCACTCATACCCATCTGGACCACTGGGATGATGCGGCGCAGAAGTTTCTGCCCAAGGATATTCCGCTGTATACGCAGCATCAGGCTGATGCCGACATGATTCGTTCACAGGGCTTTACCGATGTGCGGGTACTGTCTGATAAGGCCGATTTTGGTGGCGTGACTCTGACCAAGACTGGCGGTCAGCACGGCACGGATGAAATGTATGCCTTGCCTGAATTGGGGGCCTTCCTTGGTGACGCCATGGGCGTGGTGTTTCAGGCACCCGGTCACAAGACACTCTATCTGGTAGGCGATACCATCTGGCGCGATGAAGTTGATCAGGCGCTGGCTGAATACCAGCCACAGGTCATCGTCCTGAATGCGGGATATGCAATGCTGAATGGCTTTGACGATTCCATCATCATGGGCAAGGACGATGTACTGCGCGCCACCCAGGTGGCGCCGGACGCCGCGATAGTGGCCACCCATATGGGTGCCATCAACCATATGGCCCTCAGCCGTGAAGAACTGAAGAAATATGTCGAGGAAAACGGCATCCAGGATCAGGTTGAGATCCCGGAAGACGGTGCTTCTATCGACTTCTGATCAGACAGGGCTGTCTGTCCAATACAGGCAGCTTTTTTCAATTCTCACTTCCCGCGTGCATTGATAAATCTGTTTCAGCACCAGCACCGCGGTTCGCGATGAGCATCAACAGACTCTAGCCCGGGCGTAAGCCACGACGCAGCGTCACGGATGGTGTCTCCCCGAACAGTGCCTTGTAGTAGGTGCCAAACATCCCCATATGCCAGAAGCCCCAGCGAGCAGCAACCTCACTTATCAGAACCCTGCCTGGTGGAGTAGTAAGAAGCTCCTGACGTGCGCCATGCAGCCTGATATAACGTAAAAATGCTACTGGGCTTATGGATAGGACTTTCTGGAACGCATAGTGAAGCGTTCGGCGGCTGATACGCAGTTCTTGGCATACTTCAAGTACCGTAGGGGGGAGATGTTTATTCGAAAGCATATACTCCCTGGCCTTTTCGACAATATGCCGGTGGACGAACTGTCCCGGGTTGCCCGGCTGGACATGGCCTAAAGTCTCAAGCCCGACTATTAGGGTGTTCATTATGTCGCTGAACAAAACTTGGCGTACTCTCGTATCATTTAAAGAGTATGGGTTGTTGGAAACACCTTCGAATATATGATGCAAGCTGTAGCGGAGGCTTTGACAGAGCTGTTGTGATGCTGGCGCTACGCCGCTGAGCTGATAAAGATGCTGTACATTAATTTCGGTAAAATCCTCTATGTACTGGTTAAGTGCATTAAGATCCAGAACGGCGACATAAATGTCAGAACTGGACGGAGTTCTGAACCTTAATTCAGAGTTTGGTTTGAGGAAGAATAAAGAGTCGCTCACCAGCTTGTCGCCACTCCAGAAGCCCTCACCTTCAATATTTACCGGGATTCCAACAACAAAGCTATTAGGCCATGGCTGACCCTGCTGGTCGACGGCTTTATCCATTCTTTCGCGAAACAGTTGTATTGGGCCAAGAGATATATCACTGAGTGAGCCATGAAAAGCCCCTTCGCTGATCTGCAGATACTCTTGATGCCATTTGGGTAAGGCCTGTGCTTGCAAAAAAACATCACTTGTTTCTATAACGGTGAAAGACGCCTCGGCAGGTGGCTGAGTAGCGCTTGGGGTTGGTGTTTCGCCTATATTTATATTTAAACTCATTGGCTTTGTTCTCATCGACCATTCAGTGATCACATTCCTCAATCTACCTCGCTGCTCTCGTTAAGCAGCTGTTTTGATTGGGTCTGCAGTGTTTCAGCAGGCCAAGGAAGTCCTTCTGGTAATCGGTTGGATTGTAATTTACCACGAAATGTAACGCCGAGCACCTGCTGGTCTAAACTCTGCTAAGTCGCCTCTATATAGCATCGCCCACAATGAGAAATAGACAAGAGCTAATTGGTGAGCGGCCATCAGCTGTTGCCGATTCTTGATAATTTCAGGACTGTTTATGCCATTTCACGATAAAGGCTTTGTCTTGCGCTGGATATTATTCTGGTTGGGTGCTTTGTTTCGTCCATTGATATACACCGGTCAAGAATAAAAATCAGAGAGGAATACATAATGCTTTATATTAAACCTGGTCACCCTGGCTCGCTGGTTCAGCTCAAGCCGCGCTACGGAAACTTCATCGGTGGGGAATTCATGGTGCCGGCCGATGGCGAGTATTTTACTAATACCTCACCGGTGACGGGTGAGGTGATTGCTGAATTTCCCCGTTCTAAGGCTGCGGACATCGACAAGGCACTGGATGCCGCTCATGCAGCAGCGGATGCTTGGGGTAAGACTTCGCCACAGGATCGTGCGCTGGTTTTGTTGAAGATCGCTGATCGCATCGAAGCCAACCTGGAAATGCTGGCCGTCGCTGACACCTGGGATAATGGTAAGGCCATACGTGAAACGCTGAATGCTGACGTACCGCTGGCCGCCGATCACTTTCGGTACTTCGCCGGGTGTATTCGCGCCCAGGAAGGTAGCGCAGCGGAAATCAATGAACACACCGTTGCATATCATTTCCATGAGCCATTGGGTGTGGTTGGGCAAATCATTCCATGGAACTTCCCCTTGTTGATGGCTGCGTGGAAATTGGCTCCGGCCCTGGCTGCCGGTAACTGCGTCGTACTCAAACCGGCTGAGCAGACGCCGCTCTCCATGAGCCTTTTTGCAGAGCTGGTTGGTGATCTATTGCCGCCGGGCGTTCTGAACATCGTTCAGGGCTTCGGCAAGGAAGCTGGAGAGGCGCTGGCTACCAGTACGCGCATTGCTAAAATCGCCTTCACCGGCTCGACACCGGTTGGCGCACACATCATGCATTGCGCCGCTGAGAATATCATCCCGAGTACCGTGGAGCTGGGTGGTAAGTCGCCGAATATTTTTTTTGAGGACATCATGAGTGCGGAGCCGGAGTTTATTGAGAAAGCCGCCGAAGGTTTGGTGTTGGGCTTCTTCAATCAGGGTGAGGTCTGTACCTGTCCGTCACGCGCCTTGGTCCAGGAGTCCATCTTCGAGCCGTTCATGAATGAGGTGATGAAAAAAATCAAAAAAATCAAGCGTGGCGACCCTCTGGATACCGAAACCATGGTTGGTGCTCAGGCCAGTGAGCAGCAGTTCGAAAAAATCCTTTCCTACCTGGACATTGCTCAGGAAGAAGGTGCGCAGGTGCTCACTGGTGGTGAGGCGGAGAAGCTCGAAGGCGGATTGGCTAGTGGTTACTACATTCAGCCAACCTTGCTCAAGGGAGATAACAGCATGCGTGTGTTCCAGGAGGAAATCTTCGGGCCAGTGATCGGTGTGACCACGTTCAAGGATGAGGCCGAAGCTCTGGAGGTCGCTAATGATACGGAGTTCGGTCTCGGTGCGGGGCTCTGGACGCGCGATATGAATCGTGCCTATCGCATGGGGCGGGGTATCAAGGCTGGTCGCGTATGGACCAACTGCTATCACCTGTATCCGGCACATGCGGCGTTCGGTGGTTACAAGAAGTCTGGCGTCGGTCGCGAAAATCACAAGATGATGCTCGATCATTACCAGCAAACCAAGAACCTGTTGGTCAGCTACGACATCAATCCGATGGGCTTTTTCTAAGTCATGATCGCGGCTTTCTGAAGAGAGGGCCGCGGCAAGACTGGAAATGTGTATATGTTACGTTCCGCTCTTATTAGGATCTGTACGAAAAGTGCCTGCGCTCGGCGACTTTTCGTACAGACCCTAATGTTGCCGAATTACGATAGCCAACACGGCTTCATTGCCCAAATGCGATATCGGTCTGAGCGCTCTCACTTGTAACCTTAATACGTCACTGACTGAACCTTGAGTGGGCCTTTTGGCCCATAGCCACAGTCGGCCCTAACTACTACTACACCTGCTAATAATAAATTAGGGAGCTAACAATGCGTGCGCAAAGTGCATGTTTAACACTCCTGCGACCGCTGGCGCTATGTATAGCGACAGTAGTTGCCTCCGGGCTGGTCAATGCCGACCCAGTATCCGACGCCAAAGCCTTGCTCAACACCAAGTGCATGGCCTGTCATGTTCCCGTCGAAGGTAAAGGGTTGGATCGGATCGATGCCTCCCGTCGTACGCCCGAAGGTTGGGACATGACCATCGAGCGAATGATCGTGGCACATGGAGTCAGGGTCTCTGCAGAGGAACGACAGACGCTGGTGAAATATCTGGCTGATACCCGTGGTTTGGCACCGGAGGAAACTGCGGATCGCCGTTACCTGCTGGAACGTGATTTTACACTGATAGAAACCCCCGATAACAAGTTGGTCCACGAGACCTGCGGTCGTTGCCACTCCGAGGGGCGCATTGCTCTGCAGCGCCGTACCGAAGACGACTGGCGCAAGCTCGCCCACTTCCACGTCGGCCAGTATCCGGTCATTGAGATTCAGGCTGGTGGTCGAGACCGTAATTGGTGGGAGATCGCGTCCAAGGAAGTGCCGCCAATTCTCGGCAAGCTCTATCCCAATATATCTGACAGCTGGAAGCAGTGGCAGCAGCATAAGTACGCCAGTGCGGAAGGTTCCTGGCGCATCGTAGGCCATCGTCCAGGTTGGGGGGCTTATGAAGGGGTGGCGACTATCGAGGCAGATGACGTCGCCGATCATTATAAACTGGATATGCAGTTGACATATGCCGATGGTCGCAAGGAGCGCGCGCAGGGTAATGCGGTTGTCTATACCGGTTATGAGTGGCGTGCCACCGTCAAGCAAGGTGATGAAGAGGTTCGTCAGGTGTTCACTCTTTCACCGGACGGCCAGACGTTGTCGGGCCGTTGGCATCAGGCTGGAGTGAACTCCCTCGGCGGTGATTTGCAGGCCGTACGTAATGGTCCGGATTCGCCCACACAGCTGCTGGCAGTTGATCCAAGCCATATCCGTGCAGGTACGATGCAGCGTGTCACCCTGTACGGCAACAATTTGTCCGGTGATATAAATCTGGGCTCCGGCATTGAGGTGGTGAAGGTTATTGAGCGCTCCGCAGACAAAGTGATTATTGAGGCGCGTGCTGCTGCTGGTGCTGAGGAGGGTATGCGTGCTGTGGGCGTGGGCAAAGCTGGTTTGGAGCAGAGTTTGGCACTCTATCAGAAGGTTGACTTTCTGAAGATAGAGCCGGGTGAGGCCATGGCTCATATTGGAGGGAACGGTGGCCCGGTTCCGAAGATTCCCGTGCAGTTTGAAAGCGTGGGCTATGCCTACGGGCCGGACGGTAAGCAGGGTACGGATGATGATATTCGTCTTGGCTATTTCCCGGCTACCTGGTCGGTTGACAACCTGAATGAGAATGCCATGCAAATGCGGGATGTCGAGTTCGCCGGTAACCTGCAGCCGGGTGGCCTATTTATTCCTGGTGATGCTGGCCCCAATCCTAAGCGCAAGTACGGCACTAATAATACCGGTGAGTTGAAGGTGACCGCGGTGGTTGATGATGCCGGGCGTGCTGTCGAGGCAAGTAAGCCTTTCGTGGTGACAGTGCAGCGCTGGAACGACCCACACATCCGTTGATAAACCAGGAGCGACGCTATGAGTGCGCTTTATTTAAATCGTTATAGTTTTCACGATGTCAAGCTGGAAGGGCGTCGGGTGCTGTTTCATATCCCGTCCAGCGGTTTGTTTGAACTGGATGAGTTGGGTGGGTCTCTGATCGACTTTCTCAAAGAGAACGAGCAGATAACGTTGGATGGTGTGCAGCAGCGTTTCGACGGTCAGGCTGCATCGGCGGATATCACGCAGACGCTGGATAGTTTTCGTGAGCTGTCGATTATTGGCGACGAACCGGGTATGCCGGATCCTGGAATGAAGGTAGAGATCCGTCAGTTTCCAATCAGTACCGTGGTTTTGAACGTCAATACGGGCTGCAACCTGAGTTGTACCTACTGCTACAAAGAGGATCTTGCTGTCCCTACCAAGGGCGTACGGATGAACTTCGAGACGGCCCGCAAGAGCATAGAATTGTTGCTGAAGGAAGGTGCTCCCAATGACCGGCTGAATGTGATTTTCTTCGGCGGTGAACCCTTGAGCAATCTGCCCTTGATCAAGCAGACCGTTGAGTACACAGAGCGGCGTTGTGCGGAGGAGGGCAAGCTGGTCGATTTCTCGATGACCACCAACGCCACAATGCTTACTGAAGATATTGTCGACTATCTGGATAGTCACCGTTTCGGCATCTCAATCAGCATGGATGGGCCGCAGGCGGTACATGACCGGCGACGTATTACCGTCAGCGGCCAAGGTACCTATGCGGTAGTTGCTGCCAAGGCACGGATGCTCCTTGAGCGTTACCGCTCGAAACCGGTAGGTGTGCGTGTCACCTTGACGGCTGGCTATACCGACGTACAAGCCATCCATGAGCATCTGAAATACGATCTCGGTTTTTTTGAAGTCGGTGTTGCGCCCGCTACTTCTGGGCCAGTGACGGTGTTCAATCTGAGCAGTGACGAATTGCGCGAAGTCTTCGATGGGATGATGGCATTGGGTCGGGATTATCGTGATGCCGCACTGGAGGGACGCAACAATGGTTTCTCCAATATGCATCAGTTGATGAGCGACCTGTACGAAGGACGCAAAAAGGCACTGCCCTGTGGGGCCGGTGTTGGCCTGCTGGCGGTGGATCACGACGGTGACCTGAACCTCTGTCATCGTTTTACCGGTTCCGATATGCCGCGTTTTGGCAACGTCGATGATGGCATAGCCAAAGAAGCGCTGGGTAGCTTTCTGGAGAGTGCTACCAGTCGCGTTGATAAGGGTTGCTCGACCTGCCGTATCCGCAATTTGTGCGCGGGTGGCTGTTATCACGAATCTTATGCGCACTTCGGAGATCCGCTATCGCCAACATATCACTACTGCGATCTGATGCGGGAGTGGGTGGATTTCGGCATCGAGATCTATGCGGAGATTCTGCAGAAGAATCCCCAGTTCTTCAAAAAGCATCTGAGCACTCGGAGTGTCCAGCTATGAACCATATGAAGCCTTTAAACATGAAAGCTCACCTGGTCGAGGTGGCGATGGAAAGTGGCGATACCGAGGAGGTCGTAGCCATGGCAGCGGTGGTTGGCTGCTCGACTACCTTCGACCCAGGTTGGGAAGTTGACCCATTCCTCGGCGTAGCCGGTCTGTGTCAGCCAATGGAAGCTGACCTTTATGGTTGTGCTGATCCCTGCTGGTGGCCGGCACAGGTTCCGGACACGCTACATAACTACACAGACTGGGGAGCCGGGAAGGACGCAGCGATGGAGGATTGGGCTGACCTGCAATCGGTCTTCCCCAAGTAAGCCACGCCAACGTATTCGGCCTGAGCAGTCTGCGCTGCTAGGCCAAGAGGGAATCATAATGAACAATAAGAAGTATTCGCGCTTGTATAGCGGCTTGTTACTGGGTGGTGCAGGGCTGGGTTTGAGTTTCCTGACTCAGATGGCGGTGGCTGATACGAAGGACTATCTGGTCACTGCGGCACGCCCAGACAAGGTGATTGTCGTAGATGTGGAAGCCCGAGAGGTATACAAGACTCATACAATCCCCAACACGGCGCAGGGGACCAGTGTTGCTGGACTGACGGTTTCCAAGGATGGCAAGGTAGCCTACATGATCCATAACCGTTGGGAAACGGTATCCGGTATTGACCTGGAGAGTGGCGAAGAAGTGTTTCGTGCCGAGCTTTCCTCTCCGGGAATACGTGGCAAGGCTCACTTTGCTATCGATGTCAGCCCGGACGGCAAGGAGCTGGCAGTACATGTCAACCCGACACGTCTGAAGCTGGCGGAATACGAGGTGCTGGATACCTATATCGCCATCTATGATACCAGCGACGGAGTGGGAGCTGTACCGGTGCGTAAATTGGATGCACCGCGTAGAACCACTACTCTGGCCTACTCACCGGATTACGAACGACTGTATGCTTTCAGCTGGGATATGCTCGTACTCGACCCACAAACTGGCGAACAGATTGGCATGCACCCCTGGAAAGGCTGGACGCGCGAAGGCTTTGGTGAGCCGGATACGCTGTCGGTGTCACCGCAGTTCGAGCAGGCAAACGAGTTCGCCACTCCGTACTTCATCAACTATACCGACGAGAATGGTGAAACCTCGATAAAAGCGGGTGTCTGGTCCCTGGATCTGGCCAAGGATACGGTACGTTTCAGCGAATTCGAGGCGCCTTTGGTGATGCCCTTTTCGACTGTTATCAACCCGGTTCGGCGTAACGAGGCTTACACAGCCTACACCCAGTTGACCAAAACGGATATAGACACGGGTGAGATGCTCAAGCGTATAGATCTGGATCGTACTTTTTATACGGTTCAGGTATCGAGTGATGGCAAAGAGTTGTACATCGGCGGTACGGTGAATGAAATTGCAATCTATGACAGTGAAACGCTGGAATCGAAAGGCAAGATCGTCATCAGCGAGGGGGATCAGGTGCTGAGTTCCCTTCGCATGGTGCAGCGCTGAATCGCTAGCATGCGTCTTTTTTCTGCTCGGGGGGAGGGCATGCCGCTTGGCATGCCCTCCCAACAAAGTGACGGAGACATGTGGCGCTGGGTAATGACCTTTGCTGCCCCCCACTGGCGCCGATTCATGCTGATCCTGATGCTTTCGTTGCTGGTGGCAGCTGGCGGGTTGGCACAACCTTATATGACCAAACTGCTGATTGACGATGGTATCCTCGCCAAGCGTTTTGATTTCCTGATCTGGAGTGTAGCAGCCCTAGTGGGGCTGGCCTTGGTCTCTTCCTTGCTGGGGGGGCTGACCCGTTATCTATATGTCGAGGCTTCCGCGCTGGTATTGCACGGTATACGCGAAGCCATGTTTGCTCACTTGCTGCGGCTTTCTCCCGACTTTTATACGCGGGTTCGACAGGGCGACATCCATGCACGTCTCGAAGGTGATATCGGTGAGCTGCAACGCTTCATAATCGATTCCTTGCTGAGCCTGGTCAATAACAGCTTTCTGTTGATTGGCTCGGTTCTCATTCTGGCATGGATGAGCAGTGAGCTGGTTGTACTGTTATTGGTGGTTTTGACTCTTAATGCGCTTTTTCTGCGTTTCATTCGTCCCCGTATCGAACGTCTGACGCGCGTCGCGCGCGAATGCGGCTCCGATATAGCGGCCTTCTTCGTAGAGATTCTCGGCATGGCCAAGTGTGTGCAGTCCTTCAATGGCCAGCGCCGCGAGGGTGAGCGTCTGGGGACGCTGCATGACTCACTGCGCATGGCCACTTTGCGCCTGCAGGTGGTCGGGTACCTGGCTGGAGCTGTGCCAGGCTTGGTGCTCTCGTTGAGTATCAGCGTGGTGTTTCTGGTCGGCGGGTATCGTATTGGCGAAGGGAGCATGACCCTGGGTACGCTGATCGCCTTTGTCACCTATATGCAGCGGGCCAGTGGGCCCGCGCAATCGCTTATGGGTTTGTATGTTGCTTATCAGCGTGCCCGCGTCAGCCTAGCACGTGTCCGTGAGATTTCCGCTGAGCGCCCTGCAGTGCAATCGCCGGATGCTGCGCTGCGCGTCGCTGTGAAAGGGCCTGGAGATCTATTACTGGAGGGCGTGAGCTTCGGTTATCCCGGCACCGGGATAACCATCCTTAAAACGCTTGACTGTCATATCCCGGCGGGTAGCCGAGTGGTAATCCGCGGCGCCTCGGGGGCTGGAAAATCGACACTGGTCGACCTGCTGCAACGCCACTTCGACCCCGAGCACGGGCGTATTCTGCTGGATGGAGAAGACATGCGTCACCATGACCTGCAGCAGCTGCGAAGCAGGGTAGTGGTGGTGTCTCAGGAGACCCAGCTGTTCTCATGCAATCTACTGGAGAACATTCGCTACGGATGCCACCAGGCAAGCGACGAGGAAGTGTTGGCGGCGGCAAAGGCTGCGGGTCTGAATGAGTTTGCTGAGGATCTTGAAGTCGATGTGGGGCAGCGGGGTATGCGTCTGTCTGGGGGGCAGCGGCAGCGTGTTGCGTTGGCCAGGGCGATTTTGCTGCGGCCGGACATTTTGATCCTTGATGAAAGCACCACCGGACTCGAGCTGCATCTGGAGCAGCAAATCCATCAGAAAATCGATCTGTTGTTCGCAGGACGAACACGGATATTCATCAGCCACAGGGCTCTCAGCGATGAGCGCTTCGATATCGTTGTGGCGCTTGATCATGGTCAGACCGTGGAGAGCGTTTCATGAGCGTTCGTATCGGCATCATCGACAGCGGCGTTAGTGAAGCGCTATACGGTCATGTTCGGGTATCGCGTCGTTTCGACGGCCTACCGGGTAATGCCCCGGCTCAACCGGACAGTGTCGGACATGGCAACAGGCTGGCCAGGCTTATTCTGCAGTCGTGTCCGGAAGCCGAGTTGCTGATAGCGCAGGTTTTCCACAATCAGGGCCGTTCGCCAGTATCGCGGGTTGCCGAGGCGCTTGACTGGCTGGTGGAGGAGGGGGCACAAGTAATCAATATGAGCTTTGGACTCGCCGGGTCTGCTGTGCTCCTGCATGACGCCTGCCGGCGGGCGGCGGCTAGGGGGAGGCTCCTGGTCGCCTCGGCACCGGCTATTGGTGGGATTGTATTCCCGGCGGCGCTGCCAGAGTGTCTGGCAGTAACCGGCGATGCGCGTTGTGCTGTTGACGAAGTTTCCTGGCTGGGACAAGCCCACGCAGACTTGGGTGCCTGTCCGATGCTGGTGCCGGGCCAGCCGGAACACGGTGGTGGCTCCAGTTTTGCTTGTGCCCGGGTGTCTGGTCTGGTTGCACACATTATTGCCCGCGAAGGCATTCCGTCTTCACAGATACCGGCGTACCTGCGCCAGACCGCGCATTACGTGGGTGTCGAGGAGCGCAGAGGATGAAGAGCTGTCAGCGTGTGATGCCCCTGTTGGTGACTGCGGGCTTCTGCCTGATGATTTTCCTGGCTCCGAGCGCTGGAAACGCGTTACTCGCGGGGGTGGCAGTGCTGCTGGTGTGGGGTACGCTCGTGCCGGGTTGGCGTGTTATTGCCTGGCGAGCAGCAACGGGTGCCCTTGTCGGCAGTTGCCTGGCCCTGATGTTGCTGCTGGCTACGGATAGCTTCGGTGTTCGTTACGTCTGGCTTTACAGTAGTGAAGCGCTTCCAACTTACCTGAAGCTGGCCAATCTGTGGGGTGGGGACGAGGGCACGATACTGTTGTTGGCGCTATTGATCATGCCGGCAGCTATGCGCCATGTCGATTATCCTGGTTTTGAGGGAAGCAGCAGCGGGCTGATCGCCGCTTGGTACGTGGCCAGTGCCGCCTGGTTCGGGCCGTTCACCGCGACGCCGGAGGAGTGGCTTGCAGCTCAGTCCAGTCAGGGCATGAACGCGCACTTGCAGAGTATATGGATGGTCTTGCACGCGCCACTGATCCTGGCTGCATACGCCTGGACGCTGGCCCCTGTTGGGGCGGCTATCCAGGCGCTGAGAGCGGTGCCCAGCGGTTACGCAAATAAAGCGCTGGTATACGGTCGTCGTGCCTGGTGGTTGCTTACCGCCGGGATAGGCTTCGGCATGATCTGGGCTCTGCAGGACTTTACCTTCGGTCAGCTATGGCACTGGGATCCGGTACAGACCAGTATCTTCATCGTCTGGGCGCTGCTCGGCGCGATTCTGCATGGGGTGCGACGTTGGCGTGATACCGGCACCTTTGGCCGCGTATTGCCGGTACTCAGCCTGTTGCTGGCAGCTAGCACCTGTATGGCCATGGCTGTAACCCGGAGCGAGGTGCTGGCCAGTTCTCATCGTTATATCGGTACCACTTCCTGGCTGAATCATTTATCGCTGGCGTTATTGTTTCTCTGTTGTGCCTTGTGCTTCTCGTGGCGTCGCCGGCAGAACAGCCAGGAGCAGAAAAGCAAGCGGCTAGACTGGACACTGCGCCTGTCGGTGCTGAGCTTTTCAGCAATGGCAATGCTGGCTGCTGTGGCGCTGATGCAGGCTCATCTGCGGCAATGGCTGCAGATTGAAAAGACAGATGAACAGAAGCCTTTCTTCGAGACGCTGAGCCGGTGGGCCGATTCCAATGAAATTGCCCGTTTTGAACAGGCGTTTGCGCAGTGGGACATGGATGGTTATGCACTGGCACGCTGGTTGTTGCCCCCTCTTCTGGTTATGGGGTTGGTCGGTGGGTACACCTTCCTGCGCCGGGCGTTGTTCCCCACCTTGGCTGGCTTCGGGACCGTGTTCGCCGTGGCTATCTGTCTGTTTCTGGCATGGCAGGGAGGTTGGCTGACTGAGCATTACACGGGCAGAGGGGTGCTGTCCCAGCATATTGTCAGGGTACTGCCGTGGTTCGATGCTGCTCTGGCTGCCGCACTGTTCTTGCTGCTTGCCTGCTTGTTGTGGTGCGTTATCAGTGTCTGGCGTAGCCGCCGGCTTGGTACGCTTCGTTTCACGGGTAGCCTCGCGCTGATTCATGGTGGTGCTGTCGTTGCGCTGGTCGGTGGCTTGGCCGCAACAGCTCTGAATAGCTATCTGCCGATCCTGTTGCAAGATGGTGAGGCATTGGGGCAATGGCGTTATATGACAGAGGACATGCAAGTGCGCGTGCTGCCTGCGTCCAGTCATTCGGATTACTCGGGTTTTCGTGCCGTGGCGCAGGTTGAGATCAGGCACGATCATGAGGTAGTGCAGGGCCAGGCACTCTTCCAGGATGCTCGCCAGTTGCCTCCGGGCTACCAAGGGCCGGTACGCCAGCTCTGTGAGATTCTGGATTACCGCTATGCCCGGCATGCGGGTGACCCCGGATACATGTTGCACCCTTTCATCATCCGTAGCTGGTTGGCTGACACCCAGGTATGGGTGCCAGCTTCAGCGGGGCTTATGTCAGCCTCTGATGTTGTGAGCACAACTGACGAAACTCTGGTAGTGGTACGCCGTTATCCGCTGGTATCGCTGGTATGGGGTGGTTTCATCGCGATGTTACTGGGTGCGTTGTTACTGCCTCGCCGCCGCCTGGAGAAAACAATATGAAGCAAGTTGTGGTAATGGGTGCCGGTCCGGCTGCGGTTGTCACCGCTATTATTCTCAAGCGGATGGGGTATGAGGTTCTGGTCGTGGGGAAAGCCCGGCGAACTACTTATCTGGAAGGCGCTTCGCCTCGGGTTGCAGAAGGGCTGGCGCGTGTGGGATGCCGGCAGGCGCTGGCATTACTTGGGGCACGCTGGCAGCGAGGGGCGGCATGGGGCGGTGAGTATCGTGAGATTAACGGTGAGCATGTCATTGATCGACGTTCGCTGGATGAGGCTCTGCTTGGTGATCTGGCGGATGCTGGCGTGAGCTTTGTCGACGCACGGGTACTGAGTCTTTCATGGGAGGGGGAGCATTGGCAGGGGACTGCGGAAGGTGACAGTGGAGAGTCGGTCAAATTCAAGGCGGGCTTTCTGGTAGAGGCTCGTGGCCGCAACGCGCCCAAGTATGCATCGGATATATACACTGGTCCTCTCAGCATAGCTCTGATCGGCAGTTTTCAGGGGCGGGCAGGTGGCGAACCCCGCACGCTGACTGAGGCCTTTGAAGAAGGTTGGGCCTGGGCAACCATCGATTCTCAAGGGGCCTGCAGCCTGCAACTGATAATAGATCATGCTTGTCTGGATGCCCCCCTGAATGACTTGCATGAGCGGTTGCGCCCTCACCTGAGTTTGATTCCGCAGCAATTGGGCCCGCTTTTGCCGTTGGGTCCGGTGATGTCTCGAGGGATTCAGCCGGTGCTCCGTGGTGGGCTCATCGACCGTACTTTTCTGCGAGTGGGCGATGCCGCATATAGCTGTGATCCGCTATCCGGGCATGGAATGTACGAGGCTATCTCTGGAGCCTTCGCTGCCGCGCCAACGATCAACACATTGCTTACAAGGCCGGATCAGGAGGAGCTTGCTTGCCGTTTTTATCGCGAGCGAGCGCAATCGCTCTTTCACCAGCGGCTGGATATGGCAACCGAGTTCTATCTGGGTGAGACGCGGTGGCCGGAGCAGACGTTCTGGTGCAATCGCCAGAAAACAATCAATGCTGTCAGCCAGGGGTTATCCGCAGCTTCATACGCTCAGGTGGTTTCTACGCCAGTGGTGGAGGATGGTCTGATCGTCGAAAGAGAAGTGCTGGTCACAATGGCGCACCCCCGTGGAGTACGTTTTGTAGCCGGAGTTGAGGTGGTCAGTTTGCTCAAGGCAATCAGGGCCGAGCCAATAGAGCCCGGTGTTGACTCGTTGGCGCAGCGCTTGTCAGTTGCTCCAAAGCAGATAGCTGCTGCATTGGCATGGTTGCAGCAGGAGCCTGAAATCGTGCGTTGAATCTCGGTCGGCCAAAGGTCTCGGCACAGTTTGATGACAATCCCTTCAGTGACGGCTTCTGTGCGCTGTATGCGTAACGAGGTTCGGATAAATCAGTTCGCTAGTTAATGAAGATAATAATAGAGGAAGATCCATGTACAAGATTCAGAACCACAAGGTATCCGAGAATCAGCTCCGTCAAACCCATCTGGACCAGGATGGCTATGAGCGCATGTACCGCCAGTCCATCGAACAGCCGGACATGTTCTGGGCTGAACAGGCCAACCGCTTCGTCGAGTGGATGCAGCCCTGGAGCAAGGTCCACGAGAGCAACATGGAAAAAGGCGAAGCCGCCTGGTTTGTTGATGCCAAGCTCAACGTCAGCGTCAACTGCATTGACCGTCACCTGAAAACACGTGCGGATCAGACGGCCATTATCTGGGAAGGCGACGACCCCAACGACTCCCGCTACATCACCTACCGCGAGCTGCATGAAGAAGTCTGCCGGCTAGCCAACGTGCTCAAGGAGCGTGGCGTCAAGAAGGGCGACCGCGTATGCCTGTACATGCCGATGATCCCCGAAGCGGCCTTTGCCATGCTGGCCTGCGCCCGTATCGGCGCCGTGCATACGGTGGTATTTGGTGGCTTCTCCCCTGAAGCGCTGCGCGATCGGATTCAGAACGCAGAATGCGACGTGGTGATCACCGCCGACGAGGGAGTACGTGGCGGCAAGACAGTCCCGCTCAAGCAGAATGTCGACAAGGCGCTGACCGCCTGCCCCAACGTGCACACCGTAGTGACCGTCAAGCGTACCGGTGCGGACGTTGCCTGGGACGAACAAAAGGACGTCTGGTATCACGAAGCCTGCGCCCAGGTCAGCAAGGAATGCACACCTGAACCCATGGACAGTGAAGATCCGCTGTTCATCCTTTACACCTCCGGCTCCACCGGCAAGCCCAAGGGTGTTCTGCATACCACGGGCGGCTATCTGGTCAGCGTCGCGCTGACCCATCATTATGTGTTCGATTACCACGACGGCGAAGTCTTCTGGTGTACCGCCGACGTTGGCTGGGTCACCGGTCACTCCTACATCGTTTACGGTCCCCTGTGTAACGGCGCCACCACGCTGATGTTCGAAGGTGTCCCGACCTACCCGACTGCCTCACGTTGCTGGGAGGTCGTCGACAAGCACAAGGTCAACGTCTTCTATACCGCGCCCACCGCCATCCGCGCGCTCATGGCGCTGGGTGAAGAGCCGGTCAAGAGTTCCTCGCGTGAATCCATACGCCTGCTTGGCAGTGTCGGAGAACCCATCAACCCGGAGGTCTGGGAATGGTATTACCAGGTGGTCGGTGACAGCCGCTGCCCGATCGTCGACACCTGGTGGCAGACCGAAACCGGCTCCATCCTGATCGCTCCGCTGCCGGGTGCCTGTGGCCTGAAACCCGGCGCCGCCATGCGCCCGATGTTCGGTGTGGTACCCGCACTGGTGGATAACGAGGGCAATGAACTGGACGGCGTAGCGGACGGCAACCTGGTGATCAAGCAGTCCTGGCCGAGCCAGATCCGCACCGTCTACGGCGATCATCACCGGTTGATCGAAACCTATTTCAGCACCTACAAGGGTGTCTACTTCACTGGTGACGGCGCTCGGCGCGATGCCGACGGTGATTACTGGATCACCGGTCGCGTGGATGATGTGCTGAATATCTCCGGCCACCGCATTGGCACCGCCGAGGTGGAAAGCGCGCTGGTGTTAAACGATTACGTCGCTGAAGCAGCGGTGGTCGGTTGCCCGCACGACATCAAAGGCCAGGCCATTTACGCCTATGTCATGCCGATGAAAGGGGTGACCCTGACCGATGAGGTGATGGCCGAGCTGAAAGTAGCCGTCAGCGAGCAAGTGGGCGCCTTTGCCAGACCGGACTTCATTCAACCGACCACCGGCCTGCCGAAAACCCGTTCCGGCAAGATCATGCGACGTATCCTGCGCAAAATCGCCTGTGATGAGCTGGATACCCTGGGGGACACCTCGACGCTGGCCGATCCGGGCGTGGTCGATGAGCTGGTTGAACATCGCCTGAATCGGGGGCGATAAAAGAAGTATTGCAACGCAGCACGGTGGCGATCTGTCGTCCGGACAGACGATGTCATTACTGCTATCAAGCTATAGAACAGAGGCTGAACTTCTTTCACGGGAGCAGTTGCATGGCGTCGATGCAGGCGGATATTGCAGTAGTCACTGGGGCCAGCCGGGGTGTGGGTAGAGGGATTGCGGTCGCGTTGGGGCGGGCCGGGATGACGGTGTATGTCACGGGGCGAACGCTCAGTGGTCAGGGCCAGGAGCAGGTCAATGGCCAGGTGCTGGGCGGCAATCTGGAGGAGACGGCGGCGCTCGTGACTGCGGCCGGCGGCTGCGGTATTCCGGTTCGTTGCGATCATGCCGATGATGCCCAGGTAGTCAGGCTGTTCGAGCGGGTCGAGGCGGAGCAGGGGCGGCTCGACCTGCTGGTCAATAATGCGACCTTTCTCCATTACCAGCTGGTCTCTCCAGGTCCTTTCTGGGAGAAGGACCTGGGCATGGTGGATATGCTCGATGTGGGCCTGCGTTCGGCTTATGTCGCCAGCTATTACGCTGTCCCGCTGCTGCTCAAATCCCCGCGGGGTCTGATCACCTTTATTTCGTCCTACGGGGCCAATTGCTATATGCATGGCCCGGCCTATGGCGCGCAGAAGGCTGGGTGCGACAAGCTGGCCGCCGACATGGCGGTGGACCTGGAGGGCACTCAGGTTGCTGCGCTGTCTTTGTGGCTCGGCTTGCAACACACCGAGCGCAGCGCGCTGGTCGGAGCGGGAAGTGGTGTGGATTATTCAGCTTTCCTGGCGCAGGCGGAAACGCCTGAATTCAATGGTGGTGTCATTCACGCGCTATTGAATGACCCGACCTTGGCGCAGTTGAGCGGGCAGACGCTGATTACCGCGGAGCAGGCCGCGCGCTACGGCATTGTGGATACCGAGCAGCGCCGGCCGGCGTCAATGCGACAACAGTTGGGTGGGCCGGTGCCCGTACACCCGGCACGGATCGGATAGGGGATAGGCAAGCATGCAACAGGCAAGCATGGCGGTGCTGGAGCAGCGCCTGCAGCAACTCGAGGCGCTGGAACAGATTCAGCAACTCAAACACCGATATCTCAATGCCTGTGATCGCAAGGATGTGGAGGAGATCCGCGAGTGTTTCGCGCCGGGACCTATATTGATCGATTACGGCGTGCTCGGCGTATTCCATGATCGCGACAGCTTCATGGCGCTTTATACGCGTCTGGCCTGTCAGCCGAATGTCATCGATCTGCACCACGGGGCCAATCCGGAAATCGTTCTGGAGTCGGCGACCGAGGCGCGCGGTCGATGGGCTTTGTACTATTTTAATCTGGATGCGCAGACCGGTCTTACCCGTCAGCTCGGTGGGCAGTATGAAGACCGCTATCGGCTGACCGAGATGGGTTGGCGCATCATTGAAACCCGCTCACGGCTCCACTCAATCGTTGAGGGGCGCAATTTGGCTACGCCGGACTAGAAGGCCCGGCAGATACCCGTTGTGCTCAGAACCTCCCGGATAAGCGGCCCCTGTTCCGGCTCCGCTAAAGGCTCTATGCTCATTCGGCATACTTAACACCTTACATCCTCAGTGGAGCCTGATCTCCGGGAGCAAGCCGATGTCCGCAACAAAACAAGAAATAGCGACCTTCATGGCCGCGGAGTTCCCCCAAAGCAAATGCATAGTCGAGGCCGTTGGTGATGGCCGGGCAACCGTGTCACATAAGGTCGGGTCGGATGAGCTGCGTCCGGGCGGGACTGTGTCGGGCCCGGTTCTCATGGGGGTGGCTGATGTTGCACTGTATGTGGCCATTCTCGGCGAGATCGGCATAGTGCCATTGGCGGTCACCACCAGCCTGACCGTCAATTTCCTGCGTAAACCTTCTGCCGATGCGCGCATTCTCGGTGAATGCAAGCTCATCAAGGTGGGGCGCTTGCTCGCGGTGGGTGAGGTGTCGTTGTATTCGGAAGGCTCGAGTGATCCGGTGGCGCACGTTGTTGGCACCTATGCCATACCGCCGCAGCGGGAAGGGCTGATCAAGGAAGGCAAAAAATTGGACGTGTGAGTGACGTTTACGTGAAGGTCTCGGCGGGCGGTTTTTGTTGCCTGCGACAAAAGCCTCTATGATGTCGGACGAACTTGTCCGAGACCCGCATGAATACGCCCGCACCCTGCCTGCCCAGCGAAGAGGATCTGCGCGCCATTGGCCGTTATCTGGACAGCCTGTGGCTGGAGCGCGGTCTGGCAGCCAATTCGCTGGATGCCTACCGCACTGATCTTTCGCTGCTGGCCGGTTGGCTGAAGGGGAGGGGCGGGTTGTACAAGGCCAGTCGGCCGGACCTGATGGAGCATCTGGCCTGGCGCATCAACTCCGGTTATCAGGCGCGCTCCACGGCCCGTTTGCTGTCCTGTCTGCGCGGTTTCTATCGGCATGCGCTGCGTGAAGGTTTGATAGTTGAAGACCCAACCTTGGATATAGCCATGCCGCGGCTCGGCAGGCCGCTGCCGGACTCACTCAGCGAGGCGGATGTGGAAGCCTTGCTGGCGGCGCCGGATATCGATGACAGCCTGGGACTGCGTGACCGCTGCATGCTGGAAGTGCTGTACGCCTGCGGCTTGCGCGTCAGCGAGCTGGTTGGTTTGCGGCTGGATCAGGTGAACTTGCGTCAGGGCGTACTGCGCATTAACGGCAAGGGTAACAAGGAGCGCCTGGTGCCGCTCGGGGAAGAGGCGCTGGCCTGGATCGAGCGCTATTGTGCCGCGTCGCGTCCGGCGTTGCTCAAGGGCCAGCCCAGTGATGTGCTGTTCCCCAGTCGTCAGGCGCGGGAGATGACCCGGCAGACCTTCTGGCACCGGATCAAGCTGCACTCGCAGCAAGCGGGTATCCGCAGTGCGCTGTCGCCGCATACTCTGCGGCATGCCTTTGCCACGCACCTGCTCAATCATGGCGCTGACTTGCGGGTGGTGCAGATGCTGCTCGGCCACAGTGATCTGTCCACCACGCAGATCTATACCCATGTCGCGCGGCATCGGCTGCGTGAGCTGCATGCCAGTCATCATCCCCGTGGGTGAGAAAACCGTTTCATGATAAGCTTGCTCGTCTTCAAGAGGATTGATTAATGCGACTGAAATACCTGACGGCCGGCCTGCTGGCGCTGTGCGCGACACAGTCCTGGGCTGATGCGGAGCAGAGCATCCGCCAGAGTCTGGACCAGCTGAATTTTCCGATGGCAGTTTCGGCGATTTCCGAGACGCCGATCAATGATCTGTATCAGATCCAGCTGGACAACGGTCGCGTGCTCTATGGCAGTGGTGACGGCAAGTATCTGGTGCAGGGTGCGCTGATCGCCGTGAATGATGGGCAGCCGCGCAATCTGACTGCTGAGGTCGAGGCCAAGGCCATCAGTGAGGTGATCAATGGTATTCCGGCCGATGAGCTGGTGGTGTTTGCTGCCGAGCAGCCGAAAACACACATCACCGTATTCACCGATGTGGACTGTGGCTACTGCCGCAAGTTACATGAGGAAATCGGCGAGCTGAACGGGTTGGGAATCGAGGTGCGCTATGCGGCCTTCCCCCGTGCAGGCGCCAATAGCAAGACCGCCGAGGTCATGCAGTCGATCTGGTGTGCCGACGATCGGCAGACCGCGATGACCCGTGCCAAACAGGGCAAGTCGGTGACACCGGCAACCTGTGATAACCCGGTAGATGAGCAGTATGCGCTGGGAGCTCAGGTTGGCGTGCAGGGCACCCCGGCTATCTTCATGGCCAATGGCTCACTGGTGCCAGGGTATAAGCCGGCCAGGGATCTGGCGGCAGAGGCTATTGCCAACAAATAAGATCTTCATCCGTGAATGAGCGGATTCGAAGCATCCATCACAACACAGAGAATACAGTGGGGACCTTAGTTTGAAACCGGTCAAAGTAGGTATATGTGGTCTGGGCACCGTTGGTGGTGGCACGTTCAATGTTCTGCAACGCAACGCACAGGAGATTGCCCGCAGGGCAGGACGGGTGATCGAGGTTGTCCAGATTGCCACCCGGCACCCGAACCCAGCCTGCAATGTCGGTGACGATACTCAGGTCACTGATGACGTCTTTGCCGTGGTCAACAACCCCGAGATCGATGTTGTCGTCGAGCTGATCGGCGGCTATGGTCTGGCGCTGGAAATCGTCATGCAGGCGATTGCCAACGGCAAACACGTGGTCACTGCCAACAAGGCGCTGATCGCTGTGCATGGCAATGAGATCTTTGCTGCCGCACGCGAGAAAGGGGTCATGGTGATGTTCGAAGCGGCCGTCGCTGGCGGCATCCCGATCATCAAGGCGCTGCGCGAAGGGCTGGCGGCCAACCGCGTACAGTGGTTGGCGGGCATCATCAATGGCACCGGCAACTTCATTCTCACTGAAATGCGTGACAAGGGCCGGACCTTTGCCGATGTGCTGGCTGAAGCGCAGGCGCTGGGCTATGCCGAAGCCGATCCGACCTTCGACGTGGAAGGCATCGATGCAGCGCACAAGCTGACCATTCTGGCATCGCTGGCCTTTGGTATTCCGCTGCAGTTCGACAAGGCTTACACCGAAGGCATCACCAAGCTGACCACCGCTGACGTGAACTACGCCGAAGCCTTCGGTTATCGCATCAAGCATCTGGGTATTGCCCGACGCACCGAGCAGGGCGTCGAGCTGCGCGTGCATCCGACACTGATTCCCGCTGACCGTCTGCTGGCCAATGTGCATGGCGTGATGAACGCGGTGATGGTCAATGGAGATGCGGTTGGTTCGACGCTGTATTACGGCGCGGGCGCCGGTGCCGAGCCTACTGCGTCGGCGGTGGTGGCAGACATCATCGACGTGGCGCGTGCTCTGGCTACTACTCCGGACTGTCGCGTACCGCACCTGGCTTTCGGTGCAGATGTGTTGTCGGATCTGCCGATCCTGCCAGTTGGCGAGGTGGAAACTGCGTACTACCTGCGTCTGCAGGCCCAGGACCGCCCCGGCGTACTGGCACGGGTAGCGAGCATCCTGTCCGAGCGCGGCATCAATATCGAATCGATCATGCAGAAGGAAGTCGAGGAGCAGGACGGTCTGGTGCCGATCATCATCCTCACTCACCGCGTCCGCGAGCAGCGCATGGACGATGCCATCGCCGCGATGGAAGCACTGGATGAAGTGGCCGGGCCGCTGATGCGGATCCGGGTTGAACAATTGGATTAATCAGCGGCAAGCGTGAAGCTTGACGCTCAAACCAAAGGTTTGGACAAATGCGTTATATCAGCACCCGCGGCCAGGCGCCGGCCCTGAATTTTGAAGACGTACTGCTTGCCGGTCTGGCGTCAGACGGCGGCCTGTACGTCCCCGAGAACCTGCCACGCTTCACTCAGGAAGAGATAGCTTCCTGGGCTGGCCTGCCGTACCACGAACTGGCTTTCAATGTGATGCGCCCCTTTGTTGCCGGCAGCATTTCCGATGCCGACTTCAAGGCGATCCTCAAGGATACCTACGGTGCGTTCGCGCACAGTTCGGTTGCGCCGTTGCGTCAACTGGATGCCAATGAATGGGTGATGGAGCTGTTCCACGGCCCGACGCTGGCATTCAAGGACTTTGCCCTGCAGCTGCTGGGTCGCTTGCTGGATCACTTCCTGACCAAGCGCGGCGAGCGTGCGGTGATTCTCGGCGCCACATCGGGTGACACAGGTTCGGCCGCCATCGAAGGTTGCCGCCGTTGCGAGAGCGTGGATATCTTCATCCTGCATCCGCACAACCGGGTGTCCGACGTGCAGCGCCGGCAGATGACCACCATCGCCGGTGACAACATCCACAACATCGCCATCGAAGGCAACTTCGATGATTGCCAGGAGATGGTCAAGAACAGCTTTGCTGATCAGGGCTTCCTCAAGGGCAACCGGCTGGTCGCGGTCAACTCGATCAACTGGGCGCGGATCATGGCGCAGATTGTCTACTACTTCCATGCTGCCCTGCAGCTGGGTGGCCCGCAGCGTTCCATGGCGTTTTCGGTACCGACCGGCAACTTCGGCGATATCTTTGCCGGTTATCTGGCGCGCAACATGGGTCTGCCGATCAGCCAGCTGGTGGTGGCCACCAACCGTAACGATATCCTGCACCGCTTCATGAGCGGCAATCGCTACGACAAGGACACGCTGCATCCGTCCCTGTCGCCGTCGATGGACATCATGGTGTCGTCCAACTTCGAGCGTCTGCTGTTTGATATGCATGGTCGCAACGGCGCCCTGGTCAAGGAGCTGATGGAGAGCTTCAAGCAGACCGGCAAGTTGTCAGTGGAAGACGAGCGCTGGACCGAGACTCGTCGTCTGTTCGACTCGCTGGCGGTGGATGACGAAGCGACCTGCGCGACTATCGCCGAGGTGTACCGTGATTGCGGCGAACTGCTTGATCCGCATACGGCGATTGGTGTGCACGCGGCGCGCGAATGCCGTCGCAGCATGAGCACGCCGATGATCACCCTGGGTACGGCGCATCCGGTCAAGTTCCCGGAAGCGGTGCGCAAGGCCGGTCTGGATGAGCCGCAATTGCCGGCGCATCTGGCAGACCTGTTCGAGCGTGCGGAGCGCTGCACCGTGTTGCCGAACAGCCTCACCGATATCCAGCAGTTCGTTGCTGCCCATGGTAATCGGGGCAAGCCGCTGTAATCTGCGCCCGTGTGCCGCGGCAAACTGCTTACCGATCGATCCCACGCTCCGCGTGGGAATGCATGCAGGCACGCTCTGCGTCCCAATCCCACCGCGGTGCTGGCTGCCAGTTCGGACGCAGGGGCGTCCACGGCGCGGGCTACCACACAGAGCGTGGGAGCCATCAAAACCGAGTGCTGGCTCCCTACTTGATCGTTCCACGCTCTGAGCGAGAATGCCTTCCATTTCCCCAACGCCTGTAACTTCCTGCAACGTCCTACGCCAAATTCGCTGGCACCAACCACCGACTCCCGTTGTCCGACATTTCAGGGAGGCGTTGAACAATTCCAAACCGTCTCCTCAGCCTCGCTTCCCGGCCAGGTTCACTGACTCGTGAGATGACAGGAGTTGACTCCGAATGCTCTGGTTTCTGGTGCTGCATATCATCGCCCTGGTGTTCTGGGTGGCCTCACTGTTGTATCTGCCGGCTTTGATTGCCGGTCATGAAGCTCGCCGTTCGCCGGTGGAAGTGCGTATCAACCCCCACAACTCGATCGAACGCTTCGTCTTTACTCGTATCGCGACGCCCGCTGCGCTGCTGGCGATCATCGCCGGCACTCTGGTGTTCGTGGTCGATGGCACTGTGGACGGCTGGCTGGTGGCCAAGCTCACGGTAGTGACCGCGTTGGTGGTCTGCCACGTTGGAGTGGGGTTGCTGGTACTGAAGATGGAACAGAAGGCAGAGCATCCGCTGCGTGGCTGGTGCATCACTGCTGCGATGCTGATATGTACGCTTTTTTCACTGATTCTCTGGCTGGTGTTGGCCAAACCATCAGTAGAGCTGCCGCTATGAAACCCATGTCGCGACAGCGCAGTCATTCACTCCGGCTGAGTCGGTTCCGGCGCTTCTTCGAAGTCCACCCCAACGGCGTGGTCATAGACCAGTTGGCCGCCGAGCAGGCTGGTGGCGCCGATCGCCAGACCGCTGAGTGCCGACAGGAACAGTCCCCACGGCAGAATGGCCGCATCGGCCTCACCAATACGCATCAGCCAATTCAGCGAGGCCAGCGACAACAGCATCACCGCCAGGACCGCATGACACCAGGCGGTGATCAGCCGGCGAATCTTGCGCACGATGAGCAGATCCAGCAGGCCGACGGTCCCCGATATCCAGCCGCCGACGGTGCCCACCCCGGCCAGCCAGAGGCCGGCCCGAGCCCAGAATTGGTCGCCCGTGAGTACATAGCCGATATCCGTGCCGATCAACCCGATCAGCGCGGCGACGGGGAAATGGATGAGCATGGGATGGATCGGATGGCCGCCAATCGACATCTTGCTGGCGATGGACTCAGACATCATGCAGTGGCTACTCCTGTTAATGAAAATGCACCGGCCTGCAGCCGACAAGGTCCCTCAAGCGTAGCATCCTGCGCCGGGGTCGGCCTATCGATGCTGTTGGCAGGTTGCAGTGGACCCTATTCGGCTCTGGACCCGGCCGGGCCTTCTGCCGCCGGGGCTGCCGGCCTGTGGTGGGCGATGGCCGGGTTCTCTGTGATAACGCTGATCGTGTTGGTACTGCTGTGGCTGCATGCCCTGCGTCGGCAGCCGGGTGAGGTGTCGAATGAGCAGGCGCAGCGCATCCAGAATCGCTGGGTCATCGGCGGCGGGTTGATTCTGCCGATTGCCAGTATCACCGTATTGCTGGCGTTCGGCATTCCCATCGGGCATCGCATGTTGCCCTTGCCGCTGGCAGAGGGTGAACCGCTGCGCATCGATGTTACCGCGCGGCAATGGTGGTGGGATGTCAACTACCCGGGCAGCGAGATCCGATTGCGCGATGAGTTGCACATCCCGGCGGGCATGCCGGTGGATCTGCACCTGACCAGTGAGGATGTCATCCATGCTTTCTGGGTACCCCGGTTGGGCGGAAAACTGGACATGCTGCCGGGGCGCACCAACGTGCTGCGCCTGCAGGCGGATGAGCCGGGCGTGTATCACGGCCAGTGCGCTGAGTTCTGCGGTACCGGTCATGCACATATGAAATTCACCGTACGGGCCCATGCACCTAACGAGTTTGACGCCTGGCTGGAAGGAGCAACGGCTGATGAGTGAAGAGCAGAAACATAACGCGCAGCTGCATGAAGACTTTGATCGGGTCTGGTCCAACCTGCCGGGTATTGGTCAGTTGGCAGCAGTGAACCACACGTCAGTGGGGCTGCGCTTTATCGTCACCGGGCTATTCTTCTTCCTGGTCGGTGGTGTGCTGGCCATGCTCATGCGTACCCAATTGGCCTTGCCGGAGCAGGATATCGTCGGGCCTGAACTGTACAGCCAGCTGTTCACCATGCATGGCACCTTGATGATGTTCCTGTTCGCCATTCCGATTCTGGAAGGGGTGGCGATGTACCTCATCCCGAAGATGGTCGGTGCCCGCGATCTGGCATTTCCGCGGCTCGGTGCCATGGGGTACTTCTGTTATCTGTTCGGTGGGCTGATCATCCTTTCGAGTCTGGCTCTGAGCATGGCACCGGACTCGGGCTGGTTCATGTACACGCCGCTGAGCAGCAGCACCTTTTCGCCCGGTCCGGGATCGGATTTCTGGTTGCTGGGTATTACCTTTGTCGAAATTTCCTCGATGACCGGGGCGATCGAACTGGTTATTTCCATCTTGCGCACCCGGACCAATGGTATGAGCCTGCGGCAGATGCCCATCTTCTGCTGGTACATCCTGGCGATGGCCTTGATGATCGTCTTCGGTTTTCCACCGCTGATTCTTGGCAGTATTCTGCTGGAACTGGAGCGGGCTGCCGGCCTGGTGTTCTTCGGCGTGGCCGGCGGTGGTGATCCGTTGTTGTGGCAGCACTTGTTCTGGTTGTTCGGCCATCCGGAGGTATACATCATTTTCCTGCCGGCGGCTGGTATCGTTTCGACCCTGATTCCGGTCTTTTCCCGTCGGCCAATTGTCGGTTACCGCTGGATTGTATTGGCGGTCATTGTCATGGGGTTCATCAGTTTCGGGCTCTGGGTGCACCACATGTTCACGGTGGGTATTCCGCAGTTGGCGCAGGCGTTCTTCTCCATGGCCAGCATGCTGGTGGCAATCCCCACCGCGATCCAGATATTCGCCTGGCTGGCCACGCTCTGGACCGGGCGGGTGGTATGGAATCTGCCGATGCTGTGGATTCTTGGTTTTCTGATCATCTTCGTGGCGGGGGGGCTGACCGGGGTGATGCTGGCGCTGGTGCCGTTCAATTGGCAAGTGCATGACACCCATTTCGTGGTGGCGCACATGCATTACGTGCTGGTCGGCGGCATGCTGTTTCCGCTGATCGCCGGTCTGTATTACTGGATGCCCCATGTATCCGGACGCATGCCATCGGACTTGCTGGGACGCTGGGCGTTCTGGCTGGTGTTCATCGGTTTCAACATGACCTTCCTGCTGATGCACCTGACCGGACTGCTGGGCATGCCGCGCCGGGTGTATACCTATGAGGCGGGGTTGGGCTGGGACTGGCTCAATCTGCTGTCATCCATTGGCGGCTTCGTGATGGCGATTGGTATTGCCATGTTCCTGCTGGATATTTTTCTACACTTCCGTTTCGGTCGCGTCGCTCCGCGTAACCCCTGGGGTGCGGACACGCTGGAGTGGGCGGTCGCCATGCCGGTAACCACCTACAACTTCATCAGCTTGCCGGATATTCGCAGCCGCCATCCGCTGTGGCACAACCCACAGTTGCCGTTCGAGATAGAAGAGGGCAAGCACGCCATGGCCTTCATTCGCCACGAACGGCGGGAAACCTGGGGCTCGGACGCCGTCACCGGGCGCGTGCGCGAGGTTATCCATTTGCCGACCAACTCCTGGATTCCATTGCAAGCCGGGCTGATACTGGCGGTGGTCTGTTTAAGTCTGCTGACCAAGTTCTACTGGCTTGCCCTCGGCTCGGCGGTGGTCGCTGCCGTCATCATGCTGCGTTGGAGTTGGGTCAACGGAGCGCATCCGCAGTCGGCGCCGGTACACGAGGATGATCCGGTGGACCCGCCACTGCATTCACGGACCTTCGATGGGCCAGGGCGCTGGGGCATGCTGGTGACCTTGATGGCCAACGGCTCGCTCTACGCCTCGCTGCTGTTCGGCTGGTTCTATCTATGGACCGCCGCGCCGCAATGGCATGCGCCGGAGCAAGGGCCGCTGGCGTGGACGCCGCTACTGGCCAGCGGCGTGCTGTTGAGCCTGGCGGTGGTGACTTTCCAATGGTTGACCCGACAGCTGCGCCGAGGAGTAACCGCACGGCTGCAATCGGGTCTGTGGCTTGTTGCCGCCATGGGGCTCGCGCATGTGGTGCTGCTGACATGGCTGGCACTGGCTGCGGACCTGTCGCCGACAAGCTCGGCGCACGACGCGGTGCTGGCGGTGATGCTGGGCTATCTATTATTCCACGGTGCCTTGGCGGCGATATTGACCGCCATGCAGGCCGTACGTGTGCGCTGTGGTTATGTGGGTGCGCATCTGCCCTATGAGCCGCTGGTGTTGCAGCCGTTCTGGAGCTATACGCTGGGCGTGTTCTGGCTCAGCTTTGCTGCTTTCATCCTGCTGCCGATGGCTTGGTAAGGAGTGCCCATGACTATCCCGCCCTGGCATCCTCTGCATCTGATCATCGGCCTGACGGTCTGGGCCATCTGGTTCGTAGTGCTCTACGGCGGACTGTCGGTCGCATGCGAGCTGGTGCCGCCCGATCCCGCCCAAGGAGCGCTGACCTGGCTCAATGCCCTGTTGTGGTTCTCCACGCTGCTGGTAACTGTGTTGCTGGGCGTGGCGGCCTGGCGCTGTGCCCGTGTCACCCCGGATGATACCCAGCCGAACCGGCGTTTCATTGCGCGCACTTCGGCGGCGCTCTATTTTCTGTCGGCCTTCGCCACCCTGGTATTGGCGGTGCCCACCTGGTTCCTGCCGCCATGTGTATGACAACCAGAACCCTAGTGATCGGGCTGATGCTTGGGATGCTTAGCCCGGCGGCGCTGGCCCATAGCCCGCTCAATAGCGACGGTGCCGATCTGATCAGCGCGCTGATCAGCGTCGGTATGTTGTCTACGTTCTGGTTGCTGTTTCTGGTCGGTCAGCTGCGTCGCCCGACCCGCTGGTGGCAGTCGCTATGCTTTCATCTGGGTTCGGCGATCTGTCTGTTTGCCATCGCCGGTCCGCTGGATGAGTGGGCCGAGACCAGCGCCTCCGCTCATATGACGCAGCACATGCTGTTCATGGTGGTGATTCCGCCATTGTGGGTGTTGGCCCAGCCCCTGGCGCAGATAATCAGCAGCGGCGGTCGACTGGTACTGCCGGTATACCGCGGATTGCTCAGACTGGCCGCCTGGCCGATGGCCATGGCCTGGGTGCACGGTCTGATCCTCTGGTTCTGGCACACCCCGTATTTTTACGTTCTGGCGTTGGATAATCCCTGGTGGCATGCGGTGGAGCATCTGATGTTCATTCTGTCTGCCGGGTTGTTCTGGTGGTCGGTATTGCAGAGCCGGCACTCGGGAGGGCCCTGGGCGTTGCTGGCATTGCTGTTCACGCTGATGCATACGGGGGTGCTCGGCGCGATATTGACCTTCGCCCAGGCGCCTTTTTATGGCGATGCCCGCGACTTGCAGGATCAGCAACTCGCCGGCCTCATCATGTGGGTCATCGGCGGCTTGCCCTATATAGCTGCATCAGCCTGGATCGGGCTGCGCTGGTATCGGCAGCTGAATCGGGAAATGCAGCTGAATGCCACGGAGAACCGCACATGAAGCAGAAACTGAGCAGTCTGGAACAGCTGCTCGATCGTATGGATGAGGCCGGGGAAGGAGAGGAGCATGTCTCCCTGGACATGCTGATGGACACCATCGGCAAACGTTCCTTCGGCCCGATACTGCTGCTGATTGGTCTTATCCTGATAACGCCCCTGAGTGGGATTCCGACTTTACCGTCGACCATGGGGGTCGCGGTGTTCCTGATCGCCTTGCAGATGCTGGTGCGGCGCAAGCATATCTGGCTGCCCGGCTGGATCCTGCGGCGCAAGATCAAGCAACAGAAACTGGCCAAGGCTTCGCAATGGCTGCGACGCCCTGCGCGTTTTATCGATCGGCTGGTGAAGCACCGGCTGAATATTCTGGTAGAAGGGCCAGGCAGTTGGCCGATTGCACTGGTCTGCCTGCTGTTGGCAGTGACCTTACCGTTATTGGAGCCTGTGCCGTTTGCCGCGAGCAGTGCGGGAGTGGCATTGACCTGCTTCGGATTGGCGATGATCGCTCACGACGGCCTTCTGGCGCTGCTGGCCTATAGCGCCACGCTGGGTATCAGCGGGCTGGTTGCCTACAGTTTTCTGTGAAGGGAACTGTCTCGCGGGTTGGCGACCTAACCTTCAGAACTGAAACGCAACGGTGTTCTACCGTTCACGGATCTACGGAGACTGCAGGATGATATTGAAGCGTTTGGCGTGCTCGTTGCTTTGGGTAATGCCTCTGGCTGTCGAAGCACAAGAGTTTCAGTTCCAGACCGTTATCGACAAGGCTGAGGTGCTGGCAGGCAGTGCCTGGAAAGCGCCTAAGCAGGTTCCCCGGTTTCTTCAGGAGTTGAGCTATCACGATTACCAGGGCATCCGCTTCAAGCCCGAAAGCAGTTTGTGGCGGGAGGATGAAGCGCCCTTCAGTGTGATGCTGATACCGCCGGGTCTGTTCTACCAGCATGCGGTGGGTATCAACATCATCGAGAATGGTGAGGCCGAGCCGCTGGCCTTTGACAAGACCCAATTCAGTTACCCCAACAGTGAAATCGAGAAGCTGATGCCCGCTGACCTGGGGTTTGCCGGTTTCAAGCTGACCTTTCCCTTCGATGCGCCGGATATCCACAACCAGTTCCTGGTGTTTGCTGGCGCCAGTTATTACCGTGCGGTGGGCCGGCATAATAATTTCGGCCTTTCCGGGCGCGGCGTTGGGGTCAATACCGGCCTGCCCAGCGGTGAGGAGTTTCCGGCTTTCACCGAGTTCTGGCTGGAAAAGCCCAGCGCGGACGCCAAAAGCCTGACCTTCTACGGATTGCTCGACGGCAAGAGTCTGGCTGGTGCCTATCAGTTCACCGTTACCCCAGGCGATGAAACCAGCATGCAGGTCAAATCGGTGCTGTTCCCCCGGCAGGAGATGGAATTAGCCGGTATCGCACCGCTGACCAGTATGTTCTATTACGGCGAGAATACCCTGAGGCCGGATGGCGAATGGCGCCCGGAAGTGCATGACAGTGATGGTCTTCTGCTGCATGACGGCGCCAGTGACGAATGGTTGTGGCGCCCGCTGAACAACCCCGCCACGCTGACCATGGATTACTTCGCTACCGAGCAATTGCGCGGCTTCGGCCTGATCCAGCGCGATACCGATTTCCGCAGCTATATGGATGCCGAAGCGGGTTATGGCACACGGCCCAGTGCCTGGGTCGAACCGGAGGGCGACTGGGGCCAGGGCCATGTGGTGCTTACTCAACTGCCGACGCCGGACGAGACCAACGACAACATAGTGGCGTTCTGGACACCCGACACCAAGCTGCAGGCGCAAGGCCCGCATACTTTCTCCTATACCGCCCATTTCGGTGCGGCTGACGTGGCGGGCAGTCCCATGGCTCGGGCGGTGGACAGCTATCTGGGTGATGGCAAGCGTATCGGCGGCGGCGATGCCGAAGGGGCAGTGCGGGTGATCGTCGACTTTGCCGGAGGGCCGCTGGATGAGCGTGCTGCGGACGCCCCGGTCACCGGCGACGTGACTGCGCTGGAAGACGGCGAACTGATCGAACATTTTGTGGAATACGTGCCGGCGCTCGAACGCTGGCGGTTATCCATGCTGGTACGTCCGGTGCCCGATCGACCCTTGTCGCTTCGTGCCTTCTTGCATGAAGGCGAAGAGACCTTGAGCGAAACCTGGACCTATCAGCTCGCGCCAGGCAGTGATGTATTGAATGTCATCAATTAACCGCGGGAGACAGCATGCGTGCAACCGTATCTGAAGTCGCATTAGGCCGCGTGCTCGCCTGGCTGCGCTGGGCGGGCCGGGATCTGACGCCAGATCTTGAGCGCGCCGCCCTGCAGGCCATGGCCGACAGCGTCGCCGAAGGTTCTACCGATTTGTTCGGCGCCTGTATGCAGCGTCTGCAGGCCGGCGGCGAGCTGGCTGCCGCTGATCGTCGCGCCCCCCCTGGCAGTCAATGTCCGGCTGCGTCGGTGGCTCCGCCCTTGCGGCGGGGCAGTATCGGTTATGGGGAATATTGATGATGTCGATAGCCACCCAAACTCATGTTGTCGATAACGCCAGGGGCCGGAGCCGCTGGTGGACTGCGGCTCTGCTGCGTCGCAGTTGCCTGTTGATACTGGTTCTGGGGCAGACGCTGGTGGCCAGCTGGTTCATGTTGTCGATCTTGCCTTATAAGGGCGGCAACGGTGTGGAAATCGGCATGTTGGTGCTGTTCGCCATCCTGTTTGCCTGGATATCCTTCGGCTTCTGGATTGCTGTCGCCGGGTTTGTCCTGCGGCGCCTGGGTGGCGACCGGCATTCGCTGCTGCGCCAGCAGGATTCAGCTGCCCTGAATGCGACACCGCTGGCACGTACTGCTATTCTCATGCCTATCTATCACGAGTCGGTGGAACGCAGCCTGGGCGGGCTGAGCGCGGTCTATCGCAGTCTCGAGCGCACCGGCCAACTGGAACACTTCGATTTCTTCATTCTGTCTGACAGTCGCGACCCGGAGGTCTGGCTGCAGGAGCAGGCCGCCTGGGCGAAATTGGTAAAGGAGCTGGGCGCCGAGGGCCGATTGTTCTATCGGCGCCGCAAACTCAATCTGAATTACAAGAGCGGCAATGTCGGTGACTTTCTGCGGCGCTGGGGACGTAATTACGACTACATGGTGGTACTCGATGCGGACAGTCTCATGGGCGGCGAAACGCTGGTGAAGCTGGTTCAGCTGATGCAGCGTCATCCGGCGGTCGGCATTCTGCAGACCAGTCCCGAATTGCTCAATGGGCGCTCGCTGTTTGCCCGGGTTCAGCAGTTCTCCAGTCAGCTCTATGGTCCCTTGTTTACCACCGGGCTGGCGGCGGTGCAGCTCGGTGAGGCGGCGTTCTGGGGGCATAATGCCATTCTGCGGATCCAGCCTTTCATGACCCACTGCGGGCTGCGTAAGCTGCCCGGGTGGGGCTTGTTTCGCGGCCCGATCATGAGTCATGACTTTGTCGAGGCGGCCTATCTCGGGCGCGCTGGATACGAAGTCTGGCTGGAACCGGGTTTGCAGGATAGCTGGGAAGAATCACCCCCATCGCTGGTGGACGAGCTGACCCGGGACCAGCGCTGGGTCAAGGGCAACATGCAGCACCTGTGGTTGATGCTGGGCAGCCGTAAGCTCAGGTTTGCCCACCGCATGGCCTTTCTCAACGGCATCATGTCCTATCTTGCATCTCCTCTGTGGTTGGCCTTTCTGGTGTTGACTACCGTCGCCACCACTCGACTGGTGCTATGGCCGATCAACTATTTTCCCGATCCGTATCAACTGTTTCCGCTGTGGCCGCAATGGCAGCCCTATCGTGCCGCTACCCTGGTGGTTTGCACGCTCGGTCTGTTGTTTCTGCCCAAATTTCTGGGGCTGGCGGACGTTGCGCTGACGCAGCGGGTGCGTGCCTTTGGCGGCTTCTTCCGGCTGCTTGGCAGCGTGTTCCTGGAGATTGTCGTGTCGGCCTTGCTGGCGCCGATCCGCATGTTGTCCCATTCGCGGTATGTCGCCGAAGCCCTGTCGAACGTGAACCTGCGCTGGGCAGGGCAGAACCGGACCAGCGAAACCGGCTGGCTTGAGGCATTCATCTATCAGGCCCCCGGCTCGATTCTCGGGTTGGCCTGGGCGCTGTTCGCGTTGTGGCTCAAGCCGATGTTTTTCTATTGGTCGTTGCCGGTCGCGCTACCGTTGATTTTTGCTGCGCCGATTTCCGTGATACTCAGCCGAGTGCAGCTCGGTCAGCGTCTGCGGCGTCGCGGCTGGCTGATGACCGGCGAGGAGGCCTTTGGCTCGAAGCTGCTAGAGGACATGGCGCGCAGTCCGCTGACCGGAGCGCGGCAGCCCGGCTTCTGCGAGTCGGTCATTCACCCTGGTCATAACGCATTGCAGGTGGCATTGGGGCGTACTGCTGCGCCGGGGCTGCGGCGTCAGCGACTGGATAGACTATGTCAGCGTTGTCTGAAGCAGGGCCCGGAAAGTCTTGACCGTACCGAGCAGAACTTGCTGGCACAGGACTCTCAGGCCATGGCACAGCTGCATCGCCAGGTTTGGCGAGTCGCGCCGGGGTCGGTCTGGGGGCGATTGCTGCACCGGGAGATCCTGCGTCAGCCGGCAAGCCGGTGAACAATAAGCTGAATGCTATGCTGCAGTCGTGCAGCTGACGAGGCGAAAGCAGGCCAATGGATGTTTCCGAGATCATACTGACCACCCTGGTCAGCGAATTTTCCGACCTGACGGATATTGAGCAGGCCACCCGTGTCACCCTGCGTCTGTTGCTGGCGGCCTTGCTCGGTGGCCTGCTCGGCTACGAGCGCGAAACCCACGGCAAGGCCGCCGGCATACGCACGCATATGCTGGTGTGCACGGGCGCGGCCTTGTTCGTGCTGGGCGCGGAACTGGTTGGTGCTGGTGACGACGCCATGAGCCGGGTGGTGCAGGGGATTGTCGCCGGTATCGGCTTTCTCGGTGTGGGCACCATTATCAAGGGTGACAATATGAGCTCGGTCAAGGGCCTGACCACCGCCGCGGGGGTCTGGATGACCTCGGCGGTCGGCGTTAGTGTGGGGCTTGGTCTGGAAGCTACCGCCGTGTTTGCAACGCTGCTGATGCTGTTCATTCTCAATGTGCTGCCGCATTTTTTCGAGGGCGCGGATCGCAAACGCGACCCTTGAAGCCTGACGCCAGGTCGCGCTTTCAAACCTCCAGACGTTTCACCAGTCGGGAAAAGTTGCCACGGTCCACGCCCAGGGCCTCGGCGGCGCGGCTCTGGTTATGGGCATGGTTTTCCAGGGTCTGACGGATCAGCTCCACCTGAAACGCTTCGGTGGCTTCGCGCAGGGTCTGGCCGGCCGGAGGGGGTAGGGTATCGGCAGCAGTCGGGCTGGTTCGGGGCGCGCCAGTCCGATGTGCGATATCCATCGATGAGCTGTTCAGCTCCAATAGCTCAGCCGTGACGGTCAGCAGGCGACGGTTGCCATCCTGGTCAGCCTGCGCCTTGAGGACGGCTCGACTGATCATATGCTCAAGCTCGCGCACGTTACCCGGCCAAGAGTAGGCCAGCAATGCTTCGCGGGCACTGGCATCCAGCCGCAGACCACGCAGGCCGATACGGCGTCGATTCTGTTCGAGAAAATGCCCTGCCAGCAGCAACACATCCTTGTGTCGTTCGCGCAGGCTGGGTACCGCGATGGGATAGACCCCGAGTCGATGATAGAGATCGGCACGAAAGCGTCCTTCCGCCACTTCCCGGTGCAGATCGCGGTTGCTGGCGGCGATGATGCGGACATCCACCTGATGATGGTTGTCGCTGCCGAGGCGCTGCACCTCACCGCTTTGCAGTGCGCGCAGCAGTTTGGGCTGAACCGTCAGCGGCAACTCGCCCACCTCATCAAGAAACAGCGTACCGCCGTGGGCCAGCTCGAACTTGCCGACACGGCTTTGCACCGCGCCAGAGAACGCGCCGCGGGTATGGCCGAACAGCTCGCTTTCAACCAGGCTTTCCGGCAGCGCCGCGCAGTTGAGATAGATCAGCGGTGCCCGGGCTCGATTTGACCGGGCATGCACCCCTCTGGCCACCAGTTCCTTACCGACCCCGGTTTCGCCGGTGATCAATACGGCCAGGTCGGAGTGGGCGACCATCTCGATCTCTTTCTGCAGCTGCTGCATGGCTCGACTGCGGCCGATCAGTTCCTGCTGCCCATCGGCGATCAGCGCCTGGGTCGTCGCCTGATGGTGCTCAGTGCGGCTCTGCAACTGAGTGGTCAGCTCGGTGACCCGAATCACCGCCTCGCTCAACCGTGCCAGATAGCGCAGCTCACCCGGGTCAATCTGGTCGAAGGCGTTGGCGTTGAGCGCGTCCAGTGTCAGCACGCCCCAGGGAACACCCTGCAGATACAGTGCTATGCCCAGGCAGTCATGCACATGCAGGTCGCCTTCAACACTTTTCAACAGTCCGTCATAAGGGTCTGGCAGCGGTGAGTCTGCAGCAAAACGCACCGGTTCGTGGCTGAGCAGAATCTTGGCCAGCCGCGGGTGGTCATCGGTGACGAAATGGCGGCCCAGGGTGTCGGTGCTCAGGCCATCCACTGCCAATGGAATCAATTCGCTGCCGCGCAGTTGCAGGAGCGCTGCTGCATCGCAGGGCAGCAACTGGCGGATGGTCGTCAGCAGTTGCTGGAAGCGTTCAGCAGGGGCCAGTTCCTGAGCCAGGGCGGTGATCACGCCGAGCAACGGGTAATGTGTGGATGTTGTCATATATACAATCTGATTGTTTTTTATACATCGGGTGCGGTGTTGTTATTTTTACACAGATCCCGCGATAGTCCAGGGATTGCGGTGATTATTGCCGCTGGCACGATACATGCTCTGGATCAGGTGCCTTGATTTGAGTCAATTTCCAACAAGAGAGCAAAAATGCTATCCCAGAACAGTAAAGACATCATTGCCGCGACCCTGCCGGCGGTACGTGAGCATGCCGGCACCATCACCGCGGTCTTCTATCCACTGATGTTCGAGCGCTACCCGGCAGTAAAGGCCTACTTCAACGAAGCGCACCAGCGTCAGGGTACGCAGCCACAGGCATTGGCCAATGCCGTGGTCGCCTATGCGGGCAATCTGGATCGGCTGGAACTGCTGGGCGATGCGGTTTCCTTGATCGTACAGAAGCACGTGTCGCTGAATATCCAGCCGGAGCATTATCCGATTGTCGGCGAGTGTTTGCTGGCTGCCATCAAGGAAGTGCTTGGCGATGCTGCCAGTGACGCGGTTCTGGGTGCCTGGGGCGAGGCCTACGGTCAGTTGGCCGATATCCTGATAGGCGCCGAAGAAGAACGTTACCGGCAGAACGAGCAGAAAACCGGTGGCTGGCGCGGTGAGCGGCGTTTTGTTGTCCAGCGCAAGGAAGTCGAGAGTGAGGTCATCACCTCCTTCTACCTGGTGCCCAGCGACGGCGGTACGCTGGCTGAATTCATGCCCGGCCAGTTCACCTGCGTTGTGGTGGATATCAATGGCAGAAGCCTGCGCCGCAACTACTCGCTGTCCGACCGTCCCGGTCTTGGTCATTACCGGATCAGCGTCAAACGCGAAGCAGAAGGGGAGGTTTCCAACTTTCTCCACGACCAGGTACAGGTCGGTGATGAGCTGAATCTGACGGCGCCCAGCGGCAGTTTCGTGCTCAACCAGCAGCAGCGACCATTGGTGTTGCTGACCGGTGGTGTGGGTATCACTCCGGCCATCAGTATGCTGCAGCCGGCGCTGGAAAGCGGTCGTCAGGTGCACTTTCTGCATGGCGCTCTGAACAGTCGTACCCATGCCTTCCGCGCCCATGTCGACGCGCTCGCGCAGCAACATGACAACCTGAAGATCAGCTATGTCTACAGTGATCCGCTGGAGGATGACCAGGCCCATGGCACCGGTTTCTTCGACCAGCAGAAACTCAGCGCGATGTTGCCCGACAGTGCAGATGTGGATGTCTATTTCCTCGGTCCCAAGGCCTTCATGCAGAACTGCCAGAAGATGCTGAACGAACTGGGTATCCCGGCGGAAAATCAACGGTATGAGTTCTTTGGGCCGTTGGAGGAGCTGACAGCATAATCATGCTGTGCCCCGGCGCTATTGCCGGGGTCATATCAAGATCGGGCTTCGCTTGCGGGTGGGGTCCGTTCGGTCGCCAGGGCAGTGACGATGAGCGTCGGCAAGCGATTTGCGCTACACTGCCGGCCCCTCAGATTCAGGAATACCCGGCCCCATGGCGCTCCAGTCCATCCCCTGCAAAGTCCACCTCAATATCACCGACACCGACCGCAACGTCTATGAAGATCTGCGTATCACGGTGGCTCGGCACCCCTCGGAGACCGGTCAGCGGCTGGCCTCGCGCATCCTTGCCTATGCCCTCTGGTATCAGGAACGGTTGGCGTTCGGACGTGGCTTGTCGGAAGTGGATGAGCCGGCATTGTGGCACAAGAGCCTGGATGACAGGGTCGAGCACTGGATCGAGGTCGGGCAGCCGGACGCGGATCGCCTGACCTGGTGCTCGCGGCGTGCCGAGCGGGTATCACTGCTGGCCTACGGCAGCACGCGAGTGTGGGCAAGCAAGATAGTCCCGGCCGTGGCCAGTCTGAAGAATGTGAATATTGCTGTACTTGCTCAGGAGCCGCTGGATGCGTTGGCCGGCGAGCTGGGCCGGACCATCGAGTGGAGCGTGATGATCTCCGATGGCGTGCTCTACGTCAGTGACGCTGATACTCAGCACGAGTTCGTGCTGGAGTGGTTGATGGGGGAGCGCTGACAGTCATGCGTATCGAATCCCGACTGGTTCCTGCCGAGTTGCCTTATCTGGGTGATCTGCCGCCTCTGTTGACCCGTCTGTATGCCGCACGCGGGGTGCGTTCGGCCGGCGAGCTGGACAAGAGTCTGAAGGCGTTGTTGCCCTGGAAGCTGTTCAAGGGCATGGAGCAGGCGGTGGCGGTACTGCGCGAGGCGCTGGAGCAGCGCCAATCCATTCTGGTGGTCGGTGACTTCGACTGTGATGGCGCCACCGCCAGCAGCGTCGCCGTGCTCGGCTTACGTGCCCTCGGCGCTGCCCGAGTCGACTATCTGGTGCCCAACCGGTTCGAATACGGCTACGGCCTGACGCCGGAAATTGTCGCCGTGGCCCTGGAGAGTCAGCCGGATGTACTGGTTACCGTGGATAACGGCATTTCCAGTATCGACGGTGTGGCGGCTGCCAAGGCGGCGGGGCTCAAGGTGGTGGTCACCGACCATCACCTGCCTGCGGAACAATTGCCGGCTGCCGATGCCATCGTCAACCCCAGTCAGCCCGGCTGCGCGTTCCCCAGCAAGGCGATTGCCGGCGTCGGGGTGATCTTCTATGTCCTGATGGCGCTGCGCGCCGAACTGCGTGCAAGCAGCTGGTTCAATCCGCAGCGCCCGGAACCGAATCTGGCCGAACTGCTGGACCTTGTTGCTCTGGGCACCGTGGCCGATGTAGTGCCGCTGGATGCCAATAACCGCATCCTGGTGCATCAGGGTCTGGCGCGTATCCGTGCCGGCCGTTGTCGACCGGGCATTCAGGCGTTGCTGGAGGTTGCCCGGCGCCCCGCAGAACGTCTGGTCTCCACCGATCTGGGATTCATCGTCGGGCCACGGCTGAATGCGGCCGGACGGCTGGATGACATCAGCCTGGGTATCGAGTGCCTGATGACCAACGATGAGCAGCTGGCGCGGGATATGGCCCAGGAGCTGGACAGCCTCAATCGTGATCGCAAGAGTATCGAACAGGATATGCAGAAGCAGGCACTGGCGATGCTCGATGCGGCGGATCTGCAGGAAGCTGACATGCCGTTCGGTCTTTGCCTGTTCGATGCAGAATGGCATCAGGGCGTGATCGGTATTCTTGCCTCGCGGCTCAAGGATCGCTATCACCGTCCGGTGATTGCATTTGCTGATGCCGGAAACGGTGAGGTCAAGGGCTCCGCCAGATCGGTCAGTGGTCTGCATATCCGCGATGCGCTGGATGCGGTGGCGGCGGGCAATCCGGGTTTGATCAGCAAGTTCGGTGGGCACGCCATGGCGGCAGGATTGTCGTTGCCGGCCACGCATTTCGAGGATTTTCGTGCAGCTTTTGATCGTGAAGTGCGCCGCCAGCTGACCGCCGAGGATTTGACCGGACGCCTGCTGTCCGATGGTGAGCTTGCCATGGATGAATTCAATCTGCAGATGGCCGCGCATCTGCGCGAAGCGGGCCCCTGGGGTCAGCATTTCCCTGAACCGGGATTCCACGGTGAATTCAACCTGATCCAGCAGCGTCTGGTCGGCGAGAAGCACCTGAAGATGGTGTTGCAGCCCCACGGGGGGAGTGAGGTGCTGGACGCCATCGCCTTCAACATCGATCCGCAGGTCTGGCCGAACCCGAGCATTCGGCAGGTGCGTCTGGCCTACAGCCTGGATATCAACGAATACCGTGGCCGGCAAAGTCTGCAATTGTTGGTCAGGCATCTGCAGGCCTGCTGAGCAAAAGCTGTTCCCCTCAAGCCGGTGGTCGGGACAATGGTTGTGCTGCTTCCATTCGCGACGCAGTCACTGCACGGGAGCCACGATTTCCGCTACAATGCCCCCTTTTTCCTGACGGGATTTGTCACCATGGAAATCAATCCGATTCTGAACACCATCAAAGACCTGCGTGGCCGCTCCGAGACCATCAGGGGGTATCTTTGACTACGATCAAAAACGTGAACGTCTCACCGAAGTAGAACGCGAGCTGGAAGACCCGAGCGTCTGGAACGAGCCCGAGCGCGCGCAGAATCTGGGCCGCGAGCGTGCCTCGCTGGCACAGATTGTGGAAACCCTGGATGACATGCATACCGGCCTGGGTGATGCCACAGAGCTGTTGGATATGGCGGTCGAGGAAGATGACGAAAGCGCTGTCGCCGATGTGGTCAGCGAACTGGCACAGCTGCAGACGCGTCTCGAAGCGCTGGAATTCCGCCGCATGTTCAGCGGTGAGATGGATGAGAACAACGCCTACCTGGACATCCAGTCTGGCTCCGGCGGTACCGAAGCTCAGGATTGGGCGAACATGTTGCTGCGCATGTATCTGCGCTGGGCTGATCAGAACGGTTTCGAAGCCACCATCATGGAGCTGACCGCGGGCGAAGTCGCTGGCATCAAGGGCGCGACTCTGCACATCAAGGGCGCCTACGCCTACGGTTGGCTGCGTACCGAAATCGGTGTGCACCGGTTGGTGCGCAAGAGCCCCTATGATTCCGGCAACCGTCGCCATACCTCATTCACCGCGGTATTTGTGTCGCCGGAAATTGACGACAACATCGAGATCGAGATCAACCCATCTGATCTGCGCATCGATACCTACCGGTCGTCCGGTGCCGGTGGTCAGCACGTCAACACCACCGACTCGGCAGTACGTATTACCCACATGCCGACCAACACAGTGGTCAGTTGCCAGAACGAACGTTCTCAGCACGCCAACAAGGACACCGCGATGAAAATGTTGCGGGCCAAGTTGTACGAGCTGGAAATGCAGAAGCGTTCGGCAGCATCTCAAGCCCAGGAAGACAGCAAGTCCGACATCGGCTGGGGCCACCAGATCCGCTCCTATGTACTCGACCAATCGCGGATCAAGGATCTGCGCACCGGCATCGAGGAAAGTGACTGCGATGGGGTGTTGGATGGCGACATCAACGACTTTCTTGAAGCCAGTCTGAAGCAGGGGCTGTAATTCAGCCCCTGGACCAACCGCCAAGGCGGCACGACTATCGAATTGATTTATCCAGGACATTGAAATGAGCGAACAACCGCTGAATGAGCATGCACTGCAAGAGGAAGAGAACAGCCTGATCGCCCTGCGCAAGGAAAAACTTGCGACAGAGCGTGCCAAGGGCAAGGTTTTCCCGAACGATTTCCGCCGCGACAGTCTGGCGGGCGATTTGCAGAAAAAGTATGCCGACAGCAGCAAGGAAGCGCTGGCCGAAGCCGCTATCCCGGTCAAGGTGGCGGGGCGCATCATGCTCAACCGCGGTGCGTTCATGGTGCTTCAGGATATGAGCGGGCGAATTCAGGTGTATGTCGATCGCAAGGGTCTGCCGGCGGAGTCACTGGCTGAGATCAAGACCTGGGATATGGGCGATATCATCGCTGCCGAAGGCACGCTGGCGCGCTCCGGCAAGGGTGATCTGTACGTGCACATGACGGCAGTCAAACTGCTGACCAAGTCACTGCGCCCTTTGCCCGACAAGCACCACGGTCTGACCGATACCGAGCAGCGCTATCGTCAGCGCTACGTTGATCTGATGGTCAACGAAGAGACCCGGGATACCTTCCTGGTGCGCTCCAAGGTCATTGCGCATATTCGCAAGTTTTTGGCTGAGCGTGATTTCCTTGAAGTGGAAACCCCCATGCTGCAGACCATCCCCGGTGGCGCTGCGGCCAAACCCTTCGAGACTCATCACAATGCGCTGGATCTGCCGATGTTCCTGCGGATTGCGCCTGAGCTGTACCTCAAGCGGCTGGTGGTGGGCGGTTTCGAGAAGGTTTTCGAGATCAACCGCAACTTCCGTAACGAAGGCGTTTCGACCCGGCACAACCCCGAGTTCACCATGCTCGAGTTCTACCAGGCCTATGCTGACTACGAAGACAATATGGACCTGACCGAGGAGCTGTTCCGCGAGCTGGCCGTGGCGGTGCTCGGCAGCAGTGATGTGCCCTACGGTGACAAGGTCTTCCATTTCGGCGAGCCCTTTATCCGACTGTCGTTGTTCGATTCGATTCTGAAGTACAGCCCGGATATCACTGCCGAAGATCTGCAGGATGTGGAAAAAGCCCGCGCCATCGCGAAAAAAGCCGGTGCCAAACTGCTCGGTCATGAAGGCCTGGGCAAGCTGCAGGTGATGATCTTCGAGGAGTTGGTCGAGCACCTTCTGGAGCAGCCGACCTTCATTACTCGCTATCCCTTCGAGGTGTCGCCGCTGGCGCGTCGCAACGATGAAGATCCGAACGTGACCGACCGTTTCGAGCTGTTCATCGGTGGCCGCGAGATTGCCAACGCCTATTCCGAGCTGAATGACGCGGAAGACCAGGCTGAGCGTTTCCATGCTCAGGTTGCTGACAAGGATGCTGGTGATGATGAGGCCATGCATTTCGATGCCGACTTCGTCCGCGCCCTGGAATACGGCATGCCGCCCACCGCTGGTGAAGGTATCGGTATTGACCGTCTGGTGATGCTGCTGACCGATTCACCATCGATTCGCGATGTGATTCTATTCCCGCATATGCGGCCTGAGGTTTAAGGATCAGAACCACCTGCCCATTCTTCGTGGAGCATCTGAGTGGTTCTGTGTAAGGAAAGCGGATTAGGTGGTCTGGTGTGGGTGGCGAGGTCGGGGGTGGCCTATGTCGGACACGCACAAGTACGTCCATGTAGCTCGCGGTTGCCATCCCTGGCAACCGACGGTCCAACATAGGCCACCCCCGACCCCGCTTGTATAGATTGTGCAGTGATCCGCTTTCCGGATGGTTTGATGTGGAGAGGCTGGCTTTTTCGGATGCCTGTGATTTGGTCCCAATAAAGCGCTAGCTGGAAACATTGATCCACACTGAGGCTTACGAGCCGGGTCAGGTACCGCTGGGGTCGGACCGTCGGTTGCCAGGGATGGCAACCGCGAGCTACAGGGATGTATTCATGCGTGTCCGGCCCCAGCGGTACCTGACCCGGCCACCTCACAAATCAGCCAGATCAAGGTTTCCCTGCACGGCAACGAGCAGCGGGAACAAGAGGGAGCACCATCATGGCGGTAAAGCAGAGCGAGCAGTACCAACTGGTGATCCGCAGCCTGTCCGACCGCATTGTTGATGCGCAGGCGCCGATTCGGGTGCTGGACGCCATCAAGTGGGATGACAATATCCGTGATCAGTTTTTCCGGGATGGCTGCAGCAAGCTTCCGGATGTCGGTCCGGATTATTACAAGCGTCGCCCTCTGTCCTTTGACCCGGCCGAGCGTCTGCAGGTGTTTCAGGACATCGAGCGGGATATCACTCGGCAGCTCGGCACCTTCAATCCGGTCGGTCAGATCATGCGCCGGATGTGCCGCGAGTATCGCATGGTCATCCGCATGCTCGAGGGGCGCGGTACGCCGGAGATGGGCAGGATCTCGCAGGAGTTGTACGGGTCCGCCTCCGACGCCTTCCATGCCGGCGACCCGACCATCACCGACCTGGGCATCACGCTCAGCGAATCGCTGAGCAATATCGGCAATGATCTGGGGCGCGAGCCGAAGACCATTGCTGCCCCCGACGCCGTAGCTATTTTGCAGGAGCGCATGGACCAGGCGTTTCCGGATGATCAGACGGTGCGTGTTTTCGAGTCTGATGGCATTGTCGCCGATGCCGCCGCCGGCGCCGATTACATCAAGATCCGCAGTGACGCCATGTTCAACCAGCGCGACCTGAAGATACTCGCGGTGCATGAAGGCATGGTGCATGTGGCGACCAGTCTCAACGGTCAGCATCAGCCGATCTGTACCTTCCTGGCCAAAGGCCCGCCGTCGTCTACGGTAACCCAGGAAGGGCTGGCGATTCTGATGGAAATCATCACCTTCGCCTCCTATCCCTCGCGTCTGCGCAAGCTGACCAATCGTACCCGGGCGATTCAGCTGGCTGAATCCGGTGGCGATTTTCTGGATGTGTTTGGCTTCTATCGTGGCGAAGGCTATAGCGATGAAGACAGTTACAATAATGCCAGCCGGGTATTCCGCGGCTCCAGCAGCTATGGTCTGCCATTTACCAAGGACCTGGCCTATCTCAAGGGCTTCATTCTGACCTACAACTATATCCAGCTGGCGGTACGCAAAGGCAAGCTGCAGCAGATCCCCTTGCTGTTCTGCGGCAAGACCACGCTGGAAGACATGCGTACCCTTGGTCAGCTGGTGGAAGAGGGTCTGGTCGTGCCGCCGCGTTACCTGCCAGAGCCCTTTGCTGATTTGAACGCGCTGAGTGCCTGGATGTGTTTTTCGGGTTTTCTGAGCAATCTCAGCCTCGATCGTATCGAAGCTGATTACGCGAATATTCTCTGACTGGAGTTTTGCATGAGCGAGAAGCGGGAAGTTAACAAGCTGCCTTATATCCTGACCGCCCTGGGAACCTTGTTCCTGACCATGGGTATGCTGCATTTCTACGGCTATCTGAATTTTGCCAACGAAGAAGAAGGCTTGCTGGTGGCTGAATTCAGTCTGGTAACCGTGGGGTCGGAAGAGGCGGGCCAGCTGCGCAGCAAGACGCCGAACCATGTGGCGGAGTGTGTCGATGGTGTGCTGATTCTGCACAATACCCGACATAACGGGCTTTCCGGTTTGCTGGTGGATGAGCGTCAGCGCGTGGTGCGCTGTAATGAGCAGACCGTCCCGGTTGCCCAATGAGCAGGGGTGATCTATCGGGGCGGTTGACCGGTGACTGGGAGCAGGCGCTGGGTGATGAGCTGGATCAGCCTTACATGCAGCAATTGCGTGACTTTCTGCTGGCCGAGAAAGCTGTCGACAAGGTGATCTACCCGCCTGGGCCGCTGATTTTCAATGCGTTGAACACGACCCCGCTGAACAAGATCAAGGTGGTTATTATTGGCCAGGATCCCTATCACGGACCGGGGCAAGCACATGGGCTGAGCTTTTCCGTGCAGCCGGGTGTGCGCACACCGCCCTCGCTGCAGAATATCTTCAAGGAAATTCAGCGCGATCTGAAGTATCCGATACCGGCTCACGGTGATCTGCGGTACTGGGCCGAACAGGGCGTGCTGCTGCTCAACGCGGTACTCACTGTGCCCCAGGGGCAGGCCGGTGGGCATGCCAACCGGGGCTGGGAGCGTTTCACCTCGCGGGTCATCGATATTCTCAATACCCGGTGCGAGCATCTGATATTCATGCTCTGGGGCAATTATGCGCAGAAGAAAGGCGCGCAGATCGACAGTTCACGGCATCTGGTACTCAAGAGCGTGCATCCCTCGCCGCTGTCGGCGCACCGCGGTTTTATCGGCTGCGGGCACTTTTCTGCGGCCAATGCCTATCTGCTTGAACAGGGGCGCGAGCCCATCGACTGGCGCCTTCCTGCATTGCCGAAGGAATGAACTCCAGAGGCGAATGCCGGTCGGGTTGAAGCCTTCGGCGGGATGTTCAATGATGTGAGCTCCGTTCTTGTTAAGGAGCTCGCCATGGAACACGCCCTGCAGCCCTATACCGCGCTGGTTCCGCGCACTGACAAACTGGTGGTGCAGAAGGCCGGGCATACCGCCCTGTTGACTATCGACAACCCGCCAGCCAACACCTGGGACACCGACACCCTGCACGGCTTGTATGAGCTGATCGGGCATCTCAGCGATGATCCGGATATCTATGCACTGGTGATCATCGGCCGTGGCGATCGTTTCTTTTCCGCCGGCGCCGATCTGAAAATGTTCGCCGAGGGCGACAAGGCCCATGCGCGTTTGGTGGCGCGGTTGTTCGGTCACGCATTCGAGGCGCTGCGGGATTTTTCCGGTGTGACCATCGCGGCCTTGAATGGCTACGCCATGGGTGGCGGTCTGGAATGTGCCCTGGCCTGTGATATCCGTATTGCCGAACGTCAGGTGCAGCTGGGGTTGCCGGAAGCCGGCGTCGGTTTGTTGCCTTGCGCGGGCGGCACCCAGGCGTTGGCCTGGCTGGTAGGCGAGGGCTGGGCCAAGCGCATGATCCTCTGCGGCGAACGGGTCGATGGGGTCAAGGCCGAGCGTATCGGGCTGGTCGAGGAGGTGGTCGAAGAGGGGCAGGCGCTGGCCACCGCGCTGCGGCTGGCGGCCCAGGTGAGTCGACAGAGTCCGCAGGCGGTCAAGGCCTGCAAACAATTGATCCAGGGCGCCCGGAGTCAGCCGATGAATACCTTGCTGGCGGCTGAACGCGAGCGCTTCGTCGACCTGTTCGATCTCGAGGACACCCGCGAAGGGGTTGATGCTTTTCTGCAGAAACGCCCGCCGCAGTGGACCAACCGCTGAGCAGCGTTGTTCAGGCGCCGCGCCATTCCTCTGCCAACCGTTGTACCAGTTCGGCCGCCGGTAGCTCTCGGGCCAGGGGCGCGCCCTGGCCGGCCCATTGCGCGGCAAAATCATGGTTGCCCTGCTGGCTGGCGGCGGCGTTCAGTTGCTTGGCAGCATCATAGGCGATCGGGTAACCGGCTGGCGGTGGGCTGCCAGCCGCATCTCCATGACTGATGATGCGATTGAGCATACCGCGTGCGGGACGACCCGACAGGCTGGCGGTCAACCGCGTGGTGGCGGCTCGCTCGCTTTGTAAAGCCTGGCGATAGGCGGAATTGGCCGATGATTCGGGGCACAGGATGAAGGCAGTACCCAGTTGCACGGCGGCTGCTCCCAGATCCAGCATGGCGCGAATGCCCTGACCATCCATGATGCCGCCGGCGCCGATCACTGGCAGGCTGGTGTGCTGTACCAGCAACCGAACCAGCACTGCAGTGCTCAGTTGTTCGTCATCTGCTGCCGGGTCAAACACGCCCCGATGTCCGCCGGCTTCAATACCCTGAGCGACGATGCCATCGATGCCGGCCTGTTCGATCAGTCTGGCTTCCTCGAGATTGGTGGCGGTGGCCAACAGACAGATCCCTGCCTCCTGCAGCGCTTGAATGCGCTCCGCAGCGGGCAGGCCGAAATGAAAGCTGACCACGGCGGGGCGTAGTTCCAACAGCATGTCGAATAGCTGATCGTTTTCGACGGCGCTTTGATAACCGGCCTTGATGCTGCTGGGCGGCGGCATGCCGATTTCATCGAACAGCGGCGCCAGGTGCTGCAACCAGCGTGCCTCACGGGCTGCATCAGGCTGGGCTGGCGCATGACAGAACAGGTTGATATTGAACGGCTTGTCGGTCAGCGCGCGGGTCTGCTCGATCATCTGCCGGGCCTGCTCCACCGTACTCGGCCCGATACCCAGCGAGCCAAGCCCGCCGGCATTGGAGACCGCTGCGGCCAGCTCCGGCGTGGCGACGCCGGCCATCGGTGCCAGAATAATGGGCAACTGGATGCCGAGACGGGTCAGGAAAGGGGAGGTGTTGTGCATGATATCTCCTTGCGCTGCGGGTGGTCGAGCGTTCGATTCTACCTCAGCCCAGCAACAGCATGGCGGCTTCCATTTCTGCGGAGAGGTCTTCTTCATCCTGATCGTCGGCAGGGTTCAGGCCAAGCCGATTGAAGGAAGAGATATCCGTCCAGTCCCTCTGCGCAAGCGGATGGTCGCTGCCTTCCAGGCTTTGCAACATGGCAACCTGGACGATGTCAGCATAATCGACCGTGCTCGGGTTACGGTTGAACTCCAGATGCTGGCTGGGTACATGGCGTAACGGTTGGGGAAAATCCCAGGCAGCGAGGATCCGATCGCCGAGGATGGGATGTATCCGCTCGATGACCTGTTCCAGGCTGATGGGATCGCTCAGCAACTGGCTGTTGTCTTCTGCATGGCTGAGAATCGGTAATACGCCGATCTGATGTACCAGGCCAGCGAGCATCGCCTGGTCGGATTTCAGTCTGGTGTAATGTTTGCACAATACATGGCTGATACCTGCTACCTCGGTGCTGCGAGCCCAGACCTCGCGCATCTTGTGGTCAATGACATCGGTAGTCGCCTGAAACAGCTGCGCCATGGCCAGGCCGGTCGCCAGGTTGGCGGTATAAACCACGCCCATGCGGTTGACGGCCATGTTCAGATCGGTGATTTCCTGGCGCGATCGCAGCAGCGGGCTATTTACCACCTTGATCAGGCGCGCGCTCAGCGCTGCGTCGGCGCTGATTTCTTTTACCAGTTCGCTGATGCTGACATTCGGGTTTTCGGCGGCTTCGCGAATGCGCAGAGCGACTTCGGGCAGCGTGGGCAGCACCAGCTGGTCTTTGTCGATCGCCTGAATCAATTCTTCCTGAACACGCAGGGCCAGATCAGTCATGACATCCTTCCTTGATTATTTTCCCTTGATTATTCGCCAGCTGCGTCAGCAGCCATTTGGTCTTCGTAGGGCAGTGTAGCCAATTGTAGTGGCCTGGTGCTATCGCCTATATGCAGTGTAGGTAATTGTGCCGCCTCATTCTGTAGAACGGCAAGCAGTTCCATACGATCTTCGGCGCTGGCTGCAACCACGACTTCACCTACGGCCTGGTCGTTGGCGCTGTTCAGGATGGGCGTTCCCGGCGCGGGCAATTCAACACCGGCGCGGGTCAGGCGATACATGCGCCGCTTGAGCTTGCCCAGATATTGCATCCGCGCGACAATTTCCTGCCCGGTATAACAGCCTTTCTGAAAGCTGACACCGCCCAGCTGCTGCAGGTTGAGCATTTGCGGTATGAAGCTTTCCCGTGTCTGGCTGTGTACCTGGCCGATGCCCAGGCGTATCTGCTGTAGTTGCCAGGCGTTGAAAGCGACCGGCTCGGCGTGTTGGGCAAGGGTGGTGGCTAGTTCCTGAGCCCGACTGGCCGGCAGCCAGAGTTCCACTGTGGTGTCGTCGAGATCGATCACCTGGCCGGCGTCCGGCGTACTTGCTTCGCGGCTGAGGCTGGCGGCTGCAAGCGCTTCCTCTATATGGCTGCCCCAGAGCCCCAACCTAACCCATTGATCGGTACTGTCGCTGAGCTGTACCTTGAAGAAGGCGGCATACTTGGCCAGATCCGACTGTTGCAGCTCCAGCAGCTCGGCATCCATGGCCAGCAGATATCGCTCTTCCGATAGTTTCAGCAGGCGGAAGCTGGACTGCATTCGCCCCTTGGGATTGCAACGGCTGCCCAGAGTGTTGCCGCCTGAGGGCAGGGTGGCTACATCGCAGCTGAGCTGACCCTGCAGGAAACGTGTCGCATCGCTACCTTCAATTTCAAGAATCCGCTCACGCTCCAGCAGTGCCAATGCAGTGGCTGAGCTGGACGCCGGTGGCTGTTGCGGAAACAGCGCGGACAGTTCTCTGATCTCTTGCATGATCTGGCTGACTCCAATTGGTTCGGATCGAGGTGGATCTATTGTGCCCATGATAGGGCGCAGCGTGTGGCTTGTCAGTGCTCTCAGTTGCTCCAGAGGCTATAATGCGGCCAATGAAGGTGTTTCAACTGACTGGAGATGGTAATGACGGCGGAAGTGGAAAAAAAGCGATTGTACTGGCATAGCCGGCGCGGCATGCTCGAGCTGGATGTTCTGCTGCTACCCTTTCTGGAAGAGGCTTATTCATCGCTGGATGAAGAGGATCAAACGCGCTACCGGCAGTTGCTCGAGTGTGAGGACCAGGACATGTTCGTCTGGTTTATGCAGCGCGGCGAGCCGGAAGACCCGGATCTCAAACGCATTGTGAGGATGATACTGGATCGTGTCCAACCCAGCTGACTCATTGCTGCTCAAACGCCAGCCTTCACGCTGGCTGGGCGGCCTGCTCATTATCATGACCATGCTTGGCTGCATGGCCTTGTACCGCAGTGCGCTGCCGATATTGCCGGCGTCGCTGTGTGCCCTGCTTTTATTGATGTACTGCTTCTGGATCTGGCCGCGGCAGGTGAGCTTGCGCCATGCGCACTCTGTCACGGGGCTGCGGTTTGACAGTCACGGCTGGCACATATTGCGCCGTGACGGTACGGAAATGGGGGTGCGGCTTCTGGCGGATACTTACGTCAGCGCTCTGCTGACGGTGGTGCGCCTGCGCGAACCGGGGCGGCTATTGCCGATTTCGGTGATTCTGCCGGCGGACGCCGCGGCGGAAGATGCATTGCGGCGGCTGCGGTTGCGGCTGCGCTTCAGTCGTCAGCGCTGGGTGGCTGCAGAATAGTATCCCGGGCCTCGGCCAGCAGGTTCGGATAGTCCAGGGTGTAATGCAGGCCGCGGCTTTCCTGACGCAGCATGGCCGAGCGAATGATCAAGTCAGCGACCAATGCCAGGTTGCGCAATTCCAGCAGATCACGGGATATGGTGTAGTTGCTGTAGAACTCGTGAATTTCGGCGCGCAACATATCTACCCGATGCTTGGCTCGTTGCAGACGTTTGGTGGTGCGCACTATGCCGACATAGTCCCACATGAAACGGCGCAACTCTTCCCAGTTGTGCGAGATGATCACATCCTCGTCCGAATCGGTCACCTGGCTTTCATCCCAGTGTGGCAGTTCGTCCGGCAGCTCGGAGTCGGCGAGCTTCTGCAGGATGTCCTGGCTGGCCGCCCGGCCATAGACGATGCACTCCAGCAACGAGTTGCTGGCCATCCGATTGGCGCCATGCAGACCGGTAAAGCTGGTTTCGCCGATGGCATAGAGTCCCTCCACGTCGGTCATGCCGGTTTTGTCCACCATCACCCCGCCACAGGTGTAATGTGCTGCCGGCACCACCGGGATGGGCTCACGGGTGATGTCGATGCCAAAACTCAGGCAGCGCTCATATACGGTGGGGAAGTGTTCGCGGATGAACTCGGCGGGTTTGTGGCTGATGTCCAGGTAGACGCAGTCCAGACCCAGTCGCTTCATTTCATGGTCGATGGCGCGTGCGACTATGTCGCGGGGGGCCAGTTCGGCGCGCTCATCAAAGCGCGGCATGAAGCGGCTGCCGTCCGCCAGTTTGAGTTCGGCACCTTCGCCGCGCAGGGCCTCGGTGATCAGAAAGCTCTTGGCTCTCGGGTGATAAAGACAGGTGGGGTGAAACTGGTTGAACTCCAGGTTCGCCACCCGGCATCCGGCCCGCCAGGCCATGGCGATGCCGTCGCCCGAGGCGCCGTCTGGGTTGCTGGTGTACAGATAGACCTTGCTTGCGCCACCGGTGGCGAGCACGGTGAAGCGGGCGCCGAACGTCTCTACATGCCCGGTACTGCGATTGAGAATGTAGGCGCCCAGGCAGCGATTGTGCTCATGGCCCAGTTTGGTACTGGTGATCAGGTCGACGGCAACGCGGTTTTCCAGCAGCTCGATATTGTCGTGGGCCTGAGCTTGCTGCAACAGTGTGTTGAAAATCGCTGCGCCGGTGGCATCAGCCGCATGAATGATGCGTCTATGGCTGTGGCCGCCCTCGCGAGTGAGATGGAAGTCATCGGTCTCGCTGCCATCTTCCCGGCGCCCGCGGGTAAAAGGCACGCCCTGGTCCACCAGCCAGCCGATGGCATCTCGGCTGTCGCCGACAATCTGCCGAACGGCATCCTCATGACAAAGCCCGCTGCCGGCGATCAGGGTGTCCTGAACGTGTGCATCCACAGTGTCTGCATCATCCAGTACCGCAGCCACGCCCCCCTGGGCCCAGAAGGTCGATCCTTCCGACAACTGCCCTTTGCTGATCACCGCAATACGCAGGTTATCTGCCAGATTCAAAGCCAGCGTCAAACCTGCTGCACCGCTGCCGATTACCAGTACATCGTATTGCTGTTGTCGGGTCATGAAGGTCTCTTGGTCGTGGAGCCGGGGGTAGTATATATAAGGTAACTGATTCACAATACTGCCACAGAAAACCGCCGCGCCGCGTCGTGAAATACCCAAATATCATCATATCGCCATCCTGTCGCGGAACTTTTTTTCCAGTGCAGGCTCTTAGATCTGAACCTGAGTGAGGGGAGAACTTTTGGTTACATCGCGGGTCTATCGCAATAGAACAAGTCAGTGCGGTGGTACCGCATCATGACTGAACAAACCGACCAACAGCTGGTCGAACGGGTGCAGCAGGGAGATAAGCGCGCCTTCGACCTGCTGGTGCTCAAGTATCAGCACAAGATTCTGGCTCTGGTCACGCGTTTTGTGCATGACTCCCACGAGGCCCAGGATGTCGCCCAGGAGGCGTTCATCAAGGCTTATCGTGCATTGGCCAACTTCCGGGGGGATAGTGCCTTTTATACCTGGCTGTATCGGATCGCGATCAATACGGCCAAGAACTATCTGGTAGCCAGAGGGCGACGTCCGCCGGATTCGGATATCGCTGCCGAGGATGCCGAATACTACGACGGCGACAGTGCTCTCAAGGATATTCATTCACCCGAGCGTGAACTGCTGCGGGATGAGATTGAGCAGGTGGTTAATAGAACCCTGCAGTTGCTGCCCGAAGATTTGCGAATGGCTCTGACTTTGCGTGAATTCGAGGGTCTCAGCTATGAAGATATTGCCAATGTGATGGAATGCCCGGTGGGTACTGTGCGATCAAGGATTTTCCGAGCACGGGAGGCCATCGACAAAGCTCTGACGCCACTGCTTGAAGCGTGAAGTCAGGGAAACGGTGACGCCCCAGCGGGGCCTATATAGTAGAGGTAGTGCAATGAGAAGCGAATCCTTGCGGGAGACTCTCTCCGCGCTCATGGACGACGAGGCAGAGCAATTGGAACTGCGCCGAGTCCTGCATGCCGGTGAACAGGCTCCAGAGGTCCGCCGTACATGGGAACGTTACCAGCATGCGCGGTCCGTCATGCACAATGAACCTTGGCAGACAGGTGTTGACCTGTCGGCAGGCATTGCCGCAGCACTGGCTGATGAGCCGACTCCGGCGATAGCGCCGTCGGTCAATTCTGCACGTTGGAAGCTGCAGTTGGGGCGGGTGGCCGTTGCCGCTACCGTCACACTGGCAGTGCTGGTCGGCGTGCGTATGGTTAACCAGGAGGCAATGCCCGACAGCAGCAATACCATGGCTGCCGTCGAGCGCACTGCGCCGGCTGCGGGCACGCCGGCGATGGTGTCAGGTCAGGCGCGCGCGGGGGCTGTTCTGGCCGGCTTCTCTTCGTTGTCCGATCAAACCGAGCAGACCCAGCCGAGCGGTCCCTCTGCCTGGCAGGAACAGCGGATTGGCAACTATCTGCGTCGACATGCGGAAAGTAGTGCGCAGGCTGCTCCGCAACTGGTCCCCTACGCCCGCGCAGCGAGCCTGGAAAATAATTAGTGCGATTGAAACACGTATTGGGGTGGTCGGGATTGGCTGCCCTGTTGCTTGCTCCCAGCCTATCGGCTGAAGAAAGCACCCTCTGGCTGGAGCGTATGGCGCAGGCTGCCCGTGAACAGAGCTATTACGGCGCCTATGTGTATGAACGCTCCGGTGTCTTCACTACTCACAATATCTGGCGCAAAGCGGGAAGCGACGGGGTCCGGGAACGCCTGCTGCAAACTGCAGGACGGCATCAGGAATGGGTGCGGCACGATGGCCAGTTGGTCTGTGCCACCACTATCTCACAGGGCAAGGTCCATCAAGGCATCCCCGAATTGAATACCGATCCGGCGCGACTGGCTGACTGGTATGGATTGCGTGTATTGGGTAATACGCGTATCGCTTCGCGACCGGTGACGGTCATCTCTCTGCAGCCCCGCGATGCATTCCGTTATGCCTACGAGTTGTATCTGGATAATGAAACCGGGTTGATGCTCAAGTCGTTGTTGGTGGATGAACGACGTGAGCTGCTCGAGCGGTTCCAGTTCGCCGCGATCAGTTTTGACGATCCGGTACATGAAGACCTTGTGCCCACCACCTCCTGTCTGCAAGTGGATGCTGTCGAAGATACATCGGCCGAACTGGCCAACTACTGGGAGCCGGCATGGCTGCCCCCGGGATTTGTGCTGGGGCACCAGCAAGTGCAGAGCTTGAAAGATACCGATTCACGCTTTACCGCGCAGATCTACACCGATGGTCTGGCACGTTTTACGCTGTTCGTCGAGCCGCTTGGCAAGGATAGTCTGGCGGAAGACCTGCGCGCCCAGTTGGGGCCGACCGTGGCGGTCAGCCGGCGCCTGGTGGCCGCGGACAACCTCTATCTGGCGACTGTGGTCGGTGAGATTCCGCCCATTACTGCCGAGCGTATTGTCGACTCGCTCAGCGAGTCGATTGCTGGAGCGCAGCGATGATTGAAGAGCAGGGGCGAGTATTGAGCGTGGAGCCGGGCGCAGTCTGGGTGGAAACCATCCGGCGCAGCGCCTGTAGCAGCTGCCAGGCTCGGGCCGGATGCGGTCAGTCGCTTCTGCAACGTTTGGGCGGGGGCGCCCGTCAGGGATTCGTCCGTGTGTTGGATGACCGGTCCTGTCGAGTTGGTGATGACATCATTGTCGGTATTCCGGAAAACGCAGTGCTGCGCGGTTCCTCCCTGGTTTATATGGTGCCGCTGCTGGCGCTTTTCGCCTGTGCCTTGCTGGCTCAGGCTGCCGGTGTGACTGAGCCTCTGATTATATTGGCAGGCTTCTTCGGCCTGGCTCTGGGTTTTGTTGCAATACGCTGGCATAGCAGTCGTCTGGATGCGGATCCAACGTTCACCCCGCGGGTGATTGGTAGGGCCGTCAGTTTGGACACCATCAGCGATTTACAGAAAAGGAGTGATTGTTGATATGACATCAGTACAGCGATGGGTGCTCGGGGTTGTCGGCATGTGGTTGATGGCCTGGCAGACGTTGGCGGTAGCGCAACTGCCCGATTTCACCGAGTTGGTCGAAGAGGCCTCACCTGCGGTGGTCAATATCAGTACGCGGCAGAATGTCACGCGTCGTGCGTCGGGTCCGATGATGCCGGATATGGAAGGTATGCCGCCGATTTTTCGGGAGTTCTTCGAACGCAGCTTCCCTGAAGGCTCCCAGTCCGCACCGCAGCGGCAGGCGCAGTCGCTCGGTTCGGGATTTATCGTCTCCAAAGATGGGTACGTCCTGACCAATAATCATGTCGTCGCGGAGGCGGACGAGATCTTCGTACGTCTGTCGGATCGTCGTGAGCTGGAAGCCGAACTGGTCGGTGCAGATCCGCGCTCGGATCTGGCCCTGTTGAAGGTCGAAGCGGGTGCTGACCTGCCGGTCGTGCGCATGGGAAAGTCCGCGGAATTGAAAACCGGTGAGTGGGTGTTGGCAATCGGTTCACCCTTTGGCTTCGAGTACTCGGTGACTGCCGGTATCGTCAGCGCCAAGGGCCGTAGTCTGCCCAATGAAAGCTATGTACCCTTCATTCAGACGGATGTGGCCATCAATCCAGGTAACTCCGGCGGCCCGTTGTTCAATCTGGACGGTGAGGTGGTGGGGATCAACTCCCAGATATTCACTCGTTCCGGCGGGTTCATGGGACTCTCCTTTGCCATTCCGGTGGATGTGGCCATGGACGTGGTCGAGCAGCTGAAAAGCGAAGGCTCGGTTCGCCGTGGTTGGCTGGGTGTGGTAATCCAGGAGGTCAACAAGGACCTTGCTGAGTCCTTCGGCCTGGAGCGTCCTGCGGGCGCGCTGGTAGCTCAGGTCATGCCGGGCGGGCCGGGTGATGAGGGGGGGCTCCAAGCAGGCGACGTGATTCTTCGCCTCAATGGCAATGACATCGTCATGTCATCCGATCTGCCGCACGCGGTAGGCCGTTTGCGTCCTGGCAGCAAGGCGACCATGGATATCATCCGTGATCGTAAGCGTAGGAAGCTCGAACTGGAAATCGGCGCCTTGCCCGAAGACGGCGCGCAGGCAGCAAGTCCGGGTACGCCATCGCCGCATGCGCCGACGGCGGCGGACAATCGTCTGGGCATAGCGGTTGTCGAGCTGACCGACGAGCAGAAGAAGAATATGGATGTCCCCGCTGGCGTGGTAGTGCGCGAAGTGTCGCCAGGTCCCGGCGCAATGATCGGGCTGCGTCCCGGCGACGTCATCACCAACCTGAACAACCGTGCGATCGAATCTGCTGCGGACTTCACCAAGATCGCCGGCAGTCTCCCCGCTGATCGCTCCATTTCCATGCGGGTGATCCGCCAGGGCCGTGCGAGCTATATCACCTTCCGTCTGTCCGAATAAGTTGGCCCCAGTGCGGGGAGACAGGCGCTGCGCTAGCCGTGTTCTCCCCGCCACGGATAGCGCAGCGCAGTCTAATCAGGTAGACTTGCGGGCTGTTTTCGGGGTAGCCCCCGGTCACCGCCATGTCTGGCAAACCACGTCTGGAAGAACCCTGTAGTGAGCGACCTGAGCCTGATCCGCAATTTCTCAATTATTGCCCATATCGACCACGGCAAGTCGACGCTTGCCGACCGCTTCATCCAGATCTGTGGAGGGCTGACCGAGCGCGAGATGGCCTCCCAGGTGCTGGACTCCATGGACCTGGAGCGCGAGCGGGGCATCACCATCAAAGCCCATAGCGTTACCCTGTATTACACAGCGAAGGACGGCAAGACCTATCAGCTCAACTTCATCGACACACCTGGCCATGTGGACTTCCATTATGAGGTCAGCCGCTCGCTGGCAGCCTGTGAAGGTGCCTTGCTGGTAGTCGATGCGGCGCAGGGTGTTGAGGCGCAATCGGTAGCCAACTGTTATACCGCCATCGAGCAGGGTCTGGAAGTGATGCCGGTGCTGAACAAAATCGATCTGCCCCAGGCCGAGCCCGAACGGGTGCAGGCCGAGATTGAAAGCGTGATCGGCATTGATGCCACTGATGCGGTGACCTGCAGTGCGAAGAGCGGTATGGGTGTCGAGGACGTGCTGGAGCGTCTGATTGCAGTGATCCCACCGCCGGTCGGTGAGATCGAAGCACCGCTGCAGGCATTGATCATTGACTCCTGGTTCGACAACTATCTGGGTGTGGTCTCGTTGGTGCGCGTCAAACAGGGCCGCATCAAGAAAGGTGACAAGGTTCTGGTCAAGTCCACCGGCAAGCTGCATCAGGTCGACAGTGTGGGTGTCTTCAATCCCAAGCACACCGAAACCGGTGATCTCAAGGCCGGGGAAGTGGGCTTCATCATCGCCGGCATCAAGGACATCCATGGCGCGCCGGTAGGCGATACGCTGACACTGTCCAACACGCCGGATGTGGACATGCTGCCCGGCTTCAAGAAGGTCCAGCCGCAGGTCTATGCCGGTTTGTTCCCGGTCAGTTCCGATGATTTCGAAGACTTCCGCGACGCGCTGTCCAAGCTCACGCTCAACGATGCCGCGTTGCAGTACGAGCCGGAAAGCTCGGATGCCCTGGGTTTCGGCTTCCGTATCGGCTTCCTCGGCATGCTGCACATGGAGATCATTCAGGAGCGTCTCGAGCGCGAATATGATCTTGACCTGATTACCACTGCGCCGACCGTGATATTCGAGGTGGTGAAGAAGGATGGCGAGAAGATCTACGTCGATAACCCTTCACGCCTGCCCGACCCGTCACTGATCGACGAAATGCGCGAGCCCATAGTGCGAGCCAACATTCTTGTGCCTCAGGACCATCTCGGCAGCGTCATCACTCTGTGTATCGAGAAGCGGGGCGTGCAGCATGACCTCGTGTTTCTCGGCACTCAGGTGCAGGTGATCTATGACCTGCCGATGAATGAGGTGGTGCTGGACTTCTTCGATCGTCTGAAGTCGGTCAGCCGGGGTTATGCGTCACTGGATTACGCGTTTGATCGGTTCCAGGCCGCCAATCTGGTGCGTCTGGATGTATTGATCAACAGCGAGAAGGTCGATGCGTTGGCGTTGATCGTGCATCGCGACAACGCTGCGTTCAAGGGTCGGCAGCTGGTCGAAAAAATGAAAGAGTTGATTCCTCGCCAGATGTTCGATGTTGCCATCCAATCCGCTGTGGGTGGGCAGGTGGTGGCGCGTTCGACGGTCAAGGCGCTGCGCAAGAACGTTATCGCCAAGTGTTATGGTGGCGATGCCAGTCGGAAGAAGAAGCTGCTTGAGAAACAGAAGGCCGGTAAGAAACGGATGAAGCAGGTTGGTAACGTCGAGATTCCACAGGAAGCCTTCCTGGCCGTCCTGAAAGTGGAATAACCAGAATGTTCATCGCAACCGGGCCGTCCATCAATACACCCCAGGGGTAACGCAAGACCGATTATGCATATCAACTTTCCGCTGTTGCTGGTGATCGCCGTGGCCGTCACCGGTCTGTTGGCACTGTTGGATTTCATCTGGTTTGCACCCAGACGGCGGCGGGCAATGGCCGCCTACGAAGCAGGCGTCGAGGTTACCGATGCCGGTACGCTGGAGCGCCTGAACAAGGAGCCGCTGCTGGTTGAATACGGCAAATCCTTCTTTCCGGTGCTGGCTGTGGTACTGATTCTGCGTTCGTTTCTGGTCGAGCCGTTCCAGATTCCATCCGGCTCGATGAAGCCGACTCTGGAAATCGGTGACTTCATCCTGGTCAATAAGTTTTCCTATGGTATCCGGTTGCCGGTGCTGGAAACCAAGATCATCCCGGTGGGTGACCCGCAGCGCGGTGACGTGATGGTATTCCGTTATCCGAACGACCCGCGGATCAACTACATCAAGCGGGTGGTCGGCCTGCCAGGCGACGTTGTGCGCTATGCCGACAAGCAGCTGTTCGTCAATGGCACGCCGGTAGAGCGTGAACTGCTGCGCACTGTGGGCGATGACGAAGTGCCGGCCGGGCATCCGTTGCAGGCCCTGGCGACGGTTGATATCTATCTGGAAGAGCTGGGCGAAGCATCCCACGAGGCGCGTTACAAACGCCTGTCCCAGACACCTGCAGCGCATGAATGGACAGTGCCTGACGGGCACTATTTCATGATTGGCGACAACCGTGATAACTCCAATGACAGTCGTTACTGGTCCGCACCGGACATGCCGAGGGAGTTGTGGGGCATGGTCCCGGACAACTATATTGTCGGCAAGGCCTTTGCCATATGGATGCATTGGCCCGAGCCGAAACTGAGCAATCTGCCGAGCTTTGCAAGAGCTGGGTTGATTGATTAGCACGCGTCTGGAAACCAGACGCTTTCGGGGTGACCCTTCTGCCAGGGATATGGCAGCAAAACCTATAACATCAACAACGGACGTACGAGGTTATCCCATGCGCCATTCTCAGAAAGGCATGTCATTTTTCGGCTGGTTGGCGGTCATTGCGCTGTTTGTATTTGCTGCCATCACCGCGATGAAACTGGTACCGATCTATATGGATCATTTTGCCCTGCGCAAGATCGTCACCACGGTGAACGAAGATCCCTCGATCAAGATCAACTCGCTGCGCGACCTGCATGCACATATCAACAAGGGCATGCAGATCAACAGCATCCGCGACATCAAGGAAGATGAGGCGATTACCGTGACCGCCAGCGGAACCAATACCTATACTGTCATTATCAAGTATGAGGTGCGTTCACCCATGCTGCGAACCGTGGACCTTCTGGTTCATTTCGATGAAACCCATATTGTCAGACCGCTAAAGTGAGCAATAAGCTAGACCGACTGGAAAGAAGAATAGGCTACAGTTTCAAGGATCAGGACCTGCTGGTTCTGGCCTTGACCCACCGTAGCCTGGGTGGGCGCAATAACGAACGCCTGGAGTTTCTCGGCGATTCGATTCTCAACTTCGTTGCTGCCGAGGCGCTTTTCGAGCGCTTCCCGCAGGCCCGGGAAGGGCAGTTGTCGCGCCTGCGCGCGCGCCTGGTCAAGGGTGTCACCCTGGCTGAACTGGCCAAGGGCTTTGAGCTGGGTGAGTACCTCCGGCTGGGCTCGGGTGAACTGAAAAGCGGCGGGTTCCGCCGTGAATCGATTCTCGCCGACACCACCGAAGCCATTATTGGCGCCATCTACCTCGACAGTGGCATGGAGGCGGCGCGCGAACGCATATTGTTGTGGCTCACCGGCCATATCGAATCGCTGACCCTGGTGGACAACAACAAGGATCCCAAGACGCGCCTGCAGGAGTATCTGCAGGGCCAACATATCGATCTGCCTCAATACGAAGTCATCGACGTCAGCGGTGAAGCCCATTGCCGGGTTTTTCGAGTCGAATGTCGTGCGGCGCCGCTGACCGGACACACATTTGGCGTCGGCAGCAGCCGGCGTCTGGCCGAGCAGGAAGCCGCACAGAAAGCCCTGATCGCCATGGGCGTGGAGAAAGTGAATGAGTGATAGCACACCTCGCTGTGGCTATATTGCCATTGTTGGTCGACCAAACGTGGGCAAGTCGACATTGCTCAACCATATTCTCGGCCAGAAGTTGGCGATCACCTCGCGCAAGCCGCAAACCACCCGCCACACGCTGCTCGGCATCAAGACCGAAGAGAATGTGCAGGCGATCTATGTGGATACCCCCGGCTTGCACAAGGAGAACGAGAAGGCACTGAACCGCTTCATGAACAAGAGTGCCTCTCAGGCACTGCGTGACGTGGACGTGGTGCTGTTCGTGGTGGATCGCATGCGCTGGACCGATGAAGACGAAATGGTCTGGAACAAGGTGCGACACCTGGAATGCCCCGTGGTGCTGGTGGTCAACAAGGTCGACCGCCTGGAAGACAAGAAGGCCATGTTGCCGCACCTGGAATGGTTGACACAGCAGTTGCCCAACGCCGAAATAGTGCCGGTCTCGGCATTGAACGGCGGTAATCTCGATCAACTGCAGACGGTGATTGCCGGCTTGCTACCTGAAGGTGAGCATTTCTACCCGGATGATCAGCTGACTGATCGCAGCTCGCGTTTTCTCGCTGCCGAACTGGTGCGAGAGAAGGTCATGCGCCAGCTGGGCGCCGAGATTCCCTATCAGGTCGCGGTAGAGATCGAGCAGTTCAAGCAGGAAGGTAAGGTACTGCACATTCACGCGCTGATCCTGGTCGAACGCGAAGGCCAGAAAAAGATCATCATCGGTGATGGCGGCGATCGCATGAAGAAGATCGGTCAGGAAGCCCGTCTGGATATGCAGAAACTGTTCGGCAGCAAGATCATGCTCAATCTGTGGGTCAAGGTCCGCCGCGGCTGGTCCGATGATGAGCGTGCCTTGAACTCGCTGGGTTATCGTTTCGACTGACGATGCAGTCACCGCTGAGTCCGGCCTATGTCCTGCATAGCCGCCCCTACCGGGATAGCAGCGCCTTGGTGGACCTGCTGACGCTGCACCACGGTCTGCAGCGGGTGGTCTGGCGTGGGGCACGTGGCCAGCGGCGCAAACTTGCCCCGCAGCCCTTCATGCCGCTCATGGTAGGCATGCTGGGCCGCGGCGAGCTGAAAACTCTGACCCAGGCAGAGATCTCCGGCGGCTTCCTGCAATTGCAGGGCGAAATGTTGTTCAGTGGACTCTATCTCAATGAGCTGCTGGTGCGTCTATTGGGCGCCGGTGACTCTCAACCGCTGCTCTTTGCTGCCTACCAGGGTGCGCTCGAAGCACTCGCAAGCAACCAGCCGGTGGAACCCGTTCTGCGACGCTTCGAATGGCAACTGCTGGCCATTCTGGGCTATGGTTTCAGCCTGACCGAAGACGCCAGCGGACTGCCTGTCCGCGAGCAGCAGCGCTATGTCTGGCACGCGACCGAAGGCCTGCAGCCAGTGCATGACCCGCTGACTATCGACGCCGGCCTGCCGGGCCAGGCGCTGCTGGCCATGGCGGCTGATGACTGGACTGATGCAATCACGCTGCGCGCCGCCAAGCAGTTGATGCGCCAGGCGCTCGGCGTACATCTCGGTGACCGACCATTGGTCAGCCGACAACTTTTTGCCCGGCAACCCCGTAAAGGAGATGAACAGTGACTCAACCGCAGCGTGTACTGCTTGGTGTCAATATCGATCATGTGGCCACTCTGCGCCAGGCCCGTGGTACCCGTTATCCGGACCCGATCCAGGCGGCCATCGAGGCCGAGCAGGCCGGCGCCGATGGCATAACCGTGCATCTGCGTGAAGACCGTCGGCACATCCAGGATCGTGATGTGCGATTGCTTGCAGAAGTTCTGCAGACGCGGATGAACTTTGAAATGGCGGTGACTGACGAAATGATCGCCTTCGCCGCTGAGATCCGTCCCGCTCACGTCTGTCTGGTGCCTGAGCGCCGCGAAGAACTGACTACCGAAGGTGGTCTGGATGTCGCTGGTGGTGGTGCGCGCATCCAACAGGCGGTGGAGCAACTGACAGGTTTCGGTTGCCAGGTCTCCTTATTCATCGATCCGGACCCGCAGCAGATCGAGGCGGCACGCAATGCCGGAGCGCCGGTGATCGAGCTGCATACCGGACATTACGCCGAGACCAGTGGCGCCGAGCAGGAACAGGCGCTGCAGCGTATCAGTGAGTCGGTCGCCTATGCTCGCAAGCTCGGGCTGGTGGTCAATGCCGGACACGGCCTGCATTACCACAACGTTGAGCCCATTGCGGCGATTACCGGCATCAACGAGCTGAACATCGGTCATGCCATCATTGCCCGCGCGCTGTTTTCCGGGCTCGCCGGTGCGGTGGCTGAGATGCGCGCACTGATCCTGGGGGCTGAAGCGCCCCGATGATCATTGGCATAGGCACCGATATGGTGTTGGTCAGTCGTATCGCGGCGGTCTTGGGACGGCAGGGTGAGCGCTTTGCCCAGCGTATCCTGACTGCCGAGGAACTGCAGCGCTACCGCGCCCACTCCCAGCCGGTGCGCTATCTGGCCAAGCGTTATGCCGCCAAGGAGGCCATTCTCAAGGCGCTGGGAACCGGGCTGGCCAAGGGCATGTCCTGGCAGCACATGCAGATCGATAACGACGCCCATGGAGCGCCGCATGTGGTACTCAGTGGTGTCGCATTGGAGCGGCTGCAGCAGGGCGGCGGTGGCCGCATGCTGCTGTCACTCAGCGATGAGCGGGAGCAGGCGCTGGCATTTGCCGTCTGGTCAGGCGCTTGACGTGCTGCGCAGCCGGTTGATGGCGTCCAGTACGGCCTGCACCGCGCTGCGACTGTCCTCACCTTTCTTGAGCAGGGTTTCCGCAGCCTGACAATGCGCGCGCAGTTCTGGCACTCCGCAATAGCGGGTAGCGCCGTGCAGTTTGTGGATCAGCTCCCGCACGCTTGCCCACTCTTCGCGCTCCAGCGCCTCGGTGATGTTTCGGTGATCCTGCGGCAAGCCATCCAGCAACATTTGCATTATGTCACTGGCCAGGTCCTCCTTGCCGGCCGCCAGCTGCAAACCTTCTTCCCGGTCGATGATCTTCAGTGGCGCTGGCTGTCGTGGCGGCTTCGGTGCGGCAATAACGGGCTGGGGGATATAGCGTGTCACCTTGTCTTGCGGGGACGGCAAGTCCGGGGCCTTGCTCGCCGGGGCCAGGCCGGTCCACTTGTTCAGGCTCTGGCGCAGTTGCTCGGTGGTGATCGGTTTGGTCAGATAATCATTCATGCCGCATTGCAACAGCTGATGACGTTCACTGCTCAAGGCATGGGCTGTCAGCGCCACGATCGGAATCGGATCGAAGCCGGCGACTTCTTCGCGCAGGCGCAACTCGGCGGTGGTCTGACGACCGTCCATGCCGGGCATCTGCACATCCATGAAAATCAGATCGACTCGCTGTTCGGTCAGCAACTCGAGGGCTTCTTCGCCACTGGTGGCGAGCAGGGGGGTTACGCCAATATCGCCGAGGAATGCCTCCAGCAGTTTGAGATTGGCCAGATGGTCATCCACGCACAGGACCCGCAACGCGTGGCAACGCTGCTGGATCGGCGGTAGCGTGACCACCGGGTCGTTGCCCAGCAGGTGCATCACGGCTCGGTACAGCTTGCGGGTATATACCGGCTTCGACATGGTCTGGCACATGGAGCGTGGTAATTGGTCGAGCAGCGGGTAATGCTCGGTAGTGTCGGTCAACACTATGGTCTTGCAGATGTTCAATTCCGACCACTGGCGGGCCATCTCCAGGGTGTCGCCCGGGGGCGTCGCCGTATGCCGGACACTGATCAACGCCAGCTGCAGCGAGTCGTCGCGGTTGGTGCGTGAGGTCAGCGCCTCGTGCAGTTGCTGGGGATTATCGAAAACGCGCACCGACAGGCCGATGTCCTCCAGACTGTGCAGCAACATCTGACGGCTCAGCAGCTGCGGTTCGACCAGGGCCGCGCGCATGCCCAGCAGGGGTTTTTCCGGTAACTCGTCTTCGCCGCGGGCGGATCTGCCCAGACGCAGGGTCAGCCAGAACTCGGAGCCCTCGCCTGGTTGGCTACGCAGGCCGATTTCACCGTGCATCTGTTCGACCAGACGTTTCGATATGACCAGCCCCAGGCCGGTGCCTCCTGTCTGCCGGGAGATCGAGTTGTCGGCCTGGCTGAAGGCCTTGAACAGGGATTTCTGCTGCGTCGGCGACAGGCCGATACCGGTGTCGTTGACACTGATACGCAGCAGCACCTGGTCCACGTCCTGATGTTCGGCCATGACCCTGACGCTGACCGAGCCCTCATGGGTGAACTTGATGGCATTGCTGATCAGATTGGCGAGGATCTGCTTGAGACGCATGGGGTCGCCGCGTAGTCCCAGCGGGGTGTCCCGGTAGATGATGCTGACCAGTTCCAGGCCCTTGTCATGGGCACTGGGCGCGAGCATGGTCAGGGTGTCGTCGATCAGGTCACGCAGGTTGAACGCCAGATTTTCCAGAATCAGCTTGCCGGCCTCGATTTTGGAAAAGTCCAGAATCTCGTTGATGATGGCGAGCAGGTTGTCGGCGGACTTTTCGATGGTCGACAAGTACTCCTGTTGTCGCCCATTCAGCTCGCTGCGCTGCAGCAGGTTGCTGAAACCGAGAATGCCATTGAGCGGGGTGCGCAACTCATGGCTCATATTGGCGAGGAATTCGGATTTGATGCGACTGGCTTCCTGGGCAGTCTTGCGCGCCAGATCCAGTTCGATATTCTGGATTTCGATGGTCTCCAGCGTCTGGCGCAGATCATCGGTCGCCTGATCGATGTTCTGCTGCAGCTCGCCCTGGGCGCTCTGCATGGTCTGCGCCATGTTGTTGACCCCCATCGCCAGATCATCCAGCTCGCGGCTGTCCTGTCCGGCGAGGCGGACATTGAAATGTCCCTGGCTGATCTGACGAATGGCATTGTTGATGCGTGCCACCGGATCGCTGATGCGTCGTCCCATTATTGAGACTACCAGGCCGGTGAGAGCCAGACTCAGGATGATCGCCACCAGGGTGGCAAGCAGGGTCTGGTAGCGGTGCAGCAGCATGTTGCCATGGCTGAGTTCGACTTCCAGCCAGCCCAGGATGCTGTCCGCCTCGACATCCAGACGTAATGTCCGATTGGGCAGATCGAGGCTGGCCAGCAGGGGCATGAGGAAACGGCTGCTGTTTTTGCCGCGCTGAATCTGCAATCCGGTGCCAGCGGTCATGTCGATACCGGTGACGGGTTCGCCGGCCGGGTACATGAACGGGCCGCGATGCTCCAGTTCCTGCATGTTGGCATCGTACAATGTCAGCGCTCGAACATCGGTGTGGTTGAGTGCCGCCCCGAGCATCGGTCCAATAAGACTTATTTCACCGCCCAGCAGCGCATCGGCGGCGGGCTGCTGCAGGTACTCGACGGTCATCAATCCCCGTTGCAGCAACTGCTGCTCTACTTCGCGCACCTGCTGCCAACTGAAATAACCGCCCAGCGCCAGTGCCATCAGGCCGGTGGGGATGAGCGTGATCATCAGCAGGCGGGCCTTGATGCCCAGGCTGCGGCGCGGTCGTGATGGCGGGTCGAGCTTGTTCAATGTATGTATCCCTTTCCCTGTTGCCGGTATCATAGGCCGATTGACCAAAAAGCACAGCCGGGCAACGCAACCCGTTCCTGCCTCGCCTGAAGGATGAATGATGACTAGTGAGTTTCCAACCATTGCCGACTGTATTGGCAATACGCCCCTGGTTCGTCTGCAGCGCATGGCGGGCAATACCGGCAATACGATTCTGCTCAAGCTGGAAGGTAACAATCCGGCCGGGTCGGTCAAGGATCGTCCCGCGTTGTCGATGATCCAGATGGCTGAGCAGCGTGGCAGCATACAGCCCGGCGATACGCTGATCGAAGCGACATCCGGCAACACCGGTATTGCCCTGGCCATGGCGGCGGCGATCATGGGCTACCCGATGATCCTGATCATGCCGGAGAATTCCAGCGACGAACGCAAGTGGGCAATGTCTGCCTACGGTGCCGAGCTGATTCTGGTGAGCAAGGAAGAAGGCATGGAGGGCGCGCGGGATCTGGCCGAGAAAATGCAGCGTGAAGGCAAAGGCAAGTTACTCGACCAGTTTGGCAATCTGGATAACCCCGAGGCGCATTACCGCACCACTGGTCCGGAAATCTGGCGCGATACCGCCGGTCAGGTTACCCATTTCGTCAGCTCGATGGGCACCACAGGCACCATCATGGGCGTGTCGCGCTATCTGAAGGAACAGAACCCGGACATTCAGATCATCGGTCTGCAGCCCACCGAGGGCGCGGCGATTCCGGGCATCCGCCGCTGGCCTCAGGCGTACCTACCGAGTATTTTCGATGCCGAGCGGGTGGATAAGGTGGTGGACATGAGTCAGGAAGAAGCCGAAATCACCATGCGCCGGCTGGCACGTGAAGAAGGCATTTTCTGCGGTGTGTCCTCGGGGGGCGCCGTAGCGGCGGCTCTGCGGCTCAATGCCGAACTCCGCGATGCGATCATTGTGGCGATTATCTGCGATCGCGGTGATCGCTATCTATCCACCGGGGTATTTGATGACCGCTCATGAATAGGTCTCGCGGCAAGCCGAGACGGGCTCCCGATGCGCCTGCGGCAGTAGGTCAGCGGATCGAACTGACGCTGGAGCGCCTGACCCATGACGGCCGGGGAATTGGCCGCTGGCAGGGGCGCACGGTATTCGTTGAAGGCGGCTTGCCCGGCGAGAAGGTCGATGCCCGGGTAATACGCGCCCGCAGCAAACTGATCGAGACGCGGTTGGAAAAACTGCTTGATGCCAGTCCTGAACGCCTTGCACCAGTGTGTCAGCACGTCGCGCTGTGCGGCGGATGCAGTCTCCAGCACATGCCGCGTCAGACTCAGCTGGAAATCAAACAGCAGGCGCTGGCTCAGCAATTGCAGCATTTTGCCGGACTGCAGCCGGAACGCTGGATGCCCGCGCTGACCGGGCCGGAGTATGGCTATCGCCAACGTACCCGGCTATCCATGCGCTGGGATCAACGGACCCAGCGGCTGATGGTAGGCTATCGGCAGCGCGCCAGCAGCGAGTTGGTTGAACTTGAAGAGTGCCCCGTTCTGGTGCCGGTTCTTGAAGCTGTGCTCAAGGAACTGCCGGTGGTGGTGCAGCAGTTGAATGCGCGTGCCGGGTTGGGACACATCGAGCTGATCGCCGGGGAACACCCGAGCATGGTGGTCCGGCATATGCAGCCATTGCCCCAGGCCGATGTCGACCAGTTGAAGGCATTGGCTGCGGCCCATGGGCTGATCTGCCGGCTGCAACCTGATTCGTTGGGCCCGGCGCGGGCGTTACATACGGACATGCCCGATCCGGCCTATCGACTGGCCGATCAGCAGTTGGAATTTCGCTTTGCCGCCGGTGACTTCACCCAGGTGAATGCCGAGGTCAATCAGCAGATGGTCAACCAGGCGCTGGAATGGCTGGCGGTGCAGCCTGGCGATAAAGTGCTGGACCTGTTTTGCGGTGTAGGTAATTTTGCCTTGCCGTTGGCGCAATCGGGTGCTGAAGTGACGGGTATTGAAGGCAGCGCAGAGATGGTCGAGCGCGCCGGCAGCAATGCGCAATTAAATGGGTTGGCGAAAGTGCACTTTATGCAGGCGGACTTGTCGAAGCCGCATGCGACAGACTGGCTGGATACTACCTATCAGGCAGCCCTGCTGGATCCGCCGAGGGATGGGGCTGCCGAACTCGTCGCCACACTGGCCCGGAAGAAGTTGCAGCGGATACTCTATGTATCCTGCAATCCGGCCACGCTGGCGCGCGATGCGGGCATTCTGGCGGAATCAGGTTATCGACTGGTGCAGGCGGGGATAATGGACATGTTTCCCCAGACCGCCCATGTGGAAGCCATGGCACTCTTCGTGTCAGGCAAGGACAGAACGTAATGGTACAAGTCAGAGCAGATCATCCGGTCAATCAGGATGGGACCGTCGATCTCGACGCCTGGATCGAACGGATTCAGCAGCGGGTACCGCTGCCGGCACCCGAGATACTGAAACAGGCTTGCGAATGGGCCAGTGAGCTCGAGCTGGCGGCCAGCAAGACTGAACACCGCTGGGCCAACGGTGCCAGCAGTTATCGTACCGGCCTGGAGATGGCCGAAATTCTCGCCGACCTCAAGCTGGACCAGGACTCTCTGGTGGCGGCGGTCATCTATCGTGCGGTGCGTGAACGCAAGACCGAGCTGGTCGAAGTCGAACGCTGCCTGGGCTCCAGCGTGGCGACACTGGTCGATGGCGTACAGCGTATGGCGGCAATCAGCGTGTCGCAGAATCCACCCAAAGCCAATACCTTCAATACCCAGTCGCAGGTGGAGAACCTGCGCAAGATGCTGGTCACCATGGTCGATGACGTGCGCGTCGCCCTGATCAAGCTGGCCGAGCGTACCTGTGCCATTCGTGCGGTAAAGGATGCCGATAACGAGAAGCGCTACCGGGTTGCGCGTGAGGTGTTCGACATCTATGCCCCGCTGGCCCACCGTCTGGGCATCGGGCATATCAAATGGGAGCTGGAGGACCTGTCCTTCCGCTACCTGGAACCGCACAAGTACAAACAGATCGCCAGGTTGCTGGATGAGCGGCGGCTGGATCGTCAGGAATACATCGAGGCGGTCATGGCGCAACTGCGCAGCGAACTGGAGGACTCCGGTATTGCCGGGGACATCTCCGGCCGAGTCAAGCATATCTACTCAATCTGGCGGAAGATGCAGAACAAGGGCATCGACTTCAACCAGATCTATGATGTGCGCGCGGTGCGCGTGCTGGTTCCCCAGGTGCGCGACTGCTATACCGCGCTGGGCATAGTACATAGTCTGTGGCGGCATATTCCCAACGAGTTCGACGATTACATCGCCAATCCCAAGGAGAACGGCTACCGCTCGCTGCATACCGCGGTAATCGGCCCTGCGGGCAAGGCGCTGGAAGTGCAGATTCGTACCCATGCCATGCATGAGGAGGCGGAGCTGGGCGTATGCGCGCATTGGCGCTACAAGGGTACCGACGTGGACAGCAGTTCGACTGTCTATGAGGACAAGATAGCCTGGCTGCGTCAGGTGCTGGAATGGCACGAGGAAATGGGCGATATCGGCGGGTTGGCCGAACAGCTGCGGGTCGATTTCGAGCCGGACCGCATCTACCTGTTCACCCCCGACGGTCATGTGCTGGATGTGCCGCAGGGCGCAACACCACTGGACTTCGCCTACCGCGTGCATACCGAGGTCGGCCACCATTGTCGGGGCGCCAAGGTCAATGGACGTATCGTGCCCTTGACCTATGTGCTGCAGACCGGCGAGCAGGTGGAGATCATCACCGGTAAGAGCGGCGGTCCGAGCCGTGACTGGTTGAATGCCAATCTTGGCTACCTGCATACGTCTCGAGCACGGGCCAAGGTCCAGCACTGGTTCAAGCAGCAGGACCGCGAGCAGAACGTGCAGGCCGGCAAGCTCATGCTGGAGCGCGAACTCACCCGCATGGCGCTCAATGGCGCGGACTATGCCAAGCTGATCGAGCGCCTGGGCATCCGTAGCCAGGAAGACCTGTTTGCCGCCGTCGGATCGGGTGATATCCGCATGGCCCATGTCGTCAACGTGGCACATCAACTCGTCGAGCCGGATGACCGCAGCGAGCAGATGGAGCTGATTCCACGCCGGCCGAGCAAGCCCGGACGGCGTGGTGACGTGCATATCCAGGGCGTTGGCAACCTGTTGACGCAACTGGCCGGCTGCTGTCAGCCGGTACCGGGTGATCCCATTGTCGGTTATATCACCGTGGGGCGCGGGGTGACGGTACACCGTGCCGACTGTGCCACGGCCATGCAGCTGCAGGGTCGCGAATCCGAACGCCTGATCGAGGTGAGTTGGGGCGGCGAGCCGGTACAGACCTACCCGGTGGAGATCTATATCAAGGCCTATGATCGCTCGGGGCTGTTGCGCGATGTATCGCAGTTGCTGGCCAATGAAAAACTCAATGTGTTGGAGGTCAGCACGCATACCAACAAGGACGATAACTACGCCAGCATGCTGCTGACCATCGAGATCCCCAACCTGCACCTGCTCGGCCGGCTGCTGGCGCGGGTCGGTCAACTGCCCAATGTGGTCGAGGTGCGGCGTAACCGCCAGGAGCGTCGCGCATGAGTTATCAGTTGGATGATCTGTTGTATCTGATGGAGCGTCTGCGCGACCCGCAGCATGGCTGTCCCTGGGACCTGCAACAGTCCTTCGCCAGCATAGTGCCGCACACGTTGGAAGAGGCCTATGAAGTTGCCGACGCCATTGCCGAAGACGATTTCGAACAGCTGTCCGGCGAATTGGGTGACCTGTTGTTCCAGGTAGTGTTTTACGCGCAACTTGGCAGCGAGGCCGGGCATTTCGACTGGCATGCGGTGGTTGACGGTATCACCCGCAAGCTGCTGCGCCGTCATCCGCATGTATTTCCGGATGGTGAACTGCGTACGCCGCCGGGCACGCTACAACTGGAAGAGCAGCAGATCAAGGAACGCTGGGAGCAGATCAAGGCCGAGGAGCGGGCGGAGAAGGTTGGCAAGACCAACGCACCGGAACAGTTGTCCCTGCTGGAGGATGTTCCGCGCGCCTTGCCGGCCTTGAGCCGAGCCCAGAAACTGCAGAAGCGAGCGTCCGGCGCCGGGTTCGACTGGCCGACGGTGACCCCGGTAATCGACAAGATTGCCGAGGAGCTGGAGGAAGTGCGCGAGGCCATCGGCCGGCGCGAACACGATGCTATCGAAGAGGAAGTGGGTGATCTGCTGTTTGCCATGGTCAACCTGGCCAGGCATCTCAAAGTGGATGCGGAAACCGCTCTGCGCGGCGGCAATGAAAAGTTCGAGCGGCGGTTGCGATATATCGAAGAGGCGTTGACCAGTGCTGGCGAACGTTTTGCCGACACACCGCTGCAACGCCTGGATGACCTCTGGGATGAAGCCAAAAAGCAGGGTCTATAGCCTCTCAGTGCCGCGACATGCTGTCGCGGCCTGCGGTTCACGGAGCCTGCTGGCATAGACTACCAAGCTTCTGTAATGACCTTACAGGCCGATTGACGGAGCGCAATTGGCTTGTGCATAACCTGCTCTGCGTGTATGTTGAACGCCCTTTTCGCGATGCGGAAGGGGTCCAGAATTCTTTGCTCCACTATTCGGTGGAGCATGCCAGCCACACGACTGCCGTCGTGGGCGGCCCCGGTTTCAGTCAGATTGAGGAGTTCAACATGCGCGTCATCCTTTTGGGTGCCCCCGGCGCCGGCAAGGGCACACAGGCCCAGTTCATCTGCCAGCGGTTCGGTATTCCGCAGATTTCCACCGGTGACATGCTGCGTGCAGCGATCAAGGCCGGTACCGAGTTGGGCAAGCAGGTCAAGGAAGTAATGGACACTGGTGGTCTGGTATCGGACGAGCTGATCATCGGCCTGATCCGCGAGCGCATCACCCACGATGATTGCGCCAATGGTTTCCTGTTCGACGGTTTCCCGCGGACCATTCCGCAGGCCGAAGCCCTGGTGGATGCTGGTGTCAGCATCGATCACGTACTGGAAATCGCCGTGGACGACGAGGAAATCGTCGGTCGCATCTCCGGTCGCCGCGTGCACCCGGGTTCCGGTCGCATCTACCACGTCGAACACAATCCGCCCCGCGACGCCGGCAAGGATGATGTCACCGGTGATGCCCTGATCCAGCGCGAAGACGATAAGGAAGAGACCGTTCGCAAGCGCCTGCAGGTATATCATACCCAGACCAAGCCGCTGGTGGACTTCTACCAGAAGCTGTCTGCTGCCAACGGTACGCCCAAGTGCTCGCGCGTTGAAGGCGTAGGCAGTGTTGAAGAAATCACTGCTCGGGTGTCGGCAGCTCTGAACTGAGTCTGCTGCTACCGCGCTCCAGGCCCGTGCCGGCACACGCCGCACGGGCCTTGTTGTTTGTTACAATCGCCTTCCTTTGCCACTCGCCGTGATAATTCGATGACCACCACACTACTTGCTCTGGATACCGCTACCGAAGCCTGTTCCGCTGCCCTGTTGCATGATGGACGTCTGTTCCATCGTGTCGAAGTGGCGCCGCGCATGCATGCTCAGTTGTTGCTGCCGATGATTGGTGAGCTGTTGGCCGAGGCGGGCATCGAGCTGGAGCGGGTGGATGCGCTGGTATTCGGGCGCGGCCCGGGTGCCTTTACTGGGGTGCGCATCGCCACTGGCATGGTTCAGGGGCTGGGTTTTGCCGCCGGCAAACCGGTGATTGGTATTTCCAATCTCGCGGCGCTGGCCCAGCGCGCCTGGCGTGAGCACGGCGCCGAACAGGTCTGCGCCGCGATTGATGCGCGTATGGATGAAGTCTACTGGGGCTGTTACCAGTTGATTGACGGCGTGATGATTTTGTCTGGTGCAGAGCGAGTGTGTGCTCCGGAGCAGGCAGAACTGCCGGCTGAGCTGTCCGCCCCGGCGGGTGCCGGTACCGGCTGGCAGTATGCCGAGCGGTTGCCTGTGGCAGTTGAACGCAGCTGGCCGCAGATGCTCCCTGATGCCACCGACCTGATCAGCCTGGCCCTGCCGGCCTGGAAGGCCGGGCAGGTGCTGGATGCAGCTGATGCCCAACCGGTGTATCTGCGCGACAAAGTCGCTACGCCCAAACATGGCTGATTTTGCGTTTTATCGGGCGCGGAGCTACTCTTTATTCTGACTTCTGATCGGAGCTGACCCCCCCATGCGTGTGGACGGATTCAATCCTGCCAATGCGCTTTCTACGCGCCCCACGCGTCCGGCTGCTCCGTCAGCGGAAAGCACGGTCACGGGCGCTGCTCAGCCTGCAGCAGCGGCGCGGACGCCGCCTATTGTTCCGCGAGTAGTGGAGCAACCCAGCGCCAATTTCGAATACATTCCAGCTCGCCAAGGGCCAACTGAGCCGGTACACGGCTATGCCAATCAGGCGCTGGCCAGTTACCAGTCCATGGCCAATCTGCCAGACGCTGACGCCGACGGGGTGTTTGGTATTGATCTGTTTGTCTGAGCTTCGTATCCGTGTCTGATCCCGTGCCTCCCCGATTGATTCTTGGCTGTCCTTTATGGGCCGAGCCTGCTTGGCGTGGGGCACTGTACTCCAGTGGCGCCGACGCGGACCAGCGACTGTATGAATATTCCCGCGTGTTCTCCGCTGTTGAGGGTAATACCACCTTCTATGCCTTGCCTGGCCCCGAGGTGGTAGCGCGCTGGGCTGATCTGTTGCCAGCGGACTTCCACTTCTGTGCCAAGTTGCCGCGAGAAGTCAGCCACGCCGACCGGCTGGACGCACGGCAGCCCGAACTGCAACAGTTCTTCCAGCGCATGACGCCCCTGGAGCAACGGCTGGGGCCGGTGTGGTTGCAGCTGCCGGCGCGCGTTGGGCCGCTGCATCTCGAACAGCTGATCCGGTTTCTCGATGCGCTGCCGCGCGATTACCACTATGCAGTGGAAGTGCGACACCTGGATTTCTTCCGCAAGGACGATAACGAAAGGCAGCTCAATCGCATGCTGCATGAGCGGGGCATGGAACGCATCATGTTCGATAGTCGCGGGCTGTTCGCCAGTACCGCAATCGATCCAGCGACCCTGGATGCCCAGAGGCGCAAGCCGCGTCTGCCGGTGCATGCCATCGCGCTGGGCCAGTCACCGACGGTGCGCTTCATCGCCGGCATGGACAATCAGCAGAGTCTGCGCTGGTTGGAGCCGTGGCTGGACAAGTGTGTGCAGTGGCTGGCGGAGGGGCGCTGCCCGGTGTTGTTCATGCACACTCCGGACAACCGCCTGGCGCCCGAACTCGCGCGGCTGTTTCATGCCCGCCTGCAGCAACGGCTACCGGACCTGCCGCCGATGGCCCCGTGGCCGGGTGAACAGCAACAGCAGGCCTCGCCCCAGCAGGGTGGGTTGTTTTGATGGTGGGCTGAACCTCTACCTCACGTGGAGTAAACTGCTGACTTGCTCCCGATTATTTCTTCAGGTTCCGATCCTCCATGACTGATTTTACTTCCTGTACCGTGGCCGTCAGCTGCTTGCTACCCGAATTGGAGCAGCCGGCGCGGTTGTTGGCGACACGCTTGCAGCTGCCGCTGCAGACCGTTGACATCAATACCGCCGCCGCCGAGCTATTGCTGTGTGTCGGCAGCGATGGTCTAAGCCTGCAGGCCACCGGCTCAGGCGCCCCGGGTGCGGTGCGGGTAGACTTTGTCGAAGGTGCATTGGCGCACCGGCGGCAATTCGGTGGGGGCACCGGGCAGATGGTGGCCAAGGCAGTCGGTCTGCGGGGCGCAATCCGGCCGACAGTGCTGGACGCGACTGCTGGGCTGGGACGGGATGCCTTTGTACTGGCGGCACTGGGTTGTGAGGTCACGCTGATCGAGCGCCAGCCGGTCATTGCTGCGCTGCTGGACGATGGCCTGCAACGCGCCCGACAGGCCGGCGGGGAGGTGGCTGAGATCGCCGAGCGGATGCATCTGCTGCATGCCGACGCCATTGAAGCCATGGACCGCTGGTCGGCTGAGGCGCCGCAGGTGATTCATCTGGACCCGATGTTTCCGCACCGTGAGAAGTCGGCGCTGGTCAAAAAGGAAATGCGCCTGTTTCGCCCGCTGGCGGGGGATGATCTGGACGCACCCGCGCTGCTGGCCGCGGCCCTGCATCTGGCCAGCCACCGGGTCGCTGTCAAACGCCCGCGCAAGGCCCCGGCCATCGACGGCCCACCACCCAGCGCGCAGCTCAGCGGCCAGTCCAGCCGCTACGATATCTACGGCAAGAAGAAGCTCTAGCTACCCCGCGCTGCGCGCCACCTGCCGTATCGATAGGCGGATTTCGGCGCTGAGTACCCGTTTGGCGGTGTTTTCGGCGATGTCTTCCAGCTCCGGCTGATAATGCAGCCGACCCTGGGCGTCGCTGCTCAATACCTCGAAAGCCTGCAGTCGCTGGATGAATTGGCGGAACAGGGTCTTGTCGAAGAACTCCGGCGCATTGAGTCCATGCAGGATCGACAGACGCTGGGCCATGACAGTGCACAGGCCCTCCAGCTGTTCGGCAGTGAGGCTGCCGTTGGGGTTGTTCAGCAGCAGCGCGGCGGCCATGTAGAAGCGCTCCAGCATCTGAATGATGCTGCGCGCCAGCAGAGTGAGCAGAACGAACTCAACGGAGGCGGTATCCGGACGGTGGATCTGGCCATTCTCCTCACGCAGCAATCCCCGGCCGATCAGGCCGTCAACATAGCGGTTGATGATCTCCGGCAACTGTTCTTCGCGCCAGTGCAGAAACAGCTCGCCCTGCAGGTAGGGATAAAGCGCACTGACCAGGCGCACGATCTGTTCGCGATTCATGCGTGCATTGTTCAGGAACAGACTGGCGATCAGGGCCGGCAGCGCCACCAGATGCAGAATGTTGTTGCGATACCATGTCATCAACACAGCCTGGGAATCGTCGAGGAACAGAATTTCGCCCAGCGCATCGGACTGGCGACCAATCATGCCCATGGACTCCACATGACCGATCTGCCCGGCACCGCTGAGCCCTGGCAGGGTGGTATCTTCGCTGTAGGGCACATCATTCAGCAGACCGGTGAAGGTGTCCAGGATGCGAGCCAGGGTTGCTTCATCCAACGCCATTCGGCGGGTGGACAGCATGGCCAGAGCGACCAGGTTGACCGGGTTGGCATCAGCGGCAGCATTGATTGCGCCGCCCAGAGTACGCGCCAGTTGCCGGGTTGCTTCAGGTAGCCAGTCTGGTTTGAATTCCGGCTCTCCGAGCTGGCTTCGCCATTCGGGTTGCTGCTCATCGAGGAAGTCATTCAGCGCCACCGGCGTGCCGAAGTTCACCGCCACTTCACCGAACCGCAGCTTCAGCGCCGACAGTACCCGAAACATATCGAAGAAGGACTCCTTCTTCTTCTCCTTGCCGCGCAGCTCGCCGAGATAGGTGCGACCTTCCAGTACCCGCTCATAGCCGATATACACAGGCATGAACACAATAGGCCGCCGCGATGAGCGCAGGTAGCTGCGCAGGGTGATGGCCAACATACCGGTCTTGGGATCAAGCAGTCGACCGGTACGCGAGCGTCCGCCCTCGATGAAATACTCGACCGGAAAGCCGCGGCTGAACAGGGTATGCAGGTATTCATTGAACACGGCGGTATACAGCTGGTTGCCGCGGAAGCTGCGACGCATGAAGAAGGCGCCGCCGCGGCGCAGAATACTGCCCACCACTGGCATGTTCAGGTTGATACCGGCGGCGATGTGCGGTGGCGTGAGGCTGTTGCGAAACAGCAGGTAGGACAGCAACAGGTAGTCGATATGACTGCGGTGGCAGGGCACATAGATGATCTCGTTGCCACGAGCGATATCCTGAACGTTGTCCAGATTGTTGACCTTGACCCCGTCATACAGCTTGTTCCAGAACCAGGAAAGAATGACTTCGAGAAAACGGATGATGGTGTAGGTGAAGTCGGAGGCGATTTCATTGGCATAGCGTGCGGCGCGCTGGCGGGCGCGCTCTTCAGTTATATTCTGCTCGGTCGCCTCGCGGGCGATGGCTGCACGCACCTGTGGGCCATGCATCAGTCCTTTCAGCAGGGTGCGGCGATGGGACAGATCGGGGCCGACCACGGCGCCGCGTTGCTGTCTGAAATGTACCCGCAACAAACGGTTGACCTTGCGCAGGTTACGGCTGTGCCCGAGATTCTCGTCGGTCAGTTCGCGCAGAGACAGCGGCTGGCCGAAGCTGACGCGGATCTTGCGACCATGCAGCAGAATAGCAAAGAGCTTGCGCAGCTTGCCTCCGACACCCCAGTTGTGCGCGAACAGCAGCTTCAATGGTGAGGATTCGACATCCGGCGACTGCCCCCAGAACACGCTGACCGGCACCACTTTCACATCCGGCGTTACCTGCAGTTCGACGGCGGTGAGCGCCCGCAGCAGACGCGGGGAGCGTTTGCGCGGGTCAGCGCGACCGCTCCAGACAAGCTCGCTGGTGAGATGGAAATAAGCTACATCTTCTTCGAGCGTGCCGCCCGGCGGCATGACCGGGCGTGGCAGGCCGATGCGGGCACATTCACGGTCCAGTACCAGCAGATCGGAGAAGGAGCGACCGGGCAATACATAGAGAATGGGCGCGGGGCTGGCCGGGGCTATTCTGGTCAGCGGATCGCCAATGCTCTCCGAGCGGGCCCACAGATACAGCAGGCGGCGCATAAGGCCGAAACGCACGCGACTGAACAGTGAGGGCTTTGTTGATGGCATGGGTAATCTCTGAGATGGCAGGCAACGACCAGGCGATTCTACCGTTTTTCAATACTCTGTTACATTCGGTGGCGCATAACAGGGTATTGAAACGCTGCGGCAGTATTCCCATATCGGTTACTCGGCACGATTTCATTTGTGCTGAAGATGTAGCGCTATCCGCGGAACAAGTGCAGGCCTGGAATGTCCTTTTCCCGTGCGGTAGTAATCAATGTATCCTTGCGCTTTGTGGTGCCCGCCTGATTGCGGCGCGCCAGTATTCTGGGGAAATGGAAGAGGCCATGATAAAGATAAACAGCCTGACCAAACGCTTTGGCGAGCATGTCGCCGTGGACAATTTGTCCTTTGACGTAAAACCGGGGGAAGTTCTGGGATTTCTCGGCCCCAATGGCGCCGGCAAGTCCACTACCATGAAGATGCTTACCGGCTTCCTGACGCCGGACGGTGGCAGTGCTTCTGTCTGTGGGTTCGATATCCGCACGCAGATTCTGCAGGCCCAGCAGCAGATGGGTTATCTGCCCGAAGGCGCCCCCTGTTACGGCGATATGCGGGTGAAGGGTTTTCTCGAATTCATTGCCGAGGTGCGCGGTTTGCGCGGCGCCGACAGGCAGCGCCACGTGGCGCGCGCGGTCGAGCAGGTTGAGCTGCAAGCGGTGCTTGGCCAGACCATCGATACGCTGTCCAAGGGATTCAAGCGCCGGGTCGGTCTGGCCCAGGCGATTCTGCATGATCCGCAGGTGCTGATTCTCGATGAGCCTACCGACGGCCTGGACCCGAACCAGAAGCATCAGGTGCGTAACCTGATTCAGCAGCTGGCCAGCGGCAGCAACAAGATAGTGGTCATCTCCACGCATATTCTCGAAGAGGTCAGTGCGGTGTGCAGCCGGACGGTGGTGATTTCCCGTGGTCGTCTGCTCGCCGATGGCACACCCGAGGAGCTGGAAGCCCGTTCCACTTATCATCAGGCAGTGACGGTGCTGCTGCAACAGCCGGTGGACAGTCAGCCGCTGTTGGCGCTGCCAGGCGTGAAGGCAGTTGAAGTCGCACGCGAGGGGCATCAGCTGACGGTCATCGCCGAGCCGGGTGCGGTGATCTTCCCGGCGATTGGCGAATACGCTCGTCAGCAGCAATGGCAGGTAAAGGAATTGTCGGTCGAGCGTGGACGTCTGGATGATGTCTTCCGCCGCCTGACTGCGGAGGAGGCCGCATGAAAAGTCTTGGCGTGATCTTCAAACGTGAGCTGGGCAGCTATTTTGCCACTCCGCTGGCGTATATCTTCATCGTGATCTTTCTGGTGCTGTCCGCGGTGTTCACCTTCTACCTGGGTGGCTTCTATGAGGGCGGGCAGGCGGATCTGATCCCGTTCTTCAACTTCCATCCCTGGCTGTATCTGTTTCTGGTACCCGCGGTGGCCATGCGGCTGTGGGCCGAGGAGCGCAAGTCCGGCACCATCGAGTTGCTGATGACACTGCCGGTATCGCGTACCGACATGGTGCTGGGCAAGTTCCTGGCCGCCTGGGTATTCGTCGGTATCGCCCTGGTGCTGACGTTTCCGATCATCATCACCGTCAACTACCTGGGTTCGCCGGATAACGGCGCGATCTTTACCGGGTATCTGGGCAGCTGGCTGCTGGCCGGCGGTTATCTGGCCATCGGCTCGTGCATGTCGGCCCTGACCAAGAATCAGGTGATCGCCTTCATTCTCAGCGTGGTGGCCTGTTTCGTGTTCATTGTCAGCGGCTTCCCGCTGGTACTGGATCTGTTCAGCGGCTGGTCACCCCAGTGGCTGCTGGATGCGATTGCCTCGCTCAGCTTCCTGATTCGCTTCGATGCCATCAGCAAAGGCGTGCTGGATCTGCGTGACCTGCTGTATTTCATATCGCTGATGGCCGTCTGGCTGTTTGCCACCGCGATTGTCATCGACCTGAAAAAGGCCGATTGAGGCAAGGGAGAACAACAATGAAACGATTGATGTATTCAGGTACCGGCCTGCTGGTACTGCTGCTGGCCTTCATCGCCTTCAATATGGCTACCGGGGTATTGTTGCCGGGCGCCCGGCTGGATCTGACCGAACAGAAGCTGTTTACCATCTCCGATGGCACGCGGGACATTCTCGAAGAGCTGGACGAGCCGATAACCCTGTATTTCTTCTTCTCCGACCGGGCCAGCAAGGACATGGTCGTGCTGCGCAATTATGCCCGCCGGGTGGAGGAAATGCTGCGCGAGTACGAGCGCGTCGCCGACGGCAAGCTGAAGCTGCAGATCATTGATCCGCAACCCTTCTCCGAAGCCGAAGATCGGGCCGCCGAATTCGGCCTGCAGGCCGTGCCGCTGACCCAGAGCGGAGATCAGCTGTACTTCGGCCTGGCCGGTACCAATCAGCTGGCTCAGCGTGAAACTATTCCTTTCTTTGCCCTGGAGCAGGAAGGCCTGTTGGAGTATGAGCTGAGCCGGCTGATCAACAGTCTGGCCCACCCGGAAAAACCGCAGATCGGTTTGATGGCCGGCCTGCCCATGACCGGTGGTATGAACCCGATGACCGGGCAGCCCGGCGCGCCCTGGATGGCGTTCGAGCAGATGCAGCAGATGTTCGACGTGCAGAATCTGGACAGTGATATTGATAGCGTACCCGAAGAGATCGACGTGCTGCTGCTGGTGCATCCCAAGGCGCTGAGCGAGGCAGCGTTGTTCGCCGTCGACCAGTTCGTGCTGCGCGGTGGCAAGTTGCTGGCCTTCATCGACCCGCTCGCCGAATCCGACCAGAGCATGGAGGCCATGATGGAAGGCATGGCCGATGGCAAAGCCTCCGATCTCGGCCCGCTGCTGGCCGCCTGGGGTGTGCAGTACAACCCCGAGCAGGTGGTGGTGGATGCGCGTCTGGGTATGTCGGTGAGCCGTGGTCAGGGGCAACTGCCGGCACGGCACATCGGCTGGCTCGAGGTCGAACCGCAGTTCATGAGCAAGGACGACACTGTTACCGCGCCGCTGCAATTGCTGACCGTTGCCACAGCGGGTGCGCTGCAGCCGATGGCCGATGCGTCAACTTCATTCATGCCGTTGTTGTCCAGTTCGGCCAACAGTGCTCTGGTGCCCAGCAGTCGTTTCAGTGGCATGCAGGATCCTGAAGTGCTGCTTAACGGCTTCCAGGCAGATGATCAGGTCTACCACTTTGCCGCACGTCTGCAGGGGCCGGCGCAGACTGCGTACCCGGATGGGTTGGAAAGCCGTGAGCCTGCATTGACCGAGTCGGACAACATCAACGTATTAGTGATCGCCGATACGGACATGCTGACCGACCGCATGTGGGTGCAGGTGCAGGACTTCTACGGCCAGCGCATTCCCCAGCCCTGGGCGGATAACGGTGGGCTGCTGATCAATGCGCTGGATAACCTGTCCGGCTCCGAAGCGCTGATCAGTGTGCGCTCACGCGGTGATTTCAGTCGCCCGTTTACTGTGGTGGAGGATCTGCAACGCAAGGCGGAGCGGCGTTATCGCGCCAGTGAGCAACGTCTGCAGCAGCAACTGGAACAGACCGAACAACGCCTGCGTGAACTGCAGCAGGGCCAGGATCCAACTCAATTGACTGAGCTGAGCGCCGAGCAGGAAGCGGCGATTCAGGGTTTTCTCGACGAGAAGCTGGCCATCCGCAAGCAACTGCGCGATGTGCGATATGAATTGAATGCCGATATCGAGCGTCTGGGTAACCAGCTCAAGGCAATCAACATCGCGTTGGTACCGGCATTGCTGACCTTGGGTGTACTGGTATGGTGGGTGGTGGGACGTCTGCGCCGCCGCACCATTTGAGGAGAACTGTCATGCGTAATAAACCATTGATCTTTACCGTGGTGCTGACCGCGGTACTGGTGGCGCTGGCGCTGAATATGCGTGATAAGGATCGGGTCGCGGACCTGTCCAGCCGTAATCTGCTGTCACCGATGCAGGTGAAACAATTGGCCTTGCTGGAACGCATCAGCCTGCGACGGGGAGAGGGGCAGGTCGAGCTTGCCCGGTCTGAGGGTGAATGGGGCGTGGTCAGTCATGCCGGCTTCCCGGTTCAGCAGGAGCGCCTTGCGGCGCTGATGCACGCGGTGCGGGGCGCTCGGGTGGTTGAAGAGAAGACCAGCAACCCCGAGTATCATGCACGCCTGGGACTTGATGTGACCGCAGCGGACAGCGAGGCGCTACAGGTTGACTTGCACAGTCCAGAGCTGGATTTTGGCCTGATCTACGGCGACACGGTTGGCACAGGACAGTTGCTGCGGTTTGCCGAACAGGACCAGGTATTGCTTATCAATCGCCCGTTCAGCATGTCAGTCAATCCAACCGACTGGCTGGCGCTGAACGTCATTGATATCCCTATGCAGCAGCTGGCGACCGCACGCTGGACCCACGCCGATGGCGAGACGCTCGAGTTCGACAAGGCGGGGGAGGGTGAGTACAACCTGCGTTTGCTCGGGTCGGATGCGCAGCAGACGCAGGGTGGTAATGAGCGCTGGATCAACAGCATGGTGCTGGCGCTGATCAACCTGACCGCACAGAATGTGGCCTTGCGTGACGACCTGGCATTGGCCGAGCCCATGTTGCAGATGCAGGTAACCACCTGGTCCGGTGCCGACCTGGCGGCTTCGCTGCATGCCATCGACGGGCGTTACTGGTTGCTGATCGATAGTTACACGCCGCCACAGGAAGGTGAATTGGATGTATATGCCGACCCTCGTTGGGCGTATCAGATCGGAGTCGCTCAGATGGAGAATCTCAACAAGCGGCAGGCAGACGTCGTTCGCGCTCCATAATGGAATCCGCTTGCAGCGCTTGGTTGTTTGGCTAGAATCGAGAAAGGCCGAACGGAGCATGGCCACGCCGCTCCGTACTGCCTGAATGATGCGATTCAATTGTGATACGGAGATTGAGGAAATGTCTGATCGGCAAACCGGTACGGTGAAATGGTTCAACGACGCCAAGGGTTTTGGCTTCATTCAGTGCGAGTCAGGTCCGGACGTATTCGTGCATTTTCGCGCCATACGGGGCGATGGCCACCGGACTCTGGTGGAAGGCCAGAAGGTCGAATTCGCTGTCTCTCAGGGCCAGAAGGGCCTGCAGGCTGACGACGTAGTCGCGCTTTGAGCGTCGAGCCGGAGCCATTCTGGTATTGTCTGGCGCTGGGCGATGGTCTGTTGGCCACTGTTCCCCTGAGCGATATAGAAGAGGCGTTTGGGCAGCTGTATCCGCGCGGGGAAGCACCGCCGGATGCCGCTGTTTTCAGTCGTCATCGGCTGGATGGGTTGCAGTGTGAGGTCACCGTGTTCTTTTCCCCTTCGCTGGCCGATCTGGCCAGGCGATTCAAGGCACATCCCTGTGCTCGACCCCGAACCCGCGATCTTGAGTTGCTGGCCGGTTCAGCCGGCGCGCTGCAGCTGTAATCTGAAGGCTTACAATCCCGGCAGGTTATTGGTCAGCCAGCGCTGAAACTCTGCCGGCGGTAGAGCACCGTTAAGGCGGGCAACCTCCTTGCCCTTGTGCATGATGAGTAGCGTTGGAATGCTGCGGATGGCAAAACGTGCAGCCAGCTCTTGCGCCGCTTCGGTATCGACTTTGGCCAGGCGGGCACGTGGCTCGGCAGTGCCGGCGGCCTGGGTGAATACCGGAGCGAACTGCTTGCATGGGCCGCACCAGCTGGCCCAGAAATCGACCACCAGCGGCAGATCGGCATTGGCGTGGGCATTGAAGTTTGCCGTGCCGAGGTCTACCGGAGCGCCGATGAACAGCGACTCCTTGCAGGCTCCGCAACGTGGGGTCTGATCAAGTCGTTCAGCGGCCAGGCGGTTACGACGGTGGCAATGCGGACAGGCCAGTGTGATGGGCTCACTCATGAACGTGCTCCTGTTTGTCTGTCAATCGGACAGGCGGTGCGCCTCAGGGCTTCATCGCCCAGACGAATTCCTCTTCACCCTCGGCGGTGACCTTCATCCAGCTATCGGCGTTGGCCTCGCCGTGCTCTTCCTGCCAGCCACCAATGGAGCAGCGTACTTCGCGGTTTATACCAGCCGCTACCGCGCGGGCGCAGTCAACATCGGTCGCCCAGGGCGTATGTTCGCTTTCAAACCAGATGCTGGCCCATTTGCCAGCCGCCTTGCGCACTATCATCAGTGGTATGGCGGTTTCGCCATGCAGGGTGCCGCGACGCATGGTGTTGGCCCAGGAGCCCAGTTCGACACGGCCGACGTGCTGTTCCAGCCAGCCAATCAACTCGTCCAGAAAGTCTTCTTTCAGGTAGATCTCGATATCCGGTTGGCGCACAGAATTTCCTCTCAATGGCGTTGCAGCATGACCATGCGCATGGCGACTTCCAGCCCGGCAATACCGCTGTCGCGCAGTGCCTGTTGCCGGTCGGGGCGGCTGCGGAAGCCGTGGGGGGTCATGCCGATCAGATTGTCCAATGCGGCAGACTCCAGATCCAGAGCATAGCGCAGGACCTGATCATTGACGATCTCCAGACCCTCCGGCAAGACCTTGATCAATTCCGGGGTGGGATGAATGCTATCGTACAATTTTTCGCGCAGGGCCAGCAGGTGATCAGCGTGCGGCCCGACCAGCAGCAGCTGGCCACCGGGTTTGAGTACGCGCAGACACTCGTCCCAGGACCACGGACTGAACACGCACAATGCGGCATCCAGCCCTGCATCGGCCACCGGCAGACGCGCACTGGAGCCGACCAGCCACTGGATGTCGCGGTTGCGCCGACATGCCTTGATTACGGCATCTTTACTGATATCCAGTCCGGCGCAATCAGCTTGCGGCAGGGCACGAGCCAAGCGGTCGGTGTAATAACCTTCGCCGCAGCCCATGTCGAGCAACGCAGCGGGTGCCTGCTCGGTAAACAGTCGGTTAATCTCATCGCTGACCGGCTGGTAATGGCCGCCATCGAGAAATGCCTGACGATGGGCCAGCATGGTCGGCGTGTCGCCGGGCTGGCGGCTGTTCTTGTGCTGGACCAGCAACAGGTTCAGATAGCCCTGACGGGCCTGGTCATAACTGTGGCCATTGCTGCAGGACCAGTTTCGGTCTTCGGTGTTAAGCGGCTCACGGCAGTGAGGACAGATAAGCTGAGGCATCAGGCAAGCAACTGTTTGAGGGTGGTGTAATAGATGTCGGTCAGGATATCCAGATCGCTGGCGTTGACGTGTTCATTGGTCTGGTGGATGGTCGCATTCAACGGGCCGAGCTCGACTACCTGGGTGCCCATGGCGGCAATGAACCGACCATCAGAGGTGCCGCCGGAGGTGGACGGCTGAGTATGGCGACCGGTGACCTCATGGATAGCAGCTGTGACGCCGTCCAGCAACTCACCCGGCTCGGTGAGAAAAGGCTGGCCGGAGATCGTCCAGTCCAGCTCGTAATCCAGTCCGTGGCGGTCGAGGATGTCAGACACTCTTTGTTGCAGGCCGGGTACGGTGGACTCCGTCGAAAAACGGAAATTGATCAGCGCTTCCAACTCGCCCGGCACCACGTTGGTGGCTCCGGTGCCCGAGTGGATGTTGGAGATCTGGAAGCTGGTGGGCGGAAAGAAGGCGTTGCCCTGATCCCAGGTCTCGCTGGTCAGTTCCGCGAGCGCCGGTGCCGCCAGATGAATCGGATTACGAGCAAGATGGGGGTAGGCCACATGGCCCTGCTTGCCCTTGATCAGCAGACGCGCATTCAGCGAGCCGCGGCGGCCGTTCTTCACCACATCACCCACCTGTTCGGTGCTGGAAGGCTCACCGACGATGCACCAATCGACTTTCTCCTGACGTCGCATGAGGGTTTCCACCACCTTGACCGTGCCCTCTGTCGCTGGACCTTCCTCATCGCTGGTGATCAGAAGGGCCACCGAGCCGCGGTGATCGGGATGGGCGGCCACAAAGCGCTCCACCGCCACCACCATGGCAGCCAGACTGCCTTTCATATCGGCAGCGCCGCGGCCATAGAGCACGCCATCACGAATGACGGGATCAAAAGGCGGAGTGTCCCACTGTTCCAGTGGCCCGGTCGGAACCACATCGGTGTGGCCGGCGAAGCACAGCACGGGTTGTGCTGTACCGCGACGGGCCCAGAGATTGTCTACTTCACCAAAACGCATGGATTCCAGAGCAAAGCCGCAAGCCGCCAGCCGCTCGCCCATCAGCTGCTGGCAACCTGCGTCATCAGGCGTGGTTGAGTTGCGGGTTATCAGCTCGCAGGCGAGGGCTAGAGTGGGGGAGAGCGTAGTTTTCATTATGGCCGACCGGTCTGAATTCGGCGGCCATAATAGCAGATATACCCCTCATATTGATCGGCACCGCGCGTGGACCTACGGCTTGGCGGGGTGCGTTTCATGCCCCATGGGTGTGCTATCCGGTAAGCTCGCCTGTGGATCGCGGAAATCGGGGCTGTGCGTTTCGGAGTCCAGTGGCATGTGGCTGTAACGCTGGATATCCGGAGAATGATGATTCTTCTCATCCAATATCCGCTTAAGTTCACAATGCCCGGTGGCGCCACGAAATACCGCCATGCCGCCAAGGGCCATTTGCAAAACACCACTCAGACCGCCGGTGCGCATGCCATTACCCAGCAGAGCCAGACCGCCGATAATCGAGGCGGCGCGCTCTGCGCCTTCTACATTCTTGGGGGTGGTGAGATGAAGCATATTGATTACCTCTGGTTGAGACAGGAATGGTCCGCGTCAGCAGGTAAGCCTGCGCGCGGACCGGATGGGTCAACGCGCAGGGACGTTTTGCGCATCATGTGAAATGGTGACTTCGACGCGGCGATTCATTGCACGGGAAGCCGGTGTGTTGTTGTCCGATACCGGATGCGCTTCACCGAGACCGACAGTTTCGATGCGGCTCGACGCGACTCCTTCACGTACCAACGCGCGTCGTACGGCATCTGCTCGGGCCTGGGACAGCGTGAGGTTGTAGGAATCGGCGCCGGTGCTATCAGTGAAACCTTCGATAAGCACTTTGCGCTGATCGTGTTCTTTCAGAAATTCTGCCAGTTTGCGCACGCTGGAATTGGCCGCCGGTTTCAGCTCGGACTTGTCGTGATCGAACAGCACGTTGCTGAAGGTCACCACTGAACCGCGATCGGTCTGTTTGGCATTCAACTCGTCCTGCAACTGCTTGATCTGCGCATCCCTCGCTTCCAGACGGGTACGGGCACGTTTCTCGGATACGCCTTCCAATTCCTGCTCTGCCGCGCGCATGGCTATGGTCTGGCGCGCCAACTCGACGCGTTGTTCGGTCAGGTACGCCAGATGGTCGATTTCATGTGGCTTGGCACCTTCTTTCTGGGCGAGTTCCGCACGGCTCAGTGAGCCACGGGCGTCTTCGGTTTCCACAGCTGCCAGTTGGCGTGCCTGGGGATGGTTCTGCAATTCGGTCACGCTCAGTCGCGCCTGCTCCAGATTGGGATTGAGTTCGTTGGAGGCACAGGCCGTCAATAACAGGCCCATAGCCAGGCAAGCCGGAATAGTCAGATACGTACGCATGGGATCTTCTCCTCGCAATTGGATAAGTTGGCCGCAGTGGTTACCGGACGCCGCGCATGGTTTCTTCACGCAGCTCCTCGGTACCGCGTTCGGCTTCCTTTACCACTTCCAGGGCTTTTTCTGCACGGGCCTTGCGTTCGGCAACACGGGCATCCCATTCGGCCTGTTCGGCAAGATAGCGTGCTCGCTCATATTCCTCTGCCGTGTTGGCCTGTTCGGCCTGCAGGAGTTTCTCCCGGGCCTTGCGTAACTCCAGCGGTGCATATTCAGCGCTCTGCGCCGTATCGGCAGCATTGAGTGCCTGCTGGGCCGTCGCCAGCTGGGTAGTCGGTGGGGGGGTGCTGGCGCAACCGACCAGGGCAGCGGCAGCCCCAAGGGTAGCGACGGCTATCAGATGTTTGGGTACGTGTAGAAAAGCGTGTTTAGACATGGTTCCGACTCCAGATTGAATGCATTGCGTCAACAATGGTTACGGAAAAATGAAACTGTGCTTCCTTTACTGGCAGGACCATCCGGGCCATGAGCATTGCGCTGCCGATGCGCTGTAATCGACCAGTGTGAGACTGTTGCAATCACAGTATGTACAAAGGGTCTGACCGCTTGGTGTGGAGGCTGTTCAACAAAATGTAACGTCGCGCGGATGTTGCCGCGTGCCAGCGGGTAATTCAGGCGGGCCAGCGTGCCTTGCGCCAGGCGCGACGCTGCTTCTTGTCGAGGTAGGTCCAGGCCAGCAGTCGGCTGTGCTTCTGCCCCTGCGCCATGGGGATGACGCGGATGTCACGAGCCTGCTGTGTTTGCAGCTGTTGTTGCAGCATAGGCAGGTTGACGGCTTTCGATACCAATGTGGTAAACCAGAAAACCTGCCCGGTAATGGCGGCGCTGTCGGCGATCATCCTTGACAGAAACCCGGCCTCGCCACCGTCACACATCAGCTCGTTTTGCTGTCCACCGAAGTTCAGTGCAGGCACCTTGCCCGGACTGCCTTTGCCACCCTTGCCCAGGTTGCGCCATTTGCGCTGACTGCCACTGGTGGCCTCAGCCTGGCTGGCATGGAAGGGTGGGTTGCACAGGGTGAAGTCGAACTGCTCGTCGGCACCGACGATCCCGCCAAAGATACGGGATGGCGTCGGCTGGTGACGCAACCGGATACCAGGAGCCAGCACCGGGTTGGCGGCCAGAATACGCGCCGCATTGTCCAGCGCGGCAGAGTCGATATCGGCACCGACGAACCGCCATTGATATTCAACCCTGCCAAGCAGGGGATAAATCAGATTGGCGCCAGTACCGATGTCCAGGCCGACAAGCTGCTCGCCTGTGGGTATCTTGCCGTCATGGCTCTCGCCGAGAAGATCGGCCAAGGCGTGGATATAGTCGGCGCGCCCAGGCACCGGCGGGCAGAGATAGCCCTCGGGAATGGCCCACTCACGGATGCCGTACTGATGCAATAGCAAGGCGCGGTTCAATGCCGTCACCGCTCGCGGATTGGCAAAGTCGAGCGTGGGAAAACCCTCTGCAGCCCGGATGATATGGGCGGTCAGCTCGGGATGGGCACGGGCCAGAGCATGCAGGTCATAATGCCCCTGATGGCGATTGCGCGGGTGCAGCCCGGTTTTCGGCGGGCGTGGCGGGTTCGATCTGGAAGGCATGAGATGATCCATTTGGCAAGAGGTGAATTGTCCCACAACGACGTTGGAGGTTCATCCGGCTTGTGCACAATTAAGGTGGATGAATCTGTGGATAACCCTGTGATAGAAAGTGCCAGGCCGCATCAATGATGGCTTCGGGAGTGCTGGCTGTTTATTGATCAGTTGCGGAAATAGGCGGTCGCCATGCGTTATACTGCGCGGTCTTATTTCTGCGAGGTTTGCATGGCCATTGATGATCCGCGTTTCGGTGGTATAGCCCGGTTGTATGGTACCGAGGCCCTGGCTCGTCTGCAGGGCAGCCACGTAGCCGTGATCGGTATCGGCGGCGTCGGCAGCTGGACTGCCGAAGCACTGGCGCGCACCGGGGTGGGGCGTATCACCCTGATCGATATGGACGACATCTGCGTCACCAATACCAATCGCCAGCTACCGGCGATGAAGGGCAACATTGGTCGACTCAAGGTGGAGGCCATGGCTGAACGCCTCCGAGCCATCAACCCTGGTTGTGAGGTACGCCCGATCATGGGTTTCGTCACGCCAGACACCCTGGCTGAATACATCACCGATGATATCGACTGCGTAGTGGATTGCATTGATAGCGTGGCCTCCAAAGTTGCCCTGATTGCCTGGTGCCGTCGGCGCAAGATAGGCATCGTGACCACCGGCGGCGCTGGTGGGCAGATCGATCCGACCATGATCAAGGTGGCGGACCTGTCAAAAACCGTAAATGATCCGCTGGCCGCCAAGGCGCGTTCGATGTTGCGCCGCGACCACAACTTCCCGCGGGCCGACAGCAAACGCAGTTTTGGTGTGCCCTGTGTGTATTCCACTGAGCAGCTGCGCTACCCGAAACCGGATGGCTCGGTATGTCAGCAGAAGTCGTTTGTGGGGGAGGGCGTGAAGCTGGATTGTTCCGGCGGCTTTGGCTCGGTGACCATGGTCACGGCGACCTTCGGGATGGTGGCGGCGGCCAAGGCAGTGGAGCGACTGCTGCGGTAACCCACCGCAGGTTCGCTGCCGTTGAAGGTCTCACCAAGATGTTGCTGCCGCCATGGCTGTTGGTTGTTGATCGAGACGAGGGGAGATTTCCTCCCGGTATTTTGCCAACTGGCTCACAGCTCTGTTCTTCCAGGCCGGCTTCTCTTTTCCTGGTCTGATATAAGGGCACCTTTGTTCGTCAGACAAGGGAATACAGGATGTTCGCCCCGGCCAATATTGCACATTTCACGCTCGACATTCCCCGCATAGACCACGACTTCAAGGTGCTGTCTTTTCAAGGCACCGAAGCCATCAGCCAGCCCTACTGCTTCGAGCTGGATCTGGTCAGCGAACGTCCCGATCTGGATATCGAAGGTCTGCTGCACCAGCCGGTGTTTCTCAGCTATGCCGGCCCGGACAAGGGAATACACGGGCTCATCCACAGCGTCGCCCAAGGCGAATCCGGTAAACGCCTGACCCGCTACCGGGTCACTCTGGTGCCGCGCCTGGCCTACCTGCAACACGCCACCAACCAGCGAATCTTCCAACACAAGACCGTACCGCAGATCATCACCGAGGTGCTCAAGGGCCACGGCATCTTCACCGACTCCTTCCGCTTCCAGCTGCGCGAAGAGGGCCCCGAAAGAATCTACTGCACCCAATACGGCGAAACCGACCTGCACTTCATTCAGCGCCTGTGTGAAGAAGAAGGCATCCACTACCACTTCCAGCATAGTTCGGAAGGCCATCAACTGGTGTTCGGTGAAGACCAGACGATCTTCCCCACGCTCCCGGTAACCAAGTTTAATCAGGGCAGCGGCATGGCCGCCGACGAACCGGTCATCAAGCGCTTCAACCTGCGCCTGCAAACCCGCCCCAGCCACGTCACCCGCCGTGACTACAACTTCGAAAAACCGCGCCTGCTGATGGAAAGCGCAGCACAAAGCGAAGCCATGCCCGCCCTGGAAGACTACGACTACCCCGGCCGCTTCAATCACCGCGACCGAGGCACCCACCTCGCCACAAGAACCCTGGAAACCCACCGCGCCGACTACCGACTGGTTAACGGCGAAAGCGATCAGCCTCTGTTGATCAGCGGGCATTTTCTGGCCCTCGCTGAACATCCTCGTCAGGATTGGAATGATCTCTGGCTGCTGACCTCGGTAACCCACGAAGGCAAGCAACCTCAAGTGCTGGAAGAATCCGTCACCAGTGATGCCAATCCTGAAGATGGCTTTACCCAGGGCTACCGCAACACCTTCACCGCCACCCCGTGGGATGTGATTTTCCGTCCCCAAACAGACCAAAAGAAACAAACTATCGCCGGCAGCCAGAGCGCCGTTATCACCGGCCCGGAAAACGAAGAAATCCATTGCGACGAATACGGCCGCGTTAAAGTCCAGTTCCACTGGGACCGCCACGGCCAGGCCGACGCCAAGACCAGCTGCTGGCTCCGAGTGGCCAGCAACTGGGCCGGAGACCGCTATGGCGGCATCGCCATTCCAAGAATAGGCATGGAAGTGCTGGTCTCCTTCCTCGAAGGCGACCCCGACCAGCCCCTGATCACCGGTTGCCTGTACCACAAGACTCACCAGGTCCCGTACAACCTGCCGGAGCACAAAACCCGCAGCGTCTTCAAAACCCTGAGCACCCCTGGCGGCGACGGCTTCAACGAACTGCGCATCGACAACAAGGCCGGCGAAGAACAGATCTTCATCCACGCTCAGCGCGATTGGGATCAGAACATCCAGCACGACCAGACCATCCGCATCGGCAACGAACGCCACGACCGCGTCGAGGCCAACAGCTATACCGAGTTATTGGTCGAAGAACACCGCACCACCCACGCCGATCGCAAAACCGAGATCAGGGCTGACGATCATCTGACCGTTGCCAATAATCAACACATCAAGCTCGGTGATGGTCAGTTCATCGAGGCCGGCCAGGAAATCCACCTGTCCAGCGGCATGAAAGTGGTACTCGAAGCCGGCAGCGAAATCACCTTAAAGGCCGGCGGCAGCTTCATCAAGATCGACCCCAGCGGGGTAAGTCTGGTCGGGCCCAGTGTGAAGATGATTTCAGGTGGGAGTGCGGGGAAGGGGAGTGGGGCTGCGCCGACTCTACCGGCGCAGGCTTTATCTGCAGGTGCAGATAAAGCTGGTGGGCTGCTTATCCTGGCGGGTGAAAACAACATCAGTGAGATATTGATCCCCGCCCAAAAGCAGGCGTTGCAGCGAGCGGCCACACAGGCCCAGCCATTCTGCGCTATCTGCGAGCAACAGGTAACGAAGCAATGACATCTACTCAGGCATACCTGCTACTTGACGGCGCGCAGATGGATAATTTGCTGGTGCAGATCTACCAGCTGGAAGATACCCCTGAGATTCATTTGCTCTATCAAAATACGCATTACCAAGCCTTGGCTGAAGTCGGTCCTCTGTTGATTAAGCTGTCTACGGGTAGCCGCTTGGAGCAGCACTTTATGGAACATTGGCAGGCTAGCGCCGGGTTATGGCTTGAAACTGATGCGGGCGAGTCAGAGCTGGTGGAGCACCTGCGCAGCCTTGTTCATGTCGGTATTGGGTCCGACGTAACTGTGTTACTGCGGTACCATGACCCGCGAATCATGCGTCATTGGCTACCCGAGTTGCCGCCTGACGATCGCGACCGGACGATGGGGCCTGTGTTGCGCATGCGTTTGCCCGCTTTGCCAGGCGAAAACCGTGCTGGTGAGATCCGGCGCACGAAGCCCGCTACTGCTGCTCGCTACAGCAATACCCCCTGGCTACGCCTGAATGAGGAACAGGTCGAACGACTCAATCGCGCACATTTGGAGGAGTTCGACCAACGCTTGCTCGCGCATATCGACCGGCATTTTCCTGATTGTCTGGCCGATTGCGAGACAAATGCTCGCTTGGCTTGGGCCGCTGCCTGCCGGCAGAGCGCACAAGCCTATGGCTACAGCGCAGCGGATGAAGTGGCGCAATGGGCAAATCTTTGTGCGTTGCTGGGAATCGACTTCCCTCAGGCTCCGGCCCACCAAAGCTATCAGCAGATACTGACCACATCGCGCCTGTCTCATGAAAAGCGCCTGGAGCACCTGGCCCTCGAACTGCAACGCCATCTGCTGACCGACAAGGAAGTCACTGTATGACTACTCACAACCACGATCAGGCTCTGCACCTGGCCAACGCCAATCAGGCCGCAAAAAAAGATTTTGCTACCGAAAATCTGGCCAGCCCAGTTGCCGCTTGCCCAGCGCGTCAGGCTGAGATCTTTGTCGTGCCGGTCCGCTACGCGCTGGGCGAACAGGCAGCAGAGCATGCCAATTTTCAGCCAGGTGTGACGCCAAGCAGTCACCCTATGGCGCTGCGCCGTCTGCGCGAGGGTTATCTCTACATTTGGCACCAAGATAGCCAGTTGAAGCGCTACGCGATCGCAGATGATGGATTGTTGGTGGAGCAAGGGCTTGATGCCCCCGATGCGCCAGTGCCCAGCGGCAGCCAAACGGGCGTCGCTTTGAATAAGCAGTACGATGCCTGGCTGATGTTCAGCGAAATTCCTCTTCCACCTTCGGTTCATCAACTCTTGGCGCAAAGTGCCAGCGAACGCCAAGGGCGCATGCGCCACGTGAGCCTTACGCAGGTCGCATACAACTTGACCGCCGCACACTGTCCCCCGCTTGAGTTCAGTGACCAGCTGATGGCTGAATTGATGGCTGAACCGCGCGAGCAGGCATTGGCTCGCGATTATCAGCAAAAGGGAGATGCCTACCGGGAAGGAGTTAATGCGCTTGGTCAGCAGATGTACAAGAACCCCACCCCTGAACTTGTGCACGCATACGTGAATGCTTCCCTCCGGTTGCGTGAGGGCGAACAGGCCGCCGCGGGCCATCCAAAGTCAGCGGGTCAGTCCGGCGAATGGAGTGCGATTTCCTGGGACGTATCAGCCGTCGATACCTGGCTTAGTCGAGCTCGGAGTGAAGCCGGAGCACTGCATGCTGTGTTTGTATGCCTTGATGACGATCTTGGTGTACTGCGCGATATCAACCATGAACAGGAACGAGTGGAAGCGCTCCACGAAAGTTGGGTCGCAGATAATAACCTGCGTCAAAGCGTAGGAGGCTTCATCCGTAGCATGATCCGAGAGGATGGCGGTGAAGTATCAAACTTGCTCAACTATCGCTACCGCGATCATGATATTCAACTCACCCCTACGCAGGGCGAGACAATTCTGGAAAGCCAGCGCCGACTTGAAGAACTGTTCAAGGAAGAGAGCCACATTAACCAGGAACGTGGCCGCCAGTACAGCCACACCCAAGCCAATGCAAAGCTAGCCCGGGTCCATGACGAGGTGGCAGCTACAACTGCGCCGGTACGCGACTTCCTGCCGCCCGAACTCTATAACCAGGCCGAGCTCATCGTACGTGAATACCGCAAGGAAAAAGTCACCAACCTGGCCGGCGGCCGCGCCGCCGCTCAGGTCGCCGAACATATCGACCTGGAACGCATGGACGCCTGGCTTGACGAAGAAGCCCCCCAGCACTATCAGCAAGTGGAAGAGCGTCACGAAGCTCTCTATGCCGATCGTGCGAGATTTCTGCCTCGCCATGGCTCCGGCACCTGGTTCGTTGATTACAGCGACCTTGACCATCAACGCTGGCTCGACGAAGTTGCCAAAGCCACTCTTAGCGCCCAGTGCAGCCGTCAGAAGGGCGCCGACCAGTTCGCCGGTTACGTGCGCTCCGATGATGTTGGCAGCCTGCGTCTTGTATTCCATGCCTGGAGCCCGTCCTTGGAGGTGGCAGTTAACAGCACCAGCCGGCTGAATGAAATTTTGGCGGCACTCAGTCGAGACAATTTAGGTGCCACCCAGGCCGCCCTTGCCAGTCTGTTGGATGAGCCCGCCGTGGCTGCGTTGCAACGCTTGGCCCAAGATATGGAAGGTGCGTGGGCTAACACTGTTAGCAGGCTCGGTGCAGCGCTATTAGCACTCAAGTTACCCGGAGAGGTGGCCGGCCAGTGGGCGGGATCGTTTGTGGTTGCGAGGCTCGGTGATGATGTTCGCTTGGTGCGTTTTGCTGACGGCGTGAACCAGAGCTGGCGTCTGCTCGGAGGTAAGGCCGACACGCTCAATCAGTGGTTGCGTGGGACAGTGCAGGCCATTGGTCAGGGCCGCGCCTCCGCGATTGCACAGTCATCAGCGGTTCAGAACAGCGGCGGCTTGCTGCCACTGGCTGCGTTGCTACTCAATGGTCTTAATGCCAATCATTATCTTAGCCAGGCCGGCGCGGTCGATGGGATGGACAGTCGGCGCGTGGCTGAAACGGTATCGGCCAGTCTATATGCCGGTGCGGCGCTGACGGCTGTGATACAGAACTGGTTGATTCTGGGGAAAGGTGTCGAGGAATTAAATCTCCGTACATCAATCGCGCCGACGTTGACCCTATTCGGTGGGGTAGTTGGCGTTTTGTCGTTTGGTGCCGCAAACCGAGAATTTGAGGCGCTGCAGCAGCAAATTGAGCAAGCTCAGACTCGGGTCGACCCGTGGCTTGAGCGACGCCAAACGGTAACGCTTGGCCAAAGCGGGATTTACTTTGCCCAAGCAGCTCTGGGTCTTAGCCTGACTGGCATGCGAATGGCTAACCGTATCAGCACTGCCCAAGCCATCCGTTATTTCAGGATGGGCATGGGGCCGATAAACTTGCTGCTTCTTGGTCTGGGTGGCGCTTACCTTTATGCTTGGTCGCGACAGTCCACTCCCATGTAGAACTATCTTGCCGGTTGTTGCTGGTCTAAGGCTCGTGCCTTCAGGCGTGAAGATATTGCACCGGAAGCACAGCTTGAAGAGTTCCAGCATCTTCTTTTGCTGGTTTTCCAGCCTCGTGTCCATTTGGAAACCAAAAGGGTCAGTCTCGTCAACGGTCGCAAGTTCATCCGCCGACTGATCATAGACCTGCCCGGCGCCGAACCGAGCAACACTCGCTTGGACTTGGCTCTTCTCGGCAACCCGACGAACTGGGATGCACTGAGCGAATCCAACAACCCATTCGGCCATAAACCCCTGAGCGATTTAGGCGCGCCTTGGCTTCGTGGTAGTCAGTGTGAATGGATACCTCCCAGTGAAGGTCAAGGGCTACGCCTTTCAGGAGGCTTTGAACTAGGCAAACCCTTTATGGACGCGCCGAGTCGGCTCTTGCTACGCCTGCGTTACAATCATCCGCTGGCGATGCTCGCCAACGTCGGAGGGGTGATTGGCGGCGAACAGGGTCTGACCTACAGTCTCGACGCTGACAAAGGCCTTATTCCCCTACGTGATGGTGAGTCGACGTCGGAATTAAGCCGTGCCAGTCTCTACAGCCTTGGACAAGGTCCCAACGCGGTATTTCTTCAACCCAAGGGGGGACAATGAATAATAAATCCCACACTCATAAACGCCTTTTCTCCCGCGAGAACTACCTCGCCCCGCCAGCTATATCCACTGGCCAGCCGCCCAAGGACGTGCTCAACACTATCTGGCGCAAGAATGACGTGTATCTTGATATCGGTGAGTACAGTATCGGCTCGGCGGTGATGGTGATATGGCCCGTATTGATGCTTTCCTTATTGATTGGCTGGTATACCGTGGAAGGCTGGGACCTGCTTTACTGGGGTGGGGTCTCGGGAATCTGCGGCATTCCTATATTGCTCACACTTTACGGTTTGACCCAGCCCGTGCCTCCACCAACCCGTTTCAACCGTCAGCGTCGCGAAGTCTGCGTGCCGCAAAAGGATGGTAGTTATTGGATTGTACCGTGGGAACAGGTCGAAGCGCAGGCGGTGGCAATGGACAGCATCGGGCAGCACGGCAAAACCACGCAAGGGCTGCTGGTGGTCGGTTTTACTAATCCTGATCAGAACGCTGATGAGGTGGATAAACACTACAGCATTGGCTTCAGTTGTGGTGGCGGTACCACTGCTATGCGCCTGTGGGAGTGCATGCGCAGTTATATGGAAATAGGCCCGGATGCCGTATCTGACAATACCCACCGCTTTAATCGCAGCAAAGGAATATGGGCCACTTACATGGACGATGTTATCGAAGCAGGCAACCGCAAGGGCTGGTTCCTGGCATTACTATGGGAGGGGTTCTGTGGCCTGATCGTATTCAATACTCTGCTTATTGATTTGATCGAGCGGAAAAAGCTCTCGCCTCCACCTGACCTGACTGATCCCGCCATCATCGAATGGTCCAAGCCTCTGCCGCTCGATCAATGGGCCAAACGCTCACCGGAGCTGGAACAAGCGATCGCCGACCGAGAAATCGAGCTTGCCGAAGAACGCGCCATCAAGGAAGCCGCGGAAGCAGCAGCCAGGGCCGCCTTGCCGCCCGATCCCAGACCAGCAAAATCCAACTGGCCTACAGACTGAATGACCTTCCCTCGTACTAACTTGATGGCCCAGTATGTGGAGTATTCGCTATGAAGCAGAGAGACAATGGAACTGTCGCCAGATGAATTCGGACTATGCATCTACCGCTTATTCACCGGAGAAACTGCAACGTCAGTCCGTTGCCAAACCACGCTCCGCTCTGGCGCGTATGACCAGCCGGCGTCTGCCATGGGGCAATACTCAAGAAATAGTACCGGATATTTTCATGACGCCCGACCCAGACGCACTACGGGGGGTTGAGCTGGGGAAGAAAGAAAAGGAAGAGAAACTAGCTAAGGGCACTTACAGGCCTGCGCCTATGGAGCATATCGACTTCCACGACCGTTGTGATCATGAGCATTACCGGCACGCTCCCTGGGCTGCGAGAGCGCAATTCTGGGTTTATCTGATCAGCTTTGGGAAAGATGGTTTCTTTCTTTTTCTGGTACTGGGGGGGTGGGTTGCTTTCTTGGATGGGGCGCGTTCCTCTAGAAGTTTTTTTACCAGTTTCTGGGAATATTTCATGATTGCATTGAAACTATTCTTGCTTCCCTGCGGACGGGACTGTCAGATTTTTTGTGTTCGGGCCGTTAATGGCCTGCCATCAGGTAGGCCCTCACTTACCAGGTCGGCCTGGTGAAGCGATCTTCGTATAGGATCGCGAACTGATTCATAGCGGCTTTCCAGTCATGTGCCGCGTTACCCCAGTTGGCAGTGATATTACGTAGCGCCAACCAGATCAACTTCGTCGCGGCCTCATCCGTTGGGAAGTGGCCCCGGGTTTTAATGATCTTACGCAACTGAGCGTTGATGCTTTCAATCGCATTGGTCGTATAGATCACCTTTCGTATGGCGGGCGGGAACACAAAGAACGGAATGACCCTATCCCACGCACGCCGCCAGGCTGCTGTGACCGTCGGGTACTGCTTACCCCATGGCCCAGCTTCAAACGCGTCCAAAGCCTGCGCTGCGACCTCGGCGTTGAGCGCCTGATAGATGGGCTTGAGAGCTTTGGCCAGCTCTCTGCGCTTGTCCCAGCCTGCATAATCAAGGCTGTTGCGGATCAGATGTACAATGCAGGTCTGCAAGGTGGTATCCGGGAACACCGCACTCAGGGCTTCAGGTATGCCCTTCAGGCCGTCAGTCACGGCGATCAATATATCTTCTACGCCTCGGGTCTTCAGATCGTTGAACACCTTCATCCAGAATTTGGCGCCCTCCGTCGTTTCGATCCAGATGCCCAGAATATCCCGTGTACCGTCCGGTAACACCCCAAGCGCTAGGTAAACGGCCTTATTGCGAACCAGGCCCTCGTCCCGAATTTTGACCCTCAAGGCATCGAAAAAGATGACCGGGTACATTGGCTCCAAGGGGCGTTGCTGCCAAGCGCTAATCTCTTCCAATACGGCATCGGTAACCGAACTGATGAAGTCATGAGAAACATCGGTTCCGTACTGCTCGGCCAGGAAGGCTCGGATTTCACGAACCGTCATGCCTCGGGCATACATGGCAATGATCTTGTCGTCAAAGCCGGTAAAGCGGCGCTCATGCTTGGGAATCAGGATCGGGGCAAAGCTGCCGTCGCGGTCTCGGGGGATGTCCAGACGCAGCGGGCCATCATCGGTGAGCACTGTCTTGCCGCTCCGGCCGTTACGCTGGTTGCTCGCCCCCTCTGGGCGCTCAGCACCTTCAGGGTAGCCAAGGTGATGCCCTAGCTCGGCACCAAGGGCCCGCTCGATCAACGCCTTCTTGAACGCCATCGAGGCATCCTGAATGGCTTCAGCGCTCATCGGACCATTGACGAACTGATCAATCAGCTCTTTGGGAATTGCTGGTAGGTCTCGCGGGGTTTCACGCCCCGGCTTCTTCTTGGTCGGCATACATGCATCCTCTGCTGCAACATGTTATGCCCAAACACAAAATTTATGACACCCCCCTGCGGACTGGCTTGGGCGGTAGCTTCATTGATCATCCACAAATTCCCCCGCCTCTGGGTTAAACCCGGCAAAGGCCCCAAGTGGGAACTCAATCGCCGCACCGGCATGATCACACTATTTGAGTACCGCCGGAAAAAGGTCACCGAAAAGCGCGCTCCCTTCCAAGAGTTCGATGCCTATATCAACACCACCCCCGACCGCCAGGGACTACCAATGAACGGGCTGAGCCTGGAGCACCGTTATGAGGATATCCGCATCTTCTTCGGTGACATCCAGCCGCCGGACCGCAACACCCAACAACTTTGTGCCCTCTGGGACTTTATCCAGAACTACATGGATACCAGCCGTCCGTTGCCGGATGCCCCTTTGTTTGAAGAGCATCGCCGGAACGATCCGACTACGGCTGAACATGACCAAGCCACCGGCCGCAATCCGCGCTATTGGATCGATATGGATGAGGACACGTTCAAGAAAGAGCAGATGCTGATGCGGAGTCGGGTAAACGTGATCAATACCTTCAGCCGCACCAACCTGATGGCGCAATACGTGGAATATCGCGTGTAATCTGATTACTCACAAAAAGCCCGGCTCACCGGGCTTTCTGTTACTCAGTTATGCGCATGCAATATCCCATTCAACTGAATGGCGCTCTTATTGGTTTTGCACTCGATCGAGCCGGTCTGTGAGTTGCGGCGGAACAGCAGATCGGGTTGGTTGGCGAGGCTGCGGGCCTTGATGATTTCCACCAGGTTGTCGGCGTCGTCCAGCAGCGCGACCTTGAGGCCGGCGGTGATGTACAGGCCGGCTTCCACGGTGCAGCGGTCACCCAAGGGGATGCCGATGCCGGCGTTGGCACCGATCAGACAGCCTTCACCCACTGAGATGACGATATTGCCGCCGCCGGAGAGGGTGCCCATGGTTGAGCAACCTCCACCCAGGTCCGAGCCCTTTCCAACAAAGACGCCGGCGGAGATCCGGCCTTCGACCATGCTGGTGCCTGCGGTGCCGGCATTGAAGTTGATAAAACCTTCATGCATGACGGTGGTGCCCTCACCAACATAGGCGCCCAGACGTACGCGAGCGGTATCGGCGATACGGACGCCGCTGGGTACGACGTAGTTGGTCATGAGCGGAAACTTGTCGATGCTGTTCACCTGCAGGTCGCGCCCCTGCAATCTGGCAGCCAGCTGGCGCTGGGGCAGCTCAAGCAGATCTATTGCGCCTTCATCGGTCCAGGCTACGTTTGGCAGCAGCGGGAACAGGCCGGCCAGCACCACTTCATGGGGCTTGACCAGACGGTGGGACAGCAGATGCAGCTTGAGGTAGGCGCCGGGTGTGGTGATCGGTGCGTCATCGGTTTCAAGGATGGTCGCCACCAGCGGGCGGGTGCTGCTTTCAAGCTGAATGGCCAATGCGCCGAGCTCGGCAAAGCCTGCATCGCAGAGAGCTTTGCCCAGTACGGCGCACTGGCTGGCGTTCAGGCTGATAGCCTTGTTGCCGCCGGTGTAGCCGAGCTGCTCGGCGAACACGGCTATCATCCGCGGCTCGGGATTCAGGATGGGTTGAGGGTAATACACCTCCAACCAATCGCCGGCGCTATTCTGGGTGCCGATACCCAGGGCCAGACTGAAGCTGTCACTCATTCGGTGTTCCTTTGTGCATGGAGTCAGAAGGCAGCGGCATACAGGTCGGGCTTGAAACCGACCAGACGCTGTGAGCCGATATCCAGTACCGGTCTTTTTATCATGGAAGGATTGGCTTGCATCAGGGCGACGGCCTTGTCTTGATCGATGTCCTGTTTGTCGGCATCGTTGAGCTTGCGGAAGGTCGTGCCCTGGCGGTTGAGGATTTTCTGCCAGCCGTGCTCGGTGCACCAGGCATGCAGACGGGCGGCATCGATACCTTCCTTCTTGTAGTCATGGAAGTGATATTCGACGCCATGCTCATCCAGCCAGGTACGGGCTTTTTTCATGGTGTCGCAAGCTTTGATGCCATACAGGGTAATCATGCTCAGAGGCTCCTGATAAAAGTCCGAATACGTTGGGCGGCTTCGATGCAGTCGGCCAGCGGCGCGACCAGCGCCAGGCGTACACGGCCCGCGCCGGGGTTGTGGCCGTCGACTTCGCGGGACAGGTAGCGCCCCGGTACGACAGCCACGTTCTGCTCGGCCAGCAGGCGGCGGGTGAAGGTTTCGTCATCGATGGGCGTGGCCGGCCACAGATAGAAGCCGGCGTCCGGGCGCTGGATGTCCAGTACGTCGCCAAGAATATCCAGCACCGCGTCGAACTTGGCCTGGTACAGGGCGCGGTTGGCCGCTACGTGCTCTTCATCCTGCCACGCTGTGAGGCTGGCCAATTGGACGTGAATCGGCATGGCACAGCCGTGATAGGTTCGATAGGTAAGGTAGGGGCCAAGCAGGCTGGCGTCACCGGCGACAAACCCCGAGCGCAGGCCGGGCAGGTTGGAGCGCTTGGACAGGCTGTGAAACACCACGCAGCGGGAAAAATCTGTGCGTCCCAGGCTGGCGCAGGCCTGCAGCAGCCCGACCGGGGCTGGTTGGTCCGGTGCGTAGATTTCGCTGTAACATTCATCCGAGGCGATAACGAAATCATGTTCGTCCGCCAGTCCGATCAGTTTCTGCAGTGTTGCCAGCGGGATGACCGCGCCGGTGGGGTTGCCGGGCGAGCAGATGAACAGCAGTTGGCAGCGGCGCCAGATGTCTGCCGGGACCTTGTCGAAATCAGGGACAAAACCATCGGCTGGATTGCAGGCCAGATAGTGAGGCTGCACACCAGCGAGGAACGCGGCGCCTTCATAGATCTGATAGAAGGGGTTGGGGCTGACCACCAGTCCCTCTGGGTCACGCTGCACCACGGCCTGGGTGAATGAAAACAACGCCTCGCGGGTGCCGGTGACGGGCAATACATGCCGATCAGCATCGAGCATGCCAGCAGGTAACTGGAAGCGTTGACTTAGCCAGTCGACAATACCCTGGCGCAGCTGCGGCAGGCCGGCGGTGGAAGGATAGGTGGCCGCTTTGTCCAGATTGGCGGCAAGGGCTTCCAGTACCAGCGCCGGGGAGTCATGTTTCGGTTCGCCGATGGACAGAGCGATCGGTGCCAGCTCCGGGTTGGGCGTGATATCGGCGAGCAGCGCCCGCAGCTTTTCAAAGGGGTAGGGCTGCAGGCGTTGCAGGTCAAGATTCATCCAGTTCGGGTCCTTAAATATCCATTGATTGCGGCATATTGTTTTCTCTGGTGCCATAGCTCAGTGTGCGGATGATGGTGTTCTGCAGCCGTTCGCACAATAGCGGGTCAGACAAGGGTTGATTGTCCGCATCAGTGATCACAAAAACGTCATCCACGCGCTCACCCAGGGTGACGATCCGGGCATTTTGCACGCTGATGTCGAAATCCAGAAATATTTTCCCCATTTTTGCCAGCAGACCGGGGCGGTCGGGTGCACTCAGTTCGAGAATAGTGTGCTGTGCGCTGTGGTCGGTGAAGATGGTGACTTCAGGGTCGAAGGCAAAATGCTTGAGCTGACGCGGCACCCGGCGCTGGATGATCGCCGGGTAGGCGTCCGGATCGGACAGCGCCTCCAGCAGGCCGCGCTTGATTTCGCGAATGCGTTCGGGATTGTCGCCGATCGGGCCGCCATCGGCGTCCAATACTATATAGGTGTCGAGGCTGAATCGATTGCTGGTGGTGATGATGCGGGCATCCTGAATACTCAGGTTGAGTTGGTCCATGGCCGCAGCGGTTACTGCGAACTGATCATGCTGTTCAGGCGTATAGAGAAATATCTGCGTGGCGCCTTCGAATTCACGCTGGGCGGTTTCCTTGATCAACACCAGAGGGCCGCGATGTTCAGGGTGCTGAGCGATGGCTTCGGTATGCCAGGCAATGTCGCTGGCGGTGTGACGTAGAAAGTAATCCTCGCCCAGCTGTGTCCACAGGGCCTCGACATCCTCTTCATCAATGCCGCTGCGCACCAGAATATCCATGGCGGCGTGCTGGGTGTCGGCAATCTGTTGCGCACGGTTGGGCGGGTTGTCGAGGCCGCGGCGCAGAGCGCGTTTGGTTTCGGTGTACAGCTGGCGCAGCAGCGAGGCGCGCCAGGAATTCCATAGCGTCGGATTGGTCGCGTTGATGTCTGCAATGGTCAGCACGTACAGGTAATCCAGGCGCACCTGGTTACCCAGCTGCACGGCAAAGTCATGGATCACCTCTGGATCGGAAATGTCCTTGCGCTGGGCGGTGGTGGACATGATCAGATGGTGCTCCACCAGCCAGCTGACTAGGTGGGTATCCCAGGCGGGCAGTTTGTGACGCTGGCAGAACAGGGTTGCATCCAGTGCGCCAAGCTCGGAATGATCGCCACCGCGGCCCTTGGCAATGTCGTGATACAGCCCGGCCATGTACAGAAGGTCAGGCTTGGGCAGACGGCAGAAGATCTTCCAGGCCAGCGGGTACTTTTCCTGATAATCGGGGCGACCCAGTTTGCGCAGATGCTTGATCAGGTTCAGGGTGTGCGCATCCACGGTATAAATGTGGAACAGGTCATGTTGCATCTGACCGACGATGCGCCCGAACTCCGGCAGATAGCGCCCGAGAATGCCATAGCGGTTCATGCGTCTCAGGTTGCGGTGCACGCCCTCGCGGCAGCGCAGCAGTTCGACGAACAGGCTGGTATTGCGGATGTCGCTGCGAAAGTCGTCATCGATCAGGTGACGATGATCGCGCAGCAGCCGGATGCTGTCTGCGCGAACGCCGCGGATTTCCTGATGCTGAGCCATCAGCACGAAGATCTCCAGCAGGGCGAAAGGGGTGCGCTTGAATACCTGCGGGTGCGTTACCTCGATATAGTGGTTGCGCACCTGAAAGCGGCTGTTGAGCGGTTGGATGTCCGCCGACTCGGCATCGCGCAGCAGGATTTCTTCAAAATGTTGCATCAGCAGGTCGTTCAGCTCCGACAGTGACATGACGATGCGGTAGTACTTCTGCATGAAGCGCTCGACTGCCAGCTTGGCATCGTTGTCCTCGAAGCCGAACAGGCGCGCCAGGGCGCGCTGGTGATCGAACAGCAGGCGATCCTCGGCGCGGCCGGCGAGGGTATGCAGGGCAAAGCGTACTTGCCAGAGGAATGCCCGGCCACCGGCCAGAATGTTGTATTCGGGCTCATTTAGAAAGCCCTGGCCGACCAGCTCACGCAGGTTGCTGGTACCGAAATGGCGCAGCGCGACCCAGCCGATGGTCTGGATATCGCGCAGTCCGCCGGGGGAGCTTTTGACGTTGGGCTCGAGGTTGTATTCGGTATCGTTGAACTTGGCATGCCGATCGTGTTGCTCGGCGCGCTTGGCGCGGAAGAACTCCGCGCTGGTCCACATGTGCTGCGGTCCGACGGCTTCGAGCATGGCTTGGCGCAGGGACTCATCACCGACCAGCAGCCGCGACTCCATGAGATTGGTTATCACGGTGACGTCGGCGCGTGCTTCCTGCTGACATTCGCTGACCGTCCTGACGCTCTGACCGACCTCCAGACCGATATCCCAGAGCAGAGTGAGAAACTGGCTGATGGCCTCGTTGTAGCGATCGCCGCTGCCATCGCGTAGCAGGATGAGCAGGTCGATGTCAGAATGCGGATGCAACTCGCCACGCCCATAACCTCCGCCCGCCAATAGTGCGATATCGGGATCGTCGGGGCAGGCGAGGGCGCTCCAGGCCTGACGCAGAATCTGGTCGGTGAACCAGGCTCGATCGTGGATCAGTTTGTGAATGTCACGGCCGCCCTCGAAACGGGCCTGCAATACTTCACTGGCATGCCGCAGGGCTTTCTTGAAGGCAGGAATCGGGCTTCGCTTGAGAGCCAGATCAGCCTTGAACTGGCTTGGGTCAAACAGTTCGTGATCCACAATGATTCCTCGCGACGTTCGCTTGCTGCGTTTCTCAGAGGCTCAACGGAAGCTTTCTTCCTTGCGCAATGTCAGTACTTCATAACCATCTGCAGTGACCAGGATGGTGTGCTCCCACTGCGCCGACAGTTTGCGGTCCTTGGTGATCGCGGTCCACCCATCACCCAGCAGGCGGGTTTCTGCGCGGCCCTGGTTGAGCATGGGTTCGATGGTGAAGATCATGCCTTCCTTCAATTCAAGGCCGGTGCCGGCCTTGCCGTAATGCAGTACCTGCGGCTCTTCGTGGAACACTTTGCCGATGCCGTGACCACAATAATCGCGTACCACGCTGAAACGGTTGGCATGGGCGTGATCCTGGATGATCTGACCAATATCTCCCAGCCGCGCGCCGGGACGGACCACGGATATGCCTTTATACAGGCATTCCTGAGTAACCCGCGACAGGCGTGCAACCCACTCCGGCGTCTCGCCAACATGGAACATCTTGCTGGTATCGCCGTGGTAGCCGTCCTTGATGACGGTGATGTCGATGTTCATCGCATCGCCGTTTTTCAGCGGCTTGTCGTTGGGGATGCCGTGGCAGACCACATGGTTGAGCGAGGTGCAGATGGATTTGGGGAATGGGATGCGGCCGTGGCCGCCGCCGTAGTTCAGCGGCGCGGGAATGGCCTTCTGTTCATTGACGATAAAGTCATGGCAACGCTGGTTCAGCTCATCGGTGGTAACACCCGGCTTGACGTACTCCCCGATCATCTCCAGCACTTCAGCAGCCAGGCGGCCGGCGACGCGCATGCCGGCGATATCTTCGGGGGTCTTGATGGATACGCTCATGAGGGGGAATTCTCTCGTCTTGCCACGCCGACTGGCGTGCGAAATGGATGAAACGTCAACAGACCCCGGAGTTTATCAGATAGAACAGAGAGCTGGGGATGCTGAGCCAGAGCTGCCATTCGGCACGACGCTCTTTATCTGAGCGGGCAGTCTGTGGTATAAAGCGCCGCGCCTGAACAAACAGCGGATCTTTCTGCATCAGGCATTACTTAATCCGCACACGTATCGACACGTTGTCCTGGGTGCCCTTCGGGGTTGGATGGCGGGATATGTGGAGGCTCAACCCGATATAATTTATGGAGTTATCATGACCCAAGTTTCCATGCGTGACATGTTGAAGGCCGGTGCGCACTTCGGCCACCAGACCCGTTACTGGAACCCGAAAATGGGCAAGTTCATTTTCGGCGCTCGCAACAAGATTCACATCATCAACCTGGAAAAGACCATGCCGATGCTCCACGAAGCCCTGAGCTTTGTGGAAAAACTGGCCAGCGGCAAGAACAAGCTGCTGTTCGTTGGTACCAAGCGCGCTGCCAGCAAGATCATTGCTGATGAAGCCACTCGTGCCGGCATGCCCTACGTTGACCACCGCTGGCTCGGCGGCATGCTGACCAACTACAAGACCATCCGTCAGTCCATCAAGCGACTGCGTGACCTGGAAGTCCAGGCTCAGGACGGCACCTTCACCAAGCTGACCAAGAAAGAAGCACTGATGCGCAGCCGTGATCTGGAAAAACTGGATCGTGGCCTGGGCGGTATCAAGGACATGGGCGGCCTGCCTGACGCCCTCTTCGTCATCGACGTTGAGCACGAGCGTATTGCCATCACCGAAGCCAACAAGCTGGGCATCCCGGTCATCGGCATCGTTGACACCAACAGCAGCCCTGACGGCATCGACTATGTCATTCCGGGTAACGATGACGCCATTCGCGCCATCAAGCTGTACGCCGGCGCAATGGCTGATGCCGTACTGCGTGGCAAGAACAATGGCGGCGTCGACGAGTTCGTCGAGGAAGCTGCTCCTGCGTCCGAGGCCTCCGAAGGCTGAGCAGGAATCGGCGCAGGTTGATGCCGTATTCAAAAAGGGGGCCATGCCCCCTTTTTGCACTATGTTGAATGCAACATCTTGAAAGCAACATGATGAGGCTGCCCAGGTGATCGGGTAGCTGCCAATCAAGCAAGTCAGAGGAAAAATTCATGTCACAGATTACTGCAGCCATGGTCAAGGAACTGCGTGAGCGTACCGGCCAGGGCATGATGGATTGCAAGAAGGCGCTTGCCGCAGCGGATGGCGACATCGAGAAAGCCATCGACGACATGCGTGCCGCCGGCTCGATCAAAGCTGCCAAAAAGGCTGGCAACATCGCCGCTGAAGGCTCCATTGCCGTTAAAGTGGCTGACGACAACAAGTCGGCCATCATCATCGAAGTCAACTCCCAGACCGACTTTCTGGCGCTGCAGGACGACTTCAAAGGCTTCGTCAGCGAGAGCCTGGATAAAGGCTTTGCAGCCGGTTATACCGATGCAGCGCCGTTGATCGCCGATCAGGAAACAGCCCGTGAAGCGCTGGTTGCCAAATGTGGTGAGAACGTCAACATCCGTCGTCTGACCCGCGTTGAAAGCGACGTGGTCGGCGCTTACCTGCACGGCCACCGCATCGGTGTTCTGGTTGCGCTGAAGGGCGGCGACGCCGAGCTGGCGCGTGATATCGCCATGCACATTGCTGCCAGCAACCCGCAGTTTGTCGATCCTTCCCAGGTTTCCCCTGAGGTAGTCGAGAAAGAGAAAGAAATCTTCCTGGCACTGAACGCCGAGAAGATCGCTGGCAAGCCGGAAAATATCGTTGAAAACATGGTCAAAGGCCGTATCAACAAGTTCCTCGCTGAAGCCAGCCTGGTCGAGCAGGCTTTCGTCAAGGATCCGGACGTCAAGGTCGGCGAACTGGCCAAGAAAGCCGGTGCTGAAATCGTATCTTTCGTCCGCTTTGAAGTGGGTGAAGGCATCGAGCGTGCCGAGGTCGACTTCGCTGCTGAAGTAGCGGCCCAGATTGCTGCCTCCAAGCAGTAATCGCGCAGCGTGATCAGCGCTCTGCAGGCTCCCTGCGCGGAGTCTGCAATCAGGCAATACCGGAAGGCTTCCCGCGCAGGCGTGAAGCCTTCTTTTTGAGAAATACTGAACAAGTTACCATCCATGTTGTCAGGGTGTGACTCGTTGAGTGTTTCACCAGCCACAGCAGGAGAGTGATGAATGGCCCAGGTACCTAGCAGCCGTCAGCCCAAGTACAAGCGAATTCTTCTCAAACTCAGCGGAGAAGCCCTGATGGGTACCGAAGATTTCGGTATCGATCCCAAGGTGCTCGACCGCATGGCGCTGGAAATCGGCCAACTGATCGGCATCGGTGTACAAGTGGGGCTGGTCATCGGTGGCGGTAATCTGTTTCGCGGCGCTGCGCTCAGTGCTGCCGGCATGGACCGGGTCACCGGCGACCACATGGGTATGCTTGCCACCGTGATGAACGGCCTGGCCATGCGCGACTCTCTGGAGCGTTCCAACATCCAGACCCGCGTCATGTCGGCGATTACCATGGAAGGCGTCACCGAGCACTACGATCGACGCAAGGCCATGCGCTATCTGGCTGGTGGCGACGTGGTTATATTTTCTGCTGGTACCGGCAACCCTTTCTTCACCACCGACACCGCTGCCTGTCTGCGCGGTATCGAAGTGGATGCAGACGTCGTATTGAAGGCCACCAAGGTTGATGGCGTATACGACCGCGATCCGATGAAGGATCCGAATGCCGAACGTTTTGACAAGCTCAGCTACGATCAGGTTCTGGATCTCAAGCTGGGCGTGATGGATCTGACAGCCATCTGTCTGATTCGCGATCATCATATGCCCTTGCGGGTATTCAACATGAACAAACCTGGCGCGCTGCTCAATGCAGTGGTAGGAAGCGCCGAGGGAACATTGATCGAGGGCTGAGTCATGATCAACGAAATCAAGCAAGAAGCGCAGGAACGCATGAAAAAGTCCACGGAATCACTGGGCGGCGCCTTCGCCAAGATCCGTACCGGCCGGGCTCACCCGAGCATCCTGGACAGCGTCATGGTGTCCTACTACGGTTCCGATACTCCGCTGCGTCAAGTTGCCAACGTTACCGTTGAAGACTCGCGCACCCTGGCACTCAGTGTATTCGACAAGAGCATGATCCAGGCTGTCGAGAAAGCCATCATGACCTCCGACCTGGGTCTGAACCCGGCGACTGCGGGCACCACCATCCGCGTACCGATGCCGGCACTGACCGAAGAGACGCGCAAAGGCTATACCAAACAGGCGCGCTCCGAAGCTGAAAATGCTCGGGTGGCCGTACGTAATATCCGTCGTGATGCTTTGGGCCAACTGAAGGATCTGCAGAAGGAAAAGGAGATCAGTGAAGACGACGAGCGTCGTGCTGCTGATGAAGTGCAGAAGCTGACCGACAAGTATATTGCTGAAATCGACAAGGCACTGGAAGCCAAGGAAACAGACCTGATGGCGGTCTGATGCCGGAGCAAGGCAAGGAGAAACATTTGTTCAGCACATCAGTAGACCTCGAATCATGAATGCCAAGGCCGCAACCCGGTCCGTCCCACGCCATGTTGCCATCATCATGGATGGCAACAACCGTTGGGCCCGCAAACGCTTCCTGCCGGGAGTGGCGGGGCACAAGGCGGGTGTGGAGGCGGTTCGAGCGGTCATCGAAGTGTGCGCCCGCGAGGGTGTTGAAGTGCTTACTCTGTTCGCCTTCTCCAGCGAAAACTGGGCGCGACCGGAGGCCGAGGTCGGCGCGCTGATGGAGCTGTTTCTGTTTGCCCTGCACCGGGAGGTGCGCAAGCTGCGGGACAACGACATTCGTCTGAATATCATCGGTGACCGCAATCGTTTTGCACCTAAGTTGCAACAGGCAATGCTTGACGCCGAGGCGATGACTGCCGAGTGCGGTGGCCTGCAATTGCTGGTCGCTGCCAACTACGGCGGGCAATGGGATGTCACCCAGGCAGCCCGTGCACTGGCGCAGGATGCCGCTGCTGGCCTGATCGACGCGGATAATATCAACGCTGACGATATCACCGCACGGCTTTCCACTGCTGGCCTGCCCTTGCCTGATCTATGCATACGTACCGGCGGCGAGCGGCGCATCAGCAACTTCCTGCTTTGGCAGTTGGCCTATGCTGAACTGTATTTTTCCGACCTTTTCTGGCCTGATTTCAAACACGATGCCATGCGCGAGGCGCTCGCCGATTTTGCCTGCCGCCAGCGGCGCTTCGGCAAAACCAGTGAACAAGTGACAGCGGAGTCCTGATGCTCAAACAACGCGTTCTTACCGGTGTCATTCTGGCGCCTCTGGTCATTGCCGGCTTCGTGCTGCTGGACCATCTGTGGTTCGCCGTCATGATCGGCTTCATCGTCACGCTCGGCGCCTGGGAGTGGGCGCGGCTGGCCGGTGAAGCCACCCAGAAGGGCAGGGTGGTCTACGCGCTGGCTGTGGCGCTGTTGATGGTGGGCTTGTACCGCGACGTCTGGCCACCGCACTTCGTGCTGGCACCGGCGTTGGGCTGGTGGCTGCTGGCGACCAGCATGATCATTCGTTACCCCAGCGGTCGCGGCCTGTGGAGCGGTTCGCTGATTGCTCAGCTGTTCGGCCTGCTGGTGCTGCTGCCGGCCTGGTATGGTCTGGTATGGCTGCGGGCTCTGGACGGTGGTCTGTGGCTGATCGTGGCGGTGGTGGTAATGGTCTGGGCGGCAGATATCGGCGCTTACTTTGCCGGTAAGACCTTCGGTCGCAACAAGTTGCTGCCGGCTGTCAGTCCCGGCAAGACCATCGAAGGCTTGCTCGGCGGTGTCGTGTTTACCCAGGTGCTCGTGATTGCGGCGATGCTGTATCTGGGCTGGTCGCTGCAATCAATACTGATCGGTATGCTCGGTACCTTGGTAGTAGTGCTGTTCTCTGTGGTCGGTGACCTGACCGAAAGCCTGTTCAAGCGTGAACAGGGGCTCAAGGACAGCAGCAATCTGTTGCCCGGCCACGGCGGCGTGATGGATCGCATTGATAGCCTGACGGCCGCAGTACCGGTGTTCGCGCTGGGCTGGTATCTGTTCGGGAGTCTGTTGGGTTGAATCACGAGTGGATAACAGTACTGGGCGCGACCGGATCGATTGGCGTCAGTACGCTGGATGTGATTGCCCGCCACACTGATAGATACGCAGTGTTTGCCCTGACCGGGCATAGCCGCATGGCGGTGCTGGAGGCCCAGTGCCTGCAACACAGACCGGTATTTGCTGTGGTCGCTGACGCCGAGCAGGCATCCCGACTGCAGCAGCGGCTGGATACTGCCGGATTGTCCACCCGTGTATCGCACGGGCCAGAGGCATTGGCGGAGGTGGCTGCCGACGAGCGTACCAATGTAGTCATGGCCGCCATCGTGGGCGCGGCTGGATTGCCCCCGACCCTGGCCGCAGTGCGTGCGGGCAAGCGCGTGCTGTTGGCCAACAAGGAAGCGCTGGTCATGTCCGGCGCCTTGTTCATGCAGGCCGTCAGTCATTCCGGTGCGCAGCTGTTGCCGATCGACAGTGAGCACAACGCGATATTTCAATGCATGCCGCAGAACTATGCCACCGGCCTCGGCAAGGTGGGCGTGCGGCGTATTCTGCTGACCGCCTCCGGTGGTCCCTTCCGCGATTTTGCTCTGGAAGATCTGGCGGGTGTCACACCGGCGCAGGCCTGTGCCCACCCGAACTGGTCGATGGGCCAGAAGATTTCCGTGGACTCGGCCAGCATGATGAACAAGGGACTTGAGCTGATCGAGGCCTGCTGGCTGTTTGATGCTCGCCCCGAGCAGGTCGAGGTGGTGGTGCATCCACAGAGTGTGGTGCATTCGCTGGTGGACTATGTTGATGGGTCGGTGCTTGCGCAGCTGGGCAATCCGGACATGCGGACGCCGATAGCCCACGCCCTGGCCTGGCCGGAACGTATCGACTCCGGCGTCAGCGCGTTGGATCTGCTGCTGACCGCGCGGTTGGACTTTCAGGCGCCTGATCCGCTGCGCTTTCCCTGTCTACGGTTGGCTCGCCAAGCCTTCGACGCCGGTGGTACCGCTTGTGCGACACTCAATGCAGCCAATGAAGTGGCGGTGCAGGCCTTTCTCGATGAGCGCATTGGTTTCACTGATATCCCTGTTATTATCGAGCACACATTGAACCGTCTGCCACCCGAGCCGGTCGAAGAGCTGGCTCAAGTCATGCTGGCTGATCATCACGCACGTGAACAGGCGCAAAAATGGCTGGATAACCGGGTCTGAGCATCGAGCATAGACCCCAGTGAGGCGCTGAATGGATCTTTTGTTTACTCTGCTGGCCACCATAGTGGCGTTGGGACTGCTGGTCACCATTCACGAATATGGCCACTTCTGGGTAGCACGGCGTTGCGGCGTCAAGGTGCTGCGCTTTTCCATAGGCTTCGGGCCTGCGTTGTACAGTTGGCATGACCGCCGTGGTACCGAATATGTCATCGCCGGCATTCCGTTGGGCGGCTACGTCAAAATGCTCGACGAGCGCGAGAGCCCGGTTCCGGAAGAGGAACTGGATCAGGCGTTCAACCGCAAGGACGTGAAACAGCGCATCGCTATCGTTGCCGCCGGCCCCCTGGCGAACTTCCTGCTGGCCATTGTGGCATTCTGGATTGTTGCCCTGCTCGGCGTGACTACCGTCGCCCCGGTGATCGGTCCGGTCGAGTCCGGCAGTATCGCCGAACGTGCCGGTCTGAGCGAAGGGCTGGAAATTCTCGAAATCGATGGCAGCGTCACGCCCACCTGGCACGAAGTCAGTCTGCAGCTGATCCGCCGTCTCGGTGAAACCGGCCAATTGCAGATGGTGGCGCGTGAAGGACAGGACGGCGCCCCGCAGAGCTTTACACTGCAGTTGCAGGACTGGTTGCGCGGCGCTGATCAGCCAGACCCGGTCGGTGCGCTGGGTCTGACCAGCTGGAAGCCCGAGGTTCCACCATTGATAGGCCAGGTCAGCCCAGATGGTGCGGCAGCAGCCGCTGGCCTGCGTCCGGGTGACCTGATTGTGGCGATTGACGGTCAACCGGTCAGCGACTGGCTGGTTGATGTGGTGCCGGCCATTCAGACGAGCGCCGGCCAGCCACTGGAGCTGAGCGTCGAGCGTGCAGGGCGCATACAGACACTGAACATGACCCCGGCATCCCGTGAACAGGACGGCAAATTGATTGGCTTCATCGGTGCCGGAATCGAGGCTTTCGAGTGGCCCGAGCACATGATGCGCAGTATCAGTCACAATCCGTTATCGGCGATCCCGGTGGCAGTGATGAAGACCTGGGACATGACTGCGCTGACCCTCGACTCACTGAAAAAGATGATCACCGGACTGGTCTCGGCAAAAAACTTGAGTGGCCCGATAACCATTGCTAAAGTGGCGGGCGCCTCGGCCAAGTCCGGTGTGGAAAGCTTTCTCGGTTTCATTGCGTATCTGAGTATCAGTCTGGGTGTGTTGAACCTGCTACCCATTCCGGTCCTCGATGGCGGTCATCTGGTTTACTACGTGACCGAATGGATCAGAGGCAAGCCCCTGTCTGAGCGTATTCAGGGCTGGGGTTTGCAGATAGGATTGACCCTGATTGTCGGGGTAATGCTGTTCGCCATTTACAACGATATAAGCCGGTTGGGCAGCTGAACGGCAGAGAAAGACGGGAGGCGGGGCGCATAGTTGTCGCCGTATCCCATTACCCGAACTGCCGCATGCGGCAGATAAGAATCAACCAGTCAGCCAGAACGGATTTCATGAAACGTTACCTATTGCCTGCGCTATTGCTGATACTCCTGGCGCCGGGAGTTTATGCCGACGCCTTCCAGATCACCGACATTCGCGTCAATGGACTGCAACGTGTTTCCGCTGGCAGTGTGTTCAGTGCGTTGCCGCTCAACATCGGCGACGATGTGGATGAGCAGTCACTGGTCGATGCCACTCGTTCACTGTTTCGCACCGGCTTCTTCCAGGACATTCAATTGGCACGGGAAGGCAATGTACTGATCATCAATGTGGTCGAGCGGCCATCCATTTCTTCCATCGAGCTTGACGGCAACAAGGCAATCAAGAGCGAGGACCTGCTCGACGGTCTGCGTATGGCCGGGCTGGCCGAAGGCGAGATCTTTGAGCAGGCGACGTTGGAAGGCGTCCGTAACGAGCTGCTGCGGCAATACGTTGCCCAGGGACGTTATTCCGCCGATATCGATGCCCAGGTCATTGCCGAGCCGCGTAACCGGGTAGCACTGAAGATCATCGTTGATGAAGGCTCGGTGGCCTCCATCAAGCATGTCAACGTGGTTGGCAACTCGGTGTTTTCCGATGAGGACCTGCTGCCATTGTTCGAGCTGAAGACGACCGGCTGGTTGTCCTTCATCCGCAACGATGACAAATACTCCCGGGAGAAGCTCTCCGGCGATCTGGAACGTCTGCGTTCATGGTATCTGGACCGTGGCTATATCAACATGGATATCGCCTCTACCCAGGTATCCATCACGCCGGACAAGAAGCACGTCTATGTTACCGTGAACATCAACGAAGGTGAGTTGTACACCGTCAATGATGTGAAGCTGTCGGGCAACCTGGTGGTGCCGGAGCAGGATGTGCGTCGTCTGCTGCTGGTCGAGCCGGGCCAGGTGTTCTCACGCCAGGTGATGACTGCCAGCTCCGATCTGATCGGTCGCCGTCTGGGTAACGAGGGCTACACCTTCGCCAACGTCAACGGCATGCCCCAGATCAACGAAGAAGACCGCACCGTAGATGTGACCTTTGTCGTCGATCCCGGTCAGCGCGCTTACGTCAATCGCATCAACTTCCGTGGCAACACCAAGACTGACGACGAAGTACTGCGTCGGGAAATGCGCCAGATGGAAGGGGGGTGGGCATCGACCTACCTGATCGACCAGTCCAAGGTACGCCTCGAGCGTCTGGGCTACTTCAAGGAAGTGGACGTCGAGACCGTACCTGTGCCGGGCGCCGATGATCTGATCGATGTCAACTACACGGTAGAAGAGCAACCATCCGGCTCGGTCACCGCCAGCCTCGGTTTTGCCCAGGGCACCGGTTTGATTCTCGGTGGCTCGATCAGCCAGAACAACTTCTTCGGCACCGGTAACCGTGTCAGTTTCAGTGCCAACCGGTCTTCCTATCAGACGTCGCTGTCCTTCGGCTTCCTCGATCCCTATTTTACTGCCGACGGCGTTAGTCTGGGCTACAACGCTTTCTATCGGACCACCGATTACGAAGAGCTAGACGTGGATATCGCGCGCTACTCAGTCGACTCCTACGGTGCCGGCTTCAATATCGGTTATCCAATCTCCGATACTTCGCGTCTGTCCTTCGGCATGTCTTTGCAACAGGACGATATCAAGGAAGGCCGGTACCCGGCGGTAGAGATCAGCGAGTTCCTCGACGCCGAGGGCGACAGCTTCATGAACTTCAAGGCCAACGTCGGCTGGTCGCAGTCCACACTCAACCGCGGCATGTTCCCCGACCGTGGCCATTCGCAGAGCCTGAGTCTGGAAACCACTGTTCCGGGTAGTGACCTGTACTTCTACAAGATAGGCTACCGTGGTCAGAAGTTCTTCCCGATCACCCAGGACTGGACCCTGCGTATGCACGCCGATACCGGGTTTGCCCGTCGCTTCGGCTCGACCAAGCAGGTGCCTTTCTATGAGCATTATTTTGCCGGCGGTATCGGCTCGGTGCGCGGCTTCGAGGACAGCACCCTGGGTCCGAAGAGTCGTCCGCATCCCGATGACGACTGGGATCCAGAAGAACTGCCCTTTGGCGGTAACGTCAAGATCACTGGTGGTGCAGAGCTGATTTTCCCTGCGCCCTTCGTCAAGGACCAGCGGTCACTGCGCACTGTGCTGTTCCTGGATGCGGGTAACGTCTTCAACACCTATTGCAGCGATTGCCCTGATGTGACCGCCAGTGAAATCCGTTACAGTGTCGGCGTTGGCCTTTCGTGGTTGACGGCGCTGGGTCCGCTGGGCTTCAGCCTCGGTATGCCGCTGAACGATGAGCCTGACGATGATACGCAGGTGTTCCAGTTCACCCTGGGTCAGACGTTCTGAAGCCGCTAACCTTATTTCTTCACCAGGAGTGTCAAAGAGTGCGCAAGATTATTTCTGTTGCAATATTGTCCGTGTTTGCGCTGGCCAGTTACCCGGCTGCGGCGCAAATGAAAATCGCCGTGCTGGATTATCAGATGGCGTTGCTTGAATCAGATGCTGCCAAGCGGTACTCCGTGGATGCAGAAAAGAAGTTCGGCAGTCAGCTGCAGCGTCTGAAGAACCTCGAATCAGAGGCCAAGCGCCTGCAGGATCGCATGCAGCGTGACGGTGAGAAGCTTGGCCAGACCGAGGTGGAAAAAATCGAGCTGGAATTCCGCCAGAAAGCCCGCGAGTTTCAGGTCCAGTCCAAGGAGCTGAACGACGCGAAGGCCGTGTCCGACCGTGAGATGCTTGAGCAGCTCAAGCCGAAGTTGGACAAGGCCGTCGAGGGTGTACTGCAGGCTGGTGCCTATGATCTGGTCATCGATCGCAGTGCCGTGGTCGAAGTAAAGCCGGAATTCGATATCACTCGCCAGGTCATTGAGCGCCTGAACAGCGCGCGTTGATCAGTATGAGTGACTCGATCAGTTTCACCCTCGCACAATTGGCGGAGGTGCTGGATGCGCGGCTGTCCGGTGATGACAGCAAGGTGGTCCGTGGTTTGTCCACCTTGCAGGATGCCGAAGCGGATCAGCTGAGTTTTCTGGCCAATAGGCAGTACCGCAAGCTGCTGGCGACCACGGGCGCCGGCGCATTGCTGTTGACCGAAGCGGACGCAGCTGACTATGCCGGCGATGCGTTGATTGTTGACGATCCCTACCTGGCCTACGCCCGGCTGTCACATCACTTTGACCCCAAACCACGTCCCCAGCCCGGTATCCATCCCACAGCGGTGATTGCGGACTCGGCCAAGGTGGATGCGACAGCAGCCATAGGCGCGGGTGTGGTGATTGAAGCGGGCGTGGAAATTGGCGCGAACGTGACGCTGGGCGCGCAGTGTTTCGTGGGTGCACGTTGCCGTATCGGTGCCGGCAGTTGGTTGGCACCGCGCGTCACCCTGTATCACGACGTGCGCATGGGCGAGCGCGTGGTCATCCAATCCGGTGCTGTGGTGGGCGGTGAGGGCTTCGGCTTTGCCAATGATCGCGGCAGCTGGCAGAAGATTGCCCAGATCGGCGGCGTGCTGATCGGCGACGATGTGGAAATCGGCGCCAACACCACTATCGACCGCGGTGCCATCAACGACACCATCATCGGCAACGGCGTCAAGCTGGACAACCAGATTCAGATCGCCCACAACGTGCAGATCGGTGAACACACGGCCATGGCCGCTTGTGTGGGTATATCCGGCAGTACACGTATCGGTCGGCACTGCACCATCGCCGGCGGTGTCGGCATGGTCGGACACATCGATATCTGCGACAACGTATTCGTCAGCGGCATGACCATGGTCACGCGCTCCATTACCGAACCGGGCGCCTATTCCTCCGGTACGGCAATGCAACCAGCTGCTGACTGGAAGAAAAGTGCAGCACGTATCCGCCAGCTCGATACGCTGGCCAAACGTGTGCAACAACTGGAGAAGCAGTTGCCCGCAGTGACTCAGGCGACGCAGGGCTCATCTGAGTCCTGAGCTGTGCGCTTTGCGCATCCAACCTTTTACTGCAAGTCACTGCAAGGCCTCAAGACATAATGGATATCAACGAAATCAAAGAATACCTGCCCCACCGCTATCCTTTTCTGCTGGTGGACCGGGTGGTTGAGCTGGACCTTGAGGGCAAGCGTATTCGCGCCTACAAGAACGTATCAGTTAATGAACCCTTCTTTGAAGGGCATTTCCCTGGACACCCCATCATGCCAGGCGTACTGATCATCGAGGCCATGGCCCAGGCAGCAGGTCTGCTGGGTTTCAAGATGATGAACACCAAGGCGGAAGACGGTACGCTGTATTATTTCGTCGGCTCCGACAAGCTGCGCTTTCGCCAGCCGGTAGTGCCGGGTGATCAGCTGCAGCTGGAGGCTACCTACCTGAGCAACAAGCGTGGCATCTGGAAGTTCGCCTGCCGCGCACTGGTGGACGGCAAAGAAGCCTGTTCCGGTGAAATCATCTGTGCGGAACATAGAGTATGAGTCGGATTCACCCTCAGGCGATCGTCGATCCAGCCGCGCGGCTGGCTGATGACGTCGAGGTTGGCCCCTGGTCTCTGATCGGACCGGATGTCGAGATCGGTGCCGGAACCGTGATTGGACCCCACGTGGTTGTGCGAGGGCCGACCACCATCGGCAAGGGCAACCGGATTTTCCAGTTCGCCTCTGTCGGTGAAGATTGTCAGGACAAGAAATACCAGGGTGAGCCGACCCGGCTGGTGATCGGCGACAACAATGTCATCCGTGAAGGCTGCACCCTGCACCGCGGGACTGTGCAGGACCGGGGTGTCACCACCATCGGCAGCAACAACCTGCTCATGGCCTATGTGCACATTGCCCATGACTGCGTTGTCGGTGACAACATCATCATGGCCAACAATGCGACCATCGCCGGGCACGTGCATGTCGGCGATGGCGTCATTCTTGGTGGCTACACCACGGTGCATCAGTTCTGTCACATCGGCGCCTGGTCCATGAGTGCCGCCAACAGTGCGGTATTCAAGGATATCCCGGCCTTCGTCATGGTCGGCGGAAACCCGGCTAACGCCCATGGCATGAATTTCGAAGGCATGCGGCGTCGTGGCTATAGCCCGGAGCTCATCACTGCGCTGCGTCGCGCCTACAAAGTCGTCTACCGTCAGGGCAAGACGCTGCAGGAAGCGCTGCAGTTGTTGGATGACGAGGCGACGCAGCATCCCGAAGTTGCGCTGTATCGTGATTCCATCCTGGCATCGACCCGCGGCATTACGCGCTGAATCATGAGCGCCGTCACTGCGACCCCCTATCGTCCTCTGTGTATCGCCCTGGTTGCCGGTGAGGCATCCGGCGATACTTTGGGCGCAGGGCTGATCCGGGCACTCAAGGAAGTGCACCCCGACACCGAGTTTATCGGCATAGGCGGGCCGCGCATGCAGGCCGAAGGGCTGGTCAGCCAGGTGCCGATGGAGCGGCTGTCGGTGATGGGGTTGGTCGAGGTGCTCGGACGTCTGCGCGAATTGCTGCGTATCCGCCGCGATCTGGTGGCCTATCTCAAGCAGCGGCAGCCGGATGTGGTCATCGGCATCGACGCCCCGGACTTCACCCTTGGCGTTGAGCAGCGACTGCGCGAGGCCGGTATCCCCACGGTGCATTATGTCAGCCCATCGGTCTGGGCTTGGCGGGAAAAGCGCGTGTTGGGTATTTGCCAGTCCACCGATCTGATGCTGACCCTGTTTCCCTTCGAGGAAGAGGTCTATCGCAAGCACGGCGTGGCGGTGCGTTGTGTCGGCCATACATTGGCCGACGACATTCCGCTGGTACCCGACCGCAGCGCGGCACGAGAAACCCTGGGCCTGGCAGATGACGCGTCGGTGATTGCCCTTATGCCCGGCAGTCGCAACGGCGAGCTGCGCAAGCTGGGTTTACTGTTTTTGCAAACCGCAGCCTGGTGCCTGCAGCAACGCCCCGAGCTGCAGTTCATTTTGCCCTGCGCCAATCCCGAGCGCCGTCAGCAGATGGAAGCGATTCTTGCTGATAGCGGCCTGAATCTACCAGTGACCTTGCTCGATGGTCAGGGCCACGAGGCGCTGGCGGCCTGCGATGCGGTATTGATTGCGTCAGGTACGGCGACTCTGGAAGCGATGCTGTTCAAGCGGCCCATGGTGGTCGCCTATCGCATGGCTTCGCTGACCTTCAAGATCCTCAAGCGTCTGGTCAAGGTCGGGCATGTAGCTTTGCCGAACCTGCTGGCCGGGCGCGAGGTTGCGCCCGAGTTCCTGCAGGACGATGCTACGCCCGAGGCCATGGGCCAAGCGCTGCTTGCGCGGCTTGGTGCCACGCCGGAACGAGAACAGACCGAAGCGGTATTCATGGAGCTGCACCAGATGCTGCGCCGCGATGCAGATCGCTCTGCAGCAGCGGCCGTGCTGGAATTGCTGCAGCGCAAGGGACGGCCCGTATGACGCAGATGCTGATGGACTGGACGCTGCCCGAAGGCAACGAGTTGATCGCCGGTGTCGACGAAGTGGGGCGTGGTCCGCTCTGCGGCGCCGTGGTTACCGCAGCGGTGATTCTCGACCCGCTGCGGCCCATTGAAGGTCTGAATGATTCGAAGAAGCTGACCGAAGCGCATCGTGAAGCGTTGTTTCCATTGATTCAGGAACGGGCACTGGCCTGGGCTATCGGACGGGCTGAGGTCGATGAAATTGATCAGCTGAACATCCTGCATGCCACCATGCTGGCGATGCAGCGTGCAGTGCATGGGCTGGCCATTCGTCCAGATCGCGTATTGGTCGATGGCAACCGTTGCCCAGTCCTGCCTATGCCTAGCGAACCGGTCATCAAGGGCGATTCCAGGGTACCAGCTATAGCCGCCGCTTCGATTTTGGCAAAAGTTACCCGAGACCGGGAAATGCACGAAATGGATCTGCTGTACCCCGGGTACGGCATGGCCAAACACAAAGGCTACCCCACCCGCGAGCACATGAGCGCACTGCAACTGCTCGGCGCCACCCCCATTCACCGCCGCTCTTTTGCCCCAGTGCGCGAAGCGCTGGCTGTGAGCCCGGTTGAAGCGGTAATGGATGAGATGGACAGTGTCGTCGCCGGGGTAGTTTAACTACCTGATCAACCCCAAAAACGCCGAATCCCCGCCACGCCTTGGGCACCGACTGCAAACGCCCGGGCCCGCGTTTCTGGCCCCACGCCCCCCAGTACATACACAGGCATACTCACCGTCCTGATCAGCTCCTGAGCAAGCTCCCAGCCCAGCGGAACGGCATCAGGGTGCGTCGCCGTTGGCATGACCGGAGACAAGGTGACAAAATCCACCGCAACCTCTGCCGCCATGGCCAGTTCTTCGGCATCATGGCAGGACGCGGCCAGCAAGCGCCCTTTGGGCCGCGCTTCGCCGGTCTGGCCGGACGCGTCTGGCCCGAAATCCTGCAGCCACATCTGCCGCAGCTGCCGGCTGGTCAGATGCCAACCCGCCCCAGGCAGAACAGGTTGCTCATCACCTTTCAGCAACCATTGAAAATCATCACCAAACCGAGCGAGAACCCGCTGCGCCAGATCCCTGTAGGTCTCGGCAGAAAGCCTCGACTGTCGCAACTGAACCAGCCTCACACCCATCCCCCGGGCTCGCTCGAGTCCAGAAAACAGCTCCGCCTCGTCGGTCACATCCGGGGTGATGAGATACACCTCTGGCAACTGCGCGGCTCGCACTATGGGCGCGTTGGCAGCCGGAAAGTCATAATCATCCAGCTCAGCCGCTGACACCCAGCGCACCGGCTGCCCCTCGGCACCATGCGCCTGGCCTTCAAAGCCGGTGACCAGCCATACGTCCAATCGCACCGACTTGTCCGGGTAGTCGTGACGTATATCCAGCAGTGGACGCGCCTGGGTCACTCTGATCCCCAGCTCTTCCTGCAACTCCCGGCGCAAGCCATCAGCGCGCTCCTCGCCATCTTCCAGCTTGCCACCGGGAAACTCCCACAACCCACCCTGATGAGCATCCTCCGGGCGCTTGGCAATCAGAATACGGTTCTGTGCATCGCGGATGACGGCAGCCATAACATGAATGTAGCGCATGGGTTTCCCTTATCTGTCTTATCGTCCGGGCCCATCTTCGGAAAACACATCCTGCTCCAGCTCATCACCGGGGATAACATGTTCTTCCGAGGCCCAGGCACCGAGATCAATCAGGCGGCAGCGAGGCGAGCAGAAGGGGCGATCCGGGAAGCTTTCATCCCAGGTTACCGGCGCCTTGCAGGTCGGGCATTCTACGGTGGTGGTCATTGCTTTGCTCCTGTGCTCAGGGTCAGGTAAAACTGATGCAATTGATCGACCTGATGATGCAGCGCAGCCAGGTCGCGGTCGTTGGTGATGACATCATCGGCGTGGCGCAATCGCTCTTCGCGCCTGGCCTGAGCCTGTAGAATGGCTCTGACCTGTTCTTCAGGCACCTTATCGCGCAGGGTTGTACGGGCAATCTGCAGCGCTTCGGGCACATCCACTACCAGCACCCGTCGGGTCATCTGATACTGGCCCGACTCGACCAGCAAAGGCGAGACCAGCAATGCGTAGGGTGATTCGGCAGAGGCCAGGTCATTGACGGTTTCTTCTCGAATCAGCGGATGCAGTAGCTGCTCAAGCCAGCGGCGCTCATTCGGATACTGAAACACATGCTCGCGCAGCACGGCACGGTTGAGCGAGCCATCCTCCTGCAGCACGGCATCACCAAAGCGGTCGGCGATCTGATGCAATGCCGGCCGCCCCGGCTCAACCACGACCCGCGACTTGATATCGGCATCCACTACATGGATCCCATGCGCCTCGGCAAAGCGCGCAGCAGCAGCACTCTTGCCGCTGCCGATACCGCCAGTCAGGCCGATGATGAAGATGTTGGAAGAGGTCATTGCAGTTCAGTGCCTTGGGTCTTTGACGAAGGCAGCCAGTATACGGAGCCCCCTAAAACCCGGCAAACCGCAAATAGGTCCCGGTAATCCACTCACCCCAGATAATCGCAATCCATCCTGCAATCGCCAGATAAGGCCCGAAGGGCAGGGGGGTGGAGTTTGCGTCGCCGCGGGTCTTGAGGATGATGATGCCGAGTATGGCTCCCACCAGTGAGGACAGCAGAATGGTCAAGGGCAACACCTGCCAGCCGCCCCAGGCGCCGAGCATGGCCAACAGCTTGAAGTCGCCATAACCCATGCCTTCCTTGCCGGTGATCAGCTTGAACAGCCAATATACCGACCACAGACTCAGATAGCCGAATACGGCGCCCCACAGCGCTGCGTGTATATCGGTTAACAGACCAAAGCTATTGGCGATCAACCCCAGCCACAGCATCGGCAGTACTATGGCATCGGGAAGCAGTTGGGTATCGGCGTCGATCAAACTCAGGCTGATCAGGGCCCAGGTCAACAGGAGCATCCCGGCTGCCGGCCAGCCGAAGCCATATTGCCAGGCGACCACCATGCTCAATACCGCAGTCAACAGCTCCACCAGCGGATAACGCGGGCTGATGCGCTCCCGGCAGTTGCCGCAGCGGCCGCGCAGCAATGTGTAACTGATCAGTGGCAGATTCTGCCAGGGTTTGATCTCGGTCTGACAATGCGGGCAATGGGAGTGGGGGAGTACCAGGTTGTATACCGGCTGCTCAGGCTGAGGCGCGTCCGGCTCCAGCATCTCGCGGGCCTGATGCAGCCAGTCGCGTTCCATCATCTTCGGCAGACGATGAATAACCACATTGAGAAAGCTGCCGACCACCAATCCCAGCAGCCCGGCAACTACAACAAAGGCCAGCAAATGGCTGGCCATATAATCGAGTAGGGTCATATATCAGACAACGGCGCCCAGCTGGAAAATCGGCAGGTACATGGCGATGATCAGGCCGCCGATCAGTACACCCAATACCGACATGATCATCGGCTCCAGCAGCGTGGTCAGGTTGTCCACCTTGTTATCCACCTCGGCCTCGTAGAAGTCAGCGACCTTCTCCAGCATGCCGTCGAGGTTTCCTGACTCTTCACCGATCCCTGCCATCTGAATGGCCAGCGACGGAAACACATTGGTGGTACGCATGGCGAAGTTCAGCTGAGTACCGGCTGATACATCCTGTTTGATGCCCATGACCGCGTTGTAGAACACCACGTTGCCCGCCGCGCCGGCGACGGAATCCAGCGCCTGCACCAATGGCACACCTGCAGCGAAGGTGGTGGAGAGCGTACGCGCATAGCGAGCAACCGCCGCCTCGTAGATGATTTGTCCGACAATCGGCGCCTTGAGTAGTGTCCGATCCTGGGCATCACGGAAGGGCTTGGAGCGTCGGTTGATCTGGGTATAGCCCCAGCCGATGACAATAAGCCCGATCAGAATGATGAACCACCACGCCTGCAACCATTCCGACAAGCCGATCACCATCAAAGTAAAACCGGGCAGATCGGCGCCGAAGTTGGCGAACACATCCTTGAACTGCGGTACCACCTTGAGTAGCAGAATGGCCGTCACGATCACCGCCACCACGACGACCGCAATGGGGTAGGTCATGGCTTTCTTTATCTTGGCTTTCAGCGCCTCGGTCTTTTCCTTATATGTGGCGATCCGATCCAACAGGGATTCCAGTCGACCGGACTGCTCGCCGGACTCCACCAGATTGCAGAACAGGTCATCAAAATACTGCGGATGCTTGGCCAGCGACGCAGCCAGGGTGTTACCCGAGGCCACGTCGGTCTTGATCTCATTGATCAGCTTGGCAAAGTTGGGGTTGGCTGTGCCTTCGGCAATGATCTCGAACGCCTGCACAATAGGCACACCCGCGGCCATCATGGTCGCCAGCTGCCGGGTGAAGAAAGCGATATCCAGCGGCTTGATCTTTTTCGATCGAGCGCTGAACAGAGTGGATTTCTTGTTAATCTTGGTGACCAGAATACCCTGCTTGCGCAGCTGGGCCTTGATCAGCGCCTGATTGGTGCCCTGGATCTCACCGGAAATCTTGGTGCCCTTGCGGTCCTTGCCTTCCCACTTGAACGGGTAGATCTTTTCGACCTTTTTCTTCGCGGGTTTCGCGGCGGAGCTGGTCCTTTTTACTGCTGTTTGCTGGGCCATGACTTAATCCTTGGTCACTCGGTTCACTTCCGCCAGGCTGGTGACACCCTGTTCCGCCTTCATCAGCGCGGATTGGCGCAAGCTTCTGAATCCTTCATTCTGGGCAACGTCGGAAATCTGCATGGAGTTGCCGTCTTCCATGATGATTCGCTGGATGGCGGGGGTGATCCGAACAACTTCATAGATTCCGACACGCCCTTTATAACCATCCTGACAGTTTTCGCAACCCACCGGTCCGTAAATCGTTAACCCGCTAGCAATTTTTTCTTCGCTGAAGCCTTCTTCCTGCAATGTTTCGCGGGGAATATCCATGGGCTTCCGACAATGCGAGCACAACCGGCGCGCCAGGCGCTGGGCGATGATCAGATTGACAGAGGTGGCGATGTTGAATGACGCCACGCCCATATTACGCAAGCGAGTCAGCGTTTCCGCCGCGCTGTTGGTGTGCAATGTCGACAATACCATGTGACCGGTCTGGGACGCCTTGATGGCAATCTCGGCCGTTTCAAGGTCGCGGATCTCACCCACCATGATGATATCCGGGTCCTGACGCAGAAAGGCACGCAGCGCCTGGGCAAAGTCCAGTCCCTGCTTGGGGTTCACGTTGACCTGGTTGATGCCCTCCAGGTTGATCTCAACCGGGTCTTCGGCGGTTGAAATATTGCGTTCCATGGTATTGAGGATATTCAGGCCAGTATACAGGGATACCGTCTTACCAGAGCCGGTCGGGCCGGTGACCAGAATCATGCCCTGGGGCTTGGCCAGCGCATCCATGTACATCTGCTTCTGGTCATCCTCATAACCCAGCGCATCAATACCCATCTTGGCGCTCTCGGAGTCCAGAATACGCAGCACCACCTTCTCGCCCCACAGGGTCGGCAGGGTGTTGACCCGGAAGTCGATGGCCTTGTTCTTGGATATCTTCAGCTTGATGCGGCCATCCTGCGGTTTACGTCGCTCGGCCAGATCCATCGAGGACATTACCTTCAGACGCGCAGCAATCTTCACCCCCAGCTGCACCGGCGGCTTGGATACCTCATGCAGAATACCGTCGGTACGGAAGCGGACCCGGTAGGTCTTCTCATAGGGCTCGAAGTGCAAGTCGGAAGAGCCTTTCTTTACCGCATCCAGCAGCATCTTGTTGACGAAGCGCACCACCGGCGCATCCTCGGTATCCTTGGTGGGTTCCCCGCGTTTGTCATCGTTGGTAACGGCTTCGACTTCCAGTCCGTCTAGATCGGCATCAGCCATATCATCAAGACCGCCGGTCGCGCTCTCAAGATATTTGTCGATCGCCTTGCGCAGCTTGTCATCCTCGACAATCACCGCGTCGGTCATCAGTCCGGTATTGAACTGGATATCGCTCAGCGCCTGCTGATTGGTCGGGTCCGACAGAGCCAGATACAGCCGTGAGCCGCGCTTGTGCAGCGGCATCACACAATGCTGGCGGATCAGCTTTTCGCTGACCAGGCTGACTTCGGGCTGACTTTCGCGATCCAACGCCGCCAGGTCGAAATAGGGATAGCCGAATTCTTCGGCGCAGACCATGGCCAGATCACGCGCCTTGGCCAGTTTGTTCTGCACCAGATAGGTGATGAAGGGAATCTTGTCCCGGCTGGCCTGCTGGCTGGCTTTACCGGCCGCCTGTGCATCCAACAGTTCTTCCTGAACGATCCGCCGGGCCAAGCCGGAGAGAGCGGGGGTATCCATAGAGTCTTCCCGGTACGTAATGAGACAGAGGCAACTATAGTACAGCACCGTGGCGATACACCAAAAGCGCAGCGACCAAACAACTGTGCACCGAGCGGTCCAGCCTGACCAGCAACCTCACTTCCCGGCGAATTGAGGGGCACCACCGACCTGCTCCCAGTTGTTGACCTGTCCAGAAGCAAGCCGGGTCAGAAGAAGCAGCCCCTGCCTGTAGGCAGGAGTTGCTTCCCATACAAGGATCAACTACATGGCAGGCAATACGGCTATATCAATGAGGTCGTCCGGGAGGTCAGCGATGTCGCCCAGCGTGGTAGGCGCACCTGTCTCCAGGTTGACGGTATGCAGGGTGGTGCCGGTCAGCACATAAGCGGTGTTGCTGCCCTTGCCGTCACTGGCTATGTCCATAGCTGCACCATCCAGGCCCTTGGCCAATTCACCGACAGTTTTCTGCACGCCATCATTCGGCGGATCCTGCAGCATCAGGTTACCGGTAGCGAGGTCCACGTTGTACAGAGAGGTTTTCTCGGTGCCAACGTAGGAGTTGGTGTAGGCGCCAGCAATGATCTTCGCAGTATCACCGGCGTAATCCCCGTCTTTGGCATAGGCTACCTCGCCGTCATTGACCACTTCACCGGTGTCTACATTGACGCGGAAGTTGGTGCCGTCGTCCGCCAGCAGCCGCAGGCGGTCAGCAACGGGATTGAAATCCACTACCGCCTGGCCGCTGCCGGGCAGTTCCATATTCAATTTGGCTCCCGCAGTCGCGACGCCGGAGGACAGGTCAACGGTGTACAGCTGATCGCCTCCACCTAACGCATAGAGGTTGCCATTCGCTGGGCGTACGTCGATACCACGCAGGTTATCAGCGCCTTCGACTTCCATGCTGGCCGTTACAGCCAGTGCATCACTGTCGATTTTATACAGCTTGCCATCTTCACCCAGCGCCAGCAGGCTTGCTGCGCTGGCGGTACCGGCAATCAGGGTCAAAGACGTAGCCAGGATCATTTTATTGAAAGTATGCATCAGTGATTCCTCGTAAGCAGTTAGCGATGGGCTTTGCCATCCAGACAGGTGCTGTTTGCACGTCACCTGTCTATCAATACCCGCGAGGATCACCTTTGGATGTCGTGGACCGAAAATATTTCTAATTACCGGCTATCAGCACCGCACGGCCAATGTACAAGACCTCGCCCGTGGGCCTGTCCAGTGGCGAACCGCCGGCCGGTTCCAGCGTCAGCTCGAACAGCTGCCCCGCCTGCACAGCACCGATCTGCTCGGCACTGAGCGTCATCTGTGTACCTGGTTCGATCAGACCCAGGGAGCGTGGGCCGTCGGCAGGGTCGTTCAGTGTCCAGAACTGCACCGAGCGGTCCTCTGGAACCTGATCCTCAACCAGCGATTGCAGGCTCAACGTACCCTCGGAGTCGATATTCACTACCCAACCGGGGCTGGCAGCCTCACCCGGAGCTTGCAGCACAGCAGTATAAGTGGCCGCACCGGGAGCCTGATCGCGTAGCACGCCAGGCAGCCAGCTGAGCAGCACCAGCAGCGCGAGTGCACCCGTGGTAAGGCGCCATAATCCGAGACTGTTCCACCAGCGTGCCGCTGAAGACTCAGACCTGCGTGTATCAGTGACACTGCCGACGGGCACCCAGCCGAGACTTTGCTGTATCCTCTCCCAGGTCTTGGGTGCCGGTGTTTGCGGTGGGAGTTCATCGGTCAGTTCAAGCAAGTGAGCCTCCCAATCCAGTGCTATGTGCGCCGCGTCCCTGTCAGCCGCGATCAGCTCTCGGACTTCGGATGCCTCCGGCTCGCCAAGCAGGCCCAGAACGTATTCGCCGATCAGTGCCCGGCGATCTGCGAGAGATGTTGGAATCATGCTTGCAAGCACTCCTGCAAGCACTCCTGCAATGCGCGTAATCCAGCACGGATACGGCCTTTGATGGTACCCAGCGGGGTGGTCAGCCGGTCAGCAATCTGGTCATGGGTCAAACCCCGATAGAATGCCAACAGGATCGGATGGCGCCGCGGCCGCTCAAGCTGTTGCAGACAGTGTTTCAGTTGCTTGCCCTGCCATTGTTGCGCGGTGTGGTCTTCAGCCTGCGGGCTGTCGTCCGCCATCTGCTCGATAAAGTCATCATCCGTCGCCACCAGACGACCGCGACTGCGCAGCTGATTCAATGCGCGATAGCGCAGAATGCTGTAGATCCACGCGCGACCCTGGCCCAGCGCGCGATCGAACCGATCCGCGTTACTCCAGATCTTGATGAAGGCGTCATGCAGGCAATCCTCCGCATGATCACGACGCCCGAGCAGCGTGATCGCCAGTCCCAGCATCTGCCCCGACTCCTGCTGATACAGATGCTCGAATGCAGCCTTGTCTCTGCGAGCACAGGCCTCCAGTGTGCTTTCGTAGTCGAATCGGTCTTCCGGCATGCGCTGTTCCTGTGCTTAGCGTTTCACTTATCCATCCTTCATGGCTATACCCGCGACCATGACCTCTGGATGTCCGTTGCATGAAAATAGTATCTTGCGTGCTGCCCGCCGTGCGGGTTTATCGGCGCTCCAGGCCTTCAAGTAATGCCTTGTGAAAACGTTCTTGCTGCTGGATCTGAGGTGAGTGGCCCAGATCGGTAAACTCCACCAGCGTGGCCTGCGGAATCGCCTCGGCGGCCTGTTTGCCAAGCACGTCGTAACGTCCCAGGGTCTTTTGAATGTCTTTGGGGGCCAGCGCCTTGCCGATGGCGGTGTTGTCCTTCTCGCCGATCAGTAACAGAGTCGGCATCTGCAACTGGCCGAACTCGTGAACCACGGGCTGGGTGAACACCATGTCCGAGGTCAGTGCCTGATTCCAGGCCACCCGTTCCTTATCCTTCCCGGCGTACATTCCCGCCGACATCTCGACCCAGCGATCGTACTCAGGCTCCCAAGTGTTCACATAATAGGTGGACTGCTGATAAGCACGGATGCTCTCGGCGGTCTTGCGCAGCTCGGCCTGGTAGCCGTCGTCAATGCTCTGATAGGGGACCCCGAGGGCTTTCCAGTCTTCCAGACCAATCGGGTTGACCATGACCAATTGCTCGGTGTACTCGGGGTACATCAGCGCAAAACGAGTAGCGAGCATACCGCCCATGGAGTGGCCCATGACGGTGACGTTGTCGACCTCCAACTCTTCCAGCAACGCCCGGCTATTGGCCGCCAGTTGGTGGAAGCTGAATTGATAGTGCTCGGGCTTGGATGATTTGCAGAAGCCCACTTGATCCGGCGCGATGACGCGATAGCCAGCCGAGTGCAGCTCGGCAATGGTGTCTTCCCAAGTGCCAGCGCAGAAATTCTTGCCATGCATCAGCACCACGGTTCTGCCGTTTGCGCTATCGGTTTCAGGCTGAATATCCAGGTAGGCCATCTGCAGCTTGCGGCCCTGGGAACTAAAGGTAAAGCGTTCGACCGGGTAGGCGTACTCGAAACCGGACAATTCGCCATCATATTCGGGCGCGTCAGCAGCCACAACGCTGCCGGCATAAACGCCGGCCGCAACAATGCAACCGGCTAATAGTGCGAGGGTAAAAGGACGTGCCATTGCTTCTCTCCTGTATTCAATAGACTACGTGGTCATGAACAGGATGGCAGCATTTACCGCGCAGGATTCCAATAACAAACATTCTGAAACATCTGCTGGCAGAATCCCGAGCGTTCAATACACCCAGATCTCAACCCGGCGGTTTTTCACGCGCCCATCATCATGGGTGTTGGCAGCCACCGGTAGGTCGGCACCGATGCCAAAAGCGTCTTTAACGGTTACACCTTGGTTGGCCAGAGCCCGCCGCACCTTCATGGCGCGCAACTTTGATATCAGCTCGGCGCCGCCATGTCTCGGGTCGCCAAAACCCACCAACACCACTTTGTTCTCGGTTTTGCCTTGCGCACGTAAATAATCCAATACGCGGTCAATATCCTTCCTTGCCTTGTTATCCAGCTGCGAGCTGCCTTCCGTGAAGCGAAAGTTGACCGAGAGGCGTTGTGCTTGCTCTGCCAGTTGCTGGTAAGGCGCCGGCATGTCGGCTTGAGGCGCTATCTGCATGGCCTTGATGTTCTGCCCGACAAAACCTACCTGTTCGACGATTTCCTGTCCTGCCTGGCTTTGGGTGAAAGCAATCAATGCCTGCGCCCGGGGATTGTTTTCGTCTGGGCTGATGTACAGATACAGCCGGCGGGACAGGGGATAGTCTTCAGTGGCGACTTGGGCTTTGCTGGGTAGCATGGCGCGCGAGTCGCCGGCCGAAACAGCAAGGGCTTTAGCCTGCTCGACACTGGCAAGGCCGACAAAGCCTATGGCATTTCTGTCGCTGCTCACGGCTTGAGAGAGATCAGAATTGGACTCAAAGCGGCGCGCGTCCGCATGCAGTTTCAGTTGCTTGGGTGTCAGAACCAGATCACGGAAGGTTTCCCAGGTGCCGGAATTGCTGTCCCGAGCATGCAGACGAATGCTGCCTTGCTCACTGCCGACTTGATTCCAGTGAGTGATCTTGCCGGAGAATATCTGCGCAATCTGTTCAATATCCAGAGCGTTGATTGGGTTGTCGGGATGGACGATGAGTGCCAGTCCATCCAGTCCGATGACGTACTCTGCGTTCATGCCGCGCATGTCACCGCGGCTTTTCAATGCTTCGGCTTCGCTGTCCTTGATGGGTCTGGACGCTGCGGCTATCTGGCCCGACTGCTCAATCAGCGCGGTAAAACCAGTAGTGGAGCCACGGGCGTTAAGACTGATTTCAATGGGTTCGGCTTTGGCGCTGATGGCGGTGATCAGGCTTTCTCTGGTCTCGGAATTGAGCTGCAATTGTATATTCTGCGCGCCCGCCTCTTCGAGCATGCCTTCGACCAGGAGAGGCGCCAGCCTGGCACCTATGGTGTTGGAACCATTGATCTGTAACTGCAGCGCAGCGGCCTGCGCCTGGAAGGCAAGGCAGACGGTCCCGGTAAAGAGAATTTTCTGTATGCGGACTGGCCGCCATGATGCGATGTTCATGTTACTCCCTGTAATGACAGAACGCCCCCGAATCGCTGGGGGTAAAAAGAGGGGTGTTTTTGAGCGCGCTATTGTAGCGCGATGAATAAGTCGGTTTAGAGTAAGCAAGTGAGGTTCTGGCCGGCTTATCGATGATCAACCGGGTTGATTGACGGTCACTCTATTATTGGTATCCCGGCTTTGTCGGATCAGGCTGTCGCAGCCATTGGCCGCGCTGGATTTGGCCAGTCGGTCATACAGGACAACATTGACTGTGGCGGCCAGGTTCATGCAGCCGATGGTGGGGATGTAAACCACGGCGTCGGCGCGATCCACCAGTGCCTGGCTGAGGCTACCGTCCTCGGGACCGAAGACATACAAGGCATGGGGCGGGTGCTGGAAAGCCGGCAGGGCGGTGGCGCCTTCGACCAGTTCGACGCAGACAATCTGAATCTTGGCGGGCAAGTCGTCCAGTAGATTATCGATATGGGTGAGCGGAATATTCAGGCTGATATTCTTGGTGTCAGTATGAAAGCGCGCTGCACGGTCGTAGCGGCTGCCGGTATAACGCACGGCACTCGCCTGATAGCAGCCCGCCGCACGCATGACGGCGCCGACATTGGATGGGCTTTTGGGGTCGATGAGCCCGATGCATACGCTGGATTCTGCCATGATTTCCGGTTCGCTGATTGCAGCCGTCTCTGATGAGGGTGCGGGTAAAAGGGGTATAGTGCGAGGGTCAAATATTAACACGGTAAACCGATGAAACTTTTAATTCGCAACCTTGCTCGTACCACCACCGAAGCTGAACTACGCAATCTGTTTGAAGCGCACGGGGTAGTCCAGTCCTGCACGCTGGTGATGGATCGGGAGACCGGCAAATCGAAAGGCTTCGGCTTTGTTGAAATGCCCAAGCATGCCGATGCCAGAGCGGCGATCAAGACGTTGAATAACCAGGAGGTCGCCGGCAGTCGAATCCGGGTGAAAATGGACGAATCGAAAGAGGCGTAAGCAGCTGATTGGTATTTCCGGTCCGGTGCTGAACAGGGTAGTCGGCTTGCCTTTAGTTGGACCTCTGTTATGGTCTGACCTTTTGAAATTGGAGGCCTCATGTCCTTTTACGTTTATCTTTCCGGCGAAATACACACTGAGTGGCGCGACGAGATCAAGCGTGGCGCCCAGGCCAGAGGTCTGGATGTCGTCTTTACCTCCGCAGTGACTGATCATGCCGCCAGTGATGCCGCCGGCGACCATCTGGGCGCGGAAGACAATGCGTTCTGGCGCGACCACAAATCGGCCAAGGTCAACGCCATTCGCACCAAGACCCTGATTGAACAGAGCGACCTGGTGGTGGTTCGGTTTGGCGACAAATACAAACAGTGGAACGCTGCTTTCGATGCCGGTTATTGCGCTGCAGTGGGCAAACCTTATGTCACCCTGCATGCGGAAGATGTTGTCCACCCGCTCAAGGAAGTCGATGCCGCAGCCATGGCATGGGCAACCACAACGGAACAGGTAGTGGACATACTGGCATATGTAGCGAAAAGGTAACGCTACCTCCGCTCCGTGTAAGACATCGGCTATGTTCGCTGTAAGCATTTTCAGCTTCCAGTTGTGAGCCGAATAGGATTGTTGAGCGGCGTAAAACAGTAACCAGTTGAAAGTAATATGTATTTTTTTGCATAACCCAAACGGGTGAGACATTTTCAGTTATTGATCAGGGATCGTTTCACGGTATTATGTGTCCATGCACGAGGGAATGTGCTGCTCGGCAGGGAGCTTGAGCAAATGGAGCATCAGGACGGTGACAGTCGGGACGACTGGGTCAGGGACGGCAGTAGGGATAGAAAAAAGTGGGGCGGATTATTCCGCCCCTTTTTTTCGTCTGTAGAAAAGTCGTGATCGACTTGGAAAAACTGACTGGAGCGATATGCTGAGATAGCTATCAGGAAAGAAAATAGAATTGCTTCTCGTGTAAGACATTGGTCATGTCAGACGTAAGCTCTTTCTGCTTTGCGTCGTGAGCTGAATAGGATTATTGTCATACGAAAAATGGTAAATAATTGAAAATAAAAGGAAAATTACAGATTAACCAGAACGGGTGAGACGTTTTTGTTGATTGGTTATGGGCCGTTTCCGGGTACTATGTGTCCATGCGCGACGGAATGTGCTGTTTGGCAGGAAGCTTGAGCAAAGGAGCATCAGGATGGTGGCAGTCAGGATGACTGGGTCAGGGACGGCATTAGGGATAGAAAAAAGTGAGGCGGATTATTCCGCCCTTTTTTTCGTCTGCAGAAAAGCCGCTCACGGTTGATTCTGGCTGCATAATGCAGAAAGGCTGACCCTTTCGGATCAGCCTTTCTGTTTTTGCCGCGAAGCGACCTGACTCAGCGCTCCAGGTGTTCCAGCTTGTCTGGCACACCATCCCACTCTTCTGCGTCGGGCAAGGAGTCCTTCTTCTCGGTGATATTCGGCCATACGTCGGCGAGCTCAGCGTTCAGCTCCAGGAAGTTCTGCTGATTTTCCGGCAGCTCATCTTCGGCGAAAATGGCAGTGGCTGGGCACTCAGGCTCGCACAGGGCGCAGTCAATGCACTCATCTGGATGAATCACCAGGAAGTTCGGACCTTCGTAGAAACAATCGACAGGGCAGACCTCAACGCAATCGGTGTACTTGCATTTGATGCAGTTGTCAGTCACAACAAAGGTCATGGCAGGTCTCCCAAAAAGGCATGGCAAAAGATGGCGCGTATTCTACCAGCAATTTCCCCGGCGCGGCAGCTCGACCGAGGAAATTTGGTGGGTTGAGGTTACTTGCCTGCTTTTTTAATGATAATAAGTATCATTTGTCGGCATTTCAGCTCAGTTCCGCCTTCCATTGGTACAGCATATCCAGCGCCTGGCGAGGGGTGAGCTCGTCCGGTTTGAGCTGCTGGAGGGCGTCCACGACGGGGTGCGGGGCGGCGGCGAACAGATCATTCTGCATTGGCTGACTGTCGCGTAACGAGCCGGCTGCGGCCTGTTTGAGGCTCTGTTGCTCCAGGTCAGCCAGATGCTTGCGCGCGCGTTCGATTACCGGGCGCGGTACGCCGGCGAGCTGGGCCACCTGCAGGCCATAACTCTGGCTTGCCGGACCGGGGAGTACGGTGTGCAGAAATACGATGCGTTCATTATGCTCAGTGGCATTCAGGTGCACGTTGGCGACGATAGGGTCACTGTCCGCCAGTGCTGTCAGTTCGAAGTAATGCGTAGCAAACAGAGTGAAGGCCCGTATCTGCGCCAGGTATTCGGCCGCGGACCAGGCCAGGGACAGACCGTCAAAGGTACTGGTGCCGCGGCCCACTTCATCCATCAGGACCAAGCTGGCGTCGGTGGCGTTATGCAGGATGTTAGCCGTTTCGCTCATCTCCACCATGAAGGTCGAGCGGCCACCAGCCAGATCGTCACTGGAGCCGATACGGGTGAAGATACGGTCGACCGGGGACAGTTCGACCTTCGCCGCCGGCACATAGGCGCCGATATGCGCCAGTAACACGATCAATGCGGTCTGACGCATATAGGTGGACTTACCGCCCATGTTCGGACCGGTAATGACCAGCATGCGGGTATCGGGCGTGAGGTCGAGGTCATTGGCGACGAAGGGCGTGTCGAGTACCTTTTCCACGACCGGGTGACGGCCTTGCTCAATGCACAGCTGGCCGCTGCCGGCTATGAAGTGCGGGCGACAGTAATCCAGGCTTGCCGCCCGTTCTGCCAGACAGGTCAGCACGTCGAGTTCGGCCAGACTGGCGGCGCTGTCCTGCAGGCGCGCCAGATCTTCGTTCAGACGGTCGAGCAGTTCGTCGTACAGTTGTTTCTCGCGGGCCAGGGCGCGGCTGCGGGCAGACAGCGCCTTGTCCTCGAATTCCTTCAGCTCGGGCGTGATGAAGCGTTCCGCCCCTTTGAGCGTCTGGCGCCGAATGTAATCGACCGGGGCCTGGCCAGACTGGCCGCGTGACAGCTCGATGAAGTAGCCATGCACACGGTTGTAGCCGACCTTGAGGGTGGACAGACCGGTGCGCTCGCGTTCGCGGGTTTCCAGATCGATCAGGTACTGCCCGGCGTTCTCGCTGATATTCTGCAGTTCATCCAGCTCGCTGTCATACCCGGCCTTGATCACGCCGCCGTCGCGGATCACCGCCGGCGGATTCTCGATGATGGCCCGCTGCATCAGCTCGGCCAGTTCCGGATAGCTGGCGACCTTCTGCGCCAGTTCGGCTATGTGCGCCGTGGTGATAGGCTCAAGTGTGGCCTGCAGTTCCGGGAGAGCTGTCAATGCATCCCGCAGCCGCGCCAGATCCCGCGGTCGCGCCGAACGCAGTGCTACCCGCGCAAGAATACGTTCGATATCGCCGATGCCCTTGAGCACCGGATGAATGGTCTCGTAGTGGTACTGCTCCAGCAGCCCGGCGATACTTTCCTGACGTGCCTGCAGCACCTGCATGTCGCGCAGCGGGCGATTCAGCCAGCGGCACAGCAGACGGCTGCCCATGCTGGTGGCGCTGTGATCCAGCACGTCGAGCAGGGTATTGTCCCGGCCGCCGCCCAGATTGCAGTCGATTTCCAGGTTGCGCCGACTGGCGCTGTCGATGACGACGCTGTCTTCAAAGCGCTCCTGAATAATACCGCGCAGGTGCGGCAGGGCAGTACGCTGGGTTTCCTTGGCGTAGCACAGCAGGGCACCCGCAGCGCCCAGGCCCAGCTTCAGGTCGGCGCAGCCGAAACCGACCAGATCCTTGGTGCCGAACTGCTGGGTCAGAGCTTTGTGTGCGCTGTCCTGATCGAAGTCCCAGGGCGCTCGGCGGCGTACCGAGCGGCGGCGTTCGATGGGTGTATTGGCTTCCCAGTCGTCGGGAATAAGCAGCTCGGCGGGTGCCAGGCGCTCCAACTCACCGAGCAAGGTTTCCCAGCCGGCAAGCTCCATGGCAGTGAAACGTCCACTGTTGATGTCCAGAGTGGCCAGGCCGAAGCCGCGCTCGCTGCCTACCAGCGCTGCCAACAGGTTGTCCCGGCGTTCATCCAATAGAGCTTCATCACTGACCGTGCCCGGCGTCAGGATGCGTACCACCTGACGTTCAACCGGGCCCTTGCTGGTAGCGGGATCGCCGATCTGTTCGCAGATGACCACCGACTCGCCCAGTTTGACCAGCTTGGCCAGATAACCTTCGGCGGCGTGAAACGGAATGCCGGCCATGGGAATGGGTTGCCCGGCAGAATTGCCGCGTGCGGTCAGGGTGATGTCCAGCAGGCGCGCGGCTTTTTTTGCGTCATCATGGAACAACTCATAGAAGTCGCCCATCCGATAGAACAGCAACTGATCGGGATGCTGCTGTTTGATGCCGAAATACTGCTGCATCATGGGCGTATGGGTAACGGTTTTTTCGGCGCGGCTCATGGGACTTCCTGATCGACAGTACTGGTTGGTGCAAGAAAGGGGCATAGTCTAACAAAGCGGTGCCGTCTTTTAAGTGCAAGTTTGAACGCAAGTTACTGAAGGAGATGCAGATGTCGCAATATGACCCATTGATTGATGCCGCCTCGGCCCGTCTTGGCAATGCCTTGCGCCAGCTGGGGTTGCGGGTGACTACTGCCGAGTCCTGCACCGGTGGCGGGATTGCCGAGGCGATAACCCGTGTCAGCGGCAGTTCCGGTTGGTTTGATACTGGCTTCGTCACTTACGCCAATCACAGCAAGGTCCGCTGGGTCGGGGTGACCGAGGAAGATCTGGTGGAGTTTGGCGCGGTCAGCGAGCCGGTGGTGCGAGCCATGGCCGAAGGTGCGCTGGAGGCGGCCGACGCGGATCTGGCTGTCGCTGTCAGTGGTATCGCCGGGCCCGACGGCGGAACGCCGGACAAGCCGGTCGGTACGGTCTGGTTTGCCTGGGCTGTTCGCGACCAGGGAACGACCAGTCAATGCCGGCGTATCCAGGGCAATCGACGCGATGTGCGTGCGCAGACGGTGCTGCATGGCGTGCAGGGATTGCTTGCCGAGCTGGAGAAGCTGGCAGCGAACCGCACGGTCTGAGGCAAATTCCAACGTTTGCAGATCAACGCACAGTCTGGCTTAAAAGGGGTAGGCGAGGCAGGACAACTGTGGAATAATCACTGACCATATATACAGTATTCGATTTCCCCGGGGCGTACGCGTACCCGCCATACCAGAGGATGCACAATGGACGACAACAAAAAGAAGGCGCTATCGGCGGCTTTGAGTCAGATTGAACGTCAGTTTGGCAAGGGCGCGGTGATGCGCATGGGCGATCATGAGCGCCAGGCCATACCGGCGATCTCCACCGGCTCTCTCGGTCTCGACATTGCCCTGGGTCTGGGCGGCTTGCCCAAGGGGCGTATCGTCGAGATCTACGGTCCTGAATCATCCGGTAAGACCACACTGACGTTGTCGGTCATTGCCCAGGCGCAGAAGAGTGGCGCCACATGCGCCTTCGTTGACGCTGAGCACGCACTGGATCCCGAATACGCCGGCAAGCTGGGTGTGAATGTGGATGATCTGCTGGTATCGCAGCCGGATACCGGTGAGCAGGCGCTGGAGATCACCGATATGCTGGTGCGTTCCAACGCGGTTGACGTGATCATCGTCGACTCCGTGGCGGCACTGGTGCCCAAGGCTGAAATCGAAGGCGACATGGGTGATCACCACGTCGGCGTGCAGGCGCGACTGATGTCCCAGGCGTTGCGCAAGATCACCGGTAATATCAAGAACGCCAACTGCCTGGTGATTTTCATCAACCAGATCCGCATGAAGATCGGCGTGATGTTCGGCAACCCCGAAACCACTACCGGTGGTAACGCATTGAAATTCTATTCCTCGGTCCGCCTGGACATTCGCCGCACCGGTGCGGTGAAAGAGGGCGATGAGGTGATTGGCAGCGAAACCCGTGTCAAGGTAGTGAAGAACAAGGTGGCGCCGCCGTTCCGTCAGGCCGAATTCCAGATCCTGTACGGTACCGGTATCTACCACAATGCCGAGATCATTGATCTGGGTGTGCAGATCGGCGAGATCGAAAAGTCCGGTGCCTGGTACAGCTACAAGGGCAACAAGGTTGGGCAGGGCAAGGCCAATGCAGCCAAGTTCCTGGCAGACAACCCGCAGATTGCCGAGGAGATTGAAAAGACCATCCGCGACAAACTGCTGCCCAAGCCCAGCAGCAAGACGGCCGCAGTCGAAGAGAATGCCGATCTCGACAGCTGATAGCGGCAACTGAATCTTGTTTGGCAAACAGAACCTGGAAACACCTGCAGCCATACGCCGGTCAGCGCTGGACCTGCTGGCCCGGCGTGAACACAGCTACACGGAGATGCTGCGCAAGCTGCGTCAGCGTGGGGCTGAGACCGAAATGGCGGAAGTCGAGCTGGACCGGCTGCAGGAAGATGGGTTGCTCAGCGATGAGCGCTTCTGTGAAGCTTATGTCTATTCACGCAGTCAGCGCGGCTATGGCCCTGTTCGGCTGCGCGAAGAGCTGCGCCAGCGCGGTGTAGCGGAGCGGCTGATCGATGATGTACTGCAGGATGCGGCCTGGGATTGGGCGGCATTGGCGCAGACGGCTTTTGCCAAACGCTTTCCCGAAGGTCAGGCCAGAGAACTGAAGGAGCGGGTGAAGCAACAGCGCTTCATGCAATACCGCGGCTTCGGTGGTTATTTCCAGGATAGTTGAACGGAAAGTCTCTCTTCCCCCGCAGCCCGGCGCGCGCCGTCAGGCGGCCAATAGCGGTCATCCATGCTCTAGGTTACACTCCGTGCTCACCTGATTCATTTGCTGAAACAGCTGATGGTGGTTTCGTAGAGCAGTGGAGTAGAAGCCATTATTACGGCAGGGCATAAAGACACCATTTCGGTTTGCCTGGTGCGGGAAGCCCTGTTGGGGTTCACCCGAACCGGGCCGGATGCCGGCTCGCTGTTGCATAGCCTGGGTCTGCCGAACTTGCCGCTGGATGACTCCGGTCAGCGCGTACCGGTTGAACTGTACAGCGAGCTCTGGCTGGGATTGGCCGCAGCCCATGATGATGAGTTCTTCGCCATGGCTGCACGCCCGCTGCGGTTGGGCAGCTTCAATTTCATCTGCCGCTCGGCGATCACCCAGCCGACGGTGGAGAAGGCACTGATCCATATCGTCAACTTTCTCGGGCTGATGCTCGGCAATTTCAGTGGCCGGGTGGTACGCAGCAGAAGTCTGGCGGAAATCGTTCTGCAAGAGGACCAGCAGGAACCGCAGCGGCCCTTCGCTTATTTTACCTATTGGATGATAGTGCACGGCCTGGCCTGCTGGCTGGCCGGTCGGCGCATTCCTCTGCTGGCGGTCGAGCTGCGTTGCGAGGAGCCGGATTATATTCGCGATTATCAGGTCATGTTCTCCGGCAACCTGCGTTTTTCCCGCCCCAGCACCCGTATCATCTTCGCTGCCGAGGCGCTGGACCTGCCGGTGCGCCGGACCCTGGCCGAGGTGCCCGGTTTTCTCGCCGAGGCGCCGGCCAATATTCTGGTGCGCTATCGCGATCCCGCCAGCCTGACCAGCCAGATCCGTCGGCATCTGCGGCAACTTGATCCGGCATCTGCGGCAACTTGATCCGGCGTCGTGGCCAACCAGTGAATCCTTGGCACACTCTCTGTGCATGTCCCCGTCCACCCTGCGCCGCCGATTGGTAGCGGAAGGGCTGCAATATCAGGCGATCAAGGACGGTATCCGTGAGGAGCAGGCCACCCGGTGGCTGGCGGATCCCTTGATCAGTTACGCCGATATCACCGAGTGGCTGGGCCTTGCCGATATCAGTGCCTTCTACAAGGCCTTCCGCAAATGGACCGGGACCAACCCCGGGCATTATCGTCAGTTGATTCTTGGCGACGGCTGAATACCTGCGGCAAAGTGTCCAAAACGGTCAGGCAGGTTGAAGCAATGGAACATTGCCCGCGCTGTCGACGGCGTACCAGAATGCTTGCATGACAACGAGAGCGGGCGATCCACCGCCCCAGCCAGGAGCTTGCATGCAGCTGAACAATAATATCTTCATGATTACCGGTGGTGCCTCGGGCCTGGGCGCAGCGACCGCAGCGTTGCTGGTCGAAGCGGGCGCTCGGGTGGCGTTGATTGATCTCAATGAAAGTGCCTTGCAGCAACGGGTAGCTGAGTTGGGCGAAAATGCCCGGGGCTATGCGGCCGATATCGCCGACGAGCAGCAGGCCGCTGAAGCAATAGCGGCGGCCAGGCGCGATTTCGGCCAGTTGCACGGCTTGATCAACTGCGCCGGTATTGCTCCTGGTGAAAAGATTCTCGGGCGTAACGGTCCGCATGGTCTGGCCAGTTTTGATCGGGCGTTGCGGGTCAATTTGCTGGGCACCTTCAATATGCTGCGATTGGCTGCCGAGGTGATGGCCGAGGGTGAGCCGGACGAGCAGGGCGAACGCGGGGTGATCATCAATACTGCGTCAGTGGCGGCCTATGATGGCCAGATCGGACAGGTTGCCTATGCAGCGTCCAAGGGCGGTGTGGTCAGCATGACCTTGCCGGCGGCGCGGGAACTGGCACGCCATGGCATTCGGGTGATGACCATAGCGCCGGGCATCTTTGAGACGCCCATGATGGCGGGTATGACGCAGCAGGTACGCGACTCACTGGCCAAGGATGTGCCTTTCCCGCCGCGCTTGGGTCTGCCGGAAGAATACGCGGCGCTGGTTCGCCACATCATCGAAAACCCCATGCTCAACGGCGAGGTGATCCGTCTCGACGGCGCGCTGCGCATGGCGGCACGCTGAGGAGGCATACATGCAACAGGATCCGATAGTCATAGTGGCCAGCGCCCGTACGCCCATGGGGGCGCTGCAGGGTGAGTTGGCTGGTGTCCCGTCCCCCGAACTGGGTGCGGCGGCGATCCGCGCGGTCGTTGAGCGCAGTGGTCTGCCGGCCGATGCGGTGGGGGAAGTGCTGATGGGCTGCGTACTGCCCGCCGGCCTGGGTCAAGCGCCGGCGAGGCAGGCGGCATTGGGCGCTGGCCTGGCCAAGTTCACGGTCTGCACCACGCTCAACAAGATGTGCGGTTCGGGCATGCAGGCAGCGATTATCGGGCATGATCGGCTGCTGGCCGGCAGTGTCGATGTGGTGGTGGCCGGTGGGATGGAGAGTATGTCCAACGCGCCTTATCTGCTCGACGGTGCTCGTCAGGGGCTACGCATGGGGCATGGTCGGATGCTCGACCATATGTTTCTCGACGGTCTGGAAGATGCCTATGACAAGGGCCGGTTAATGGGCACTTATGCTGAAGACTGTGCGCAACAACATGGTTTCAGTCGTGAAGAGCAGGATGCCTGGGCCTTGCAGTCGGTGCAGAGGGCACAAGTGGCCATAGAGCAGGGCTTGTTTGCCGAGGAGCTGGCTCCGGTGGTCGCACAGGTTGGTCGCCGCGCGGTGAATGTGCAGGCGGACGAAACCCCGCTCAAAGTTGATCCCAAGCGCATTCCTGGTCTGAAGCCGGCCTTCCGCGAGGGAGGTACGGTCACGGCTGCCAACTCCAGTTCGATTTCCGATGGTGCGGCGGCGCTGCTGCTGATGCGCCAGTCCGAAGCACAGCGCCGCGGACTCAAACCGTTGGCGGCAATTCGTGGGCACGCCGCTTTTGCCGATGAGCCGGGGCTGTTTCCGGTAGCGCCAATCGGGGCCATCCGCAAACTGCAGGAGCGCACTGGCTGGTCGCTGGACGAAGTGGATCTGTTCGAGATCAATGAGGCGTTTGCGGTGGTCAGCATGATCGCGGTGCGCGAGCTGGGGCTGGATCCGCAGCGGGTCAACGTGCACGGCGGCGCCTGCGCTCTGGGGCATCCCATAGGCGCTTCCGGCGCCCGCATTCTGGTCACCCTGCTCGGTGCGCTACGAGCCAGGCAGCTGCGCCGCGGCGTAGCTGCCATCTGTATCGGTGGTGGCGAAGCCACTGCCATGGCCATTGAACTGCTCGACTGAGGAGTTGGCCATGCTGATCAACGATGAGCAACGGGAAATCACCAATGTGGCGCGCCAGTTCGCCCAGGAGCGGTTGCTGCCCTTTGCCGCCGAGTGGGATCGAGAGCATCGCTTTCCCACTGAAGCTCTGGCAGAAATGGGCCAATTGGGCTTTCTCGGCATGCTGGTGCCGGAGCAGTGGGGTGGTTGTGATACCGGCTACCTGACCTATGCCCTTGCGCTGGAAGAGATTGCCGCCGGCGACGGTGCCTGCTCGACCATCATGAGCGTACACAACTCGGTGGGCTGCGCGCCGATTCTGCGTTTTGGCAGTGAGGAGCAGAAGGATCGCTTTCTACCGCCACTGGCTCGGGGCGAACAGATCGGCGGCTTCGCTCTGACCGAGCCGCATGCCGGCTCTGACGCAGGCTCGCTGCGCACCCGTGCCCGGCGCGATGGTGACAGTTATGTGCTGGACGGGGCCAAACAGTTCATTACCTCGGGTCGTGAAGCGGGTACGGTGATCGTGTTTGCGGTAACCGATCCGGACGCCGGCAAACGCGGCATTACGGCGTTTATCGTCCCGACCGACAGCCCCGGTTATGAGGTGGTGCGGGTCGAAGAAAAACTCGGCCAGCACGCATCGGATACCTGTCAGATCGCCTTCGATGGTTTGCGTCTTTCGGCAGCCAACCGTCTGGGCGGGGAAGGAGAGGGATATCGTATCGCCCTGGCGAACCTTGAAGGCGGGCGTATCGGTATCGCCGCCCAGGCAGTGGGTATGGCGCGGGCGGCTTTCGAAGTGGCGCGTGATTACGCGCGTGAGCGCCAGGCGTTCGGCAAGGCACTGACCGAGCATCAGGCGGTGGCATTCCGGCTGGCTGATATGGCTACCCAGATCGCCGTGGCCCGGCAGATGGTGCACCACGCCGCCGCGCTGCGTGATGCTGGCCAGCCGGCACTGGTCGAAGCCTCCATGGCCAAACTGTTCGCCTCGGAAATGGCCGAGAAGGCCTGCTCGGCGGCGATCCAGACCCTGGGCGGTTACGGCTACCTGAAAGACTTTCCTCTGGAGCGCATCTACCGCGACGTGCGAGTGTGCCAGATCTACGAGGGCACCAGTGATATCCAGCGGTTGGTGATCGCGCGCAATCTGGGAGAGCGATAGCTTCCAGTACAGATAATCAAGACGGCAATGGCAAACCGACTGCCGTCATGCGGTTCGATAACAAAAACAAGGAGTAGGACAATGCAGAATTTTCAAACGGGCAGCATGCAGCAGTTTCCTCTGATGATCAGCAGCATCCTGCAACATGCGGCCGTTGCCCACGGTGACCGGGAGATCGTGTCCCGGCAGGTGGATGGTCCACTGTGGCGCTATGACTATGCGGGCATGGCCGATCGGGCTGGTCGTGCGGCGAGCATGATCCAACGGCTGGGTATCAAACCGGGGGGATTTCGTTTCGACCCTGGCCTGGAATACCCATCGTCATTATGAGCTGTTCTTTGCCGTCCCCGGCACCGGTGCGGTCCTGCATACCGGTAATCCACGGCTGTCGGATGAACAGATCGCCTATACCCTCAACCATGCCGGCAGTACTGTGCTGCTGTTCGAACCTAATTTCGCCGATCTGGTGCAGCGTCTGCTGCCGTAACTGACCAACATCCGCCACTTCATCATGCTTACCGGTGGTGATCTGCCGGCGCTGTCTGGTATTGCAGTGCAGGGCTACGAACAGCTGTTGGCTCAGGCGCAACCACTGCAGGATTGGCCGAGTTTCGATGAGAATGCCGGCGCTATTCTCTGCTATACCTCGGGTACCACCGGCAATCCCAAGGGCGTGCTCTACAGCCATCGCTCCATTGTGCTGCACGCCCTGGCGGCCGGGCTGAGCAGCGCCTTCAATTTCTCGGCCTTCGATTGCATCATGCCTTGCTCCTCCCTATACCATGGTACGGCCTGGGGCGTGCCCTTTGCTGCTGCCATCAACGGCTGCAAATTCGTACTGCCTGGCGACAAGATGGATGGTGAGAGCCTGCAGGAGCTGATCCAGGACGAAGGTGTGACCTTCTCAGGAGGCGTGCCAACGATCTGGACCTTGTATCTGGACCATCTGGAAAAGACCGGAGAGGACGCTGGCAGGCTGACCCATCTGGTCATCGGTGGTTCGGCAGTGCCGCGAGCCATGGCCGAGAAGTATCAGAACAAATACGGCGTGGCTGTGCGCCAGCTCTGGGGCATGACCGAAACCAGCCCGCTGGGTGTGGTGGCGACGCCAACACCCAAACTGGCGGAGCTTGGCGAGGATGCGGTCAACGACGTGATCTGGAGTCGCCAGGGCCGTCTGCAATACGGAATCGAACTGAAAGTGGTGGATGACCAGGGCACGCGTCTGCCTGCTGATGGCAATAGCGCTGGCACTTTGATGGTGCGTGGCCCCTGGACGGTGGAGCGGTATTTTCGCAGCGAGACCAGCGCGCTGGATGCCGATGGCTGGTTCGATACCGGGGATATCGCCACCCTGGATGAGAACGGCTTCATGCGTATCACTGATCGCACCAAGGATGTGATCAAGTCCGGCGGCGAATGGGTCAGCTCGATCGATATTGAGAACGCGGCGGTGGCTTGTCCTGGTGTGCGTCTGGCGGCGGTGGTCGGGGTATATCACCCGAAATGGGAAGAGCGGCCACTGCTCGTCATCGAACCGCATGAAGGGGCCGAAGGGACAACCGAGGCCATGCTGCAACACCTGGATGGCAAGATCGTTAAATGGTGGATGCCGGATCAGATGATCATCGATGTGATTCCGCTGACGGCCACCGGCAAGATCGACAAGAAGACCCTGCGTGATCGCTACTACAACTATCTGATTGAACAGGATCGGGTGCTGGCATGAGCCGGACGGAGGTCCCCATGGATGCAACCGAACACAATGGCGGACCTTTGGCCGGTCTGCGGGTGCTGGAGTTTGCCGGTATCGGCCCAGGGCCCCACTGCGCCATGCAGTTGGCGGACATGGGCGCCGATGTGCTGCGCATCGAGCGCCCCGGCGGCAATGGCTGGCCCAATCCGGTGGTCGACCGCGGGCGCACCTGTATAACCCTGGATATCCGTACTGAGGAGGGCCGTCAGCGCTGCCTCGAGCTGGCGCAGCGTGCCGATGTGTTGATCGAGGGCTATCGCCCCGGTGTGATGGAGCGCCTGGGGTTGGGGCCGGACGTCCTGGCCGAACTCAATCCCCGGCTGATCTACGGACGCATGACCGGATGGGGACAGAGTGGCCCGCTGGCCCAGAGCGCCGGGCATGACATCAACTATATAGCGCTGACCGGCGCTCTGGCGGCCATCGGCCCGGCACAGGGGACGGCGGTGCCGCCACTGAACCTGGTGGGCGATTTCGGTGGTGGTTCGATGTTTCTCACTGTGGGCTTTCTGGCTGCGCTGCTGGAGCGCGAGCGATCCGGTCTGGGTCAAACGGTGGATGCCGCGATAGTGGATGGCACTGCCTCGCTGATGTCCTTTTTCAGCGGCTTGTTGCCCAGCGGGCGGATCGACATGCGCCAGGGGCAGAACCTGCTGGGCGGTGCTACGCCCTGGTATCGTTGCTATCGCTGCGCCGACGGACGGCAGATTGCGGTGGGCGCGCTGGAGCCGGCGTTCTATCGGGAATTGGTGCAGCGCAGTGGCGCAGGGGAGATATTGCAACAACAGGCGTCAGACAGTGAAGCTCAGGCCGTCCAGACGGAACAGTGGGTGCAATTATTTGCCCGGCGCAGTCGGGATGAGTGGTGCGCTCTACTGGAAGGCAGTGATGCCTGCTTTGCGCCGGTACTGGAGCTGGAGGAGGCTCGACATCATCCGCATATGGCCGCGCGCGATATCTACCAGGACATCGACGGTGCACTGCACAGCGCGCCAGCGCCGCGCTTTTCCCGGAGTGCATCGGCCATCCGCCCATCAGTAAGCGTCGATCCCGCAGCAGATATCTGGCCTGCCTGAGGTCAGAACGGCCAGAACACTGGGATGAAGATTATCCCCAATACCCAGAAGATCAGGTTCAGCGGCAGCCCTACCTTGATGAAATCGGTGAACTTGTAGCCACCGGCGCTATAAACCATGGTATTGGTCTGGTAACCCACCGGTGTGGCGAAACTGGTGGAGGCGGCGAAGGTTACTGCGATCAGGAAGGGCGTCGCGTCCACGCCGAGCAGATTGGCTGTCGACATCGCGACCGGAGTCAGAATCACCGCTGTTGCCGCATTGCTCATAAGCTCGGTCAGCAACAATGCCATCAGATAGAGCGTCGCCAGCACCACCAGCGGGCCAAAGGAACTGACCAGCCCCAGGGTATTGGCAACGATGAATTCCGCCGCGCCGCTCTGACTCATGGCTACACCCAGTGGCAGCAAGCCGGCCAGCAGGATGATGATGCGCCAGTCGATGGCGTCATAGACTTCGTCCGCCTCAAGACAGCCCGCCAAGGTCATGGCTACTGCGCCGACCAGCGAGGTAATGGCGATTGGCGCCCAGCCGATGGCGGAAATACCGATCACCAGCGCCATGGTGATCAGCGCGAAAGGTGCGCGCCAGCCCATGGGTTTATCCGCATCCCGCTGGCTCAGCACGATGACGCTCTTGTCCTTGCGCAGCGCTTGCATCTCGGTTTCCGGGGTGAGCATCAGCAATACATCACCTACGTTCAGACGCACTTCCTTCAACTGCTTGCGCAGTATCTCGCCGCGCCGGTGAACGGCCAATACGGTAGCGCTGTGCTGCCAGCGTCGATCGAGCATGGCCAGGGAGCTGCCGATCACCCGCGAGCGGGGAGCTATCATCACTTCGGTCAGTACCTGCTGAGTGCCTTCCTCGAGGGTGCGCGCCTTGAGTTTGAACTCGGAGTTGATTTCCAGACCGGTCTGGTTTTTCAGTTCGTCCAGCTTTGACCAGTCGCCACGGGCAATCAGCACGTCACCTTCTTCCAGCGTCTGTGAGCGTGGCGACCAGACTTTTTCCTCGCCGCGCAGCAGTTCCAGGACATACACGCCGAACTCCTCGCCCAGCTTGGCTTCGCCGACCGACGTGCCGATCAACGAGGAGTCGGGCATGACCCGCAGTTCAGTGATGTATTTGCCCAGCTCATACTGCTCGACCAATTCGTTGGTGCGGGTGTCCGGCAGCAGCCAGCGTCCCAGGGTCAGCAGATAGAGGCAGCTGACTCCCAGACAGATCAGGCCCAGCGGGGTGAACTCGAACATGCTGAAGCCCGGGTGGCCCAGATCCTTGGCCATGGCATTGACCAGCAGGTTGGTCGAGGTGCCCACCAGTGTGCATACGCCGGCCACCTGCGACACATAGGACAGCGGGATGAGAGCTTTGGATGCGGACATGCCGATGCTGGCGGCGGCGGTCATGACCAGGGGTATGAATACGGCAACCACGGCGGTGTTATTGACGAAAGGGGCGACGACGGCCAATACGCCAAACAGGATGAGCAGAAACACCATGGGTGACCTGGCCTGCCCCAGCAGGCGCCCGATACCCGACAGCGCGCCGCTGTTCTGCAGCCCGGCCGCAAGAATGAACATCGCTGCCACTGTGATCGTGGCCTGATTGCTGAAGCCGCCCAGTGCCTCGTCGGGGTTGACCAGGCCGAGAATGGCCAGCGCTGACAGTACCAGCAGGGCCACGGCATCGATCCGCAGACGTTCGGTGGCGAACAGGATTATGGCTACGAGTGCGATGCCCAGCACCAGCGCAATTTCTATTGTCATGCCCTATTTTTCCCGGCCCGGATTGTGGATTGTTATGCAGCCGCCAATTCTCGCACGAGTTGGGCAGAGCCAACAAAATATCCGCAGCGGGAACTGTGTCTTGGAATAGGAACAGTAGGCCGGAAACGAAAAAACCGAGCAAATGCTCGGTTTTTCTTGAATTGGTGCCCAGGAGAAGACTCGAACTTCCACGGCCGTGAAGCCACTAGCACCTGAAGCTAGCGTGTCTACCAATTTCACCACCTGGGCGTGTCATTCGATCTTCCGTTGCCGTTACTGCATGGCGCTGGTTGATCATGCCGACAAGGCATCACTGCTTTAACTGAAAAAACCGGACCTGAGTCCGGTTTTCAGAATTGGTGCCCAGGAGAAGACTCGAACTTCCACGGCCGTGAAGCCACTAGCACCTGAAGCTAGCGTGTCTACCAATTTCACCACCTGGGCATGTCATTTGACTTCTCTGCTATGCTGAACCTGTCTAGCCAGCAGTGCAACCGATGTCGTGTTGACGGCGCGAATGATACGCAGCAGGTAAAACCTTGTAAACCCCTGTTTGCCAAAAAAAATATCCAACTTGAAATAAGGTGCAAGAAATCGCGTTTCGCGGTTCAATAGGCGTCTATGACGAAAAAGACCAAACCTCAAGCCTCGGTGCCTGCATCGAGCAAAGTTGCTGACTCTCACTCTGCTGGTTCGGCCAGCTGGACCGAACTGGATCCGGCGGCAAAGCGCGAAGCGGAGAAATACGAAAACCCCATTCCCAGTCGAGAACTGATCCTCAAGTTGTTGGCCGAGCGCGGTGCGCCGGCAACACGGGCACAGTTGCAGCAGGAATTCGGCCTGCACGATGAAGACGGTATAGAAGCACTGCGCCGCCGCCTGCGTGCAATGGAGCGTGATGGCCAGCTTATCTACACTCGCCGAGGTGCCTATGCGCCGGTGGACAAGCTCGACCTGATCAGTGGTCGGGTTCAGGGCCACCGTGACGGCTTCGGCTTCCTGGTGCCTGATGATGGCGGCGAAGACCTGTTTCTCGGGCCGTCGCAAATGCGTATTGCCTTCGATGGCGACCGCGCACTGGGCCGAGTCACCGGCGTTGACCGCCGTGGCCGCAGGGAAGGCGCGATTGTCGAGGTCATCGAGCGTGCCCATGAACTGTTGGTGGGTCGCTATTATGAAGAAGGCGGCATCTGCTACGTGGCTGCCGACAACGCCAAGATCAATCATGAAGTGCTGATCGCGCCTGGCTGCTCCGGCGGCGCTGTGCATGGCCAGTATGTCGAAGTGAAGATCACCCATTGGCCGACCATGAATCGTCAGGCCCAGGGTGAAGTGATAGAAGTGGTCGGCGATTACATGGCGCCCGGTGTGGAAATCGAAGTGGCTCTGCGCAGCTACGATATCCCCAGTGTCTGGCCGCAGGAAGTGCTGGACGAAGCCGCACGCCTGGCTGATCACGTGACCGAGAAGGACAAGCTCAAGCGGGTGGATCTGCGCCACTTGCCGCTGGTCACCATCGATGGCGAAGATGCCCGCGACTTCGACGATGCCGTGTACTGCGAGCCGCGCAAGGCCAGCGGCTGGAGATTGTTCTCCGGTGGCTGGAAATTGTACGTGGCGATTGCCGATGTATCCCATTACGTGCCGCTGGGCTCGGCGCTGGATGCCGAAGCCGAGCTGCGTGGCACCTCGGTGTATTTCCCCAGCGAAGTCATTCCGATGTTGCCGGAGGCCATCTCCAATGGTCTCTGCTCGCTGATGCCGAATGTGGATCGCCTGGCCATGGTTTGTGAAATGACCGTGTCCAAAAGCGGTGAGCTGACCGACTTCCAGTTCTACGAAGCGGTTATCCATTCCCATGCGCGGCTGACCTACAACAAGGTCTCCAGCATGCTGGAGAATCCGCGTAGCCGCGAAGGCAAGGCGTTGAGTGCGGAATACGCTGAGGTGTTGCCGCACCTGAAGAGCCTGTATGACCTGTATCAGGCGCTTGCCAAGGCCCGTCACGGCCGCGGTGCGATCGATTTTGAAACAACTGAGACGCGCATGCTGTTCGGCAAGGATCGCAAGGTTGCCGAAATTCTGCCGACTACGCGCAACGATGCGCACAAGATCATTGAAGAGTGCATGCTGTGCGCCAACGTCGCTACTGCGCGCTTCCTGCAGGAGCTGGACATCCCGGGCCTGTACCGGGTGCATGACGGACCCAAGCCGGAAAAGGTCGAACGGCTGCGTCAGTTTCTTGGTTCCATGGGGCTGTCGCTGACCCGCAAGAAGGGTGATCCGACACCGGAGGATTATGCTGCGGTGCTGGCCAAAGTGCAGGATCGCCCCGATGCACAGTTGATACAGACGGTAATGCTGCGTTCGTTGAGTCAGGCGGTGTATACGCCGCACAACGCCGGACACTTCGGTTTGAACTACGAGGCCTATACGCATTTCACCTCGCCGATCCGTCGTTATCCGGACCTGTTAACGCACAGGGCCATTCGCTCGGTCATCCGTTCACGCAAGAAGACAGATCTGGTGCAGCGTAGCGGTGCAGGGGTACTGCCGAAGGCATCGGTCTATCCCTACGATATGGCGGAACTGGAGCGTCTGGGTCAGCAGTGTTCTCAGAATGAGCGGCGCGCCGACGAGGCTACTCGTGACGTAGCCAGTTGGCTCAAATGCGAGTTCATGAAGGACCGTGTCGGCGAGAACTTCGATGGTCTGGTGACCGCCGTGACCGGTTTCGGTCTGTTCGTCGAGCTGACTGACATCTATGTCGAAGGCCTGGTGCACATCACTGCGCTGCCGGCCGACTACTACAACTTTGATGCGGTACATCATTCGTTGGTGGGCGAGCGGGCCGGGCGGACCTTCCGGCTCGGGGACTCGATCCGCGTGCAGGTGGTGCGGGTGGATCTGGATGAGCGCAAGATCGACTTTGAAATGGCCTCCGACCGGCCCGCAGCCCCGGATGCCAACAACAGTCGAGCAGTGCGTGAGAAACTGCTGAGTGATGCGCGCAAAGCTGGCGAGTCCGGTTCGCGAGCGGGCAAGCCCAAGTCCGGTAAGAGTCGAAGCGCGGGTTCTTCCGCGCCGTCGGCCCGCTCTGGTGCCAAGCGAGGGGCGAGCAGCGAGCGCAAGCCTTCGGACAAGCCGCGGGCGCCGCGCAAACGCAAGGTGGAATGAGCGCAGAACATGAGTGATCTGGAATATATATACGGCCTGCACGCGGTGCAGGCGATGTTGGAACGTGCTCCGCGCCGTGTAAGGAAGTTGAGTGTCCAGCGCGGGCGTCTGGATGCCCGCATGCAGGCGGTTCTGGAGTTGGCGGCCAGTGCTGCGATCGATACAGATCGGGTGCTGCCGGATGATCTTGATCGTCTGGCTGATGGAGGTGTGCATCAAGGTGTGGTTGCCACGGTAACGCCGAGCCAGCTGTGGTCGGAGGAAATGCTCGGGCATATGCTTGACAACCTGGACGGTGCGCCGCTGCTGCTGGTGCTCGACGGGGTCACTGATCCGCACAATCTGGGCGCCTGTCTGCGCAGCGCTGACGCGGCGGGAGCGCAAGCTGTGATCATTCCGCGTGATCGCTCGGCAAGCCTGTCGCCGACGGTGCGCAAGGTGGCCTGCGGCGCCGCCGAAACTGTCCCGCTGGTAGCGGTGACCAACCTGGCCCGTACACTCAAGCAGTTGCAGCAGCGAGGCTTGTGGGTGGTCGGTACCGCAGGTGAGGCGGATCAGCTGTTGTATCAGGTGGACCTGACCGTACCCACGGTGATTGTCATGGGCGCCGAAGGTGCCGGCATGCGCCGGTTGACCCGTGAACATTGCGACTATCTGGCCAAGCTGCCGATGGCCGGGGGCGTCAGCAGCCTGAATGTCTCGGTCGCTGCGGGGGTCTGTCTGTTCGAGGCGGTCCGTCAGCGCAGTATTGCTTCTCCAGGCAAATGAGCAGGGCGGCAGATCATCGATTTGCCACCTGAATCATGCTTTTCCTTGCCACTTCCAGGCCGCTTCCCTAGAATGGCCGCCCCAAACCTGAGTTCTACTCCTTGCCAGACCATTTTGGGTGGCTGGCTATAACCCGTAAGGAGCACAAAATGCGTCATTACGAAATCGTTTTTCTGGTTCACCCGGACCAAAGTGAGCAGGTTAACGCGATGGTTGAGCGTTACACCAAGCTGATCGAAGAAGACGGCGGCAAGATTCACCGCCTGGAAGATTGGGGCCGCCGTCAACTGGCTTACCCGATCGACAAGATCCACAAAGCTCACTACATCATGCTCAACGTCGAGTGCAGCGCCAAGGCACTGGAAGAGCTGAGCGAAAACTTCCGTTACAACGATGCGGTCATTCGTAACATGGTTATCCGCCGTGACGAAGCCGTCACCGAACAGTCCGACATGCTCAAGCCTGAAGACACTGGTCGTGGCGAGCGCCGTGAGCGCCGTGAGCGCAGTGACGACGATACTGATTCCGGTAAAGATGCTGATGACAGCGACGATACCGATTCCGGTAACGACGAGTAAGTTTTCCGGTTCCCATTCCAGTTAGAAAGGAGACGCTGCCATGGCACGTTTTTTCCGTCGCAGAAAGTTCTGCCGTTTTACCGCTGAAGGCGTTAAAGAGATCGATTACAAAGATCTCAACACTCTGAAGGCCTATGTCACCGAAACCGGCAAGATCGTACCCAGCCGTATCACCGGTACAAAAGCCAGATACCAGCGCCAGCTGGCAGTCGCTATCAAGCGCGCCCGCTACCTGGCTCTGCTGCCCTACACCGACAGTCACGGTCGCTGAGCAGCAGCTCAAACCCGTAATCAGGGGATACTGAATCGGTATGCGTGGTCTGGCTGAATACATCATGCGCGGCCGCAAGGAAGCTACTCTTGCAGTAGCGATTGCGGCAGCCATACCACTGCTTTTCTGGTTCAGTGCGGCAGCTCTGGCGCTGGTGATTCTGCGTCGCGGGCTGTCCGAGGCGTTACCGATACTTGTGTGGGGCATGTTGCCTGCATTGGCCTGGTCCTTTCTTGGTGACCTGACGCCTTTGCTGGTCATCCTCGGCAGTGCCGGTCTGGCGGTTGTGCTGCGTCAGCACAACGACTGGGTTCGTGTGGTGTTGCTGGCAGTGCCGCTTGGCGTGGTATACGCCTTGGCGCTGCTGGTGGTACTCGGCGAGCCACTACAGGCCATGGCTGGCGCGTTTCGTGAGATGTTGCCGGAGCTGTTGACCCAGATGGGTCTGCAGCTGGATGAGGCAGGCAAGGCGCAATTGCTCGCCCGTCTCGACGAATTGATGATACCCGTGCTCGGTGGAGTGATGGGAGCCATGCATATGCTGATGGCTCTGGTCAGTCTGATGATTGCACGATCCTGGCAGGCCCGGTTGTACAACCCGGGTGGTTTTCGTCAGGACTTTCATCGGTTGCGCCTGCCAGCGCTGGCCAGTATTGGCCTGTTGGTGCTGGTCATCATGGCGCCGCAATGGCCGCAGCTGGCGATGTTGTCGCCGATAGCGAGTGTGCCGCTGCTGCTGGCCGGGCTGGCGCTGATACACGGCATGGTTGGTATCAGGAAACTGGGTTCGGGGTGGCTGATCGGGACGTATGTATTGCTTGTCCTGTTTGTCCGCTTCGCCTACCCCCTGATTGTGTTTTTGGCATTTGTAGATAGCTTGTTCGACTTTCGCTCACGCATGAGGCCGCCCTCGGGGTCGCCCGGTGATGACGACCCGAACAGCCAAGGTTGAATTCAAAGAGGTCATCGCAATGGAAGTTATCCTGCTCGAAAAGATCGCGAATCTGGGTAACCTGGGCGACAAGGTCGCCGTTAAAGCTGGTTACGCTCGCAATTTCCTGTTGCCATTCGGTAAGGCAACTCCGGCTACCGCCACCAATGTAGAAGCCTTTGAAGCGCGTCGCGCTGAGCTGGAAAAGGTTGCTGCAGAACGCAAGGCTGAAGCCGAAGCCCGTGCAGCCAAGCTGGCTGAACTGACTGTTACTCTCGCCGCCAATGCTGGCGAAGAGGGCAAGCTGTTCGGTTCCATCGGTACTCGCGACATCGCTGATGCCGTGACTGCTGCTGGCGTTGAGCTGGAAAAAAGCGAAGTGCGCCTGCCTGAAGGCCCGCTGCGCACCGTCGGTGAGTTCGACGTGGCTGTGCACCTGCACACCGACGTTGAAGCTACCGTCAAGCTGGTAGTTGTTGCCGGCTGAGGGGAAACCCGCGGACTGCAGAGTCTCTAATCATCCACTCGCGACCTGTGGTCGGGAGCGGGTGATTTGCCCAGGCTCAGCAGTTAGACTTGCCAACACGGCGCTTGTCCTCCGACAGGCGCCGTGTTGTTTTATGTGAAGCCCGCCAATTCAGTATTCGAGTCTGTACCGATGAATGATCAGATCTACGCCGCCCGCCCGGAATTGGACCTGCAGACCACTGCACTGAAGATTCCCCCGCACTCCATCGAAGCCGAGCAGGCTGTACTCGGTGGTGTCATGCTGGAAAATACCGCCTGGGAGCGCGTTGCCGAGCTGGTCAGCGAAACGGATTTCTACCGCCACGATCACCGTCTGATTTTCCGCGCGCTGGTACGGTTGGCCGGGCGCAATCAGCCGTTTGACGTCGTTACTCTGGCCGAGGATCTGGACCGTGAAGGATTGATCGACCAGGTAGGTGGTCTGGCCTACCTGGGCCAATTGGCCAAGAATACGCCATCGGCAGCCAATATCAGTGCCTATGCGCAGATCATCCGCGAGCGCGCGACCATGCGCCAGCTGATCAGTGTCAGTACCGAGATTACCGATACCGCTTTCAACCCCAAGGGCATGCAGCCCAATGAAGTGCTGGACGATGCCGAGCGGAAGATTTTCGCGATTGCCGAGAGCCGCCCCAAGACCGGGGGGCCGGAGCCGGTCAATACGCTGCTGACCAAGGCCATCGACCGTATCGACACGCTGTTCAACAGCGAAGGTTCGATCACTGGCTTGTCCACCGGCTTTACTGATCTCGATGGTATGACCTCCGGTCTGCAACCGGCGGATCTGGTTATCGTCGCGGGTCGTCCGTCCATGGGCAAGACCACCTTCGCCATGAACCTGGTGGAAAATGCGGTGATGAACAGCGACAAGGCAGTGCTGGTGTTCTCGTTGGAGATGCCAGGTGAATCGCTGATCATGCGTATGCTGTCGTCGCTGGGTCGAATCGATCAGACCAAGGTCCGCTCCGGTCGCCTGGATGATGAAGATTGGCCGCGGCTGACCTCGGCGGTGAACCTGCTGAACGACCGTAAACTGTTCATTGATGATACTGCCGGTTTGTCCCCCATGGAGATGCGTGCACGGGCGCGGCGGGTGGTGCGTGAGCACGGCGATCTGGGCTTGATCATGATCGACTACCTGCAGCTGATGCGCATCGGTGGTGCCTCGTCGGAAAACCGGACCAACGAGATTTCCGAGATTTCCCGCTCGCTCAAGGCGCTGGCCAAGGAGTTCAACGTCCCGGTCGTCGCGCTGTCGCAGCTCAACCGCTCGCTGGAGCAACGCCCGAACAAGCGTCCGATCAACTCGGACCTGCGTGAATCGGGCGCCATTGAGCAGGATGCCGATGTCATCATGTTTGTCTACCGGGATGAGGTCTATCACCCCGACACCCAGGACAAGGGTATCGCCGAGCTGATCATCGGCAAGCAGCGTAACGGCCCGATCGGCACCTGCCGGATGGCCTTCATTGGTAAATACACCCGATTTGAAAACCTCGCACCCGGTTCATACCAGGGTTACGGGGAGGAGTAGGTAATGGCCCTCAGTATGCCGGCGGCAAGACCGCTGTTCGATCATCCCCGTTATTGGGCCGAGTGCTTCGGACCGGCACCTTTTCTGCCGATGAGCCGAGCGGAAATGGACCAGCTTGGCTGGGACAGCTGCGACATCATCATCGTCACCGGCGACTCCTATGTGGATCATCCATCCTTCGGCATGGCCATCATCGGCCGTCTGCTCGAGGCGCAGGGTTTCCGGGTCGGCATGATCAGCCAGCCGGACTGGCGCAGCAAGGATGACTTCATGCAGCTGGGCAAGCCGAACCTATTCTTCGGAGTCGCTGCCGGCAACATGGATTCGATGATCAACCGTTATACGGCTGATCGCAAGATCCGCTCCGACGATGCCTATACCGCGGGCGGCAAGGCCGGCAAACGTCCTGACCGAGCCAGTCTGTCCTATTGCCAGCGCTGCCGCGAGGCCTACAAGGATGTGCCGGTGGTTCTCGGGGGCATCGAGGCATCGCTGCGACGCATTGCCCATTACGACTACTGGCAGGACAAGGTCCGTCCATCACTGCTGATCAATACCAAGGCCGACATCCTGATCTACGGCAATGCCGAGCGGGCCGTGGTCGAAGTAGCCCACCGTCTGAGCCGGGGCGAAAGCGTCACCAGCATGACGGACATTCGTGGCACGGCATTCATCCGCAAGGACACTCCGGAAAGCTGGTTCGAACTGGACTCCTCCCGGGTCGACCGCCCCGGTCGCGTCGACAAGATCATCAATCCCTACGTCAATACCCAGGATACGGCCGCCTGTGCGGTCGAGCAGGGCAAGGGCGAAGGGGCCGAGGCTGCGGCTGATTCCGAGGTGCAGGTGGTCGAATTGCTGCATCATCCGCGTCTGGAGCGCGACCGTACGGTGATCCGCCTGCCATCCTACGAGAAGGTGCGCAATGATCCGGTACTCTACGCTCACGCCAACCGCGTGCTGCATCTGGAGACCAATCCCGGCAACGCCCGCGCGCTGGTGCAGCGCCACGGCGAGCGCGATGTCTGGTTCAATCCGCCGCCGATTCCGCTGAGCACCGAAGAAATGGACTACGTATTCGGGCTGCCGTTTGCACGGATTCCGCATCCGGCCTACGGCGATGCGAAGATTCCCGCCTACGACATGATCCGCTTCTCGGTGAACATCATGCGCGGCTGCTTCGGCGGTTGTACCTTCTGCTCGATCACCGAGCACGAAGGGCGCATCATCCAGAGCCGCTCGCACGAGTCGATTCTCAACGAGATCGAGGAGATCCGCGACAAGGTACCGGGCTATACCGGGACCATTTCCGATCTCGGTGGGCCGACCGCCAACATGTACCGGCTGGCCTGCAAGAGCCCGGAGATCGAGGCATCCTGCCGCAAGCCGTCCTGCGTCTGGCCGGGGGTATGCGATAACCTGAATACCGATCATTCATCGTTGGTCGGGCTCTACCGCAAGGCGCGCGAGCTGCCCGGTGTCAAACGTATCCTGATCGCCTCGGGACTGCGCTACGACCTCGCAGTGCGTTCGCCGGAATACGTCAAGGAGCTGGTGACCCATCACGTCGGGGGTTATCTGAAAATCGCTCCTGAGCACACCGAAGACGGCCCACTGTCGAAGATGATGAAGCCGGGCATCGGCAGCTACGACGCCTTCAAGAAGATGTTCGAGAAATTCAGCCGCGAGGCGGGCAAGGAGCAATACCTGATCCCGTACTTCATTGCTGCCCACCCTGGCACCACCGATGAAGACATGATGAATCTGGCACTCTGGCTCAAGCGCAGTGGCTTGCGCGCGGATCAGGTACAGGCGTTCTACCCATCGCCCATGGCCACCGCCACGGCCATGTATCACTCGGGTAAGAACCCGCTGCGTAAGGTGGGTTACAAGACCGAGGACGTGGGCATCGTCAAGGGTGAGAAGCAACGCCGGCTGCACAAGGCCTTCCTGCGTTACCACGATGCGAACAACTGGCCGATGCTGCGCGAGGCGCTCAAGGACATGGGTCGTAGCGATCTGATCGGGAACAGCAAGCAACATCTGATACCGACCTTCCAGCCAGCGATCGATGGTTACCAGACCGCACGCAACAAGCAGTCCACGCAGGCTGGCAGCAAGAAGGGCGGGCGCATACTGACTCAGCATACCGGGTTGCCGCCGCGCGAAACTGGCGCGGGCAAAAGCAAGCGACGTGGCCCGGGAAATCGTGCGCCGAGTTGATTGCGACTATGGCGCCCATTGGAGAATCTCAATGGGCGCCGGCTTCACCGGCGCACAATACCGGCAGTTCATCAGGAGAGCTGCCATGTCGATCACAACCCTAGCCAACCCTGTTGGCCAACTATGCTGCGGCTACCACCGGGGCAGCGCTACATACCCAGAATCATTCAGGGCTTGAGTTGGCGTGAGGACCCGGCGCTCGATGCGCCATCCAGTAATCCAATACCGCTTTCAGTTGCGCCAGTTCAATCGGCTTGGCCATGTGCCCGTTCATGCCGGCGCGACGCGCCCGCTCGCGATGTTCCGGGAGGATGTGTGCGGTCAGGGCAATGATGGGTAGCGGGGCGAAGGCGTTCTGCTGTTCCCACTGGCGAATCTGCTCGGTCGCGGTGAAGCCGTCCATTTCGTGCATTTCGCAGTCCATCAACACCAGATCGTAATGCCCCTGCCGGACTGCCTGTACCGCCTTCTTGCCATTTTCCACCGCATCACAGGCGATATTCAGCTTCGACAACATGCCTTGAATTACCCGTGTGGACACCTCATTGTCTTCAGCGACCAGCACGAGAAAACCTGTGTCGTCCCGTTCGCTTTCCGGTTTTTCGTGGGGTACGGCGACGCTGACCCGCTCGCTGCGCTGCAGCCATTCATCGATCAGGGTCGCCCGCAGGATATAGCCGGAGACCGGCTTGTTGAGCACGCGATGAATCCCTGCATTGCGTGCGACGATGCGGCTGGGCAACTGATTCAGACCGGTCAACATGATAATCAGCAGATCATCCCCGATCAGCGGGTCATCCTTGATCTTGCTTGCCAGTTCCAGGCCGGTCATGCCGGGCATGGACTGATCCACCAGCAGAATGTCGCAGGGGCTGTCCAGGTTGGCCTGAGCACGCAGGATGGCCAGCGCTTCGCGGCCGCTGGATGCGGTGCGGGCTGACATTTGCCAGGCGCTTGCCTGTTGCTGCAGCACCTTGCGGCAGGTGGCGTTGTCGTCAACGATGAGAATGCTGCGGTCGATCAGACAGCGCCCCCGCTGGGCCTGATCATCGGCATCGGCAGGGCTTTCGATGAACTCTGCCGGCACTGTCACCCATACGGTCGTTCCCGACCCGGACGTTCCGGGCATCGGTACGCCGGAGGCGGGGGTGCCCAGAAGACCAGTCGCGCCGTCCTTGACCCCCAATTGCCCACCCATCATGTGGATCAAGTGCTGGGAGATATAGAGTGACAATTGGCCCTGACTTTCCAGCATCTCCAGAAGGCGCTCGTTCGGTGCAGACCGATCGAGCAGACTGTCGCGTGCGGCGGCGCCCATGCCATGCCCGGTATCCTGAATCGCCAGGCGCAGCAGCGGTGTGTCGGGTTGCTGATTCTCCAACGCTACAGCCAGCAGAATTTCACCTTCATCGGTATTCAGCATGGCATTGTTCAGCAAGCTCATGATGACCTGCCGCAACCTGACAGGGTCGCCTTTCATCAGTCGCGGCACATCCGGATGGACGAAGCTGATGAGTTCGATTGGCTGGCTGCCCAATCGGTTGCGATGGCTCTCCAGACAATCGTTGATCAGTGCATGCAGATCGAATCGCTGGCTATCCAAAGCCAATTGGCCGGATTCCAGCCGTGATATATCCAGCACATCGTTGATCAGACCCAGCAGGTCATTGCCCGAACCGTGAATGGTCTGGACATAATCCCGTTGTTTGGCGGACAGGGCTGTATCCAGCAGTAGTTCAGACATGCCCAGCACGCCATTCATCGGAGTACGGATTTCATGACTGATATGCGCGAGGAATTCAGCGCGGGCACTGCGCTGGGCCAGTACGGCTGATTGCTCATGATGCTGTTTTATACGTCTGAGCACGTTGCGCTGTACCCGCCGATACAGGCTCCACGTATAGCAGACCATGGCTGCCCACAGCAGCAGATCGACCAGGTGTCTGGTCAGGTTGTGTGGTGGCAGGCCAAGTATCTGTTCCAGTAGCCAGCTGCCGATCAGCAACAGGGTTCCGCAGAGAAACAGAGGGTCGATAAATTCGCGCCGGTACAGCATTACCGCACTCAACAGCACAACGGTGAGCGGCAGACCGATACGGACCATGGACAGTATCGCTTCCAGCCAACCGGGCTGGGCGACGCTGAAAAGCAGCAACAGAGCCCCAACCAGCAGAATCGCGATACGTTCGCTGCGATCACCTGTCGTGCCGGGTACCGGATACAGGCCGTGCAGGGTCGCGGCAAGCACGACAAAGCCGGCGAGACTCATCAGGATGCCGGTACGGCCATGCAGGAAGGCCCAGTTGTGCAATGCCCAGCCGATACCGCTGAGGCTACTGAATCCGAACAGCAGAGCGCTGATGGCCATCAGCAGATGCAGGGGGTCTTTGCGCAGCAGGCCCTGCAGCAGGCAGTTGAGGGCCAGTCCGAACAGCAGTCCGACTAACATGCCCTGCAGGGCCTGATGTCGGGTATGGATGCGAGTGGCCTCATTCAGTGAAACCAGACTGATGTGGGTGCTGATCGGATAGTCATTCTGCAAGCGCACCAGCAGTGTCTGATCCGGGTTGGCGTTGACGTTCACCGGAAAGGCGAAACCCTCATGGGGCAGGGGTACAATGGTGCGGGGATCGGCGGTGCCGCCGGAATAGCTTGAGCGCAACACTCCGGCTCTGAGCAGATATACATTGATGCGGGCAATGGTCGGGTTATGCAGCTCAAGCAAATAGGTGGCCTGATGCTCCACGGGGACCTGTACCCACAGCGCGGCGGCTCCACCCGGCAGTTTCACCGGGCCTGGGGCGCTGGGAACGAACAGATTAGCGTAGCGATTGGAGAGGATGTCATTCAACGCCAGCTGGCCGCTGGTGTCGACAAAGCTCTGATAACCCGTGGTTGGCGCAGCGCCATCGGCGAAGACATTACCGATCAGCAGGCAGAGGCCCACCAGACTGCCGAATAACAACCTGAGAGTCTGCTTCAATTTATCTGTCCTGTCCTTGGGCATGTGCGGTTATTCTGCTGAGGCCTGGCGCCTGGCGCAAGGCTGGCCCGTTGACATTGGCGGGGGACCGCTGCGGTGCCCGCCAACCATGCTCCGTGGCTGGCGGGCGAGGTCTCAACTTTCCCGTTCGATGGCGCGATAGCCGATGTCCGAGCGGTAGAAGCAGCCGTCCCAGCTGATTTTCCGGGCCAGATCATAAGCGCCTTGCTGAGCCGCCTTGACGCTGTCACCCAGTGCGGTAGCGCACAGCACGCGACCCCCTTGGGTAACCACCTGGCCATCCTTCAATACGGTGCCGGCATGAAATACCTTGCCGTCGGTCGCAACGGCCTGAGCCAGGCCCTCGATCGGGCTGCCCTTGGCATAGTCGCCGGGGTAACCGCCAGCCGCCAGTACCACACCCAGGCTGGGACGTGGATCCCAACGGGCGTCCGCACTATCCAGTTTGCCGTCGAGCGCGGCCTCGACCAGCTCCACCAGACTGCTCTGCAGGCGCAGCATGATCGGCTGCGTCTCTGGATCGCCGAAGCGGCAGTTGAACTCGATCACCTTGGGCTTGCCTGCCTTGTCGATCATCAGCCCGGCATACAGAAAGCCGGTGTAGACATTGCCTTCGTCGGCCATGCCCCGTACGGTCGGCCAGATGACCTCATCCATCACGCGCTGATGCACCGCGTCGGTCACTACCGGAGCGGGGGAGTAGGCGCCCATGCCACCGGTGTTCGGGCCGGTATCACCGTCGCCCACCCGCTTGTGATCCTGGCTGGTTGCCATTGGCAGCACGTTCTCGCCATCGACCATGACGATGAAGCTGGCTTCCTCGCCATCCAGAAATTCTTCGATGACCACTCGCGAGCCGGCATCGCCGAAGGCGTTGCCGGCCAGCATGTCATGCACTGCCGCTTCGGCCTCGGCCAGTGTCATGGCAACGATGACGCCCTTGCCAGCGGCCAGACCGTCAGCCTTGATAACGATAGGCGCGCCTTTTTCGCGCAGGTAGGCCAGCGCGGGCTCGATTTCAGTGAAGTTGGCGTAATCGGCCGTGGGAATCGCATGGCGCGCCAGAAAATCCTTGGTAAAGGCCTTGGATCCTTCCAGCTGCGCGGCGCCAGCGGTGGGGCCGTAGCACTTCAGGCCACGCTCGCGGAACAGATCCACCACACCGGCCACCAGCGGCGCTTCCGGGCCAACGATAGTCAATGCGACATTGGCTGCGGCGAATTCAGCCAGCTTGTCCAGTTCCAGTACATCGATGGCAAGATTCTCGCACTTGGCCTCGATGGCGGTACCGGCGTTGCCGGGGGCAACGAAGACCTTCTCGACGCGCTCGTCCTGCGCCACTTTCCACGCCAGCGCATGCTCACGCCCGCCACTGCCGATAATCAAAACATTCATTCTGTATACCTCAAAATTGCATTTGGGGTTTTCGCTAGCAACTCGAAACAAGGTCGCGATCAAGCTGGAAGATGCAAGGCGCCCGGGGCTTCGACAAGCGCAGTTGCCTGATGGCAATGAGCATTGGCGAAGTCACGGGCAACGCAGCAGATGCCGGCTTCAGCGCGGCCGTAACCCTACTCAGTGGCGGAAGTGGCGCATGCCGGTAAACACCATGGCGATATTCGCTTCATCGGCTGCATCAATCACTTCCTGATCACGCATGGAGCCACCCGGTTGAATCACCGCGCGAATGCCGACCTTGGCAGCATTGTCGATGCCGTCACGGAACGGGAAGAAGGCGTCGGATGCCATGACCGCGCCTTCGACCGGCAGACCGGCGTGCTCGGCCTTGATGGCAGCGATGCGGGCGGAGTTGACGCGGCTCATCTGGCCGGCACCGACACCGATGGTCTGGCGGTTGCTGGCATAGACGATGGCGTTGGATTTAACGAACTTGGCCACTTTCCAGGCAAAGATCAGATCGTGAATTTCCTTCTCGGTGGGCGCGCGCCTGGTCACTACCTTGAGGTCGGCTTCGGTGATCATGCCGGTATCCCGGCTCTGCACCAGGAGCCCGCCATTGACGCGCTTGTAATCCAGATCCTGGATGCGCTCGGCTGACCACTGGCCGCATTCGAGCAGGCGCACATTGGCCTTGGCAGCAATCACCTCACGGGCCTCGGCGCTGACGCTGGGGGCGATGATCACTTCAACGAACTGACGTTCGACGATGGCCTTGGCGGTGTCGGCATCCAGCTCGCGGTTGAAGGCGATGATGCCGCCGAAGGCCGACTCGCTGTCGGTAGCAAAGGCCAGCTCATAGGCTTTGCGAATACCGCCCTCGTTCTCCGGAACAACGGCCACACCGCAGGGGTTGGCGTGCTTGACGATGACGCAGGCGGGCTTGCTGAAGCTTTTCACGCATTCCAGTGCGGCGTCGGTATCGGCAACGTTGTTATAGGACAATTCCTTGCCCTGCAGCTGGGTAGCGGTGGCGATGCAGGCCTCGGCCGGTGCGGCTTCCCGATAGAAAGCGGCGGCCTGGTGCGGGTTTTCCCCGTAGCGCATGTCCTGGGTCTTGATGAATTGGCTGTTGAAGGTGCGCGGGAAAGCGGCGCGGTTTTCGGTGCCGAGCGTGTCGCGGCTCTGGTCGATGGTACCCAGGTAGTTGGCAATCATGCCGTCATAGGCGGCGGTATGTTCGAAAGCCTTGAGTGCCAGATCAAAGCGCTGGGCGTAACTCAGGCCACCCTGCTTGAGGCTGTCCAGCAGGCTGTCGTAATCACCGGCATTGACCACGATGGCGACGTCCTTGTGGTTCTTGGCTGCCGAGCGGACCATGGTCGGGCCGCCGATGTCGATATTCTCGATGGCATCGGGCAGGGTGCAACCGGGCTTGGCCACAGTCGCAGCGAAAGGATAGAGGTTGACCACCACCATGTCGATCGGCTGGATGCCATGTTCGGCCATGACCGCGCCGTCCAGATCACGACGGCCGAGGATGCCGCCATGGATCTTCGGATGCAGCGTTTTTACCCGGCCATCCATCATTTCCGGGAAGCCGGTATAGTCCGCGACTTCCACTGCATTGATAGCGTTTTCCCGCAGCAGCTTGTAGGTGCCACCGGTGGACAGAATTTCCACGCCCAGCGCGCTGAGTTCACGGGCGAAGTCGACAATACCGGTTTTGTCTGAAACGCTGATCAGCGCGCGACGTAACGGCAGGCGGGTGGTTTGGTCGGTCATTTTGCTTCCAGTTACAGGTGATTGAAAAGGGGGTCAGAGCAGTCCGTATTGCTTGAGCTTCTTGCGCAGCGTACCGCGATTCAGGCCGAGCACTTCTGAGGCTCGGGTCTGATTGCCGCGGACATAATCCATCACGCTTTCCAGCAGTGGCGCTTCGATTTCCGCCAGCACCATGTTATAGACGTCAGTGACATCCTGGCCGTCCAGATGCTCGAAATAGTTGTGCAGTGCTTGCTCGACACTGTCACGCAGGGTTCGTGACCCGGCCAGGGGGGCGCTCGGACGGCAGGAAAGGTCAGCTTCGGTGGTCTCGCTCACGGGTATGTTTCCGTCAATCTGGGAAGTGTTCAGTTGGTTCATGCCGCGAGGCCTCCGTCCATCAAGCGGTTGAAGAAGTATTGTATTTCCTGGCGTTGTTGCGCTCCGCAATCCATACGGTTGAAGCGGCGACGAAACTCCTCGGCGCCTGGCAGCGACTGCAATTGCCAGCCGACATGCTTGCGCGCGATACGCACGCCATGTTCCAGCCCATAGAATTCCTGCAGGGCGTCCAGATGAGCCAGCAACAGCGATTGTTGCCAAGCCAGCCCGGGCGCAGGCAGGTGTTCACCGTAACGCAGGTAATGATCAATCTCGCGGAAGATCCAGGGGCGGCGCTGGGCGGCGCGGCCGATCATCACCGCATCGGCGCCGGTGTGGTCGAGGACATGGCGGGCCTTCTCCGGCGAGTCGATATCGCCGTTGGCAAACAGCGGAATGGAGATGGCCTGACGGATTTCGGCGATGGTGTCGTACTCGGCTTCTCCGGTGTAGAGCTCGCTGCGTGTGCGCCCATGCACGGCCAGCGCCTGAATACCGCTCTGCTCGGCGATGCGCGCAATGGTGACGCCGTTGCGGTGCTCCGGGTCCCAGCCTGTGCGGATTTTCAGCGTCACGGGAATATCCACCGCGCCGACCACGGCTTCGATGATCTCGGTCACCAGACGCTCATCACGCAACAGTGCGGAGCCGGCAGCCTTGTTGCAGACCTTCTTGGCCGGGCAACCCATATTGATATCGATGATCTGCGCGCCGTTGTCGCGATTTATGCGGGCGGCATCGGCCATCATCTGTGGGTCGCCACCGGCGATCTGCACCGAGCGCGGGTCCGGTTCGCCACTGTGATCCAGACGCTGACGGGATTTGCGGCTATGCCAGAGGCGGGTATCGCTGGTGACCATTTCCGATACTACCAGGCCGGCGCCCAGTTCCCGGCACATGGTGCGGAACGGGCGATCAGTCACGCCGGCCATGGGGGCCAGGATGACAGGGCTGGTTAGTTGAAAAGATCCGATACTGATCACTGCATGTCCATCCCTGTACTCTGTGGTCAATGGTGTGCGCCCCAAAACCGCAGGACGTGTTCGGGCAGGGTCAGAAAAGTGAAGAGGGCCGCTATCATACCTGCTAGCTGTGACCATATAAAGACTGTTCTGGCTGATATTTGATCAGCTGGTCGGCTGGCGAGATGTTGGAAAATGCAGCGTCAGGTCAGGGGCTGAGAAACTCGAGACTGTAGCCGTTCGCCTGAGGGCCCGGGTCGAGCATGCTCAGGCCCACATGAATAGGTGTTTGTGGTGGCATCAGACTTACCCCGGCCAGCTCACCGGAGAGGTATTCCTCCGGGCGGAAACGCCGACTGGCAATGTCGCGACCACCGGCGTCGGTGAACTGCATCTGCAATACCGGAAATGGCTGCTCGAAATCTGCGCGGTTGTACAGAATCACGTCGATGGCCAGGGCGTTGGGGAATTCCGGGTGCTCGCGTACCAGCAGATTGGCGCTGCGGATACGACTGATATCCACCCTTGCCGGCAGCTCGCACTGCGCAATGAAACACAGGTTTTCCAGCAGCGCTCGGCTGCGCTGGTCACGCGCCAGAGCGTCGAAATTGTAATAGAGAAACTGTGCCGGCAAAGCCAACAGCGCGAGCAGGCACAGGCTGCCCCAAAGCCAGGGATGCCGGCGGCGTCGGGCGGGAGCTTCTTCCAGCAGTGGCTCGTCGAACAGGTCCGGCAACAGCAAAGGGCTGATCAGCGGTTCTCGCCGGTCATGGTCGGCATGCTCATCGTCTATCGTCGGCTCAATGGCTTGCGCGGGCGTTTGCGGTTCGGTTTCGGCCGGCCCGGAGGGCGTCATTGCCGCGGCTTGGTCGAGCGTGTCGGCAGGACGGTCGCGTCGGAATATGCCGTGATCGGCATAGTCATCATCTACCGGTCGCAGGCTCTGGATGCCCAGCCGGTTGTGCTCGAAATCGGGACCGAAATCCTGGGCGGGCGGTGTGGCAAGAAAGTCTTCATGTAAGTCGTTGAAGCTTTTAGTTGTCGGCTCCGGGGGCAAAGCTGCTTCGACGCTCTCTGAGGAGGGCAGTAACGGGTCATCGGTGACCGGCTCGTCGGCGAGGTCTGCTTCTTCCAGTCCGGTTTGCCGGTGACCGGTCATGCCGCAGGGATTGACCTCATCGATGATGGATTCATCCAGCCCCAGTGCCTGCAGGTCCGGATCGTCCAGGTCATCATGCAATAGCGATGACGCCGGGGCTGGCGTTGGGGGGGCTGGTTCTGCAGTTGAGGAGACCGGAGGGGCAGTCACCGCGGCCTCGCCCGCATTGAACACCTCCAGGCAAGCACCGCAGCGCACGTTGCCAGCGGCCACCCGCAATTGTTCCGGGGTTAGCCGGAAACGTGTCTGACAATAGGGGCATTGCGTGACCAGCAACTCACTCATGTGCAACGGGCATCCTTGACGCAGGTAACGAATCGACTACGCACTGGGCAGTGTGATACTCGCGATATTGTGCCCGCAAGCTGATCAGAGCGCCACGTCGCGACGTACACCGCTGACGCGGATCCAGCCATCCTTGTTCGCTACCGGGTCCAGCTCGAAACTGTCTCGGTAGGCAGCGAGAATGTCTTCGGTCTGTTCGGCAAGAATGCCCGATAAGGCAATCCGACCGCCGGGTTTTACCAGGCTGGTCAATTGGGGCGCCAAGCTGACCAGAGGGCCTGCGAGGATGTTGGCCACCAGCAGATCCGCCGGGGCATCCGGCATGGCTTCGGGCAGGTACAACGGAAAGCGGGCGTCTGCCAGTTGGTTGCGTTGAGCATTATCACGCGATGCTTCCAGCGCCTGAGGGTCGATATCAGTACCGACCACGCGCTCGGCGCCGAGCAGCAGGGCGGCAATGGCAAGAATGCCGGAACCACAACCGAAATCGATTACCTGCAGGCCCTTGAGCGCCTGGCCATCAAGCCATTCCAGGCACAGGGCGGTAGTCGGGTGGGTGCCGGTGCCGAAGGCCAGGCCGGGGTCGAGCAGCAGATTCACCGCATCGGGTTCCGGCGCCTCATGCCAACTGGGTACAATCCACAGGCGACGGCCGAAGCGCATCGGCTTGAAGTTGTCCATCCAGCTGCGTTCCCAGTCCTGGTCGGCGATTTCTTCCAGTTGATGCTCAGGAAATGTGCCCGGCCAGATCAGCTGGAGTTGCTCAAGTAGCTTTTGCTGATCGACGTCAGCCTCAAACAACGCCAACAAATGGGTATGCGACCACAGTGGGGTAGTACCCAGGTCGGGCTCGAAGATCGGTTGATCCTCGGCGTCCATGAAAGTCACTGATACGGCGCCCAGTCCCAGCAGCAGGTCTTCCATTGGGTCGGCTTGTTCTGGAGTAATGGCTAGACGCAGTTGCAACCAGGGCATAAGGGTTCCTTGAGCAGAAAAAACAAAGGGAGCGACAGGTCGCTCCCTAAAACACGGATCATAAGCTTTGAGATTGCTGCTTGTCAGCTTATACCGAGCTTGTGTTCCAGGTAGTGAATGTTCACGCCACCCTTGCAGAACTCGACATCGCGGACCAGTTCGCGGTGCAGCGGTGTGTTGGTCTTGATGCCGTCTACCACCAGCTCATCCAGGGCGTTGCGCATGCGCATCATGGCTTCGTCGCGGGTGGCGCCGTAGGTGATCAGCTTGCCGATCAGCGAATCATAGTTCGGCGGAACCTTGTAGCCGCTGTACAGATGCGAATCCACCCGCACACCGTTACCGCCGGGGGCGTGGAAGAAGGTCACTGTGCCGGGGCTGGGCAGGAAGCTGTTGGGGTCTTCGGCGTTGATTCGGCATTCGATGGAATGGCCGCGAATCACCACGTCTTCCTGCTTGATGCTCAGCGGCTCGCCGGCGCAGACCAGAATCTGTTCCTTGAGGATGTCGATACCGGTGACCATCTCCGAAATAGGGTGCTCGACCTGAATCCGGGTGTTCATCTCGATGAAGAAGAACTCGCCATTCTCATAGAGGAACTCGAAGGTGCCAGCGCCACGGTAGCCCAGATCGATACAGGCCTGTACGCAGCGGGCCTGAACCTCGGCGCGGGCCTTTTCGTCGATGCCGGGGGCTGGTGCTTCTTCGATGATCTTCTGGTGACGGCGCTGCAGCGAGCAGTCGCGGTCGCCCAGATGAACGGCATGCCCCTGGCCATCGGAAACGACCTGGACTTCCACGTGCCGTGGGTTGGTCAGGAATTTTTCCAGGTAGACCACCGGGTTGCCGAAGGCAGCACCGGCTTCGGTGCGGGTCAGGCGGATCGACTTGATCAGCTCTTCTTCCTTGTGCACCACGCGCATACCGCGACCACCGCCACCACCGGAGGCCTTGATGATCACCGGGTAGCCGACACGACGGCCGATCTTCAGGCACTCTTCTTCGTTGTCGGGCAGCGGGCCGTCGGAGCCGGGCACCGTGGGGACGCCGGTCTTTTTCATTGCGGCAATGGCCGAGACCTTGTCACCCATCAGGCGGATCACCTCGGCGCTGGGGCCGATAAAGGTGAAGCCGGAACGCTCGATCTGCTCGGCGAAGTCGGCATTTTCCGCGAGGAAGCCGTAGCCGGGGTGGATGGCATCGGCACCGGTAACTTCAGCGGCGCTGATGATGCGCGGAATATTCAGATACGACTCGGTGGCAATCGCCGGCCCGATGCAGACGGTTTCGTCAGCCATGGCCAGGTGCATGAGTTCGCGATCGGCAGTGGAGTGCACTGCCACAGTCTTCAACCCCAGCTCCTTGCATGCGCGGATGATGCGCAGTGCAATTTCGCCACGGTTGGCTATGAGTACTTTGTGCATCGCTGCCTCCGGGTCGGGCTCAGGCGATGCTGAACATGGGTTGATCGAATTCCACTGGTTGACCATCGTCGACCAGGATCGCTTGAATGACACCGGTCTTGTCCGATTCGATATGGTTCATCATCTTCATCGCTTCGACGATGCACAGCACATCGCCGGCTTTGACGGTCTGACCGACTTCAACAAAAGACGCGGACTCAGGCGACGGCGAACGGTAGAAAGTACCGACCATCGGTGAGCGGACCAAGTGACCGGAAGGTTCGGCCGGTGCGGCTTCGACAACCGGGGCGGCAGCTGCAACAGGAGCTGCGGCAGGTGCGGGCGCAGCGGCTGCCGGCGCCTGGAAATATTGAGGCATGGCGGGCTGCTGGCTGTGCCGGCTTATCCGAACGGATTCTTCGCCTTCGTGAATTTCCAGCTCGTCGATGCCGGACTCTTCAAGCAGTTCGATGAGTTTCTTTACTTTGCGGATATCCATTGGTTCTTGCGCTCCAGGGCAAATGTTTGTCGTTTCAGTTTTGTTCTAGCTTGCGTACAGCTGCCTGCAGGGCCATTGCATAGCCCTCGGCGCCCAGTCCGCAGATGACCCCTTCGGCGATGTCCGAGAAATAGGAGTGATGGCGAAAGGGCTCGCGTCTGTACACGTTGGAAAGATGCACTTCGATGAATGGGATGCTCACCGCCAGCAATGCGTCACGTATTGCGACACTGGTATGAGTAAAGGCGGCGGGATTGATAATGATGAAGTCGATCGCCTCGTCGCGCGCAGCATGAATCCGGTCGATCAACTGGTGTTCTGCATTGCTCTGCAGAGCTTGCAACTGATGACCGTCACGCTGGGCCTGTTCGAGCAGGCGGGCATTGATCTGGTCCAGGGTGATGGCGCCGTAAACCCCGGGTTCGCGAGTGCCTAACAGATTCAGGTTGGGTCCATGCAGGACCAGGAAGCTGGCCATTCAGAATATTCCGGGGCGTTGGTTGGCGATTGACTCGACGGTCATCAATGGACAAAGAGTTTGCCGGATTCGGCAAGGGCTGTCCAGAAGCAGTGGTATGTCATCAGATGTCGGCATGATGAGCGTTTTTTTGCGGAAATTGGATGGGCGGGGTTTTCCTCAACCAGCCTCCACCGCTGCAGCCATATACTCGATAAAAGTCTCCCGCGGTACTTCTCCCTGAATCCGCAGTTCGGGAATCTCCCGTCCCTGACTATCCAGAAACAGAAACGCCGGCGGTCCGAAAAGTTGTTGTTCGGTCAGCCAGGCGCGCTGGTCAGGTGTGTTATCGGTCACATCCAGTTGCACCCGTACGAATCCGTCAAGCCCCGTCCGCACGCTGGGATGGTTGATGATCTCGCGCTCGATCACCTTGCAACTGATGCACCAGTCAGCGGACAGCTCGACGATCGCCGGCTGGCCAGCGGCCTTGGCCTGGGCCAATTGCTGGCGAACTGCGTCGGCGGTGGTCACCTTGGTGAAGTAGCTGGATTCGCCGCTGCTGACGGTGGAGCTGCCGCCGCCAAACGCCTGGAGTGGGCGCAGCGGGTCCGAGTTGCCGGCCAGCGCGCCAAACAGGGCGGCAGCCGAGTAGAGGGCAAACAGCAGCGCGGCGGTATGGGCCAGCCGGGCAATACCGGCGCGGTATTCACGTTCGAACAGCCCCAGTTGGACGGCAATGCTGGCGGCCAGTGCGGCCCACAGCGCCAGACTCAATGGACCGGGAATGACCCGCTCCAGCAACCAGATGGCCACTGCCAACAGGCCAAAGCCGAAGGCTTGTTTGACATGATTGAGCCATTGCCCGGAGCGTGGCAGCAAAGTCTTACCGAACATGGCCACCAGGATCAGCGGCACGCCCATGCCGATGGCCAGGGCGAACAGGCGCAAGGCGCCGCCCAAGGCATCCCCGGTAGCACTGATATAGACCAGGGCGCCGGCCAGGGGCGCGGAAATGCAAGGGGAGACCACCAGTGACGACAGCGCGCCCATGACGGCGGCGCCGGGGATCGAGCCGCCTTGGGCGCGATTGCCGAGCCTTTCCGCCGGGCCGCTGATGAACGCTGGCAGGCGCAGATTGAACACGTCGAACATGGCCAGAGCGAACAGCACGAAGAAGGCGGCGAACACACCCAGTACCCAAGGCGACTGCAGGCGTGCCTGGATATTCAGCGCGGCACCGAACAGGCCGATCAGCGCGCCGACCGCGGCAAAGGTCAGCGCCATACCGAGTACATAGCTGACGGACAGGGCAAAGGCGCGGGGGCGGTCGATATTCTCGCGGCCCAGCACCATACCGGTGAGAATCGGCACCATGGGCAATACGCAGGGAGTGAAGGTCAGCGCCAGGCCGGCGGCGAACAACAGTAGCAGTGACAGCCACAGCGAAGAGTCATCGGCAGCCGCCGGGTCGTTGCCGGCAGCGCTGGTCACGCCAGGTGCGGTTGCGCCCGCGGTGGGGAGGTCCAGCAGCAGGATTTCCGGCGGATAGCATAGCCCGGCGTCGGCGCAGCCCTGGTACTCGACGCGCAACTGGCTGGCTGGTGTCTCGCCCGGCGCTACATCCAACATCACTTGCAGACTGTTGTAGTACACCTCGACATCACCGAAGAACTCGTCGGTACGGTCCACGCCGTCCGGCAGGTTGACCTGGGTTATCTGTCCATCGCCGCCCAGCAGTTCGAACGTCAGCCGATGCCGGTAGAGATAGTATTCCGGCGTGATGTCGAACTGTAATTGGATGCGCTCTGCATCAGCCTCGACAATGCCGGCGCGGAAGGCCTGGTGCACCGGCAGGAACTGGGTGGTACTGCCAACGCTGCCGGTATTGTCGAACAGGTTGCCAAGCCCGGTAAACGCGCCGGCCAGCGCAGCGTTGCCGACCAGCAGAGTAAACAATATAAGACGTAGGAGCGACATGAACATATCCGTAGAGGGTCTGCCGGTATGATAATGCCTGTCGCTGCGAATACCAGTGACAAACTGCCACCGGGTTTATCAGGCGCGCTCGATACGGTCCGGGTGGATGACGATCTGCCCCTGGCGATACAAGCCGCCGATAGCCTTCTTGAAGTTGCCTTTACTGACGCCGAATAGCCGGGTAATTTCCGGGGCCGGGCTTTTGTCGCTGAGTTTCAGGACGCCGTCGCTCTCGTCCAGTGTCTGCATGATCAAAGCCTGCAAACTGTCGCCAGCGTCGCGACCGACCGGCTGCAGGCTCAGGCTGACCTTGCCGTCGGCACGCACTTCACGAATGTAACCCCGCTCACGCTTGCCGCCGCGCACGAACTTGAAGATCTCATTCTTGTGGATCAGGCCCCAGTGGCGGTCATTGATTATCGCCTTGTAACCCAGATCCGTGGGTTCCACGACCAACAGGCTCACGGCTTCGCCGGCCTCGTAGTTGGGCGGAGTCTGATCCAGGTGGCGATCCAGACGCGCGGTGGCGGTGATGCGTTCGCTGTGTTTGTCCAGATAGACGTACACCACACAATAATCACCGACCTGCAAGGGACGCTTTTCCTCGGAATGCGGTAGCAGCAGGTCCTTGGGCAGGCCCCAATCGAGGAACAGGCCGACACGGGTGATTTCAACCACTTTCAGGCTGGCAAATTCGCCCACCTTGACTTTGGGCTGTTCGGTGGTGGCGATCAGCTTGTCTTCGCTGTCGCGGTAGATGAACACGCGCAGCCAGTCACCGATCTCGGTGGGCTGATCCTTGGGAATATACCGATTGGGCAGCAGGATCTCGCCATGGGGGCCGCCGTCGAGATAAAGGCCGAAGCCGGTATGCTTGACGATCGATAGATTGTTGAAGTGTCCGATAGCGGCCATGAAAGTACATCCTGAGTGGGCGAGAAGGTCTATTCTAGCTGATACAGGGCTGGCCCGGGCGGTTGCCGGCAGGGGATTTCAATACGCAATGACTGCTCGCGATGGTTATTCCATGGGTGCCCTGATGGTATGCTTGCGGCTGCACAGACACAGGAGAGAGTAGATGAAATTTTCCAGACGTAAACAGGGGACGACCACTGCATCGGGCAACCGGCTCGATAGTGAAAACGGTCGTTTGCTGGGTAAGATAATTGCCGCGGTGCTAATCGTCTATCTGCTCATCTGCCTGCTGGTTGGCTGGTACTGGAGCCGCGAACCGGATCTTGACGACCTGACAGTGTTGCCGGTGGGTAACACGGAGATGCTGACAACCGGTTCGCATACTGCTCGCACGCTGCAGGCGCTGGTGGGAACCCTGCTGGACAAGCCCGGCGGTTTCATCAGCAACGATATTGCTCCGCCCGGTATCTGGCTGGATAACATGCCGAGCTGGGAATTCGGCGTACTGGTGCAGGTACGCGACATGACCCGCTCGATGCGTCGTGACATGGCCCGTTCGCAATCCCAGTCCACCGAGGATGCCGATCTGTCCCGAGCCGAGCCGCGCTTCCATTTTGACCACAACAGTTGGGTCATGCCGGCCAGCGAAAGCGAATACCGTGACGGGCGCAAGGCGCTCAACAACTACATCACCCGCCTGGAAAGCGGCAATGCCAGCTTCTATGCCCGCGCTGACAACCTGGCTGGCTGGGTTGGCGATGCCAGCACCCGACTGGGCTCGCTGTCCCAGCGCCTGTCGGCCAGTGTCGCGCGCACCCCGCTGAATGACGGTGGCCGCGAGCGGGCCAAGACGCCATGGCTGGAAATCGACAATGTCTTCTATGAGGCCCGCGGTAGTGCCTGGGCGCTGGTGCATCTGCTGCGCGCGGTGGAAAAGGATTACGCCGACGTGCTGAATAACAAGAACGCGCTGGTCAGTCTGCGCCAGATCATCCGCGAACTGGAGGCGACCCAGGCGCCCATGTGGAGTCCGGTGATTCTCAATGGTGGCGGTTTCGGCATGCTGGCCAACCACTCGCTGGTCATGGCCAACTACCTGTCCCGGGCCAACGCCGGTCTGATTGATCTGCGTCGCCTGCTTGAGCAGGGTTGAGACAGATCGGACCATGAGTAAACGACAGACAGGATTTGGCTCCCTTGGCGGGCTGGTGTTTTCCACTGATACCGGGCGCATGTGCCCGGAGTGCCGGAACCCGGTGGATGTCTGCAGTTGCGGCCAGCCGCAGATCGCTGCAGGCGACGGCATCGCCCGGGTGCGCCGCGAAACCAAGGGGCGGGGCGGTAAGACGGTGACCACCATCAGCGGCCTGGCGTTGTCAATTGATGAACTCAAGACACTGGCCAAGCGCATCAAGGCCCGCTGCGGCTGCGGTGGTTCGGTGGTTGATGGCGTTATCGAGATTCAGGGTGACCGTGCCGATATGCTGTGCCAGTGGCTCACTGCCGAGGGTTTCAAGACCAAGCGGTCCGGTGGCTGACATTCTGACGCTGGACTCATTGCCTTGACTCTTTTCGGTTTACTTTCTGCAGCGCGCCATCGTCCGACCCATAACCGGGTCTGGTCGCTGGCGACGCCGATGATACTGTCCAACATCAGCGTGCCCCTGGTCGGCCTGGTGGATACCGCCGTGATCGGGCACCTCGACGGCGCTCATTATCTCGGTGGAGCCGCGGTAGGCGCCACGTTGATGACCTTTATCCTGTGGTCGGCAGGTTTTCTGCGCATGGGTACCACCGGCTTCGCTGCCCAGGCGTGCGGCGCCGAGGATGGCAACCAGTTGCGCCTGGTGTTGCTGCAACCACTGTGGCTGGCGGTCCTTCTTGCATCGCTGGTCTGGCTGCTGCATGAGCCGTTGCTGGCGGCGGGCCTGTATTACCTCGATAGCAGCGCCGCACTGCTGGAACAGGCGCGCATCTACGTGAATGTCCGCCTGGTGAGCCTGCCGGCGGCGCTGGCCAACTTCGTTCTGGTCGGTTGGTTCATCGGTGCCCAGCGCGCCCGCGCGCCGCTCTATCTGCTGCTGGTAGTCAATATCACTAACGTCGTGCTCGATGTATTGTTCGTCGTGGTGCTGGAATGGGGGGTCGCGGGCGCCGCCTGGGCCACGGTCATCGGTGACTACGCCGGATTGCTGCTGGGACTGTGGCTGCTACGGCCGGTGCTGGCGCGCTTCCCCGGTGTGATGCCCTGGCTGAATGCACTGCGGCTGCGCGGCGCGGCGCCGCTGATCCGGGTCAATCGGGATATTCTGATCCGCACCCTGGCCCTGGAGTTGGTGTTCTATCTGCTGGTGCTGCAGGGTGCACGGCTGGGGGATTCGGTGGTGGCGGCCAACGCTGTACTGCTGAATTTCCTGTTGCTGACATCCCACGGTCTGGATGGCCTGGCCCATGCAGTAGAGGCATTGGGCGGGCATGCCATGGGCCAGCGTAACCGGCTGGCGCTCAAGCGGGTATTGGTGATCAGCACCCTGTGGTCGCTGGTGGTCGGGGTGGGCTTCGTGCTGGCATTCAATCTGTTTGGCAACCAGATCGTCAGCCTGTTGACCGACCTCGAATCGATTCGCCAGGTGGCCTTCGCCTATCTGCCATGGATGGCCTGGATGCCGCTGGTGGCGGTCTGGAGCTATCTGCTGGATGGGCTTTTCGTCGGTGCTACCCGAGCTCGGGCCATGCGCAATGCCATGTTGCTTGCCGTGGTGCTGGTCTACCTGCCCGCCGCTTGGCTGCTGCGCGATACCGGTAATCACGGTATCTGGCTGGGCTTTCATCTGTTCATGCTGGCGCGTGGAGTGCTGCTCGGCGGCTGGTTTATCTGGCTATGGCGGCGGGATCGGTGGATGCCGGCCTGAGCCAGCAATGCAGGTAGCGGCCCAGATGCCGATAGGCTGGATGACGGCTGTACAGCAACTCCTGCTCGATCACCTGCTGCGCATCAGCCTCTGCCTTGAATGGCTCATGCATGTAATCGTGGAATACCCGTACGCCGGTCTGCTCGCGGCAATCAAAGGCTGCAGCGGTCAGCCATGCGTGCACATCACGCGGATCCAGCGGTTGCTGCGGAGTCAGACTGCGTTTGCCTTCGCCTGCCAGCTGATTGCGCTGCAGTTTGCGAAACTGGCCCTTGATCAGATTCTTGTAGATCAGCGCATCACGATTGTAGAACGCTAAGGAAACGGCGCCGTGGTCATTGATCAACTGCCGCAGACAATGCAGGGCGGCAGCGGGGTCCGCCAGCCATTCCAGCACAGCATGGCATATCACCAGATCATAGTGCTCGCCGCGGGCTGGCAGCCGCTGCAAAGGCAACTGCAGAAATTCCAGTGACTGACCTGGCTGCAGCGGGTGGGCTTCCAGACGCTCCCGGGCGGCCGTCAGCATTTCCTCGGCCGGATCGCTGACCGTCACGCTGTGGCCGCGTTGCACCAGCCATTCGCTGATATGCCCCAAACCCGCACCGACGTCCAGCACCCGCAGTGATTGGCCTTCAGGCTCCAGTTCGGTCAGCCATTGCTGCAGGTCGCGGGTGAGTACCGCAAGGCGAATCGCGCCCTTGGGGCCGGCGTATATCTTGCGCGCGAAGTGGGTGCCCAACTGGTCAAAATACCGATCGGTCATGGAGCGTTCTACCTGCGTACGGGCAGTCATGAGGGGCTGCAATTGATTGGATTCAATGGCTCCGAGTATATCAGAGTGCCTTCACTTTCATGGTCTTACGTAACGAATCGGTAGGAAAATGCGAACTTCTGCCCAGAGTGCCGGTCGGTATCTACTCAGGCTATAACCCAAGAGGAATACCCATATGCGCCTAAGCAAAACTTTGATCCGAGCTTCCGCTTTAGGGCTCGTAGTAGGACCGACTTACGCAATGGCGGCTGATGCAGTCTCCAACCTGGGCATTATCGTTGCTGCCGACAAGTACGAGATGAACTCGGATAATGATGATGTGGACGGCCGCGACGAGACCGTTGGGAAAGGCGGTATTTTCTATAATTACGGCAACAAGATGACCGGCGGACCAGGTACCATCTTCCAGGTAGGCATTGACGCCAGATATGGCGAGAAGAATGACAATGAGGTCAAAGATGCTCGCGCCGAGGCTGATCTGGGTATGCGCATGCCGCTGAGCGATAACAGCAATTTCGACGTGCTGGTCGGTGTCGGCTATGACTGGACCCGCTTTGAGCTGGAAAGTGGTAACGCTGATGTCGAGCTGAGCAACAAGAGCCCCTTCGCCAAGGCGGCGGTGGGCTGGCACCACCAAGGTGACACCGTGACCACGCGTCTTGAAGTCGGTACCCGCTACAGCATCGAAGGCGAGGGCAAGGTGAAGCTGACCGGTTATGGTAGCGAAACAGCCGACCTGGAAAACAAGTTCAACCCCTATGCTGAACTGAACTTCCTCTGGGATCGCGGTCAGGGCTTCCCATTCACTGCGGGTGTCTATTACACCCAGACCAACTACGAGCTGGATGACGATCGCCTGCTCGCGGACAATACCGAGCTGGAAAGCAACGAGTTCGGCGTCAAGCTGGGCGTGTTGTTCTAAGCAGTACCTGTGTCCATCGATCCCGCAGCCGGCCCCCGCCGGCGCGGGATTGTTTTTCAAGCGCGGCGCAGCCGTCTCGCCTGGCGTTTACGCCACCAGATAATTACCCCCGTCACCGATAGCACGAAGATTGCCAGGCCCAACGCTGCAATCAGGAAACGTCCCGGCATGCCCAGGATACGTCCGCCGTGAATAGGCGCCTGCAGCTGGAAGAAACGCTCACCCAGCGTGCCCTGTCCCGGTATCTCCTTACCCAGTAATTGACCGTCCGTACCATGGAAGAAAATCCAGGCGTTGCCCTGGTTGCTGGCATGATCACCAAAGCCTGCACCATAGAAATTGTATTCAAAGCTGTAATACAGCTCAGTGATGGACTCTTCCAGTTCCAGGTCTCGGGCGTGCTGCATCGCCAATTGATACGCCTCGCCATAGCCATAACCGGTCACGCCAAGTTCCTCGGCGGGTAAATCGCCGCGCGCGGCATAGACGCTGGGTTTAACCGGCGAGGCCAGTGAGACCACCGGTTTGAAGACCTGTTCGGGCAAGTTCATCGCCACACTGCTGATGGCCACTGGCAACAGCAGTAACCAGAGCCACAATCCACTTGCACGATGGATATCCAGATTGACCCGCGTGGCGTGGCCGCGCTTGATCTTCCACGCGCGCTGCCACTTCTGCCAGAACGGCTTGCCACGCGGAAAGGTCAGGAACAGCGCGATGAAACAGTCGAGCACCCAGGCGATGGCAACCAGGCCCATCAGCCACAATCCCCAGTTACCGGGGAGCGTGAGATTGTAGTGAAACTCCAACATGAAAGGCACGAAATTGCGCCTCGAGAAGCAGCAGTCGCCCCAGTAACGCTCACCGACCTGTTCGCCGGTCACCTGATCGAGATAACGAACAATCGGCTTCTCTGGCCAGGGCTTGCTGGTCTCTGGGTTGGTACGGGGCACCATGGCCAGCATCGCCGCGTGATCGGCTTCCTCGGGAAACTCCATATACCAGACTTGCATGTGTGGCCAGGCGCTCTCCACGCGCTCGACCAGTTGATCGGGAGGCAAAGCCGGCCCGCTGGAGCCGGTATGGTAAAGATCGGGATTAAGCCACTCGTCCAGTTCGTGGTGAAACGCGAGAATGCTCCCGGTCAGGCCCGCCAGCGCCAGGAACAGCGCCATGGCCAGGCCGATATAACGATGCAGGTACAACAGGATGGAACGCATTGATTTGATCCGGAATGCACAAGGCCGCCGGCGTCATGCATGCCGGCGGCCTTGTCGGGTGGTCAGAAGTCGTAGGTCAGAGTGGCCATGATGTTGCGCTCGTCGCCGTAATAGCACTGGCTCAGGCTGTTGCATGCCGCCACGTAGCTTTCGTCGGTCAGATTGTTGAGGTTGACCCGCAAACCCACCCCCGTAGCCCCCAGCTGACTCAGGTCATAGCCAACCGATGCATCGAACAGGGTATGGGAGGGAAGGCGCAGGGTGTTTTCCGCATCCGCCCAACTCTTGCCGAAATAACGTGCCCCGGCGCCCAGTTGCAGGCTCGCCAGCGGACCACTGGTGAAGCTGTAGTCGGCCCACAACGAGGCCATGTTTTTCGCTACCGCAATGGGCGTGTTGCCTCGGTTGTTGGCCTCGGCGGCACCGGTGAAGTCCTTCGAGTATTCCACGTCCATCCAGGTATAGCTGGCCAGCACATTGACCGGCTCGATAGGTTTGAAGCGGGCCTCGAGCTCGACGCCCCGGGAGCTCACCTCACCGACGGAGCGATAGAAGGTTTCACCGGAATCCTTGTTTGCCAGATTCGACTGGGTCAGATCGAACAGCGCGATGGTGTACAGGTTCTGGGTGCCCGGGCGCTGGAATTTCAGGCCGACTTCGATTTGTTCGCCTTCGGTCGGGTCGAGCAGGGTAATTTGGGTTCCGGACGGGGTTTCGTTGTAGGCGCCGGTAGCGTTGGGATTGAAGGACTGGGAGAAACTGGCATACGGCGACAGGCCGTTGTCGAAAGCGTAGAGCAAGCCGATACGACCGGAAAACTGGTCGGTACGCACATCGTCGGATTGGTCCCCCACGGCCCCAAGGGTTTGATCGAAATCGATATCGACCCAGTCCTGGCGTGCGCCGAGGGACAACCGCCAGTTGCCCATGCTGATCAGGTCCTGCATGTACAGACCGGTCTGTTCGAGAAAGCGGGCTTCGTCATATTGATGGTAGAACACCGGAGCGCCTGCGCCTTCGGCACCAGTGAAGGGATTGATGGGAGCGAGGTTATAGGCCGCATAATAGGCCACCTTGGTCTTGCGCCGCTGATAATCCAGCCCGGTAACCAACGTGTGTGAAAGTTCGCCGGTGGCAAACTCGAACTGCAGCTGGTTATCCACGCTCCAGGCGTGCAAGGTTTCATCGGCGCCGGTGTAATAGCGATCCAGATCGTCGGTGTTGGCTACATAACCGTACTGATAGACCTGCTCCGACTCCACCCGCGAATCCAGGTACCGGAAGTTCTGCCGGGCCGATACCACATCATTGAAGCGATGCTCCAACTGATAGCCGAGCATGTATTGATGACGCTCGAATTTCTCGTGATCCTTATCGCCTTCGAAGAAGCTGCGGGAGATGCGTTGGCCATTACGGGAAGTGACAGTGCCATCCGCCGGCAGGCCGCCGTGATAACCGCCTTCCGGGTCGTGCTGCAACATGGCCAGCAAGGTCAGACGGGTATCCTGGGTGAAATCGATGCTCAATGAAGGCATCAACGCGAAGCGCTCGCTCTTGATATCGTCCACCTGATTGGCTGCATCACGCGCTACCCCGACCAGCCGATAATTCACCCGCCGACCTTCATCCAGCGGTGCGCCGATATCGAAGGCTGCCTGCTTGTAATCATGACTGCCATAGGACAGTTGCAGCTGACGATGGCTGTCATAGCCCGGCTTCTTGCTGGTCATCGCTACCAGGCCCCCCGGCAGGCTGCGGCCGTACAGTACCGAAGAGGGGCCCTTGAGAATATCGATGCGCTCGATGAAGTAGGAATCAACCTGCAGCGAGCTGTAGGTGGCACTGTCCCCCAGCAGCTTCTGGCCGTCCAGGTACAGATTGTCGACCGAGCCATCGGTAATACCGCGCATGGCGACGTAGTCGTAGCGGCCAGTTGCACCATAGGGCGAGCTCATCAGGCCCGGTGTATAGCGCAAGGCTTGGGCAACGCTTTGTGCACCCTGATCATCCATCTGCTTGCGGGTCACCACCGACACGCTCTGGGAGGTTTCCAGGAGCGGCATGCTGGTCTTGGTCGCGACGTTGCTATGGCTGGCGCGATAGCCTTCAGTCTCGCCCAGGGCGTTACCCAGAGAACCCTCGATATAGGTCGGCTCCAACTCGATGCTTGAGTTCTGATCGGCAGTGGCGTCCGTGTCTGCCAGGGTCGGCAGCGCCAGGGAAATGGACAGGGGTAACAGCAGCAGGGCGAAGGGAAGGGCAGGTCGCGACATGGGTATTGCGTTCCGTTTCTGGGATGAAATCGGAGCGAATGATATCCTCACTGATAATGATTTGCATTACTTTAGCGAGGATTGGCTGGTTTTTATGTGTTATGGGTGCGCTCAGAGTAGGTGGCGGCAGTCGTCATCGGTCCAGCGTTCGATAATCACCGGCAGGGCGATATCGAGCTTTGTCTGGTCGATCTGGCGAAAGACCGGATTGGCCAACCAGAACTCGATCGCATCGGAAATGGCATCCAGTTCCTCGGTATCCAGCTCATCGGTATGGGAGGGGAAGATGGCAAAAGTGAATTCGGTATTCTCGAAGCGCGGATTCATGGCCGAGACCAGCGGCTCATCGGCGGTGAACAACGGCGAGACCCAGCATACCTGGCCAGCGATCACGGCAACGGCGCCCGGCCCGTGGCCGCGCAGCTGTCGGGCAACCTCGCAGCTCAGGTTCACCATGCGTTCGAACGCCGCTTGCTCGTCGAGATTGCCGCTGTAGCTACGGCGTTGAAAACGTCGTAAATCCCTCGCGCCGGTGTGAGCGTCTATCATGTCATCGGCGGTAGCAGCATGGGTACTCATAATCACTTCCTCAATGGCAGGCAACGGAGCTGAGTCATTCATTGTTGTTCAGGATTGTGGTTCTCTCCACTTTTTGACCCGCCGTTGAAGCATTCGATCAAACAATCGGTCGTGGCAACTACCCAGCGTTATAGTTGGCTATGGGCAAACCTATTGGAGAGAATCATGAGCAAATTGAAAGAACAGCACTGCGACGCCTGCCGTGCGGATGCACCGCGCGTTACCGATCAGGAGCGGGAGTCACTGCAACGGGAGATTCCCGATTGGCAAGTGATTGACGTGGCCGGTGAACATCAGCTCATGCGTGAGTTTCGCTTCCGCGATTTCGCGGCTGCGCTGGTGTTCACCAATCAGGTCGCTGAGCTGGCCGAAGCGGAAAACCACCATCCGGCATTGCTGCTGGAATATGGCAAGGTAACGGTGCGCTGGTGGACACACAAGATCGGCGGGCTGCACCGTAATGACTTCATCATGGGAGCGCGAACCGATCTGTTGGCTTAAAGAGGTGTCGCAGGCGCGTCAGCGCCAGCGGTTACATGGATTGGCAGTGATCGGCCACAAAGCTCTGGGTCAATACCGGTTGGCTGGAGTCGGCTAGAGCGAAATGGTAGGTCAAGGTCGCGCCCATATCCAGCAAGCGGCGGAAGCGCTGATCAGCGCAGACACTGCTTTGCAATTGGCTGCGCACGACCAGCGGGTCGCCCTGCATGCGTGCAGCGTATTCGCTGTCTACCGTGAGGTGGTTTATCAGCTCCCGGCCTTCGGTGCTGAAACCCTCGTCAATGATATTGGCATTGACCTGGCGCGGGGTGTCCTTGCTGCTTTGCTGGGCGACGTTGCGCAGCGTTTCTTCGAGGCGGCTGTCGCGCAGCGACACGGCCTGGGTGGGCATGGCAATCAATAAGGCAGTCAGAACGATAAGGTAACGCATAGAGTCTCCAACGAGCGGTATACATCTGTCGAGCGTACATCTGTGACCGCTGTTGCCCCCACTGGTTCTGAAGGGGGCAGGGTTTTTAATCAATGATGTCCGGCCGGCTCCTGCTGAACTGCTGCACGGCTGTGACGATGTTGCCGATAGATCGGCACCAATTGCGCGACCAGCATGCCGGTCAGCATCAGACAGCAACCGATGAAACCGCGCAGACTGAGCGTTTCATTCAATACCAGCCAGCCGGCGAGGGCGGCGAATACGGCTTCGAGGCTGAGAATGATCGCCGCGTGAGACGCTACCGCGTTTTTCTGAGCGACCACTTGCAAGGTGAAGCCAATACCCACTGCCAGCAGGCCCCCATAGAGAATCGCCGGCATGGCCAGTCGAATGGCGTTCAGCTCGATATCCTCCAGCAGCAGGGCCAGAAACAGACTGATGACGGCGCACACGCTGAACTGGATAAAGGATACCCGGATCGCATCATAGCGTGTAGCCAGTACGCCTACCAGCAGGACATGGACTGCCCAGCAAGCAGCGCCCGCCAGCTGCAATAGATCGCCGAAGGCGATGCGGTAGTCGGCATTGATGCTGAGCAACAGCATGCCGACCACCGCCAGACACGCGCCGCACCAGGTTCCCAGCCCGTTGCGCAAGCCGAGGAGCAGCCCGAACAGTGGCACCAGGATCACGTAGAGACCGGTAATGAAGCCCGAATTGGTCACTGTGGTGAACAACAGACCAACCTGCTGCAAATTGATCCCCAGGGTCAATACCGCGCCCAGGGCAATACTGCCCAGTAGCATAGGCTTGCTGAAGCGGCGTCCGGCCTGATCGGTCTGTGGGCGAGCCAGGAGCACCAGAGGCAGTATCACCAGTGAGCCGAGCGCGAAGCGCAGTCCGGTATAGAGAAATGGCCCGATATGAGCCATGCCGAGACTCTGGGCGACAAAGGTAGTGCCCCAGATCAGGGCAGTGATCAGCATCAGGGCATCTGCCCGATAGGTGCGCAGGTTCATGTAAGCTCTTGTACTGTCATGAAAAACGACGAATTATGCGCGGCGTAACCAGATAATGACAGCAGATTCCGGCCGCGGTTCGGTAAAGAAATTGACGGATGCCGCTGCCAGTGTCAGGCTTCCCTGGGTAATGACTCACCCAAGATACATTGATACCGGCAGGCGGAAAGCACGGCATGGCGCCAATCTACGAGATTCTGATTGCGGATGATCATCCGCTGTTTCGCAGTGCACTGTTTCAGGCGCTGAGCAGTGGGTTGAGCGCGGAAATCAAACTGACCGAGGTCGGGTCGATTGCCGAGCTGCAATCACTGCTCGAGCAGCGCAGTACCTGGGATCTGGTGCTGCTTGACCTGAATATGCCGGGCGCTCACGGGTTCTCCGGTCTGGTGTTGTTGCGCAGCCAATATCCGCACGTGCCGGTGATCGTTATTTCCGCCCAGGAAGAGGCCGCTGTCGTCAAGCGCGCGCGGGATTTCGGTGCCAGTGGTTTTATCCCCAAATCCTCCAGCCTGGAAGATATCCAGAAAGCCGTGCAGGACGTATTGGATGGTGATCTTTGCTGGCCGGCTCAGGTACATGAAGATGCCGCCCCCCTTAGCGCCGAAGAAGAAACCATCAGTGCCCAGTTGGCCAGTCTCACACCCCAGCAGTTTCGGGTGCTGAGCATGGTCTGTGACGGTTTGCTGAACAAGCAGATTGCCTATGAGCTGAATGTCTCCGAAGCGACTGTCAAAGCGCACGTCACCGCGATCTTCCGCAAGCTCGGTGTGCGCACCCGCACCCAGGCCGCCATGGCTTTGCAGCATATGGAGCTGGCCACTTCGGGACGGCAGCCACAACCCTGATGGAGCCGACGGAAAACCCCTATAAAGGCATCACCGGCGTGCGTCGTATCTGGCGCGCTTGCGGCTATTCGCTGGACGGGTTGAAGGTCGCCTACCTTGGTGAGGCGGCGTTCCGTCAGTTGGTCTGGCTTGCCCTGATATTGATTCCGGTAGCGTGCCTGCTGCCGGTACCGGCGGTGTCCAGGGCGCTGCTGATCGCTTGTGTGGTGCTGTCGCTGGTAGTGGAACTGCTGAACTCGGCCATCGAAGCGGCGATCGACCGCATCTCCCTTGAGCGGCATCCCTTGTCCAAGGCATCCAAGGATATGGGCAGCGCGGCGCAGCTGTTCAGCCTGATTCTGATTGCCGTGGTCTGGGGGCTGGTACTGCTGGGCGACTGAGCGACCTTCGACTTAGGTATGAGGTGCAGCGTCTGGGCAAAGTCGCTGGCGCCTGCCAGACTAGGCTCTTTCTCATCGCGAGATTTTATCGTCAATGATGCTTTCCGCCGGGCTGGTTGCGTCCGCATTCCTGTTTTATATGGCCTGCCTGTTCGCCATCGCCTTCTGGGGCGATCGCCAGACGGGCGAATTCAATCCCCGCCTGCGTGTCTGGGTCTACAGTCTGTCGCTTGCGGTCTGGTGCACCAGCTGGACATTCTTCGGCGCGGTAGGTATGGCGGCGGGCCAGATCTGGGATTTCCTTCCCATTTATATCGGCCCGGTGATTCTGTTCATTCTGGGGTGGCGACTGTTTGCCCGGATGCTGGCGATCAGCAAGCAGGAGAACATCACTTCCATCGCTGACTTCATTGCCTCGCGCTACGGAAAATCCCAGGGCCTGGGGGTCATAGTCACTCTGTTGTGTCTGGTCAGCGTGCTGCCCTACATTGCATTGCAGCTCAAGGGCATCGTACTGGGCTTTAATCTGCTGACAGGCAGTCATGCGCCCCTGTCCGAGGGTGGTCATGGCGCGGAAGATACCGCGCTGGTGGTGACTTTCGTGCTGGCGCTGTTCACCATTCTGTTCGGTACGCGCAGTTTGGATGCCACCGAGCATCACCGCGGCATGATGCTGGCGATCGCCTTCGAGTCGCTGGTCAAGTTGTTTGCCTTTCTTGCCGTGGGTATCTTCGTCACCTTCGGCCTGTTTGGTGGTTTCGCTGATCTGCTGGAGCGGGCCAGCACCAGCCCTGAGCTGGCTGAGTATTGGCAGCGCGAAACCATGTATACCAGCCTGCTGTTCCAGACCTTCATTGCGATCCTGGCATTTCTCTGCCTGCCCCGGCAGTTTCAGGTGGCGGTGGTGGAGAATATCCAGTCCGGTGACTTGCGCATGGCCCGCTGGGTATTTCCCGCCTATCTGGTGTTGGCCGGCCTGTTTGTGGTGCCGATCAGTCTGGCTGGGCAGCTGAGCTTCGGCTCTTCATTCTCGCCCGATTCCTATGTCATCAACCTGCCATTGATGGAAGGGCAGCCGGTGCTGGCACTATTGGCCTTCATTGGCGGGGCATCGGCTGCCACCGGCATGGTGATTGTTGCGGCGATCGCGCTGAGCACCATGGTATCGAACGACGTGGTGTTGCCGCTGTTGCTGCGTACCCAGAAGTCCGAGCGCTCCTATGAAGAGTTTCGCGGCTGGCTGCTGAACGTTCGGCGCAGCAGTATCCTCATCATCCTGCTGCTGGCCTATGTGGTCTATCGCATGATCGGTTCGGCCGGCAGTCTGGCCAATACCGGGCAGATTGCCTTTGCTGCCATCGCCCAGTTGGCGCCGGCCATGTTCGGCGCGCTGTTCTGGAAGCAGGCCAACCGTATGGGCGTATTCGCTGGGTTGCTGGTGGGTATCGGCCTGTGGCTGTATCTGCTGATCGTGCCCTTGCTGGGCATCGCCAATGCAGGCAACTGGCCGGTTCTGCGGGAGTTGTACAGCAACGGGTTCGGCTTGCCGATCGATGGTCTGACGCTGGGCAGCATTGCTGCGATTGGCTGCAATTTCGCGATATTCGTGGTGGTGTCCCTGTTCAGTCGTACCCGCGTGCTGGAACACTGGCAGGCCAGCCGTTTCGTCAGCCTGGACGGTGATCAGTGGGCGGACGGCCCCAGCCGCGCCATGTTACGGGTAACAGTGGATGATTTGCTGACGCTGGCCTCGCGCTTTGTCGGGGTGGAGCGGGCGCAAGCTGGCTTCGAGCGTTTTGCCGAAACCCAGGATCTGGAGTTCAACCCTGCGCAGGTGGCCGACAGCAGCTGGATCACTCATACCGAGCGGCTCTTGGCCGGGGTGCTGGGTGCCTCATCGGCGCGGGTGGTGGTGAGAGCCGCCATCGAAGGCCGGGATATGCACTTTGATGACGTGGTGCGTATTGTTGACGAGGCATCCGAAGTGCTGCAGTTCAACCGCGGGTTGCTGCAAGGCGCCATCGAGAATATCAACCAAGGCATCAGCGTGGTGGACAAGGAGCTGCGTCTGGTCGCCTGGAATCAGCGGTATCTGGAGATGTTCCAGTATCCCGAAGGGCTGATCACCATTGGCCGGCCGATCGCCGACCTAATTCTGTGCAATGCGCGTCGCGGCTTGTGTGGTCCGGGTAATCCGCAGCTGCATGTAGACAAGCGGGTCAACTGGATGCGCCAGGGCACGGCACACCGTTCGGAGCGCATGTTTCCCAATGGGCGGGTTATCGAAATCATCGGCAATCCGATGCCCGGTGGCGGCTTCGTCATGAGTTTTACCGACATCACTGCATTCCGCGAGGCCGAGAAGGGGCTGAAAGATGCCAACGAAGGTCTGGAGCAGCGCGTCGTCGAGCGTACCCGCGAATTGTCGGAGCTGAACCAGGCGCTGATTCAGGCCAAGGCGCAAACCGAGCAGGCGAGTCAATCCAAAGGTCGCTTTCTCACTGCGGTGAGCCATGATCTGATGCAGCCGATGAATGCTGCGCGGTTGTTCTCCGCCTCGTTGGCGCATCAACCCAGCCTGCCGACCGAAGCCCAGGAGCTGGTACGCCATCTGGACACCTCGCTGCGCTCGGCAGAAGATCTGATATCCGACTTGCTGGATCTGTCTCGGCTGGAGTCTGGTCGTATTACGCCGGAGTGGAGCAGCTTTGTGCTCGCCGAGCTGATCGAGCCCCTGCGTATCGAGTTCGGCGCTCTGGCCAATGAGCAGGGTGTGGATCTGCGGGTCTACAACAGTCGCCTGCGGGTACGCAGCGACATCCGCCTGCTGCGCCGCATACTGCAGAACTTTCTGACCAATGCCTTCCGCTACGCAGCCAACTCCCGCGTGGTACTGGGTATGCGCCGTCTGCCGGACGCGGTGCGTATCGAGGTCTGGGATCAGGGGCCGGGTATTCCGCGGGATAAACTGCAGACCATCTTCGAGGAATTCCAGCGTCTGGATAACCACCGCACCCAGGCTGAAAAAGGCCTGGGTCTGGGGCTGGCTATCGCCGATGGACTGTGTCGCGTGCTGGACCACGAACTGGCTGTGCGTTCATGGCCGGGGCGGGGCAGCGTGTTCAGCGTGACGGTGCCGATCGACCGTTATGATCGGCATGCCCGCGCGGTGCATCCGCAGAGCGCACCGGCATTGAGCGGTGCGCAGGTGCTGTGCATCGACAACGAGCCGAATATTCTCACTGGCATGAAAAGTCTGCTCAGCCGCTGGCAATGCAATGTTGCCGTGGCCCGGGATCGCCGGGAAGTGCAGGAGGTATTGGACTCGGGGTTTGTGCCGGAGCTGGTGCTGGCCGACTACCATCTGGATAATGGCGAAACCGGAATCGAGCTGGTGGCCTGGCTGCGTGAACAGTTGAACACGGAATTGCCGGGTGTGGTTATCAGTGCTGATGGTCGCAACGAGTTGATCATGCGTATCCGTCTGAACGGACTGGACTACCTGCCCAAACCGGTGAAGCCGGCCGCATTACGCGCGTTGATCAGCCGCTACGTCAGCGTTTGATCGCTTTTTTTGCATACAACCAATCGAGATCGAGATGTCACCTTTCAGGGAGTTGTTGCTGGGGATGCGCGATACCCTTCCCATGCTGATCGGCGCGCTGCCGTTTGGTATTGTTTTTGGCACCCTGGCGGTTTCTTCGGGACTGTCGATCAGCGCCACGTTGGCGATGTCAGCCCTGGTGTTTGCCGGGTCGGCGCAATTTGTTGCTGCCAGCCTGGTGGCATCCGGCGCTGGCCTGGTGGTGATCCTGCTGACCACGCTGATCGTCAACCTGCGGCACGCACTCTACAGCGCCAGCCTGCTGCCCTATGTCCGGCATCTGCCGCAGCGCTGGCGCATCGGTCTGGCGTTCGGCCTGACTGATGAAAGCTTCGCCGTGGTCCACCGTCATTATCTGCTTGGCAAGACTCCGCTGGAACATAAACACTGGTATTTCTTCGGTTCCTGCCTGGCTATGTACAGCACCTGGCTGGTCTGTACGATTGTCGGCGTGGTGCTGGGTCAGGCCCTGCCGGGAATGGCCGGTTGGGGGTTGGAGTTCGCCATGATTGCGACCTTCATCGGTATCGTGGTGCCGTCGCTGCGCAATCGACCGATGATACTGGCTGCATTGGTGGCGGGTGCCACTGCAGTGCTGGCCCATGGTCTGCCGTATCAGCTCGGCTTGATGCTGGCGGCGCTGTTTGGTGTGGCGGCTGGGGTCATCGCCGAGCGCCGTGTCGGCAGGCCTGAGATCGATATGCCGGAGGCTCAATGAACAGCTTCGAGGTGGCGCTGATCCTGGGTATGGCCGCGATTACCTTCGCCATCCGTTATACCTTGTTTGCCGTCGGTCACCGGGTGCGTTTCAACCCGCTGGTGGCGCGGGCACTGACCTATGTACCGGTGTCGGTGCTGACGGCTATCGTAGTGCCAGCCATGCTGATGCCGGATGGGCAGGCGCTGCAATTGTCGCTTGATAACGCCTATCTGGTCGGTGGTCTCGCGGCCATCGGCATCGCCGCCCGCTGGCGCAACCTGATCGCCACCATTGCCGGCGGCATGCTCTGCTTCTTTTTCTGGCGCTGGCTGTATGCCTAGCATCAACAGAGCCTAGGCTCGCCGCCGGACCAGCATCAGTCCCAATGCGGCGCAGGAAATCAGGATGGTGAATCCCAGCATACTGTTCACCATACCAAAGTGATCGCTGGCAAAACCGATACTCAGTACCACGGTGGCCATGGTCAGATAGGCCGCGAGATAGAACGCCGATGTCATTGCGCCGCGCTCGGCCGGGGGGGCCGAGCGCGCAATCGTTACTATGGCAATGACGCCGATGGCACCCGCACCCATAGCCGTGGCCAGGGTGGCGAGCGTAAATAGCCACACGGAGGCCAGCAATACCGCACCAGCCATGGCGGCCAGCCCTGCGATCAACATCACCGGGCCAGCTATGCGCAGTCGGTTGAGTGGCTGACGCTGACCAGCAAACTGGGTTATGCCGGCAACCAACTGCCAGCCCGCGGCAAACAGCCCGGCTAATGCCAAATCACTTACTCCTGCCAGATTCCGTGCCATTGACGGCCCCAGCGAGGAGTACAGGCTGCCGGTGGACCAGGCCAGGCAGATAGCCGCTGCGGAAAACAGAAAAGAGCCCAGCAGAGCGCGCGGCACTCGCACTGGTGTCGGTCGCCAGTTGCGCAAACTGAAGCCCTGCTGCCGTTGCCCCAGATGGGCTGGCCAGGGGGCGCGCGCCAACAGAACAATACCGATGACGGACAGGCCGATGACGATGAGAAACGGCCAGATGTGCGCATGGCTGGTCCAGCGCAACGCCAGTGAACTTATGGTCGGCCCGGTCGCGGCGCCCAGGGTGAACGCCAGAGCCGACAAGGTCGCGCCACGCGCCCAGTTGCCATCCGGCTCCAGCTCGACCACGGCGGCCGTTGCCGCGCCGGTGACCATGCCGGTGCCGATGCCGGTGAGCAATCGCGCACAGCCCAACTGGTAGATGTCGCCGGCCAGCATGAAGGCGACCGAGCCCAGCAGAATGAACAACAGGCCCGGAATCAACATCTGCCTACGGCCCAGCTGATCCGATAGCGAGCCCATGGTCAATAGCGTCAATACCACGCCCAGCACATAGACTGAGAAAACAGCGGTCAATGCCGTAGCGGAAAAGCCCCACGCCTGCTGCCAGACTGCATACAGCGGCGTCGGCATGTGGCTGGCCAGAATAGTGGTGAAAATGGCCAGCAGGCATGCTGTTATCGCTAGAGTATTTCTCTGGGCAGGAACTGCCACCGTGCTGTGCATTCAGGAACCTCGTTGGCCGATAAACCCCGCCATTATTGCAGAGGTGGCGATAGGATGTGCGTCACACGGGATATCAGAGAGGTTTATGACCCGTTTGGTCAGGATAAAAGCTGTAAAAGTATTCCCCCTGCCACCCGGCGGCCCGCTGCTATGATGAGCAGGCCAGCAGGGCATGATCCATCCCGAAGCTACAACCGGCATTGAAAGGGAGTCTATGAGTAGACCAACACCACCGCCATCCATCATGCCGTCGCATTCTGCGGCGCGTTGGTTGTTACTGCTGGTGATCGTCGCCGGCGTCTATTTCTTCCATGGTTTCATCGTGCCGGTTCTGGCAGCGCTGATCATCGCCTTCGCCACCTGGCCGCTGTATCAGCGCCTGCTGCCGATGTGCGGGGGCCGCCGGGCGCTGGTTGCGGCCATCGCCATAATGCTCATCCTCGGCGTATTGATCGTGCCCCTGTTCATGGCCTTTTCATTCGCGCTGGAGGAGGCGCAGGGGTGGATGGCCTGGCTGGTGGAGGCCAACCGGGAGGGCACCAGCGTTCCCGGCTGGATCGCCGCGCTGCCCTTGACGGGCACCTGGCTGGCCGAGCAATGGGACGAGTATCTGAATCATCCCCAGGCTATCAGCGAGATCATCCAGATGGTCAGTGGCCAGCATCTCGGTAATATCTCCCGGGTGATCATGACCATGGGCAGCAAGGCTTTCTCCCTGACCCTGGCGCTGCTGTTCATGTTGATTACGCTGTTCTTTCTGTACCGGGACGGACACCTTCTGGTGGGGCAGATCGACCGGGTGGGTGAAGGCGTGCTGCCGGCACGCTGGCAACGTTTTTCACGCATGGTACCGGCGACGGTGACCGCCACGGTGATCGGCATGGGACTGATCGCGATTGGCGAAGGGATCATCCTGGGAATCGCCTACTGGGTTGCCGGCGTGCCTTCGCCGGTGGCCCTGGGGCTGATTACCGGCGTGATGGCATTGATCCCCGGCGGCGCGCCACTTGCTTTCACTCTGGTCTCGCTGTATCTGGTGGGCAGTGGCGAAACCGTGGCTGGAGTGGGACTGTTCATCTGGGGCTCTGTCGAACTGTTCATTGTCGACAAGACCATTCGGCCGTCCCTGGTGGGCGGGCCGATCAAGCTGCCTTTCCTGCTGACTTTCTTCGGTCTGATCGGTGGGGTAACAACTATGGGGTTGGTCGGGCTGTTTGTCGGCCCGGTGTTGATGGCGTTGTTGCTGGCGATCTGGCGCGAGTGGGTGCATGAAGGGGATACGGCGGTGTCGTTGATTACCTACCAGAAACCGGAATAGAGCCGGACCGGTCAAACCGGCCCGGCATCCATCCGGCTCACGGTGTTGCGGGTGGCAGGGCCAGCGGCTCGGCCAGGCGCTGCAGCGACACCGGATAATTTTCATCCAGCGTGCGTCGATGCAGAAACCCCAGAGCTGACAACTGGGCAGAAGGCACAGGCCACAGCTCGGCAAACTCGATCAGGTGAGTTTCCCGCCCCATCGGCTCAACCTGAGCCAGGGCAAAGCGGAACGGGTGGTAGCCTGTCATGCCCAGGCGCAGATCGGTGACCACCCAATGACCATCAATCAGGTCATAGCGCAGCAGATCGCCGGTGAACCAGCGCAGGCGCTGATGTTGAGGTGAATCTGCAAGTACTGCCTGTGCGACACTGGCGTGACGCGGCAAGCGTTCCAGCCGCGGCGGATGTTCATCGAACCAGCTCACCAGACCCTCGTAGTAATCGTCCCCATCCACCGCCACCACACGCCACAGCAGGGTGTTGAAGGGTGTCGGAGAACTGAAGGTGGCCTGTGGTTGGATGTCAGACTCGGCCAGCGCCTGCTCCAGTTGCTGTTCGGCCATCTGCTTGCCCATCAGGGTACTGAGCAGATACAGACTGCCGAAGGCCAGGGCGATGTATTGCAGACGGACACCGACCTGCTTGTGCAGACCGAACACCAGTCCGCCGATCACCGCCAGCAACAGCGGCAACGTGTACAGTGGATCGATGATGAAGATGCTGGAGATGGCTACAGGCGGTGTGGTCAGCGGCCAGAACAACTGCGTGCCATAGGTGGTGAAGGCGTCCAGCAGAACATGGGTGGTCAATACTAACCAGATACAGAACCACAACCGAACGCCGCTGTATTCCGGGTGCGGACGCAATCGCCTCAGCGCCCAGGCCATCAGCACGCTGAGCAGACTCAGCACCAGCAGCGAATGGCTGAAGCCACGGTGATAGGTCATATCGGCGACGGCATCGCCGAAGTCCAGCACCACATCCAGATCGGGCAGGGTGCCCAGCATGGCGCCGTACAACAGGGCCTTGCGACCCTGCCAGCGCCCGAGCAGGGCACCCTGAACCGACGCGCCCAGTACCGCCTGAGTAATGGAATCCATCAGAGGTTATGCAGTTTGTCTTCTGCGATCGACTGATCCAGCAGCTCCAGCAAGGCCTTGCGGGTCTTCAGCTTGGTGTTGCGATGGGCGGTCATGTTCAGTTTGGTCAACTGCGCCGCCATCGCCATGGCTTCGCTTTCCAGCGCCTCGGCCGATACCACACGGTCCAGGAATCCTGCCTCTACAGCATCTGTCGGTGAAAACAGCTCAGCATTGATCACCGAGCGGGTAAAGGCGCTGTTTGTCAGGCGTGCCCGTGCCAGCTCTATGCCAACGTGGTGCATGGTCATGCCGATGGCCACTTCGTTGAGACCGATCTTGAATGGGCCTTCCACACCGATGCGGTAGTCGGAGGACAACAGCAGAAATGCACCCTTGGCTATCGCATGGCCGGTGCACATGGCCACCACCGGGTACGGATGAGACAGCAGGCGGCGCGACAGCGTAGAACCAATGGCAACCAGGCCCTTGGCTGCCTCGGGGCTGGAGGTCATGACCTTGAGATCGTAGCCACCGGAAAAAATCCCTTCCTTACCTTTGATCACCACCACCGCCCGATCTTTCTCAGCCTGATCCAATGCAGCGTTGAATGCAGTGAAAAGCTCAGGCGACAGGGCATTGGCCTTGCCGTTGTCCAGACTCAGCAGCGCAATACCATCGGAAAAACTGTAGGAAACCAGCTCGCTCATTCAAGAACCCTCATCAATTGTTTTCAACCGGGCAAGCGCCGGTGTGGTTTGGCAGTGTACCAAGATAGCGATGACTGGCGAGTCTGCAAATAGGGTTTGCCAAACCGCTCTGTTTTGGGTACATTAGCGCGCCTCGGAACAGGTCAAATCCAGTTTCGAGATTGCGGAGAGCTGTCCGAGTGGCTGAAGGAGCACGCCTGGAAAGTGTGTATACGTTAATAGCGTATCGAGGGTTCGAATCCCTCGCTCTCCGCCAGATGTAGATGAAAAGCCCGGCTGAAAAGCTGGGCTTTTTGCGTTTATGCGTATGTTAAAAACCGCTGGTTCGGCCTCAGCCCGCAAAGCAGGCTGAGGTGCGCGGCGACTGCTACAGGTAGTGTCCCGCATAGGCAGCGGTAAAAGCCGCCTCCTGGAACTGTTTGAGCCCGGTCTCCGAAAAGGGGATGGGCAGGGGGTTGTCAGCCAGAATGGTCTTGATCTGCGTCGCCGAGATCAGGTTGACCTCGATATCCGCTTCAATCAACTGAATCGCCGCCTCCATCTTGAAGCTGACTGCACCACCGGCGAACTTGCCCTTCTGCAAGCGCTCCTTGACGACCACGCGCTCCACTTTGTAATCCCGCAGAAACTGCACAAGCTCCTTCTGGAACCGCTGCAGATCGGCGCGGGTATGCTCCTTCTTCAGCGTCAGCTTACGGGCTCGGCTGTCCGGCAGATTGAACAACCCCTGCTCGCCGTTGAGCAAACACACCACGGCATCATTGCCGGTCAACTCGATACCACAAATACGCATATTGATTCTCCGCCTTAATGTTCTTTATGAAATTGGATATGAAGCTGGTGTACCTGTGTGGACAATTCCTCATCCGGGCCCGCCACCGAGGTATCGGTAATCACCTCGCCAATGGGCAATGAGCGAACCCGCGACGGCGGCACCCCAAGCGCCGACAGCCAACTGCCGAGCTGCCCGGTAGAGCTGGCATAGACAATCCTGCCTAGCCCGACCCAGCCGTGGGCAGCAGCGCACATGGGGCAGTGCTCGCCGGAGGTATAGACAATCGCACTGGCCCTGTCCTCGGGGCTCATGTTCTGCGCCGCCCAGCGGGCAATGGCAAACTCCGGATGCTGAGTATGATCGCCCCCAGCCACACGGTTACGATCCTCGAACAGCACCTTGCCTTGCGCCGATACCAGCACCGAGCCAAAGGGCTCATCGCCGGCCACCACAGCCTCGGCTGCCAGCTGCACGCACCGTTTCAGATGTACGCGATCCTGCTCGCTAATCATGAGTATTTCTCCAGTCAGATGTTCTGTCCGGTCTCTGGTAAAGCGTAGAGATCGGGCCCGGAAAGACTCGCCCCGCCATTTCCTTAGAAACAGGCCGTGCTGGCGTTACTGGGAGTGGGGCTATTATGGGCTGAGTATTCGCTGCGGGCTACCAATGGCGGCGTGGTGGTGCAATGTCCTGGCGCTTCTGAAAAGGAGTAACGTCAGTCATGGCATTTCGATATTGTGGAAAGGGAGCTAACGGATGGCCCGCCGTAGACGTACATCAGCCTTCGATGATTTCATAACCGTTCTAGCCCGGCTGCCTTGGTGGGCCTGTCTCACCATCGCTATGGTCGCCTGGCTGATTCTTCACCCGATAGCCACCAACTCCGTTGAAACTCCCCGAGTCGTAAGCCCCGCCGACCTGAGCGGAATAGTCGCAAGTCAGCTACTGCGCACGTTCGCCTTTGGTGGTCAGTTTCTGATTCCCTTCGCCTGTATACTGGCCCAACTACCTGAATGACATCACACAATATCGACGTCAGATGTTAGTTTCTACCGAACCGGTGATCGATCAAGCCAGGGAAATGAGTGAACGAAGAAAGGACCAGAAGCGTTAAGGTCCATCGGCTCCAATCACTCCTCGACGCCAGTTACTCCTTCAGGCGCAAAAAAGAGGGCGCAATGCGCCCTCTGGGTAGTCATTTATGGCGTGACCGGTTTTTTCACCTCTCTGTCCACCATATCCTTGTCCAATCGGGTCCAGGTCAACAGGAAGCACAGAGCGCTGGCAGCGTACAGGCAGGCCATTATGATCATGGAGGTTTGCAGACTTTGTGCGTAGACCTGTCCACAGGCGTCCTGCAGGTTCTGGGTCAGCTGACCGATTACGGCGGGGTGGCACTGGTTACGTGCCAGTTCACCAGCCGCTACGCCCAGATCGGCGATACCGGACGTGAAGAAGATGTCGGAGATTGCGCCAATGAACAGCGGGCCGAAGCCGTAGCCAAACAGGTTGACGAGAAGCAGCATCACTGCCGTGGCCATTGCGCGCACACGCATGCTTACCACGCCCTGGCCGATCGTGTACTGAGCGGCTAGATAGCCGTACTTCACAAAGCCGCCAATGATCAGGCCGATTGCAGCGTAGAGCAGATTATTGGTGGTGAAGGCGAAGATATAGAAGGGAACCGACAGTGCCAGGCCTATCGCCGGTACCCAGGCGATGGCGCCCGGATGCTTCTTGTACATCCTGGTCGCTAGCCAACCGGTGGCGAAGGTGCCAACGGCGGCGGACAGGGCGACCGGCGTGTTGATCCAGATCGCAGCCTGACCGGCGGTGATTTCGTAGGTGCGGACCAGAAAGAGCGACTGGAACGAGGAGATACCGTAACCGCAGAACGCGGCAATGGTGGCGCCGGCGGTCATCAGCCAGAAAGCAGGCTTGCCCATCAGCTCGTGGATAGCCTCGCCCAGGCTGGCTCGCTCCTTTTTCGCGGCATCCGGCGGATCGGTGTAGCCTCGCGGCGGCTCTTTGACCGTGAGTTTGAAAACAAGGGCGACCAGCAAGCCCGGCAAACCGACGACGAAGAAGGCGGTGCGCCAGTCGAACACGTCGGTAACCCAGCCGCCGACGAGGTTGGCGAACATGGTGCCGAGCGTTACGCCCATGGCGTAGAAGCCCAGTGCCTGGGACCGTTCACGCGGGATGAAATAGTCCGCGATCAGGGAGTTGGCCGGCGGTGTACAGCCGGCTTCACCAATACCCACACCGACGCGACACATCAGCAGAACCCAGAACGCGCCTATGGTGACCGAGCCGATGGTGACTTCCGTCGCCAGGCCGCAAAGCGCTGTCATCAGCGACCACAAGGCCACGCAGACGGTCATGATCCACACGCGATTGGCGACATCGGCAAAGCGCGCCAGCGGGATGCCGACAGCTGTGTAGAGCAAGGCGAAACCGAAGCCGGTGAGAAGCCCGAACTGGGTGTCGGTAATCCCGAGGTCCGGTACCAGATCGGGGCCGACAACCGCTAGCAGGGCGCGGTCGACGAAATTCAAGATGTAAATAAATGTCAGCGCGAAGAGCACATAATTGCGGTACGCCTTGGAGCCGTAGCCGGCCAAGTGGCCTTGGGCTTCCCCCTCTCTGGCAGTGATGGGTCTCATGGAAATACGCCTTCTAGGTTTGTTGTTATAAATCGATGCGGGCTGTAATCGCACGTTGATCTTACGGCGTAGCAGCCGAACGGCCAGGCATGGGCGAGCCAAACAGACTTTTTGAATACTAGTCCATAAGTAAATGGCATAACTTGAGCAGCACGTAGCTGAAACTCAGCCAAGGACGATACGCTTCAATGGAATCGGAACTACCTGACAACTTCGATGCGTACCTTCAGCAAACCAGCGGAAATGTCACCGATACGTGCGAAGGAAGAGCGGGACAGGTCGATAACCCGGCCGCGCACAAAGGGACCGCGGTCGTTGATGCGCACCACCACGCTTCTACCATTGCGCACGTTGGTCACCTTTACCTTCGAGCCGAAGGGCAGGGTGCGGTGTGCTGCGGTTTTTCGGCCCGCTTTATAAAGCTCGCCGCTGGCGGTTTGTCTGTTCTGGAATTTGTCTGCGTAGTACGAAGCCTGTCCTGCTTCCGTGTGCCCCACCCATTGGCCGCCGGAGCCGGGTTTGGGCGCGATGCTGCAGCCGGACATCACAGCCAGGAGCAACAGGGCGACAAGTGGTTTTACCGTTACGTGCATTGAATACATTTCCAATTCATCCGGTTTCTTGCAGTGCACCCGATACCTGCGACCTGACAAGGGAGGGTCGCCGCCGCTGCGCTTCGAATGCTTTGGCACGATGATCGGCGAATGGTTCGCCAGATCGCTATAAAAAGGTTTCGCTCCGCTCGCCATGTCATGCCTGACGACCGCTACATGAAATTGACTAATGATCGATTGAATTCCGCTCAATATTACTCAAGTGATCGCTGACCTAAGATACGTCCCAATTCAGCACAACGTAAATCATTGGGCAGGCTTGGCTTTCCCAGACATTCAAGGTATCGGGCTAAAAATGAGCAAGGATTTTCAGTTCAGCATCAAGAGCATTCGCTTCGACGAGGATTATCGCCCGTCGGAAAACACGCGCATTACCACCAACTTTGCCAACCTCGCCCGGGGCGAGAGCCGTGAGCAGAATCTGCGCAACACCTTGAAAATGATCGACAACCGTTTCAATGCCATGGCGGATTGGGATAACCCCAGAGGCGACCGGTATTCGGTTGAAATTGAAATCATCTCCGTCGAGATGGATGTTGAGACGGGGCGCAGTGGTAACGCCATTCCGCTGATTGAGATATTGAAAACCAATATTGTTGACCGCAGAACCAACGAACGCATTGAGGGGATGGTTGGCAACAACTTCTCCTCCTACGTGCGCGATTATGATTTCAGTGTGCTGCTGCGCGAACATAACGAGGGCAAGGCCGACTTCAGTACGCCGGACGATTTCGGCGAGCTGCACGGCAAGCTGTTCAAGTGCTTCGTCAACTCAGAAGCCTACAAGGAGTATTTTGGCAAGCAGCCGGTCATCTGCCTGAGTGTGGCCAGCGGCAGAAGCTATGTGCGCACAGAAAACCAACATCCGGTACTGGGCGTTGAGTATCGGCAAGATGCCTATTCCCTGACTGATGAGTATTTCAGCAAGATGGGTTTGAAGGTGCGCTATTTCATGCCCGCAGGCAGCGTTGCGCCTCTGGCCTTCTATTTTTCCGGCGATCTGTTGGCGGATTACACCAACCTTGAGCTGATCAGCACCATAAGCACCATGGAGACCTTCCAGAGGATCTATCGGCCGGAGATTTACAATGCCAATTCGGTAGCAGGCAAGGTCTATCAGCCCAGCCTGAATAATGATGACTACTCCTTTACGCGCATTGTGTATGACCGCGAAGAACGCAATCGTCTGGCGATCGAGCAGGGCAAGTTTGTTGAGGAGTTGTTCATCAAGCCCTACCAGTCTGTGCTTCAGCAGTGGGCTGCTGATTACGCAGCTTGAATTAAAGAATATAAAGAATATAAAGAATATAAGGCCTTATACCATGCAAAAGTTGTTACCCACTTCAACCGCCGGCAGCCTGCCGAAACCTTCCTGGCTGGCGCAGCCGGAGACACTCTGGTCACCCTGGAAGCTCGAAGGGGACGAGCTGATCGAGGGCAAGCAGGATGCGCTGCGTCTGGCATTGCACGAACAGCAACTGGCCGGCATCGATATTGTCAGTGACGGTGAGCAGACGCGTCAGCACTTCGTTACCACCTTTATCGAGCACCTCAGTGGCGTTGATTTCCAGAAACGTGAAACGGTCAGAATCCGTGACCGCTACGATGCGAGCGTGCCGACAGTGGTGGGCGCTGTGTCTCGTCAAAGGCCGGTGTTTGTTGAGGATGCGAGGTTCCTGCGTCAGCAAACCAGCCAGCCGATCAAATGGGCTCTGCCTGGCCCCATGACTATGATCGATACACTGTATGACGCCCACTATAAAAGCCGGGAAAAACTGGCATGGGAGTTTGCCAAAATCCTCAACCAGGAAGCGCTGGAGCTGGAGGCGGCCGGTGTCGACATCATCCAGTTTGATGAGCCGGCGTTTAACGTGTTCTTTGACGAGGTGAATGACTGGGGCGTCGCCACGCTGGAGCGGGCCCTGGAAGGGCTCAAGTGTGAAACGGCCGTCCACATCTGCTATGGCTACGGCATCCAAGCCAATACCGACTGGAAAAAGACCCTGGGCTCGGAGTGGCGGCAGTATGAGGAGGCCTTCCCCAAGCTGCAGAAATCCAGCATCGACATCATCTCGCTGGAGTGTCACAACTCCCACGTACCCATGGATCTTATCGAGCTGATTCGCGGCAAGAAGGTGATGGTAGGGGCTATTGATGTGGCGTCCAATACCGTGGAGACGCCGGAGGAAGTGGCCGCCACCCTGCGCAAGGCGCTGCAGTTTGTCGATGCCGACAAGCTCTATCCGGCGACCAACTGCGGCATGGCACCTTTGTCCCGCGCGGTGGCCAGGGGCAAGATGCATGCCCTGAGCGCCGGTGCAGAGATTATTCGCAGAGAGCTCTCGTCCTGATGTCAGCTCATGTTCATGTCATCGAGCCTTCGCATTTTCGCGAAGCGCTCGGTCACTACGCATCCGGTATCACGGTGATCACGTCACAGCTTGATGGGGAGCCGCTCGGCTTCACCTGCCAGTCGTTCTACAGCGTGTCGATGAGCCCGCCATTGGTGTCGTTCAGCGTCATGGGCCGTTCGGCCAGCTATCCGAAGATTCGCCAGGCGGGCCGGTTCGCGGTCAACATCCTGTCAGGTGAGCAGGTCGGGATTTCCGACCAGTTCGCCAGTCGGGGTGCGGACAAGTGGCGCGGCGTGGAATGGGGCGAATCGCCGCTGGGCAATCCGCTGATCGGCGACAGCCTGCACTGGCTGGATTGTGACATCCACGCAGAGCACGTCGCGGGCGATCACCTGATCGTGATTGGTGAAGTGAAGGCGATAAGTCAGCCACGGGCGGCGGAGACGCAGCCGTTACTGTATTTCAAAGGGCAGTATTGCAACCTCGGCGCGCCGGCGGCTTGAACGCTCAGCCGCGCTGCCATCCCCAGGACACCCCTCATGACCTACATCAATAGGCCACAACTCAGCCTTCCCGATGGCGCGGACAAATTGCTGTTGCACTCCTGCTGCGCCCCCTGTTCCGGTGAAGTGATGGAAGCGATCACCGCCTCGGGTATCGACTACACCATCTTCTTCTATAACCCGAACATTCACCCGGAACGTGAATACCTGCTGCGCAAGGACGAGAACATTCGCTTTGCCGAAGATCACAAGGTGCCGTTTATCGACGCCGATTACGACAAGGACAACTGGTTCGAGCGCGCCAAAGGTATGGAGCATGAGCCCGAGCGTGGCGTGCGCTGCACGATGTGCTTCGATATGCGCTTCGAACGCACCGCTCTTTACGCCTTTGAAAACGATTTCAGCGTGATCTCCAGTTCTCTGGGTATTTCACGCTGGAAAGACATGAAGCAGATCACCGACAGCGGCATCCGCAGCGCGCAAAAGTATCCAGGTATCACCTACTGGGATTACAACTGGCGCAAGGGAGGCGGCTCGGCGCGGATGATCGAGATCAGCAAGCGCGAACGTTTTTATCAGCAGGAATACTGTGGCTGCATCTACTCACTGCGCGACACCAACCACCATCGCAAGGCCCAAGGGAGGGAAATCATCCGCCTTGGCGTCAAGTACTACGGGGACGATGAATGATCGCCTTGTACTGCAGAGTCGGTTGGTACTCCTGACTGATGGGTGTTCTGAAAAAAGGCGCTGGCCGACCAGCCGTCATCGGCACGTTTTGCCTCCTTTGAAAAGCTCATGCGGCGCGCTCGGTTATGCGATTGGCCGCTGGTGGCTGCGCTGACTGATCGTGTCAGTGCGGAGGTTGATGTTACCCCGCTTCTAGGGGGTCATGCCCAAAAACGGTTCGACAGCTGCCGGTGTTAACTGAGCGGCTGATTCCCTGTGTTGAGCAGGGCAGCCGCCAGCGCAGCTCGTGGCCGCGATGGTTTGATGCTGATGGGTCTTCATGAGTGAAACTGCAGCGAGCCTGCCTGTATCACCACTGATTCGGCACCCATATCCAGTAGCCGTTGTCTGATCCATTGCGCGTCACTGTCGGCCAGCCAACTGGGGTGGGCAGTGATGCGCAGTTGGTGGCTGATGCCGCTGGCGATGACCAGTTCGGCGCTTTGCCAGGCAGCGTTACCGCTGTCCTTGGTTCGGGTGATCAGCTGGTAGTTGTTTTTGGTCGTCTTTATATCCAGGCCTATCCAGTCGATCAGCGGCAGCAGTGTCTGCAGTTTGCGTGGGTAGATGCCGGCGCTGTGCAGGCCGATCTTGAACCCCATGGAGCGTATCTGTTCGATGGCCTGGGGCAAGGCTGACTGAAAGGTCGGCTCACCACCGGAAAACACCACCGCATCCAGCAGCCCGCGACGACTGTGCATGAAATCGACGATCTGCTGCCAGGGGATTTCTGTTTCGCCCCGTGCCGGCAGCAGTTCGGGGTTATGGCAGTACACGCAACGCCAGGGACAGCCTTGAGTGAAAACCACCGCTGCCAGCTCTCCCGGATAGTCGATGCTGGTGAGGGGCACAAGGCCCCCCACGCGCAGTGATTCAACAGCCATCGCTGGCTGAACTCTGTGGCTGGAAGAACTGCCGCTCGCGGTGCTCGGACTGCTTGCCGGGGTTCCATGAGGAGACAGGGCGATGATAGCCCATGACTCTGGTCCAGACTTCGCAGCGGACCCGTTCGTGGCCTTGCAGTTGCGTGTTGACGGATTGATTCATGCTGATACTCCCTGGTTTTTTGCTTTTTGCTGAAGGATGTCCTCATCACAGCGTGGGCAGAACTCATGCTCGCCACTCAGATAGCCGTGATGCGGACAGATGGAAAAGGTTGGGGTAACGGTCAGGTAGGGCAGCCGATAGTTGGCCAGTGCCCGCTGCACCAGCCGCCGACAGGCGTCTGCACTGGCCAGGGGTTCGGCCATGTACAGGTGCAATACGGTGCCGCCGGTGTATTTCTGCTGCAGGGGCTCTTGTCGTTGCAGCGCCTCGAAGGGATCGCTGGTAAAGCCGACCGGCAGTTGTGAGGAGTTGGTGTAGTAGGGCTTGTCCGCCGAACCGGCCTGCAGTATGTGGGGGAAGCGCTTGCGATCTTCCCGGGCAAAACGGTAGGTCGTGCCTTCGGCCGGAGTCGCCTCCAGGTTGTACATATGCCCGGTGTGCTCCTGGAATTCGGTCATGCGCCCGCGTACATGATCCAACAGGCGGATTGCCATGGCATGCCCGTCGGGGTGGGTGATGTCCTGTGTATCCCCGGTGAAGTTGCGGATCATTTCGTTGATGCCGTTGACGCCCAGGGTGGAGAAGTGATTGCGCAGGGTGCCCAGATAGCGCTTGGTGTAGGGAAACAGCCCGGCATCCATGTGCTGCTGGATCACTTCGCGCTTGATTTCCAGGCTGTCGCGGCCCAGCTCCAGCAATCGATCCAGTGTCCGCAACAGGGCGGCCTCGTCTCCGCGGTGCAGATAGCCCAGGCGGGCACAGTTGACGGTGACCACGCCCAGCGAGCCGGTCTGCTCGGCAGAGCCGAACAGGCCATTGCCGCGTTTGAGCAGTTCGCGCAAATCCAGCTGCAGACGGCAGCACATGGAGCGCACCATGTTTGGCTGCAGCTCCGAATTGAGAAAGTTCTGAAAGTACGGCAGGCCGTACTTGGCGGTCATGGCGAACAGGCGCTCGGCATTCTCACTGTGCCAGGGAAAGTCGTGGGTTATGTTGTAGGTCGGGATCGGAAAGGTGAACACGCGTCCCTTGGCATCGCCCTGACTCATGACCTCAATGTAGGCGCGGTTGATCATATCCATTTCCGCCTGCAACTCGCCGTAACAGAAGAGCATTTCCTCACCGCCAATCACCGGTACCTGCTCACGCAAATCATCCGGGCAGACCCAGTCGAAGGTCAGGTTGGTGAAGGGGGTCTGGGTGCCCCAGCGCGAGGGGACGTTGAGGTTGTGGATCAGCTCCTGGATATGCTGGCGCACCTGTGGGTAGTCGAGCTGGTCTTTGCGCACATAGGGAGCCATGTAGGTATCGAAGGAACTGAAGGCTTGAGCTCCGGCCCATTCGTTCTGCAAGGTGCCGAGGAAGTTAACGATCTGCCCCACGGCGCTGGACATGTGCCGTGGCGGGGCGGAATCGATCTGCCCGGGAATGCCATTGAGTCCTTCATTGAGCAGGGTGCGCAATGACCAGCCGGCACAGTACCCGCTGAGCATGTCCAGATCGTGGATATGGAGGTCGCCATCACGGTGGGCCTGACCGATCGCCAGCGGATATACTTGACTGAGCCAGTAGTTGGCGATCATCTTGCCGGCGCTGTTGAGAATCAGCCCGCCGAGGGAGTACCCCTGGTTGGCGTTGGCATTCACTCGCCAGTCCTGGCGATTCAGGTACTCGTCTATGGTGCTGGAGACATCCAGCAGAGTACGGTCGATGGGCGCGGTTATGGCCGGTGTAGTCATGCGATCCCTCATGCTTGTGGTAGGGCACGCTGGACAGGACGCAGCTCTCGCCGCCCTGGTGTCCTGATGCGGGACCCGGATTGCCGTCTGGTGACGGAGAAAGGCAGGCATTCGGGCTCAGGGCTATTGGGTCAGCTCCATACCGTTGCGCGACAGCTCTGGATTCGCACCAGATTTCCCTGCGTAAAAGATTAAACACAATATATGGTGTTTGTTCTGCTTGGTGGGCACTATATGGAATGGTCAGGCAATCATCTTTGACGAAGGTCAATTTTCCCCTTGTTCCTGTACGCAGCCGCAACGACGGCATCAGTTGTCAACACAGCCCTTGGCCAGAGCGGTGTGACGCGTAGGGGTGTTCATGAGTGAAACTGCATGTTTCCATGAAAATCATGAGATTGTTTCATTATCGGATGGCGCGGAGAATCCTTCCATCATTCATTGAGGGAGTATTGACCGATGGCTTTGGCACACAATCTGGGCTTTCCGCGTATCGGGCGTGACCGTGAACTGAAACGGGCGCTGGAGGCGTTCTGGAAGGGCGATCTGGACGAGGCGGGGCTACGTGGGACAGGTGCCCGACTGCGCGCTGAGCACTGGCAGCTGCAGAAACAGGCCGGTATCGAGCTGTTGCCGGTTGGCGATTTTGCTTGGTATGACCAGGTGCTGACCCACTCGCTGATGTTCGGCGTTATCCCCGAGCGCTTTCGCAAGGCGGGTGCCGCGCGGCCGGATTTGCAGACTCTGTTTGCCATGGCGCGGGGTGCGACCGGCGGCTGCTGTGGTGGCCATGCCCAGGAGATGACCAAATGGTTTGATACCAACTATCACTATCTGGTGCCGGAGTTCACCGTTGACCAGCAGTTTTCCCTGAGCTGGGAGCAGCTGTTCGAGGAGGTGGATGAGGCCCAGGCGCTGGGGCACAGGGTCAAGCCGGTGGTGATCGGGCCGCTGACCTATCTGTGGCTGGGCAAGGTCAAGGGCGAGGAGTTCGACAAGCTGGAGCTGCTTGAGCGGTTGCTGCCCTTGTACGCCGAGATTTTTCAGCGGCTGGCGGCGCAGGGTGTGGAGTGGGTACAGATTGATGAACCGATTCTGGTGCTCGACCTGCCGCAGGATTGGAAGAGCGCGTTTGAGCGGGCCTATAACCTGCTGCAGCAGGAACCGCTGAAAAAGCTGATCGCGACCTATTTCGGTGGTCTGGAAGACAACCTCGGACTGGCGGCGGGCCTGCCGGCGGACGGCTTGCATATTGATCTGGTGCGAGCGCCCGAGCAGTATCCGGCCATTCTTGACCGTCTGCCATCCTACAAGATTCTGTCGCTGGGGCTGGTCAATGGCCGCAACGTCTGGCGTTGTGATCTGGACAAGACGCTGGAGGTGCTGCGCCATGCCCATGAACGTTTGGGCGAGCGGCTCTGGGTGGCACCATCCTGCTCGCTGCTGCACAGTCCGGTGGACCTGGAGCGGGAGGACCAGCTGGATGCCGAGCTCAAGAGCTGGTTGGCCTTTGCGGTGCAGAAGTGTGAGGAGGTGACGACACTGGCCCGCGCCCTGAGCGAACCGCAGGCCGCCGACGTGCGGGCAGCATTGGAGCAGAGCCGGGCGGTGCAGGCCAGTCGAGGCGCGTCCCGGCGTATCCACCGGCCGGAGGTGCAGGCCCGTCTGGCGGCAATCCAGCCGGGTGACAGTCAGCGCCAATCAGCCTTTGCCGAGCGCATTGGGCAGCAGCGGGCGCGGTTGAATCTGCCTGCCTTCCCGACCACCACCATTGGTTCCTTCCCGCAGACACCGGCGATTCGTTTGGCGCGTCAGGCATTCAAACAGGGCAAGTTGAGCGGGGCCGAGTACACCGAGGCCATGCACAGTGAAATCCGTAATGCGGTGAAGATGCAGGAGCAGCTGGGGCTGGATGTGCTGGTGCACGGCGAGGCCGAGCGTAACGACATGGTGGAATACTTCGCCGAGCAGCTGGATGGCTATGCCTTTACCCAGTTCGGCTGGGTGCAGAGCTATGGTTCACGCTGCGTCAAACCTGCCATCATCTTTGGTGACCTGAGTCGCCCGCAAGCCATGACCGTGGACTGGATCAGTTATGCCCAGCAGCAGACCGACAAGGTGATGAAGGGCATGCTGACCGGCCCGGTGACCATGCTGATGTGGTCGTTCCTGCGGGAGGATATCAGCCGCGAGCAGCAGGCCCGGCAGCTGGCGCTGGCGATCCGCGATGAGGTGACGGATCTGGAAGCGGCTGGCATCCGCATCATCCAGATCGATGAGGCGGCTTTCCGCGAGGGCTTACCGCTGCGCAGATCAGGCTGGCAGGGCTATCTGGATTGGGCCACCGAGGCGTTCCGGCTGACCGCCAGCGGCGTGCGTGATGAAACGCAGATTCATACCCATATGTGCTACAGCGAATTCAATGATGTGATCAAGTCGATCGCGGCGATGGATGCCGATGTGATCACCATTGAAACCTCCCGTTCGGACATGGAGCTGCTGGAAGCCTTTGAGCAGTTTGCCTACCCGAACGAGATCGGACCGGGGGTCTACGATATCCACTCGCCGAGGGTGCCGAGCACGGAGCAGATGGTCAGCCTGCTGCGCAAGGCCGCGCAGCGGATTCCGGCGCAGCGCCTGTGGGTCAACCCCGACTGCGGCCTGAAAACCCGCGCCTGGCCGGAAACCAGGGAGGCGCTGGCCAATATGGTGGCTGCGGCGCGTGAGCTGCGCGCGGCGGGCTGAGGACTGATTGCAGCGGGATGTTACCACGTCCCGCTGCGTCGGCGTCATCGGGTCAGGCGTCCTTGCCGTAACTGCGGCTGATGAACTCCGGCTCCACCACCCCACGGCGCTGGTTGATCACCAGCGTCAGCACAAAGAAGAAGTTGCACAGCATATTGCACATGCGCGGCAGCAGCATGGCCACGTCTTTTCCTTCCTGATCGACCTTGACCATGACGCGGATGGCTTTCTTGCAGGCCGAGCGGGCCAGATGCAGTTGCGGAATCGGTGGCGTGCCGCGGGGCAGCACGAAGCCGTTCAGGCGCTCGGGTACTTCCGCCTTGTAATGGTTGAGGCGCTGCTGCAGCCAAGCCTGATCGTCCTCGCTGACCGCCAGTCGCCCACGGATGGACCCATTTATATGAAAGGCCAGTGGCTGGATCTGCTCAAGGTCCGCGGCGATATCCGGCATATCCTCCGGCAGATGGGAGATGATCGCGCCGATATGGCCGCACAGCTCATCGGTGATGATCTCGAAGTCGCACAGCGATGCGCTTTCGTACATGAAGGGATAGCACATTTCGTCAAAATTCTTGCCGAACTTGAAGGCCATGGTACTTACCTCGGGATGATGATGGGTGGATCGCTGTCCAGATCGATATGAGCATCGACCTGAAATGCCTGCTGCAGATGGGGCCCGGTCAATACCTCGGCGGGCGCACCCAACGCGAGCAGCTGTCCTTCATGGAGCAGAGCCAGGCGGTCGCAATAACGCGCCGCCAGCGACAGGTCGTGGATCGACAGCATTACCCCGCGCCCGCTGTGGGCATAGCGGCGCAGTAGACGCAGCACATTCTGTTGCTGGAATAGATCGAGGCTGGCCACAGGCTCGTCGGCCAGCAGTACTCTGGGTTGCCCGGCCAGCACCCGGGCCAGCCACACGCGGGCCTGCTGGCCGCCCGAGAGTTGGTCGACCTGGCGCTCAAGCCAATCCTCGATCTGGGCAGCCGCGGCAGCCTGGGCTATGGCCTTGGCGTCCGTATCGCCCCAGGGAAGTCGTCCGAGGGCGATCACATCGCGTACCGACAAGGCCCAGGCGCTGTGGCTGCTCTGCGGCAGAAAGCCCAGTTGTTGTGCCCGCTGGCGCTCGGGAATGGTATCGAGCGGCGTATCGGCCAAGCGGATCTCGCCCCGGTAGGCCTGAATGCCGGCCAGACAATGCAACAGGGTGGACTTGCCGGCACCGTTGGCACCAATGACGCCGAGCATCTCACCGGGCCGCAGGTTCAAACTGACATTGACCAAGCGCTGGCCGACGCTCAGATCATGGATACTGATCAGATCCACCGTTTGCGCTCCTTCCATACCAGCCAGATAAACAAAGGTGCGCCGAGCAGAGAGGTCAGTACCCCGAGCTTGAGTTCGCGACCGGGCGGCAGCAGGCGCACCCCAATATCCGCCCCACAGACCAGAATGGCGCCGGCCAGTGCCGCCGGTATCAATAGTCGTTCCGGACGATGGCGTACCAGTGGGCGCAGCAGATGCGGTACCAGCAGGCCGACAAACCCAATGCTACCCGCTACGGCGACCGAGGCGCCAACGAGTATCGCCGCGCCCAGCACTATCATCAGGCTGCCGCTGCGATAGTTCAGCCCCATGCTGCGGGCCACTTGGTCGCCCAGACTCAGGCCTCTTAGTAACCGTTGCTGACTGAAAATCAGCGCGCCGCCGATCAGCAGTGCCGGCAGCAGTAGCCACAGATGCTCCAAGCCACGCTCGGCCACCGAGCCGAGCAACCAGAACACCAGCTCCTGCATGGCATAGGGGTTGGGCGCGAAGTTCAGGACGGTGGCCAGGGCGGCGCCAGCGAGAGTGGAGATGGCCAGACCGGCCATGATTACCATATGCGAGCGGGCCGAGCCGGCCAGGGCCAGCATCAGGATCAGCGCCATTGCTGCGCCGATCAACCCAGCCACGCCCGGTGCCGCTGCGCCGAGGCTGGGGAACAAGCCGAAGTAGAATACGCTGGCCGCCCCGAGCGCCGCGCCCTGGCTGGCTCCGGTCAGGCTGGGTTCGGCCAGTGGGTTGCGCAGCAGGCCTTGCAGAGCCGCGCCGCTGAGCCCTAATGCCGCGCCTACTGCCAGTGCAATCAGCGTACGTGGCAAACGGATTTCGCCGATGACGATGGCGTTCAGACTGTTCTGGCCGATGAGAAAGTCGAACAGCCCGGGCAGCACCGCCACAGACGTTGAGCCGACTGCCAGCGAGGCCAGGGTGGTGACCAGCAGCAGGGCCAACAGAGCAGGGGTGATCAGTCGAGCCATTGGTTGAGTTGCCTTATCAGATCCCAGGTCCAGGGGCCGGGACATTGCCAGCGCCAGTAGTCGGTGCTCAGCCAGCCATCGGCGGGAATGCTGCGGCGCAGCACCGGGTGCTCGGCAAAGCGGTTGGCCAGCGCCTGATGCTCCGGCGCGGCAAACAGGATGGCATCCGGCGGGTCGGCAGCGATCTGCTCCAGGTCCAGTTGCATATGCCCGGAATCGGTCAGGTAGTCGCGCCAGCCGGCCTGCTCGATGATCTGGTGCTCGAAGGTGTCGCGCCCGGTGCCTATGCCATTGGAACCGAGTAGCAGCAGGCGTTTGGCGCCGGGCTGTGGTGTGCTGAGCGCGGGTGCCGGCTGTGCCAGCTCCGGATTGCGACCCATCAATTCGAGCAGGCGCCGCTCGTAGGATTCCACCTGTTTCAGGGTGGCGGGCAGCGGCAGCACCTGCACCGGATAACCCAGGGTACGCAGACGTTCGCGGAGCAACAACGCGCTGTATTGGCCGGCCAGTACCAGGTCGGGTTGCAGGCGCACTATCTGTTCCAGCGAGCCGTCGTGGGTCGGCCAGTGGCCGTTGATCCAGTGGATGGGATAGCGCAGATGCAAGGGGGAGAGGGCGGCCACACGGGCCGGATCGGCATGGTGGGCCAAGGCCCAATCCATGCACAAATCAAGGGAGACGATGCGCTGGGGTGGCTCGGTGGCCAGTGCCATTGCTGGAAGGCCGCCGAGAAAGAATGCTGTGGCCAGGCACAGCAGTCCCCGGTGCAGCCACCTTTTACCCTGGAGCACGGAGGGAGGGAGGGGATCAACTGGTGGCGGGCGGCGGGAAAGCTGCATAAGCGCGGTTAGAAATGAGGTGTCCAAGTGACAGATATCCAGCCAGTACGGCCTTCTTCCATATAGTTTCTCTGCTGGGCAGGAAAGGTAGAAAAATCCGCCACCTGAGCATGACTGTACTGCTTGTCCAGTAAATTGTCGACCTTCAGGCCCAATAAAACATCAGAGGTTGCTTGCCAACTGGTACGAATACCGAGGACGCCGTAGCCTGACATCTTTTGAGTGTTATTCTCATCGCTAAAGGAATGGCTGCTCGCCAACCAGCTTGCTCCAAAGGAGTATTGGCCTACCTGGCGATCAATATCCAAGCTCAGTGTGCGTTTGGCGCGGCGGCTCAAGGTTTTGCCCGTATCACGATCGCGCGGATCAATAATGCTCAGGCCAATTGCGCTTTGCCAGCCCATGAAGTGGTGATTCAGGGATGCTTCAAAGCCGTTGATACGAACGGTAGCGATATTCTGTGGGATCCAGAATGAATCAAGAACGATGGCGTCTTTGATATCTGTGCGGTAGAGGGATGCTTCCAGATGGGCGTTATTCCCCAGTTGGCTCCGCCATTGCAGCTCGTAACTCTTTGAATGCTCAGGCTGGAGATCAGGGTTGGCCTGGGGAGAGCAACCGTAAGTAGGGTCACAAAAATCTGGATAGTAGAGGTCTACAAAGGTGGGTGCTCTGAAGCCTTCACTGTAGGAAAGTATCAGTTGATTGGCTGTGTTGAGCGGTACGGTTAACGCCCCATGCCAGGTGTTCTCACTGCCAAACTGCTGGTTCTTATCGTGCCGCAGCCCCAGTTCGGTAGAGACATGTTGACCCTGATAAGCATGTTGAATATAGGCTGCCTGATTCCACCGGCTATCTTCGTTGTAGTCTGCGTTGCTATGCAGCGTATCCTCATACCATTCAGCCCCCGCTGTCACGCTATGCTGTTCGGACAGGCGCAAATTGTTAAGCCAATGTATGGAATTGCGGTAGCTGCTGAGTGAATCGTGCAGGGAGGAATCATCGGCACGGAAGAAACGCCGTCTTTCACTGTGGCCCAGCTCCAGTTGACTGCTCCAGTTATCATTGAGCTGTGCTTTGATGAATGATGAATAGCTTTTCAGTTCAAATTCATCATATGGGTAGCTGCCAAGGTAGCCCAGATCGTATTCAGTCTCTCCGCGTTGATCCAGTAGACTTAATCCGGCCTCTACCTGTTCACTGAAGCGGTGATTCAGGTTGAAACTAATGGAATTGTTGCGATAAGCATCATGATCGGCATCAGGGCCTTGTTTGACATCGGTGCGATTGATGCCATTGGTGTCTTCTGAGCTGGCATTCAGGCTGAAACGCGTATCCGCATTGCCTCCCGACAACCCTAAGCTGCGTTCCCAGCTGCCGCGACTGCCGTAGGCCAGTCGAGCGCGGGGGCGCAGGCCCTCGCCCTCGCCGTCGGCTCGGCGGGTGAAAACTTGAATAACACCACCAATGGCATCTGCTCCGTAAGTGGCCGAATTGGCACCTTTGGACACCTCAATACGTTCGATCTGATCGATGCTGAGAAACTCTAGTGCAGCAGCACCGCTATCAGCGCCGTTAAAACGCTGACCATCAATCAGAACCAGCGTCTGTGCGGTCTTGGTACCGCGTAAATAGATACCGGAAACACTGCCACGACCACCAGACTGACCAATTTGCATACCGGGTACACGCTTTAGCAGGTCGGCTACGGTCGAGGGTTGCAAACGCTCGATATCCGCCCGGGTAAACACCGTACTGGCGGCGCTGCTGTCGCTGCGCTGTTCCACGTCGCGGTTGGCAGTAATAAGGGTGTCTGACAATTTCAATGCCTGCTCATGGGAAACAGGCTGCTCAGCCAGTGCCAGGCTCGGAGCCAGGGCGATGCTAAGGGCAAGACGGGAAAATTTCATTTTGAATCCTCAAAAGGTCGGAGACTTTCGAGGAGGGCAGGTAAGCAAGTGCGGACGGGAGGAATAATAGAAAACCGGCACGGCACTTGACGGTGATGCCCTCCGCAACACCAGTCGATATTTCATGTGGGCCGGTCTCCGGACTCTCGACGCCCATTCGCTCACCTTCCCATGCCGTGGCACAGTGGTTCTGAGCGAACGCCGATCTGCTGATCGGGGTCGATTACCGTTGCGGGGGCAGTGCCGGGATTGTTCTCTCGATTGAGTCGGGAACGCACCGGCTTTCCGTTTCATGCCTGATGTCAGGCACACCTGCATGAATAGCGCGGCGAATGGTATGCCCCTGACTTGGGAAACACAAGTGCGATGCTGGCGCGGCGCCGCCATCGGCTGGAACAAAGCCGCGGCAAAAGGCATACTGCAGCACCTCGCCATCACCTGGCCGCCTGCCGATCATGCTGCTATCCGATACCGACACGTCTTTTACCGAGACCACCGTTGTCCAGTTGCGCGACTATTCTGAGTGGCATTGTGGCCGCAGCCGTTATGCCATCTGGATGATCCCCATCAACTGCCCGGCCATACTCGACTACATTGATCGGGTCACGGCATCTTTGGCGGATTTGTTGCACCCTTCCCGGCGCCAGCCACATATCACGCTGTTTGTCTGTGGTTTCGAAGAGGAGGCCGTGATACACAATGACGACTTTACCCCTGCCCAACTGCAGCGCCAGCTGGCTGATCTCGACAGGCTGAGCCTGCCGCCGTGCGATCTGCGGATAGGGGCGCTGGACAGTTTCTCCAGTGCGGCCTTTCTGGCGGTGGGAGACCCGCAGGGACACCTGCCCCGCTGGCGCGAGACGCTGGCCGCCAGCTGCACCGAGATTCGCCAGGCCGCCTATGTGCCGCACATTACTCTGGGGCTGTATCGACAGTCGATCAGCGCCGAGGACCTGCGTCGGCGCCTGGCGCAATTGCCGGTGCCTGATGGACTGTCGCTGCCGGTGGAGCGGCTAGAATACGTTACCTATCGCAGTGATGACATGTTCAGTCCGCTGGAATGCCAGCAGCAGGTGCGCTGTCAGACCAAATCAGACTGACACCTCTGGCGCAGCAGGTTTTCAGATCAGTATGGGGAAATGCAGCGGTTATACTCGGGTTTCCGTATTCAACAGGGGCGCATGCCGATGAAAAAGAATGTAGTGGTATTCAACCGTCTGGCCCCGGACCTGGTCGAGCGGTTGGCAAAGCATTTCAACGTCGTGCAGCTGGCTTCCGCCGCCGAGCTGCCGGATGCTCTGGCAGCGGGTCCGGTACATGGTTTGATTGGTGCCGGCTGGCAGCTGGGTCGCACTCAGCTTGCGGCCGCGACCGATCTTGAGGTGGTATCGAGCATCTCGGTGGGCTACGACAACTACGATCTGGACTATCTGAACGAGCGCGGCATCCTGCTCACCAATACCCCGGATGTCTTGACCGAAACCACCGCCGACCTGGCGATGACGTTGATGCTGACCGCGGCGCGACGGATCGTCGAACTGGACGGCTGGTTGCGCGCGGGCAACTGGCGGGCGGCTCTGGGACAGGATCATTTCGGCTGCGATGTGCATGGCAAGACGCTGGGTATCATCGGTCTGGGCAATATAGGCGCGGCGATAGCCCGACGTGGGCGCTTCGGATTCGGCATGCGGGTGCTCTACACCAGCAACAACCGCAAGCCTGAGCTGGAACAGGAGTTGGGTGCCGACTTCCGTGATCTCGATGGACTGCTCGGTGAGTCCGACTTTGTCTGTGTGGTGGTGCCCCTCAGCGAACGCACCCACAAGCTGATCGGACAGCGCGAGCTGGGTCTGATGAAGTCCAGTGCCATTCTGGTGAACGTGGCACGCGGCCAGGTGGTTGACGAGGTCGCGTTGGTAGAGGCATTGCGCGAGAGGCAGATCCGCGCCGCCGGGCTGGACGTATACGAGCAGGAACCGCTATCCGACTCGCCGCTGTTTGGGCTGAACAATCTGGTTTGTGTGCCCCACATAGGCTCGGCCACCCACGAGACCCGCCGCGCGATGGCCGAACTGGCGGTGCAGAATCTCGAATCGGCGCTGCTGGGAGACCCCCCGTTGCATATGGTCAACCCGCAGGTGAAGGCAGGCTGAGATCCTTGAGCGGAACCGATGGTTGCCGCTCAGGATTGCCGCTTGGCAACCAATCCCAGCCAGATACTGGCTGCGGCGACCAGACCGAGTGCCATCCAGGAAATAACGTCATGCCAGCCGTCGCCGATCAGAGCGACCAGCAGCCCCGCTGCGCTGATGAGTCCGAACAGGATCGGCCAGAACCAGATCTGCATCGGAGAGTTCTTTATCGTTTTCATCAACCTTGTTGCGCCTCCGGGCTGGAGATACTGGCGCTTGCGGTGTAGGGCTTTCTTCTGCGCCGCTTCGCCAACCAGAGATAAAGACCACTGCTCAGCAGAATGATGGTGATCACATCCAGTACCGCCCAGATGATCTGCAAAGGCTTGCCGCCATAGTCACCGAAGTGCAATGGCCGTGATAGTTGCAGAGCGGTGAAGTACCAGGGCAACGGACGGCTGTCGGTAACCTGCGAGGTACTGGCATCGATCAGTACCGGTTGCGACAGGTGTGCCGTCAGCGCCTGGTTGCCGTGCATGAACACGCCGTAGTGATGGGGACTGGAGAAGCTAGTGCCCGGGAAGGCGACAAACTGGATCTGCATGTCCGGCAGATAGCGCCGCGCCGATTGTACGGCGGCTTCCAGCGAGCCGAGTTGCTGCGGCGGCTGTTTGCCCTGATAGGGTTCGAGCATGGTGCTGAGTTGATCATTCTGCCAGGCCTTGACGATCAGATCGGCCCAGGCGTTAAGCACACCGGTGCCGCCGACCACCAGAAACCACACCAGGGTGACTATGCCCAACAGGTTATGCAGGTCCAGCCATTTGAGCCGGGTCGTGCGCTGGCGCCGTACCTCTCCGAAGGCGAGCTTCTGCATGAACGGGGCGTACAACACGGCGCCGGATATCAGCGAAATCAGCAGCAATACGCCCATCAGACCGAGAAACAGCATGCCCGGTAGACCGGCGAACAGGTCGATATGCAGGGAGTTGATGATATACATGAAACCGCTCTCCAGCTGCGGCTCACCGAGGATGTCACCGGTGCGGGCATCAATCGCCACCTGATGCAGTCCGCTTGTGGAGGTGGGCGTATCGGACATGGTCAGATACCAGACCCGGTCATCATCAGGTTCACGGGAGATGAACATGCCACCCTGGCCAGGGTGCCGGGCCTCACCAATCTGCATTACCTTGTCGAGACTGATATGCGGCGTGTCGTCCGGCATTTCGGGAGCTTCGATCTCGGTACCCAGCAGATGGCCGATTTCATGATGGAAGATCAGCGGCAGCCCGGTCAGGCATAACAGCAGCATGAACAGGGTGCAGATGAAGCTGGTCCAGGTATGCAGCCAGGACCAGACTTTCATGGATCGAACAGACATCAATTCGCTCCGAGCGGTTTCAGAAGTCCAGCGTGCTGGACAGAATGAAGGTGCGTGGTGCGCCGATGATCAACGAGCCGTCACCGGGGTAGCCGCCGGCGGTTGCCCAGTATTCCTTGTCGGCCAGGTTTTCCACCCGGGCGCGCAGGGTTACCTGCTGGTCTCCGTCGAGCAGCAGGTTGTAGCGTACGCCGGCATCGAAGCGGGTCCAGGAGGGTAGCTGCTGCTGGTTGTCGGTATCGGCATATTGGCTGCCGGTATGAATGGCGCGGGCATCCAACGCGAGGCCGCTGACGGCAGGGACCATCCAGTCGACACCAAGATTGGCCTGCAATCTGGGGGCGCCAATGGCATCGTTGCCTTCCACGTCGCTGTCCAGCAGGCTGACACCACCGAGAATCGACAGCTGCGGCGTGGCCTGGCCATACAGTGACAGCTCCAGTCCGCGGTTGCGCTGGTGACCAATGACACCAAAGGTGCCGTTTTCCGTACCGGCCATCTGCTTGCGGCTCTGGTAAACGCCCAGACTGCCGCCGATACGCCCGCCGTCGTATTTCATGCCCACTTCGTTCTGTCGGGTCTTGTACGGTGCCAGGATATCGCCGGCGTTATCCACTGGCGCTCCATTGGAGTTGGCGGGTGCGACATCGCCCTTGACCAAACCTTCGATGTGATTGGCGTAGATCGACAGTTCCGGGGTCAGGCGATACAGCACGCCGGCCACCGGGGTGATTTCACTCTCCGAGTAGGCAGCGGTGCGTGCTCCCGTGTCGTTGTCATAGCCATAACTACGGATTTTTTGATAACGCGCACCCAGGGTGATCTGCAGACGTTCGTCCATGAACGACAAGACATCGGCCAGAGCGACGCTGGAAGTTCTGGTTTCGTCAGTGACCAGTGGGTGATCGAAGTCACCGCTGGAAAAGGGAGGGAAAGCGGGAGGAGAAGGCACGTCGACTGGCCGGTAGATATTGCCGGGAATACCGTCGAAATCGGAAAACTCATAGGCATTGCGTGAGTCCATGCGGAATATGGAGCTGGACAGACTCACCGTATGACCGACGTTCCCGGTATTGAACTGGCCACGGACGCCGATTTCGCCGGTTTTGACGGTATCTTCGCGCACATTGCTGAAACGATTGGCGGTGCTATCGCCATTGGCATTGTTTACTGTGGGTTCAGAGAAGGAACCGGACTCATCACCGTCGCGCATACCCGCTGCCGCCCAGCCGGTAATGTAATCATTGAAGTCATACTCGGCGCGCAGGGTACCGAAGGTGTTCCGTGCGTTGGAAAAGGTCCAGGGCTGGGCAATGCTTTTGCTGGCATCGGGCACGGATGGAATATCCAGCCCGGGAGCAATGCTGATCGCCGGCTGGATATCATCCAGTTGGTGATCCTGATGACCCAGATCGGCGGAAATGCGCAAACGCTCGCCGCGATAGTCGAGACCCAGGGCAAACATGCTCAATTCATTGGACTCGCCATCGACCGCCGTATCTCCATCGCGGCGAGCGAAATTGAGCCGCACGCCGATGCGGTCGTCTGCCAGGCGTCTGGCGAAATCGCCGGTCAAATAGCCTTGGCCGCCGGAGCGCACGCCGGTGGTAATCTGGTTCAGCGGCTGGTTGGGCGCGCGCTTGGGCACTATGTTGATGGCACCGCCCAAGCCGCTGCCGCCGGGGGCGGCGCCATTGAGAAAGGCGTTGGCGCCCCGCAGCACTTCCACCCGCTCGATCAGTTCTGCGTCCAGATACTGTCTGGGCAATAAGCCGTACAGACCGTTGTAGGACATGTCGTCAGAAAAGATCGGCAGACCGCGAACCATATACACCTGCTGAAAGTTACCGAAGCCCCGCGCCGTACGCACTGCTGGGTCATTCTCGACGATGTCCGCAACGCTGGCAGCCTGCTGATCCTGAATCAGCATCTGCGTGAAGCTGGTCAGCTGGAAAGGGGTTTCCATGCTGTCTTGGTTCCCCAGCAGGCCGACTCGGCCGCCGCGCGCGACTTGACCACCAGCGTAGGCTGCCGGCAGGCCGTCGGCGGACGCGTCGGCACTGGCGCGAACTTCCGTTGAGGGCAAAGCCAAAGGGGCGTCAGCACCGTCGCTGTCCTGCGCGAGGATCGCATGGGAATGGAAAGCAAAAGACAGTGAGAGGGCGGTCAGGGGCAACCGAACTGGGTGCATGGGGATAGGCTCTTGGTGTATTGGTTGGGCGTTAATGCAAATCCTTATCATTATAATTACAGTCCGTAATAAATTGCTACATCTGCCTTCGCATTCAGCCCGGTTCACGTAGGGCAAACTTTTGTCCACTACCGGCGTCCCACATAATGAGTACATCGCCAGGGGATACCATGTCATTTTTGAAGCTGCGCAATGCCGGGGTTTTCACCGTTCTGAAGCGGACGGCGAAGGAATTCAGTGATGACGATATGTCCACCTATGCTGCGGCGTTGGCGTACCGTGCGTTGTTTTCCATATTCCCCTTCGTCCTGTTTCTCATGGCCGTGCTCGGCTTCTTGAATTTGCCGGACTTCTTTGACTGGCTGCGCGCCCAGGCCGCAATGGTATTGCCGCCGATGGCATTGGAGCAGGTCAATCCGGTGATTGACCAATTGCAGCAGAGCCAGGGTGGGCTTCTGTCATTTGGTATATTGCTTGCCCTGTGGACGGCGTCGATCGGCGTACGCTCGCTGATGAACGCGATGAACAAGGCATATGACGTCAGGGAAGGGCGTGCCAGCTGGAAACTGTTAATCCTGTCGGTGCTCTACACCATAGGGATCGCCGTCATGTTGTTGCTGGCTGCCGGCTTCATGACGCTGGGGCCGCAGGTCATGACCTGGCTGGCCGCACAGATCGGGCTGGAGCAGTTGCTGGTAATTCTGTGGAGTTGGCTGCGTTGGCCGGTGGCGATCCTGCTGTTGATGCTTGCGGTCGCGCTGATCTATTACGTCATGCCCGACGTCGAGCAGGAGTTCCGCTTTATCACGCCCGGTTCCGCAGTAGCGGTCATCGTCTGGCTGGCTGCTTCGGTGGGTTTTGGTATCTATGTTCAGAATTTCGCAGACTACAACGCGACCTATGGCAGCATCGGCGCCATCATCGTCCTGCTGCTGTATTTCTACATTACTGCTGCGGTGTTGCTGTTGGGCGCTGAGCTCAATGCGGTGATCGAGCATCTATCGGTAGAAGGCAAGGACGAAGGGGACAAGGAGATTTCGTGATCGAGAAGGTGGCCAGAGGTGCTGATAACCCTCTGGCCGCTTTTTATCAAAAGGTGATCAGCGGCAATTTCCAGCCTTGCGATAGCCTTGTTTCTGCGCCTCGGCTTCGCTGTCAAACCAGCGAATGTTGCGGCTGCTGACCCGATGGTAACTGGGGCAACCTTGGGGCAGGTGATAAACCTTGCTGTTCTGATTACCGATGATCTGTTCTACCTGCGTCAAGCGCGCATTGGGTGCCGCGGCTTTGACAGACGTTGGCGAGGCCGGGTTGGCGCGCAATCCATCGCCGCTGTTCTGGTAGTGCAAATGCCATTGCCGCTCGCCCGTCACGAAAGGGTTTTCATGTCCCATCAGGCGACCGATGCGCTGGTTGCGCTCTTGCTCCCACAAGGTTGGTGGGTGCTGCCGATCCCATGCCATCATCAAACGCTGTTGCTGGGCGGCCATATTCAGATCGTAGCGATCGTGCATATAGAACCAGACCCGGGCGATCTGCCCCTTCACCGCATCGCGCGGCTCCACCGCCCTGTCGGAAAACTCTACCTTGAAGTCACACTGACCATGACGGTAGTCCGTGCCGGGCAGGACGCCGAAACGGTAATTGCTGCGGTCGGCGTTGGTCTCGCCAATGGCAGGGGTGAGGTTGTGCAGGTCGGCTTCCATGACGTTGAACGCCGGGTCGCTTTTCTTGCAATTGCTGCGTCCGCCCTGTTGCCAGCATTGGCGCTGCTGACCGAACAGCGAGGCGGGCACTATATGTTCCCATTCGATGCGCATGGCGCGGTTGGGTTGGGCGCGGGTCTGGTAGCCGCAGCTTTTATGATCCACTCTGCCGCCTGAACGCCCGACCCATTCCCAGGTGCAGCCACAATAGAAGGTGCCGTCATCGTTGCGGTCGTGATAGACCTGCTGTCGGGCCTGGGTCTTGGCGGCTTCGAAGGTGGCAGGTGCGGCGGATACAAGAGCGGAGTGGAACAGGCAGACAAACAGGCACAGCGCGACGGTACGAAAGGATCTGGACATTGAACGACTTATAGCAATGAGAACCGGGGCATCCGATACTGCGCGGCTATTGTAGCGAAAACGCCGTCCCAGAGCTGCCGCGTCTCGCTATCGAGACACTTTTTATCCGTTGGCGTATTCATAACATGAATGCCGGTTATAAACGGGTTTCGTTGTTCATCGCCGGGTCTTTTGCGTAATGTATTGGTCCGTTCAGTCCGTGTCGGCAGGCGTTTCCACGCTCTTGCCCGGCATACAAATACAATTCTGGAGAGGCAATATGGCTTCGTTTGAAGACATCAAACAGGTAGGTGTGATTGGTGCCGGCACCATGGGCCGCGGCATCGTCATGAACTTCGTCAATGCCGGTTATCCGGTGGTCTGGCTGGATGTGAATGCCGAGATGCTGGAGAAGGGGCTGGCTGATATCGCCAGTGTCTACAAGCGCTCCGTCGCCCAGCAGCGTTTCGATGATGCCGAGGCTCAAGCTCGTCTGCAGCGCATCTCCACCACCCAGGATTACGCGGCGCTGGCTGATATGGATCTGGTGGTTGAAGCTGTCTATGAAAACATGGATCTGAAGAAAACCATCTTTGCCGAATTGGACAAGGCAGCGAAGCCTTCTGCCATTCTGGCGACCAATACCTCCTATCTGGACATTGATGAAATCGCCTCCGCCACCAAGCGGCCGGCACAGGTGCTGGGCCTGCACTTCTTCAGTCCGGCGCACATCATGAAACTGTTGGAAGTGGTACGTGGCAAGGCTACCGCTGAGGATGTGATGGATACCTGTCTGGCGGTCGGCAGCAAGATCGGCAAGGAAGCGGTACTGGCCGGCAACTGCCATGGTTTCATCGGCAACCGCATGCTGTCGATGTATTCACGTCAGTCCCGCGAAGTGGTCTTGGAAGGTGCCACGCCTTGGCAGGTGGATCAGGCGCTGCAGGGTTTTGGCATGGCAATGGGGCCTTACCGCATGTATGACGTGGTTGGCGTCGATCTGGGCTGGCGCTCCCGGCAGTTGGCTGGCCTGGGTCGTGGCGAGCCGATAGTCTGGCTGGACAACCGTTTGTGTGAAATGGAACGTTTCGGTCAGAAGAGCGGCCATGGCTTCTATCGTTACGAGCCGGGCAGCCGTCAGGCAATCCATGATCCGGAAACCGACATGATGGCCCGTGAAGTGGCTGAAGAGGCGGGTTACACCCAGCGCGAGGTCGGCAACGAGGAAATCGTTCAGCGTTGTATTCTGGCGCTGGTCAACGAAGGCGCGCGCATTCTGGATGAAGGTTTCGCCGAGAGCCCGGAAGATATCGATCGCGTCTACCGTTTTGGCTACGGCTTCCCGGCTGAGCGTGGCGGGCCGATGGCCTATGCCGATAGCCTGGGGCTGGATGTGGTTCTGCAGCAGATCCGCGAACTGGAAGCCAGTCAGGGTGAGTTCTGGAAGCCGGCCGCCGGACTGGTCAAGCGTGCTGAAGCGGGTGAGAAATTCATCGGCTGAGTCACTGCAGCACCGACTGCCGTCGTAGCGCCCTGTTCCGCATTCGGGCGCTACGCCAGGCGGTCTCGACGCGGCGCAGCTAATATGCTGTCGCCGCGCGGGCCGGGACAACCCAACAGGCCTGCCGTAAAATCTTGGTTTCTCTCAGTTACTGGTGACTGGCGTGCCGATCACCGGCTCCCCATCCAGCGTTGCTTCCTTGAGCATGATCTGATAATGCTGCCCATCGGTTTCGACCTGACTCAGGCGGACCAGCAGGTATTGCCAGTCTTTGGCGAACCACAGGGTGGTCTCGCGTTGGGCGTCAGGCTCGCGCACGCGCTCGACTTCCACTGCGTCGAACTGGCCGGCCCGCGTGGTGACGCGTTTCTCGCCCGTTACCCGAAAGCGGTACTCCTCCACTTCATCCTCATCTGCAACGCGGTAATGCATTTCTTTTTTGCCGGCCATGAGATCGCGCTGCAGGGCAAGTTGATAGGTGGTGCGGTCGAGCAGTCCGGGTTCGGTTGGCAAGCTGAAGGCTTCCTTCTTGTGCTCACCGGTGACAACTCCGGCTTCCCAATCGAAGCTCTGAGTGGTCAGGCGTCCACGGCCAAGGCCTTTGCGCTCATAACGGTAGCTGAGCGGGATCAGTTGCTCATTGTCCACCCGCAGCAGGCTCTCTTCGGTCAGCCTGGCGACGAACATGCCGGCCTGAAATGACAGCGTCCAGGTACCGTCAGCGTTGGCTTGCAGGCTGTGGGTGGCTTCGCCATTGACTGGGATCTTCTTCATGTCGGCAGCGTAGCTGGCGCTGAAGGGAACCAGTGGTTGGGCGGTTGCCAGGCTGCTGCCAAGGGCCAGGACGGCGACGGCCAGCCAGCGGCCGGAGCGGCGGAACAAGTGCGAACTGCTGTCAATCATTGAAATGACCTCGCGTGTCGGTTTCGAATTGATCCAGCCTGAGACCGCTCGGCGCAAGGGGGGCGCCATCCAGGCAGGCTCGGCCATCCAGCAGCCGCAGGCGACCGTTGGCATACAGCATAGCAGCCAGCGGGTAGAGTCTGTGTTCCGTGTGACGAACCCGCTCGGCGAGCGACTCCGGGGTGTCATCGGAGAGGACGGGTACGTGTGACTGCAGGATGGGCGGGCCGCCGTCGAGCTCTTCAGTGACAAAATGCACCGTCGCGCCATGCTCGTGATCGCCTGCCTGCAGCGCGCGCTGATGGGTGTGCAGTCCTGGATATTTGGGCAGCAGCGACGGATGAATATTCAGCAATCGCCCCTGATAGTGATGGGCGAACTCGGCGGTGAGAATGCGCATGAAGCCGGCCAGTATCACCAGATCCGGGGCATGCGTGTCGATCAGGGCTGCGAGAGCCTGGTCATAGCTGGCCCGATCAGCAAATGCGCGGTGGCTGAGCACCGCGGTGGGAATGCCGGCCCTGGCGGCTCGCTCCAGCCCAAAGGCATCGTCGCGGTTGGAAATCACCGCGACGATATTGGCCTGTCTGCCATGCAGAGTATCGATGAAGGCCTGAAGGTTGCTGCCTGATCCGGAGATCAATACGACGATGCGGCAACTCACTTATCAGTTGCCGTTACGCAGTACAACAGCCTCACCGCTGGCATCGGCGGTTTCGATGGTGCCGATGATCCAGGGCTGTTCCCCGGCATCTTTCAGTACCTGTAATGCATTTTCCGCCTGATCCGCAGCGACGCAGACGACCATGCCGACGCCGCAGTTGAGCACGCGGTGCATCTCGGTTTCGTCAACGTTGCCCTGTTCCTGCAGCCAATTGAATACGGCTGGGCGCTTCCAACTGCTGAGGTCGATGCTGGCGCTGGCATTGTCGGGGAGCACGCGTGGAATGTTCTCCAGCAGGCCGCCGCCGGTGATGTGCGCCATGGCCTTGACCGCTCCGGTCTGCTTGATCAGCTGCAGCAGAGCCTTGACGTAGATGCGCGTGGGCGCCATCAGCAGGTCGGTCAGTGGCTGGCCGTCGAGCTGTACGTTGCTGATGTCGGCACCGGCAACCTCGATGATCTTGCGGATCAGGGAGTAGCCATTGGAGTGCGGGCCGGAGGAGGGCAGAGCAAGCAGGACGTCGCCGGGCTGTACCTTGCTCCCATCAATGATCTCGGCCTTTTCCACCACGCCGACGCAGAAACCGGCCAGGTCGTAGTCGTCGCCTTCGTACATGCCGGGCATTTCAGCGGTTTCGCCGCCTACCAGGGCGCAGCCAGACAGCTCGCAACCAGCGCCGATACCGGTAACCACCTGGGCGGCGACATCAATGTTCAGCTTGCCGGTAGCGTAGTAGTCGAGAAAGAACAGCGGTTCTGCGCCGCATACCACCAGGTCGTTCACGCACATGGCAACCAGGTCGATACCGATCTGATCGTGCTTGTTCAGGTCTATCGCCAGGCGCAATTTGGTGCCCACGCCGTCTGTGCCGGAAACCAGTACCGGCTGCTTATAGCCTGCCGGGATTTCGCACAGCGCACCAAAACCACCCAGGCCGCCCATGACTTCCGGGCGCGCAGTGCGTTTGGCGACATGCTTGATGCGATCCACGAGCGCGTTTCCGGCGTCGATATCGACTCCCGCGTCCTTGTAACTGATGGAGGGCTTGGAGGGCGTTTGGCTGCTCATGCGTGGGTCTCGAGTGATCAAAGGGAGAGGGCGGGCCGTCATGTTTTCGGCTGGCGCTAGTGTACCAATTCATCGCGCGCGCGACCATGCTCGAGCGACTTTGGATGACTGCGGTTGCCGCCGATCCAGCGCTTGTTTAATGTATGCGCTTTAAGAGCGCTGTGTCATGGCCGGTTTCGGGGCATACAGCAGCATCATCAAATGGAATTCCCCATGCGTTTCAAGCAAAAAGTCCGGCTGCTTCTGTTATGTATTGTCGCCCTGGCATCATGCAATCTCTGGGCGGCGGTACTGGATGATCTCTATCGGGTGGAGCTGACGCAGGCAGAGGGTCAGAGCCGCGACGAGGTGATGCGCGACGCCACTGTCGTCATGCTGCAACGCCTGGCGGGTAATGATGTCGAGCTGCAGCGCGGGCCTCTTGCCGCTGCATTGAAAGCGCCTCAGGAGCTCATACGCCGCATCGGTTCGGTCGATGGCGGCAAGGTTCGCATCGAGTTCGATCCCGATACCCTCAGCGGTGTGCTGCGCGAGGCTGGCTTGTCGGCGCTGGGCCGTAACCGGCCGGGTATTCTGGTCTGGGCAGTGGAAGCGGGCGAACTTGGAGATCGATCCATGAGCCCGGTCAGCCCTTGGGCGTTACTGCTGAAAGAGGCGGCAGCGCATCGTGGCGTTGCTCTGAGTTTCCCCTTGGGCGATCTGCAGGACATGAGTCAGGTCAATGAACAGGTGATTCGCCAGGCCAGTCGGGATGAGTTGCTGGAAGCCAGTGAGCGCTATCCCGCCGAAGGTACGCTGGCGTTGACGATTGCCGGGCAAGGCGAGCAGGCAGCGCTGGACTGGACTCTGTGGCTGAATGATCAGAGCAGCTCCGGCCGTATCACTCGCGCCGTCGATGCTGCAGCAGATGAACTGATGAGGCTCATGGCTGACGCCGTGTTCGCGCAGTATTCGATTCCTGCGGCTGGCGCGGATGGCGTGTCTGGCTGGCGCTTGCATGTTGAAGGTATCAACAGCGCGGCTGATTATTCGAATCTGCTGCGGATGGTTCGTCAACTCGGTTCGCAGCAGCAAGCCAAGGTGGTCGCCATCGAGGGCGATACCGTATTACTGCAGGTGCGCTTTCCCGGCAGTGAATCCCAGTTGGAACGCTTGCTGAATCTTGATATGCGTCTGCAACGTGTTCCCGAGCCGATACCTGAGCCCGAGCCCGAGCCCGAGCCCGAGCCCGAACCGCGCGCTTTGCAACAGCAGGGCGATGACAATCTGACCACAGCTGAACCAATGGCTGCGCAGGATTCAGCATTGGACGCAGTAGCTGATCCACTAGGCGCAGAGGCTCTGCCTTCTGTGGCTCCCGAACAGGCAGCCCCCGCAGCGCCGGCCGCTCCGGCCATGCCAACCCTGTATTTCCGCTGGCGCGGTTGAGAATGGGAAACGGGCCGATGCATAGCAACCCAATCAAGGTGGAATCGATCTGATGGCAGCAGGCCAACCTGTGCAACTGCCTCTGGGCGTCAAACTCAGGGATGAAGCCACCTTCGACAGCTATTTTTCCGGCCCCAATGCCGGGGTGCTCGCAGTGTTGCAGTCGCTGGCCAATCCACGGGAGCTGCCAGCAGAGTTGTGCGTCTATCTGTGGGGCCCTACCGGCAGCGGCCGCTCGCATCTGCTGCAGGCCGCCTGTCATCGGATGGCTGAAGCAGGCGGTCTGGCGATGTACCTGCCGCTGGATGAGCTGATGGCCCACGGGCCGGCGTTGCTTGAGGGGATGGAAGGGTTCGACCTGTTGTGTCTCGATGGTCTGGGCGCACTGGCTGGTCAGGATGACTGGGAAGAAGCGTTGTTTCACTTGTACAACCGCATTCAGCAACGTCAGGGGCGATTGCTGATCGCCGCTACCGCAGCGCCTCGTGCGCTGAACTTCAATCTGCCGGATCTTGTGTCACGTCTGGGCTGGGGGCTGGTCTATCAGCTGCAGGCGCTGGATGACGAGGGTAAACAGCAGATGCTCAAGCTGCGTGCTGAGCGTCGCGGACTGCAACTGCCTGATGAAGTGGCGCGCTATATCCTCAGTCGCGGTGCGCGCGGCATGAATGAGCTGTTCGCGGCGTTGGAGCAGTTGGACCAGGCGTCCCTGCAGGCCCAGCATCGTCTGACCATCCCCTTCGTTAAGCGGGTGATGGGCTGGTAGTCACCGGGCTGATTTTGCGCGGGGCTGTGTTGCCCTGCGCAAAATCAGGCTCCGGCGGGGTGTAATGAGCGTACCCGCTGCGCCTGGAAGCTCCAGCGCACATAACCCAGCGCGGCAATGAAGTAGGTCACGCTGGTTCCCACCAGAATGGCGCCATACACCTGACGCTCAGGCTGCAGGCAGGCCAGCACGCCATAGGCGAAATAGAGATTGATGGCGAAGCACAGCCACGCATGAACCCGCGGGTTGCCGGTGACGATCCCCGGCAGGAAAATCAGCAGTGGTATCAGCAGAAAACCGCCGATCACCAGCGGGTTGGCACCATGCAGGTCTGCGAAGAAGGCGTTGTAGACGAACAGACATCCCAGCAGTCCAGCATATCCCAGCGCGGACAAGATCCGAGTGAGGCGTATGCGTGGTTGCAGATAGCTCAGCGGCGGCAGCGGCTTGTCAGCTCTGGACATGGGCAGCTCCGGCCAGGAGTTGACGAGTGATCGTGGTCACACGTTTGCCGAGCGCGCGACACAGAGCAGTTTCATGGTTGTCCAGTGGACGAGAACCGTCGCTGCCGGCCAGGTGACTGGCGCCGTAGGGGGTGCCACCGCCGCGGGTTTCAGTCAGGGCGCTTTCGCTGTAAGGCAGGCCGACCAGCAACATGCCGTGGTGCAGCAACGGCAGTTGCATCGACAACAAGGTGCTTTCCTGACCGCCATGCAGGCTGGCGGTGGTGGTGAATACCGCGGCCGGCTTGCTGGACAGGCTGCCCGACAGCCACAGGCTGCTGGTGCCATCAATGAAGTATTTCAGTGGCGCGGCCATGTTGCCAAACCGGGTCGGGCTGCCGAGTATCAGGGCGGCGCAGTTCTTCAGGTCGTCCTCGGTGCAGTACAGCGCCCCGCTGTCAGGGATTTCCGGCGCGCTGACGCGGGTCTCGGCGGATACTTTCGGTACGGTGCGCAGGCGCGCTTCCAGACCCGCCTGTTCGACGCCTTCGGCGATCAGGCGGGCCATTTTAGCGGTGGCGCCGTTATGACTGTAATACAGCACCAGAACATAGGGATCGGTCATGCGTACAGCTCCAGAATCTTTTCCGGTGGGCGGGCGATGATGGCCTTGCCATCCCGAATAACGATAGGTCGTTCGATCAGGCGTGGATAATCCACCATGGCCTGAACCAGCTCGGCTTCGCTGAGTTCAGGGTTGGCCAGGTTCAGCTCCTTGTAGGTATCCTCGCCCTTGCGGATCAGCTCGCGGGCGGTGAGGCCGAGCTGTTGCAACAGGGCGCTGAGAGTGGCACTGTCAGGCGGAGTATCTATGTAATGGATGACTTCCAGCTCATCGCCCTGTTGCTCCAACAGCGCTAATGCCTGGCGCGACTTGGAGCAGCGGGGATTGTGATAGATGCGTACCCGGGACATGGCGATCTCCATTCAGATGAGATTTGGCCCGCCTGCTGTAGCTCAGGCGGAGTATGGAAGCTATTCTAAGCAAAACATCGGCTGTCAGGGAGCCTGAATGCCACCTCGATTGCAACTGTTATGGCATTTCTGCCGCTATCTGTTTCGGCGTTTCGGTGAAGACAATTGCGCCAAGAATGCCGCGGCCCTGACCTATACCACGTTGTTTGCCGTGGTGCCGGTGATGACGGTTACCTATGCGATGCTGGCGGCAATACCGGCTTTCAATCAGGTCGGTGGCCAGATTGAGGGGTTTATCTTCGATAATTTCGTTCCTTCGACCGGGGCCACGCTAAGAGAGTATCTCAGCGAGTTTTCCCAGCAGGCACGGCAGTTGACCGGTATAGGTGTGGCGGTATTGATGATTACCGCATTCCTGATGCTGTTGAGTATCGAGCAAGCCTTCAACGCCATCTGGCGCATCCGTTATCCGCGTCGTGGTATTTCCAGTTTCCTATTGTACTGGGCAGTGCTGAGTCTCGGACCTCTGTTGTTGGGGGCAGGGTTTGTGGTCAGTACCTATATGGCCTCGTTGTCCTTCCTGTCCGGTGATGCGGTGCTTGCCTCGGCGTGGCGGGAGCTGTTGCGCTGGTTGCCGCTGCTGTTGAGTATCGCCGCCTTTACTCTTATCTACGTGGCCGTGCCCAATACGCGGGTGCGGCTCAAGCATGCATTCGCCGGTGGTCTGTTGGTGGCGCTGTTGTTCGAGGGGGCGAAGGCCTGTTTCGCTCTGTATGTGGCGTTGTTTCCCAGCTTCCAGCTGATTTACGGCGCCTTCGCAGCCTTTCCGCTATTTCTGCTGTGGATTTACGTCAGCTGGATGATCATTCTGTTTGGTGCCGAGTTGGTCTGCAATCTGGGCAGCAGCTTAGCCTGGCAGCGCCCGATCTATCCTCGTCTGATCAACCTGCTCGCCCTGCTGCGGGTGTTTCTCCGCGCGCAGCAGCAGGGTCACACGGTGGATCTGGCCAGAGTGAATGCCGTCGGCTGGGGCATGTCGGAAGAACTGTGGTTGCAATTGACCGATTGGCTGGAAGCCCGGCGCATCATCACCCGCGCACAGCAAGGAGGTTATCTGCTGAGTCGGGACCTGGATCAGCTGGAGCTGGCGGAATTGCTGGAAGCATTGCCTGAGGCTCTGCCGAGCGTGGCTTCCTTGCCGCTGTTGCTGCAGGGAGACGAGGTCTGGTATCCACCGATTCGTGAGGCATTGGTTGAGCTGGAAGACAGTCGTCGTCACATAATGGCCGGCAGTGTGAAAAGCTGGCTGAGCGGTGATGGCAAGATCACATCCGCAACGGGGGAGATTATATGAAGATGGGATTGTGCGGCGGCGTTCTGGCTGCTGCGTTGCTGCTGGTCGGCTGCGGTGAGGGGAAATGGCTGGATCATCAGGGCAACCGGGTCAGTAGCGCGGACCTCGACGGTCGATGGGTAGTGGTCAATTACTGGGCCGAGTGGTGCGCTCCCTGCCGCCATGAACTACCGGAATTCAACCGGCTGGCGGAGGAAAATCCGCATGTGGCGGTGCTGGGGATCAACTATGACGGCGTCAGTGGCGATCAGCTACGTGAGCTGGCGGACGCGATGGATATTCAGTTTGCCGTGATGGGCCAGGACTTTGCCGACAGCTATGAACTGGAGCGCCCCCAGGTGCTGCCGACGACCTACGTCTTCAATCCTGAAGGCGAGCTGCTGCACAGTCTGGCGGGACCACAGACCGAGGAGACGCTGTTGGCGTTGCTGGATTAGTCCTTGACGTACCAATAGCGATACCAGTATTCCTGCACCTTGTCCGGGTAGCGGTGGCTGCCGAGGCTGCCGTTATAGCGCGCCAGGGCTCGGCGCAGGTCGCCTTTCTCCCGCTCGAGGTAATACTTCAGGATGGTGCAGCCGTAGCGCAGATTGGTCGCCAGATCGATCAGGTTGTCCTCGGGGCGCCCGAGTTCGCTCTTCCAGAACGGCATCACCTGCATCACCCCCTGAGCGCCCACGCGGGACAGCGCATAGCGGTCGAACAGACTTTCCACATGAATCACCGCCAATACCATATCCGGCTTCAAGCCGGCTTGCCGGGCTTCGCGATGAACCAATTGCAGGAAGTTCAGCCGTTCTGCTTCGTCCGGTATGTAGCGGCGCAGCCGGGTGGACATGTCCAACAGCCAGACTTCAGCATCAAAGGCGTCGGCGAAGCCGTCCGCCTGGGAGACCGTGTGCATCAGCAATGCACGCAGGTCGGGGTCGACCGGCGGCTGTGTCTGATTGGATGCCATTGTGACAGGGGCAAGGCTCAGAAGCAGGCAGAACACAATCCATGTGTTACGGGGCATGATCAGGGACGTTCGCTGTTTTCCAGGGCTTGGAGAAATTCTGTCTGCAGTTCGGGGTCACCGATAGTCAGCATCATCAGCATGTTCTCCAACTGGTTGGATTCTTCCTCCAGACCGAGCGTGTCAAGCCGGTTGATACGGTAGATCCACTGCTCGACGTCGCTTTCCTCCAGGTTGTCATGTACCAGATTGACTGCTTCGCGCAAGATCGAGCGCAGTTCGCGGCTGACTAACAGGTTCTGTTCGGCAACGATTGAAGGGCCGGCACGGGCAATAAGCTGAATGACACGCAGGCTCTGGAAATCCAGCTCGATGAACTGTTCGCTCAACAGGTTCAGACGCAACAGGCCGTCATGGTCGGTCTGCAGGGAGAACCGCTTGCCGTCGGCGATCAAGTTGATCGGCTGGCTGGCCCACGGCAGTGCCTGATAACTTTCAAGGCGATTGACCACCTGATCCTTGGCGTCGAATTCGGTTACCTGGTGCAGTAACTGCTCGGTCACACGAATGGTCCGATGGGGTGAGGTCAGCACCAGCTGTTCGCCGGCATCAATGCGCAGAGTGTGGCTGATCAGTTCGCGCTCAACCCGCGCAGCCGCATCCCCGGAGGGTGGAGTCTGAATGCTGCAAGCAGTCAGGCTCAGGCCGGCCCAAAGCCATAAGGCCCAGGGCAGCAGTGGTTGGTGCATGCCGCGAGTTCTCATTGGCTGCGGGTACGTTCGATCAGGAAGTCGAACATCTCGGCAACCGGCATGCTGCGGGCATCCTGGTCACGGCGATACTTGTATTCCAGTTGGCCTTCGGCCAGACCGCGGTCGCTGATCACCACCCGATGGGGGATACCGATCAGGTCCATATCGGCAAACTTGATGCCGGGGCTGACTTTCTTGTCACGGTCATCCAGCAGTACATCGATACCGGCCTGCCGCAAGCTGTGATACAGCTGTTCGGTGGCTTCGCGCACCGCATCGGAGGTTTCCATCTTCATTGGAACCAGTGCCACCTGGAACGGCGCCAGGGCGTCAGGCCAGAGGATGCCGCGGGCGTCGTGATGTTGCTCGATGGCGGAGGCGACAACGCGAGACACGCCGATGCCGTAGCAACCCATGCTCAGAATCGAGGCCTTGCCCTGCTCGTTGAGCACGCTGCACTGCATGGCTTCACTGTATTTGCTGCCCAGCTGGAAGATGTGCCCGACTTCGATGCCGCGCTTGATCACCAGCGTGCCTTTGCCATCCGGGCTGGCATCACCTTCCACCACGTTGCGCAGGTCGGCAGTCTCATCGAAGCGCGCATCACGCTCCCAGTTCACCCCGACGAAATGCTTGCCGTCCTGGTTCGCTCCGCAGACGAAATCCGCCAGATGGGCAGCGCTGAGGTCGGCAATGATCTTGATATTCATGCCGGCAGGGCCGATGGAGCCCGGCTTGCAGCCGATCGCCTGCTGAATCTGTGCTTCGCTGGCGAAGGTCAGTGGCGAGTGGATGGCCGGGTGGTTCTCGGCCTTGATATCATTCAGTTCATGATCACCGCGCAGAATGAGTGCGACCAAAGGCTGGGGTGCACCTTCTTCAGCTGTGCCGAGCACGATCAGGGACTTGACCGTGCGTTCTGCGGGCAAACCAAGGAAATTGCATATCGCCTCGATCGTAGTCTGGTTCGGCGTGTCGACCAGGGTTTTCTCTTCAGACGGAGCGGGGCGCTCACCCTGAGGTGGCAGGGCGTTGGCTTTCTCGATATTGGCGGCGTAACTGCCGGTGTCGGAAAAGACGATGGCATCTTCGCCGGAATCGGCAAGCACATGGAATTCATGGGAACCTTCGCCGCCGATGGAGCCGTTATCAGCTACGACCGGACGGTAGTTCAGGCCCAGGCGGCTGAATATATTGCAGTACGCCTGGTACATGCGGTCATAGGTCTGCTGCAGCGATGCCTGATCCAGGTGAAAGGAATAGGCGTCCTTCATGATGAACTCGCGGGACCGCATCAGGCCGAAGCGCGGACGAATCTCATCGCGGAACTTGGTCTGGATCTGGTACATGTTCAGCGGCAGCTGCTTGTAGCTGGTGATTTCGGTGCGCGCGAGATCGGTAATGACTTCTTCGTGGGTCGGACCGAGGCAGAAGTCGCGGTCATGCCGATCCTTCATGCGCAGCAGTTCAGGACCGTATTGCTCCCAGCGACCGGATTCCTGCCACAGTTCTGCCGGCTGGATGGCTGGCATCAGCACTTCGAGCGCACCGGCATTATCCATTTCCTCACGTACCACTTTCTCAGCCTTGCGCAGCACCCGCAGTCCCATCGGCAGCCAGGTATACAGGCCCGATGCAATCTTGCGGATCATGCCGGCACGCAGCATCAGCTGATGGCTGATCACCGTGGCGTCGGCGGGGGTTTCCTTGAGGGTGGAGATCAGATATTGGCTGGTACGCATGGGAAGGAAAAGTCCTGGAAGCAGAATCGAAGAATGCGGCTCATTGTACGTTCGTCCCATTGCGGCGTATAGCCTGCTGTACGGGTCTCAGCGTTGAAAATACAGGGTCGCGACAGCGCAAGCTTTCAGCCAAGAAAAAACCCGGCCGGAGCCGGGTTTGATCTTGGTCACAGCTGAGCTGTTTAGAGCAGGTTCCAGGTATAAGAGGCGATCAGACGGTTTTCGTCGATGTCGCCGCCGAGATCCGCGTGTTGGCGAACGGTTGCGTTACGCCATACCAGATTGACACCTTGCAGGAAGCCGCGCTGGACGGTATACCGAATGTCGGTATCACGCTCCCAGCGGGAATCACGGGCGCTTGCGCTGGAGTCGATATTATCGCCAGTTATGTAGCGAGTCATGAACGTCAGGCCGGGGATACCGACGCCTTCGAAGTCATAGTCATAACGCGCCTGCCATGAACGTTCATCTTTGGCGTTGAAGTCCAGCACCTGGATTGAGTTGGCCAGATAAATGCCAGCGTCAAAGTATTCGAAGCCGGCATCACCACTCATGCGTTGATAGGCAACAGTCAAGTCATGAAAGCCTGCTCCCAGAGTGAACGCCAGTGACGCCGCGTCGTTGTCGAAATCCGTGGCGGCAGAGCTGTCATCCGATGTCTTGTAGTAGGACAGGTCAGTGGTCAGGCTCATGTCGTTTGCCAGCTCGGCTGTATGTGCAATGCCGGCAAAGTGACGCTTCCAAAGGTCTTCGGCTTTAGATGTATACAGTGAGGCGCTGAGTGTATCGGCGAACTCGTAGGTACCACCCAGGTAATCGACTTTCTGATCTTCATCAGCCACGAAAGCGCCTTCCCGCTGGGAGGACATACCCATTTCGCCGCGATCGGTCATGCGCCCGGCCTCAACAAACAGACCGTCGATGGAGGTGTTGGCAATGCTGTAACCGAAATAGTGGTTGGGCAGCAGGCGGGCATCTTCATAATTGATGACCGGATTTTCGGTCAGGTGAACGCCATAACGCAGGGTGGTGTCCCCCGCAATATTAGCTTTCACTGCACCGCGGATTTCCGCATATTCTGCTACGGTGTCGCCATTGGAGTCGGTCGGCAGCATATTCAGCCGGCCGTTGTGACCGCCGCTGCTGTCCAATTTGATACCGGCCAGGGCCAGAACATCAGCACCCAGACCAACTGGCCCTTGGGTGTAACCAGACTGGAAGTTGAGTCTGAAACCGGTCGCGGCTTCTTCTGCTCGGCTCATTGAGCCGTTCTGGTTGGTTTGTCCAGGATCTCTGTAATCACGGTTAAAATACAGCGTGCGGCTTTCCAGAGTGGCGGTGGCGCCTTCAACGAACCCCTCGCCTTGCGCTACAGCCTGAGTTGCGATAAGACCATTCCCCATGGCGACCGCCAGGGCAACAGAACTCCATTTAACAGTGTTTTTCATTATCGTTTGCTCCTTCATTTGAAAAGAGGTGCTCTGGCTGGACTCCCTTGAGCAGATTCTTTCAGATCCATATCGCATTGATTAAAGCATCAAAGTCAAAAAAATGCGAAAGCGATACGCAAAAAAGCTGCGAAAGCTGCGTTTGGTTCACGCATTCATCTCGGTAACTTTGCCGCTTGGTGTATTATTGTTTTATAGAGCAAGAGCTTAGCGGTTCCGTACGCTATTTCCTTGATCTGCCTCATGCTTGGGCAGGACTCACAACCAATTCCCTGTAAGGAAGTTACTATGTACAGTCTTCACCCGCAACTGGTCAATGATGGCATTTGGGTAGGCGACTTTGAATTAAGCACTCTTCTGCTTATAAATGATATGCAGTATCCCTGGTTTGTTCTTGTGCCACGGCGTGAGGACGTAACGGAGGTATTTCAGCTGGAACAGGCCGACCGACAGCAGTTGCTGGATGAGTCCTGCTGGTTGGCAGAGGCATTGAAAGATAGCTTTTCGGCGCACAAGATCAACATCGCGGCCTTGGGCAATATGGTCAGCCAATTACACGTTCACCATATCGTGCGATATCGGGGCGATCCGGCATGGCCTGCTCCAGTTTGGGGCAAGTTACCCGCGGTGGCCTATAACGATGAACAATTGAGCGAGTGTGTGCAGCGATTGAAGTCTGTGCTCACAACCAACTTCACTTATGCGGAGCAGTTCAAGTGACTGAGCAATTGATAGCGAGAGTGGATGAATTGGAAGTGCGCCTGGCGTTTCAGGATGACACCATACAAGCGCTGAATGATGTGGTGAGTCGCCAGGAGTTGGAACTGGGAAAGCTGCGGCGGGCCTTGGAGTTGGTGGCCCGCCGACAGGCTGATCTTGCGGCATCCATGCCGGGGGATGCGGAGGATGATCAACCTCCGCCCCATTACTGACGGCAGCTCAGTCCAGCGGCTCGACGTCCTCGGCCTGCAAGCCTTTTTCCCGATGTGCCACGACGAACTCCACCCGTTGCCCTTCCAGCAGCACACGATGCCCTTCGCCACGGATGGCGCGGAAGTGTACGAAAACATCCTCACCCTGATCCCGCGAAATGAAGCCGAAACCTTTGCTGGTGTTGAACCACTTCACCGTACCCATCTCCCGTGCGCTGTCGTTAGTGCGATGCGCACGAGCTGGGCGGGGCAGCATGCCGGTCAGGCTGAGTACGGCGAACAGGCAGACGCCAGCGACGCTGATGCCGACTGCCAGGGTCAGCAAGGTACCGGCTGCGGGGTTGGCCAGCAGTGTCACCAGTGGAACCAGCGCCCCCAGCAACAATAATACCGAGCCGAGAATGGATAAGGTGTTGCGTATCGGGGAGCGGGTGCGTGCGTTATTGCTGAACTGTTGAATATTGACCAGTCCCAGCAGCATGGCGGAGATTGCTGAAAGGTCGATGAGGCCATTCTGACTGAAGAAGGGCACGCTGAAATACAGACCGGACAGCAGTGCTGCCAGGCCGACGATCAAGTGAAGGTAACGGATACTGTTCAAAACGATTCATCCTGTTGCAACTGTGGCTATGACGGATCCGGCGGTAGTTGTGTTATGGCCGGGTGCGCACTCTAACCTGAAAACGTTGCTGTCACAAAGAGGATGAAGGGGTAAAGCAGGGGCGGAAGAGGATCCGCCCCGCAAGAGTTTACTTTTCCAGAAGACTGCGCAGCATCCATGCGGTTTTTTCATGGGCCTGCATGCGCTGGGTCAGCAAGTCAGCGCTGGGCTCGTCACTGGCCTTCTCGCAAGCAGGGAAGGCTTCGCGGGCGGTGCGGGCACAGGTTTCATGGCCTTCCACCAGCAGGCGGATCATGTCGGTGGCTTCGGGCACGCCGTCCTCTTCCTTGATCGAGCTCAGTTTGGCGAAGGCCTTATAAGTACCCGGCGCCGGAAAACCCAAGGTGCGGATGCGCTCGGCAATCTCGTCAACGGCTGCTGCCAGTTCGGTGTACTGGCCTTCGAACATGGTGTGCAGGGTCTGGAACATTGGTCCCTTGACGTTCCAGTGGAAATTATGGGTTTTCAGATACAGGGTATAGGTGTCCGCCAGCAGATGAGACAGACCCTCAGCGATTTGCTCCCGATCCTTCTGGTTGATACCGATATCAATCTTCATTTTTATCTCCAAGGTTGCAGCGGAAAATGTTCAATCAGTATATGTCGTCGCGGGTCTTGCTCAAGTCCTGTTTGCTAATCGTCGCCATTGGGTCGGACTATGAAGTCTGTGTCGCACCGGCAATGCTCGCCTGAGGCGGGTTACTTCGGGTATATTATGGCGCTTTTATCTATCCGCGCTGACGCATGGGCCAAGCCGCTTGGCCAGGACGCAGCCGCTCTGTCGACAACAGGATTCCACACCATGATGCGTACCCACTATTGCGGCCAGTTGAACGAAACACTGGCGGACCAGGAAATCACACTCTGCGGCTGGGTCCATCGCCGTCGCGACCATGGTGGTGTGATCTTTCTGGATATCCGTGACCGTGAAGGCCTGGCCCAGGTGGTATTCGATCCGGATAGGGAAGATACCTTCGCTCTGGCCGACCGGGTGCGCAGCGAATTCGTGGTCAAGGTGCGTGGCAAGGTACGTCCGCGTCCGGCCGGTGCAGTCAATCCGAACATGGCCTCTGGTGCGATTGAAGTGCTCGGCTATGAACTGGAAGTGCTGAACCAGGCCGAGACCCCGCCGTTCCCGCTGGACGAGTATTCCGATGTCGGCGAAGAAACGCGCCTGCGTTATCGCTTCATCGACCTGCGTCGTCCGGAAATGGCCGCCAAGCTGAAGCTGCGCTCGCGTATCACCAGCAGCATCCGCCGCTATCTGGATGACAATGGCTTCCTTGATGTGGAAACGCCGATCCTTACTCGCGCCACGCCCGAAGGTGCCCGTGACTATCTGGTGCCCAGCCGCACCCATCCCGGCAACTTCTTTGCACTGCCGCAATCGCCGCAGCTGTTCAAGCAGTTGCTGATGGTGGCAGGCTTCGATCGTTATTATCAGATCGCCAAGTGCTTCCGCGATGAAGATCTGCGTGCTGACCGTCAGCCGGAATTCACCCAGATCGATATCGAAACCAGCTTCCTCGACGAACAGGACATCATGGGCCTGACCGAGGGCATGATCCGCGGTCTGTTCAAGGAAGTACTGGATGTGGACCTGGGCGACTTCCCGCACATGACCTTTGAAGAGGCCCAGCGTCGCTATGGTTCGGACAAGCCGGACCTGCGCAACCCGCTGGAGCTGGTGGACGTGGCTGACCAGTTGACCGAGGTCGACTTCAAGGTGTTCAGTGGCCCCGCCAAGGACCCCAAAGGGCGCGTTGCCGCACTGCGCGTGCCAAGTGGTGCCGCCATGCCGCGCAAGCAGATCGACGAATACACCAAGTTCGTTGGCATCTATGGTGCCAAGGGGCTGGCTTACATCAAGGTCAATGAGCGGGCCAAGGGTGTTGAGGGATTGCAGTCACCGATCGTCAAGTTCATCCCTGAGGACAACCTCAATGTCATCCTTGACCGCGTTGGTGCGGTGGATGGCGATATCGTGTTTTTCGGCGCAGACCAGGCGCGGATCGTCTCCGAGGCGTTGGGCGCACTGCGTATCCGACTGGGTCATGACCTGAATCTGCTGACCTGTGAATGGGCACCGTTGTGGGTGGTCGACTTCCCGATGTTCGAAGAGAACGATGACGGCAGCCTCAGCGCGCTGCACCACCCGTTCACTGCACCCAAGTGCTCCCCGGAAGAGCTGCAGGCCAACCCCGGCGCGGCGCTGTCCCGTGCCTATGACATGGTGCTCAACGGCACCGAACTGGGTGGCGGCTCCATCCGTATCCACCGCCGGGAAATGCAGCAGGTAGTATTCGATATTCTTGGCATCAGTGCCGAGGAGCAGCAGGAGAAATTCGGCTTCCTGCTCGACGCGCTCAAGTATGGCGCGCCGCCGCACGGTGGCCTGGCCTTCGGTCTGGACCGCCTGGTCATGCTGGTGACCGGTGCACAGTCGATCCGCGAGGTCATTGCCTTCCCGAAAACTCAGAGTGCGGCCTGTGTCATGACCCAGGCGCCGGGTGTAGTGGACGCCAAGGCGCTGCGCGAACTGAGCATTCGTCTGCGTGAGCAACCCAAGGTCGAGTAAATTTGTTGGAGTGTCGCCGGTGCGCCGGCGACTGACGTTATCGAGTTAGTGGAGTTATGTCATGGCTGGTCATTCCAAGTGGGCCAATATCAAGCATCGCAAGGCGGCGCAGGACGCCAAGCGCGGCAAGGTTTTCACCAAGCTGATCCGTGAGCTGACGGTGGCGGCCAAAATCGGCGGCCCGATACCGGCGGATAACCCGCGGCTGCGCGCGGCGGTGGACAAGGCGCTGACCGCGAACATGACCCGTGACACCATTGACCGCGCTATTGCCCGTGGTGCCGGAAGCAACGATGCCGACAACATGGAAGAGCTGACCTATGAGGGTTACGGGGCCGGCGGTGTGGCGGTATTGGTCGAAGTAATGACGGATAATCGCAACCGTACTGTGGCCGAAGTGCGCCATGCCTTTAACAAGAGTGGCGGCAATCTTGGCACTGATGGCTCGGTAGCTTACCTGTTCACCCGGCGTGGTCAGATCAGTTATGCACCGGGCGCCGACGAAGAGGCGTTGATGGAAGCAGGGCTGGAGGCAGGTGCGGAAGATATCCTCAACAATGACGACGGCTCGATCGATGTATTGACTGCTTTCGAAGACTTCGGAGCGGTCAAGGATGCGCTGGATGCGGCGGGCTTTACCAGTGAGTCGGCGGAGATCAGCATGATTCCTGCCACCACCACATCGCTGGATCTGGACACGGCGCAGAAGGTCATCCAACTGATTGATATGCTGGAAGACCTGGACGACGTGCAGAACGTCTACTCCAACGCCGATATTCCGGATGACGTATTGGAGCAGATGGAGTGACCGACGTCGTCGGTGCAATCTGCAAGAGGGAAGGGGAGGCATGGCCTCCCTTTTTCATGTCACCCACGGAAGGTTGAGCGCATGGCACTGATTCTCGGTATAGACCCAGGCTCACGGATTACCGGTTTTGGTATTGTTCGCGAGGGTCGTGATGGGTGCGAATACGTTACCTCCGGCTGCATTCGCTTGGGCGACGGACCATTTCCCGAACGCCTGAAGCACATCTTTGACAATCTCAGCGAACTGATCGGCAAGTATCAACCGCAGGTGCTGAGCATCGAACAGGTGTTCATGGCGCGCAACCCTGATTCCGCGCTCAAGCTGGGGCAGGCACGCGGCGCTGCGATCGTCGCCGCCGTGAACGCAGGGCTGCAAGTGCATGAATATACTGCTCGCCAGGTAAAACAGGCGGTGGTGGGTACCGGTGCTGCGGACAAGACGCAAGTGCAGCATATGGTCACTCAACTGCTTGGGCTGTCCGGTACGCCGCAGGCTGATGCCGCGGATGCATTGGCGATAGCCCTGTGTCATGTTCATTCCATCGGACTGAAGGAGCAGGTTGGGGGTGGGCTTTTGGGATTGCGCAACGGTCGCATGCGGCGACGCTGAAGGAGAGAAATAGATGATAGGCCGGCTCACCGGTATTTTGTTGGAAAAACAACCGCCGCACATTCTGTTGGATGTGAATGGTGTGGGTTACGAAGTGGATGCACCCATGAGCACTTTCTATCGACTGCCGGCAGTAGGCGAGAAAACCACAGTGCATACCCATCTGGTGGTGCGTGAGGATGCCCAGCTGCTGTATGCCTTCGCGGAGAAGCGCGACCGCACACTGTTCCGCGAACTGATTCGGCTCAACGGCGTTGGCCCGAAGCTGGCGCTGGCGTTGATGTCCGGTCTGGAGGTGGAGGAGCTGATTCGCGCCGTTCAGGCTCAGGATACCAGTGCGTTCACCCGAGTGCCGGGGGTCGGCAAGAAGACGGCGGAGCGCTTGCTGGTAGAGCTGAAGGACAAGTTCAAGGCCTGGGAAGACCTCCCTGGAGTTGCAGTCCCGCTTGCCGGCGGCAGCGCTACACCCGCCGCGGTTTCCGGTACGGCTGATGCCGTCAGTGCGCTGATTTCGCTGGGTTACAAGCCGCAGGAAGCGAGTCGTGCAGTCGCCAATATCAAGGAAGAAGGACTCGGTAGTGAAGAGTTGATTCGCCGCGCCCTGAAGGGCATGGTTTAATTCCTGAGTTGATAGCTCATTAATCGAAGCACCACGGAAGTCCCATGCTGGAAGAAGACCGTTTGATCGCTGCTGCGCCAAGGCAGCAGGAAGAAATCATTGATCGGGCCATCCGTCCGTACCGTCTGGCCGATTACATCGGTCAGCCAGCCGTGCGCGAACAGATGGAGCTGTTCATGGCGGCGGCCAGGGGGCGCAGCGAAGCGCTGGACCATGTATTGATCTTCGGGCCGCCGGGTCTGGGCAAGACCACGCTGGCCAATATCATCGCTCAGGAAATGGGCGTGAAGATCAAGAGTACCTCGGGGCCGGTATTGGAAAGGGCGGGTGATCTGGCCGCGATGCTCACCAGTCTGGAAGAAGGTGATGTCTTGTTTGTCGACGAGATTCACCGCCTCTCGCCGGTAGTTGAAGAAATCCTGTATCCGGCGATGGAGGACTACCAGCTCGATATCATGATCGGCGAAGGCCCCGCCGCACGCTCGATCAAGCTGGATCTGCCGCCCTTTACCCTGGTGGGTGCCACCACCCGGGCCGGCATGCTGACCAATCCGCTGCGCGACCGTTTCGGTATCGTCCAGCGCCTGGAGTTCTATGGCACCGAGGATCTGGCCACCATTGTTTCCCGTTCCGCCGGTATTCTGGGGCTGAAAATCCACCCTGATGGCGCCTTTGAAATCGCCCGCCGCTCGCGTGGTACGCCGCGCATCGCCAACCGCCTGCTGCGCCGGGTGCGCGATTTTGCCGAGGTGCGCGGGCAGGGCAGCATAACCTGCGAGATTGCCGACAAGGCACTGGATCTGCTGGATGTGGATGCGCAGGGCTTTGATCATATGGACCGCCGTCTGCTGCTGGCGATGATCGACAAGTTTGATGGAGGCCCGGTGGGGATTGATAGTCTGGCCGCAGCCATCAGCGAAGAAAGGCATACCATCGAAGATGTGCTCGAGCCTTTTCTGATTCAGCAGGGCTTCATCATGCGTACGCCGCGCGGTCGCGTGGTCACCCGGCATGCCTACCTGCACTTCGGCATGAATCTGCCTGCGGCGATGGAGCAACAAGTAGGTGATCTGTTCAATCAGTGATCCCGGGCAGCGATCCAGACCCTGGAGTCAAAATATATTTTCGATTTGGAGGCAAACACGCTATGCAAACAATCCACTTGGCTCTACATTATGCCGTCTGACATTTCAGGGCAGCCATTCGCGCTCAGGGCCCGTGTCTATTTTGAGGATACCGATGCCGGCGGCATTGTCTACTACGTCAATTATCTGAAGTTCATGGAGCGCGCCCGCACTGAGCTGGTTCGTTCCCTGGGGTTTGATCAAAGCGCGCTGCAACGCGAAAACATCATTTTTGTGGTCCATTCGGTAAGTGCCCGTTACCACGCACCTGCGTGCCTGGACGATGAACTTGTGGTCAGCGCTGCTGTCTTGGAACTCAAGCGCGCGAGTGTCCGCTTCGCTCAACAGATTCGGAGAGCGGATGGAAAATTGTTGTGTGAAGGCGAAGTGCTGGTTGCCTGCGTCAGCGCCGATCAGTACAAACCCAGAATCATTCCAGTTGCCCTGAGCAACGCCTTTGCGGCGAAACAGGGCGGCCAAGAGAAGCAAGAGCAAGGAGAGGCAAAGAGTGCAAGCTGATCAAATGTCGATGTGGCACCTCATAAGCGGTGCCAGCGTGCTGGTGCAACTGGTCATGCTGACGCTGTTGGCAGCGTCCATCGCATCCTGGGTGCTTATTTTTCAACGCAGTTCCGTGCTGCGTTCGGCGAAGAAGGCGCTGGACGATTTCGAGGACCGTTTCTGGTCCGGCATCGACCTGTCCAAGCTCTATCGTCAGGTCACCGGCAATCCGGATCCCGATTCCGGCCTGGAGCAGATATTCCGCGCCGGGTTCAAAGAGTTCTCGCGTATGCGTCAGCAGCCAGGTGTCGATCCTGAGGCGGTGATGGACGCTGTGCAGCGGTCCATGCGAGTCGCTATTTCGCGCGAGGAAGAAAAGCTCGACCAGCACCTGCCCTTTCTCGCTACAGTGGGTTCCACCAGTCCCTATATCGGTCTGTTTGGTACCGTATGGGGCATCATGAACTCATTCCGCGGCCTGGCTACTGTGCAACAGGCAACGCTGGCTACCGTGGCGCCGGGGATTGCCGAAGCGCTGATTGCCACGGCGATCGGTCTGTTTGCCGCTATCCCAGCGGTCATCGCTTACAACCGTTTCTCGGCTCGCTCGGAAACCCTGATCGGCCATTACTACACCTTTGCCGATGAGTTCTCCAGCATCCTGCATCGCCGCGTGCACGCCAGCGAAGGGGAGTGAGCATGCAACACAGAGGCAGACGCCAGAAACGCAAACCGGTAGCCGAGATGAACGTCGTGCCCTATATCGACGTGATGCTCGTGCTGCTGGTGATCTTCATGGTGACCGCGCCCATGCTCAATCAAGGCGTGAAAGTGGACCTGCCCCAGGTATCCAGCGAGATTCTGCCATCGGATACCAACCAGCAGGTATTGACTCTGTCGGTACTCGCCGATGGTACCTATTACTGGAACCTGGGCGACACAGTGGACACCGAGAGCCAGACCGATGCCGCAGTCTCGCTGGAAGAAATGACCGACGGCGTCACCAAGATCATGCGCGCTCAGCCAGATACGCTGGTCTATATTCGGGGTGATCGCGAGGTGAATTATGGTGTTGTCGTTACTGCCATGGCATCCCTGCAGCAGGCCGGTGTGCCTAATGTCGGCTTGATTACCGAGGCGCCGTGAATAACCGCGACCGTATGCCGGAACCCAGTCAGGAGCGTTTTGCCGCGCCGATCATCAAGGCGGTGGGGCTGCACCTGCTGGTGTTGATTTTCCTCTTCGTGTCCTTCAGTTCGGCGCCCGAGTACGAGCCGGCCAAGCCGATCGTGCGAGCGACCCTGGTGCAGTTGAATTCCAAGAGTCCGGCGACAACTCAGACTGATCAGAAAATCGCGGGTGAGGCTGAGCGCACCGCAGCGCAGCGCCATGAAGCTGAAGAGCTGAAACGCCAGCAGCAGGAACAGCAACAGGAGCAGGAGGCGGCGCAGCGCGCAGCAACTGAACAGCGCCAGGCAGCTGCAGCGGCCGCCAAGGCGGCCGAAGATAAGGCAGTCGAGGAACGTCAGCGGGTGGAGCAGGTCGAAAGACAGAAGGCCGAGGAGACCAAACGCAAGGCTGACGCAGCCAAGAAGCTGGCTGAGGCCGAGGCGGCAAAGAAAAAGGCTGCTGAGGAAGCGGCCAAACGTAAAGAGGTTGAAGAGGCCAAAAAGGCAGAGGCCAAAAAAGCGGAAGAGGCCAAGCGCAAAACCGACGCAGAGGCTGCGGCCAAGAAGGCGGAAGCTGATCGGGTCGCCAAGCTCAAGCGCGAGCAGGAAGAAGCCAAGGCCTCGGCGTTAGCCGAATTGCTGGCATCCGAGACGCAGTACCAGCGGGCGCAGGCTGACCAATTTGGTGATGAGGTGGCGGCCAGCTACGATGATGTTATCCGCCGCTATGTAAGTGAACAGTGGCGGCGTCCACCGACGGCGCGTAATGGCATGGTCGTCGAGGTGCGGATCAGCATGCTGCCCTCGGGTGATATTACTGATGTGGTGGTGCAGCGCTCCAGCGGCGATGCCGGATTCGATCAGTCGGCAGTGCAGGCCGTACGAAATGTAGGCCGCATTCCGGAGATGCAACAGTTGTCCAGAGAAAGTCCAGCAGCTTTCGATCGTTTGTACAGACAGCGTACCTTACGCTTCAAACCAGAGGATTTGGCATTTTGATGAAAACCATGAAGTACTGGCTGACCTGCGCTGCCATGTTGCTCCTGGCGCAAGTCGCGCTGGCTCAGGACGCCATCGAAATCACCCGGGGCAATGATCGGGCGACGCCCATCGCAGTTGTTCCCTTCGGCTGGCAAGGCGGCACACCTTTAGCGGAAGATCTGGCTGAGATCTCGGCCAATGATTTACGCAATTCTGGTATGTTCACGCCCTTCGACCGGGCAAACATGCTCAGCCATCCTACCCGCGCCGAGGAGATATTTCCCCGCGACTGGAAAATGCTGGGCGTCGAATATGTACTGGCCGGGCAGGTAACCGGCACGGCGTCGGGTTATCAGCTGCAGTACCATCTGTATAACGTGGTACGCGAAGAGTTGCTTATGTCCCGGACCGTCAGTGGCAGCCAGAATCAGCTGCGCGACATGGCCCACCGGGTGAGCGACGAGGTATTTGAGCACATCACCGGTATCAAGGGCGCGTTCAATACCAAGCTGCTGTATGTGGCTGCCGAGCGTTTTTCCGCTGATAACACACGCTATACCCTGCAGCGCTCGGATTATGACGGCGCCCGTACGGTAACCCTACTGCAATCACGAGAGCCGATTCTGACCCCGTCCTATGCTCCGGACGGGCAACGTATCGCCTATGTCTCGTTTGAATCCCGGCGGCCGGAAATCTTCGTGCATTACATCCAGACCGGCCGGCGCGAGCGGATCACCAGTTTTGAAGGTCTCAATGGTGCGCCAGCCTGGTCGCCGGATGGAAAACGGCTGGCATTCGTATTGTCACGTGACGGCAACCCGGAAATTTACGTCATGGATCTTGCAAGCAAGCAAATGCGTCGGGTCACCAATCACTACGCAATTGATACCGAGCCGACCTGGCTTGATGACAACACGCTGGTCTTCACTTCCGATCGTGGAGGGCGACCGCAGATTTATAAACAGAATTTGAATAATGGCAATGCAGAGCGCCTTACTTTCGTGGGCAACTATAATGCCAATGCTAAGCTGTCGTCTGAAGGACGGACCATGGTCATGGTTCACCGGCAGGATGGTTACAGGAATTTTCATATTGCCACCCAGGATCTGGAACGTGGGAATTTGAAAGTATTAACAGAAACGTCGTTGGATGAGTCGCCTACTGTCGCACCGAACGGCACTATGTTAATTTACGCTACCCGTCAACAGGGACGGGGTGTACTTATGCTGGTTTCGACCAATGGTCGTGCGCGTTCGGAAATTCCGACGAAGTTCACAGACCTGCGCGTACCATCATGGTCCCCATACCTGCCATAGGGTATACCAACACTAAACCAAATGGGGTTTATCAGGAGTCTATGATGGAAGTTATCAAGTTCGGCAAGTTTGCAGCTCTGGTTGTCGCTTTCGGCGTTGTGGTTGGCTGTTCCTCCAAGGGCGGCGATGCTGCCGGCACTGGCGCAGTTGATCCGAACGCTGGTTATGACAGCTCCACTTCTTCGGCAGGTAGCAGCAGCAATGTCAGCAGCGAAGAAGCAGCTCTGCGTGCCATCACCACTTTCTACTTCGAGTTCGACAGCTCTGAGCTGAAGCCTGAAGCCATGCGTGCCCTGGATGTACATTCCAAGGACCTCAAGGCGCAGGGCAACCGCGTAGCGCTGGAAGGCCACACCGACGAGCGTGGTACTCGTGAGTACAACATGGCTCTGGGTGAGCGTCGTGCCGCAGCTGTTCAGCGTTACCTGGTTCTGCAGGGTGTTTCCCCGGCACAACTGGAGCTGATCTCCTATGGCGAAGAGAAAGCAGCGGTTACTGGTACTGGCGAAGAAGCATGGGCCCAGAACCGCCGTGTAGAACTGCGTAAATAAGAGGTCGCATGAAAGGGTATCAAGGCTTAGTACTGGGTTGTCTGCTGTTGCCGGCCACGGCAATGGCTCAGGTTCCGGTAATGGAAGGTAGTTCGGGCAGCAATGCGCCGAGCTATCAGCAGACACAGGCCCAGTCACTGCCTGATACCCGATCTTCCTCGGCTGGTCTCTCGGTAGAGGGCCAGCTTATGCAGCAGCTGTATCAGATGCAGCAGGAAGTTTCCATGCTGCGTGGCCTGTTCGAAGAACAGGAGCATCGACTGAAGAAGTTGGAAAAGGATCAGCTTGATCGTTATCAGGATATTGATCGCCGACTTTCCTCTATTTCCACAGGTTCGTCAGCGCCGTCAGGTGCGGACGAGCCTGCCAACCGCGACAGCCTGCCGCCCGTGACACCGGCAACGCCGGGCTCAGCACCTCAAGCACCGGCTGAAGCGGACCCGGCGCGTGAAAAGCTGCTTTACGAGGCGGCTTTCGATCAGGTCAAGGCACGGGATTTCGAGAAGGCTGAGATGGCCTTCAGCGCTTTCCTGCGGCGTTATCCGCAAAGTGACTACGCGGGGAATGCACAGTACTGGCTGGGCGAAGTCTATCTGGTGCAGTCCGATCTGGAATCTGCCGGCCAGGCATTTGCCAAAGTGGTGAGCCAGTACGCCGGCCACCGCAAGCAAGCCGATGCGTTGTACAAGCTGGCCGAAGTTGAACGGCGCCTGGGTAACTCGACCAAGGCGGCGCAACTCTACCAGGAAGTGCTCAGCAAGCATCCTGACGCCTCGGCAGCGCAGTTGGCGCGTCGGGAGCTGAATAACCTGCAATAACGCCCGCTTGGTAGGGGGTGAAAAATCCGGTGTACAGGTTGGATACACCGGAAAATATTCAAAAAAAATCTTGAGTTTCGCTGATAAATCAGTAAGATATCGCGCATCAAAAGGGTCGTTAGCTCAGTTGGTAGAGCAGTTGGCTTTTAACCAATTGGTCGTAGGTTCGAATCCTACACGACCCACCATCTTTTCCTTCTGTTATACAAGTCTTCAGGCCGCTTTCTTCAAGCTGTTCTTCTTTTCTTCCATCTGTTTGCCCAGCTCCTGAAGTTGATCTTCGCTCATCAGCTTGGCGGCGTTGGCGAACATCTCATTTTCCTCTTCTTCGATATGATGCTCCAGCGTAACCGCTCCATAAACCCCACCTACAACTAACGTTCTGTTCGCGCCATGCTGACCTCCGATATTCCCTCTGGAGGTTTTTTTCATGATGCGCCCTGGTGCCAAGGTTAAAAAAGTCTACCTGTACCCGAAGCCGGTGGACTTCAGAAAGTCCATCGACGGGCTGTCAGCCCTGGTCGAGCTGGATATAAAGGCGGCGGCGTTCGACCCGGTGCTGTTTGTGTTTCTCAACCGGGCGCGCAACAGGGTTAAGATCCTCTATTGGGAGCGCAACGGTTTCTGTCTCTGGCTCAAGCGTCTGGAGGCCGAACGGTTCAAGGCGCCACCGGATATCCGGGACGATGCTATCGAGCTGACCGCAGAGGAGTTGAACTGGATGCTCGACGGTTTTGACCTGTGGCGTAACCGACCGCACAAGGTGTTGAGGCCGCGTTATGTAGCCTGACGCTGGTATAATCCACGGCATGATTTCGCTCCCCGACATCCTGCCGAACGACCCGGATCAGCTCAAGCATTTGCTGATGCAGATGCAATCTCGCGTATCGCAGTTGCAGGAAGAAAACACGCTGCTGCGTCAGCGTCTATTCGGGCGCAAGTCAGAGCAAAGTGCTGATCCGAATTCTCCGCAGCTGGGCATGTTCAACGAAGCCGAAAGCCTGGCCAATGAAACATCCGCTGAAGATGACGAAGAAACGGTTGCTCCCGTATCGGTGAAGAAGCGTGGCAAGCGTAAGCCGCTACCAGCAGAACTGCCGCGCATTGAAGTGGTACATGAGCTGCCCGAGCATGAACTGACCTGTGACTGCGGTTGCCGTAAGCAGGCCATCGGTGAAGAAACCAGCGAGCAGCTGGAAATCATCCCGATGCAGATCCGGGTGATTAAACACATCCGCAAGGTCTACGCCTGCAAGGGGTGTGAAACCGCTCCGGTCACTGCCGATAAACCTGCTCAACTGATCGAAAAGAGCATGGCCAGCCCCAGCGTACTGGCCATGCTGCTAACCACCAAGTATGTCGATGGCGTTCCGCTACACCGCTTCGAGAAAGTGCTGAGTCGCCACGGCATCGAACTGTCCAGGCAAACACTGGCTCGCTGGGTCATCCAGAGCAGTGAGCACCTGCAACCGCTGGTCAACCTAATGCGTGACAGGCTGCTGGCGGGCCCACTGATCCACTGCGATGAAACTCGCCTGCAAGTGCTGAAAGAACCGGATCGTGATCCGACCAGTCAATCCTGGATGTGGGTGCAGACGGGCGGGCCGCCCGATAATCCGGTTGTGCTGTTTGATTACACATCCAGCCGTGCCCAGGATGTACCCTTGCGCTTGCTTGAAGGCTATCAAGGCTACCTGATGACCGATGACTACGCGGGCTACAACGCCGTGGCCGAACAAGCCGGCATCGAACGGCTGGGCTGCTGGGCGCATGCCCGACGCAAGTTCATCGAAGCACAAAAAGCGCAGCCTAAAGGTAAGACCGGGCGCGCCGATATGGCGCTGAGCCTGATCAACAAGCTGTACGGCATTGAGCGTGAAGGCAAGGATGTAAACGCCGGGCAACGCCTGCTGCTGCGCCAGCAGAAAAGTGAACCGGTACTGACTCAGCTCAAAGCCTGGCTGGATAAGACGCATGGTCAGGTAACGCCGCAAAGTGCACTGGGTAAAGCAGTCGGCTATCTGGCCAGCAACTGGAGCAAACTGATCCGCTACACCGAGGCTGGGCACCTACCGATCGACAATAACCCTGCCGAGCGCGCCATCCGCCCATTCGTCATCGGTCGTAAAAACTGGCTGTTCAGCGATACGCCGAAGGGTGCTCACGCCAGCGCCCTAATCTACAGTCTGGTCGAAACCGCCAAGGCTAACGGACAGGAACCCTATGCCTGGCTGCGGTATGTGTTGGAACGACTGCCGCTGGCCAGTAACGCCGAAGAACTGGAAGCTCTGCTACCCTGGAACTGCGGGCAGGTCGCTGTTTACTGATCCCGTTGCAAGGCGGGGTTTATGGAGCGCTTACGCTCCAGCAGCTCCTTCATGACTTTGATGCGTCCTGAGAATTCGACACTGCCGGGTTCGGTGTTCAGCAAGTCGGGGAGCACCAGCGACTCGACTGCACGGTGTTCCTCCAATGCTTCGTAATACATTTTCAGCTCGTCTTTGGCACCTGCTTCTTTAAACGCGGGGTAGAAGTCCTCTTCCTCGATTGTGGTATGGATACTCAGCTCCATCTTGATCTTATTCAGCAGCTCCTCGCGTTTCTTGACGGCTCGCTCAGTGGTTTCGCTGATGTCCGCCAAGAGTTGCTTCACCTTCTCGTGGTCTGCTTTCAAAAGCTCTATGGCATTCATTTTTATCGTCCTCATCCCTCATCAGGTTGAATACACCCATGTGATTAGACGATTGCACGCAGCGGCTGTTCAGATTATTTACGCCTCATGCTTCCGCAGAAATTAAGTTGAACCCGCAGCTTGCCGTTACGGTCACTTGTTGTACCACTCACAAAGTGTATTAGCAGGAGCTACTTCATGAACGCCATAGATTCGAAAGAAGTGATTTCCACCCTGAACGATCTGATTGAAACCAGTAAAGACGGCGAAGAAGGTTTTCGCACCTGTGCCGAAGACATCAAACGCCCGGAGCTGAAGAACCTGTTCAGTGAGCGCGCCGCAGAGTGCGCCAAAGCGGCGCAGGAGCTGCAGGCGATTGTAATTCGTCTGGGTGGTGACCCTGAGGATAGCACCAGCGTCAGCGGCGACCTGCACCGTCGCTGGGTCGATCTGAAATCAGCTATCACCGGCAAGGATGACGAGGCGATCCTCAATGAGTGCGAACGGGGTGAAGACGTTGCCAAGAAAAGTTATCACAAGGCTCTGGAAAAAGCCTTGCCGGAGGACATCCGTCAGGTGGTACAGCGTCAGTACGATGGCGTGTTGCGCAACCACGATCAGGTGAAGATGCTACGTGATGCTGAACGCGCCCGCAGCTGAACGATGTAGAATATGATGCCGGCGGCTGCGGAGTCCCCAGACTGGTGTCCGCCGGCACTGCATTATGTCACCGACAGCGCGCCGGGTTTCAGCCGAAAGATGTTGAGCGGCGCCGCTGTCTATTTTGATGAAGACGGTCTGCGCATCCGCGACAAGGCCATTATTCAACGTATCAATACATTGGCAATTCCGCCCGCCTATCGGGACGTGTGGATCTGTCGTGATCCTCTTGGCCATCTCCAGGCCACCGGGCGAGATGCCCGCGGCCGCAAGCAGTATCGTTATCATCCATTGTGGCGGGAAGTACGTGATGCAGCCAAGTACGAGCGGCTGCTCGCCTTCGGTGATGCCCTGTCCGGTCTGCGTCGAGAGTTGGATAAACGCCTTCGGGTTCGTCAGCTGAATCGTGAAAAAGTAGTGGCTGCGGTCATCATGCTGCTTGATGAAACCTGTGTGCGTGTCGGTAATCAGGAATATGCCCGCCAGAACAAATCCTATGGCTTGACCACGCTGCGCAACCGACACCTGAGTCTGCGTGGCGACAACATCCGTTTCCGTTTCCGCGGCAAGAGTGGGGTGGAGCATCAGGTAAAGTTGCGTCATCCACGGTTGGCACGCGTACTGCGCCGCTGTCGGGAATTGCCTGGGCAACATCTATTCCAGTATCTGGATAGCGACGGCCAGGCTTGCTCGGTCAGTTCCTCGGATATCAATGACTGTCTGCACGAGATTGCCGGCGCCGAATTCACTGCCAAGGATTATCGAACCTGGGCTGGCAGCACCCTGGCGTTAGCCAGCTTGCGTGAACTCACGGCGCAGGGGCGCTCACCGAGTAAACAGGCGGTGGCCGAGGTGGTGAAGCTGGTTGCCGCCGAGCTGGGTAATACCCCGGCAGTGTGCCGTAAATGTTACATCCATCCCGCGATCCTGGATGTTTATCTCAGAGGTGAGCTGGACAAGGTGAGCTGGAGTGCTGGTCGAGCCAGGCGGCGCTGGCTCAAACCGGAGGAGGTGGACCTTATCGTATTTCTGCAGACCTGTACGTCAGGGTAAGGTCTGCTCGATGCGCTCTTCTTCGATCCCCTGATAATCCCCGGGTGGGGCGAGCGCCCGCCAGCTTTCCAGATAGAACAGGCCGACCACCAGCATGGTGAGCAGGCCCACGGCCAGAATGCAGGTCGCATGAAAGTATGCCTTGGTCTTGCTCAGCCGCATGAAGATCGGCAACCCGAGGTACAAATGCAGCGCTGAATAGCCGGCAACTATCGGAATGACCAGCAAGATGAGCCAGCGCTCGGGAAGCAGAGCGGCCAGCGCCCCGAGCATGAATGGCATCGACAGGAAGGTGGCAAATGCCATGCCGCGCAGGGCCGAAGGTCGTACTGGGGTACGAAACAGCACCCAGCGAACCATCCAGCCCATGATGACGATGTTGGTCACATAGGCCAGCCAGACCGCAACTGCCAGCATGGCGGCGCTGCGTTGGCTGAGAAATTTCTGCTGTTCCGAGCCGAAGAGCGACCATCCGGCCACCGACGCACCATAGTAGATGCACAGCGCAGGAATCAGTGAGCCGAGCAACAACAGCGGAATGAAGTTGCACGGGCTGCGTTCGATGTCATCGTGGATGCGATTCCAGGTGGCGCTGGGCGAATAGAAAAGACCGGGTACGTGTCTGAACATGGGATTCCTGCCTTGTTGTGTGTGCCTGTCCCCTTGTAATTCTTGACTCGCTTCGTTGCGGGGAGTTCCAGCCGCGTTCGCGCTGTGCATCGGTAGATCAGGGCGACCGTGGTATGATGTCGCCCGTTCCATTCCCGGAGGGGTTGTTAGATGTCTCAGATTTCCGAAAGGTTGCTGGTGCAGGCCCATCTGGCCGCAAAGCAGCCGGCGCCGTTGAGCGATGTTGAGAAAGCCGATTACAAGGTGCGCATCGCGGCGGCATTGAAGGCCCATAATGCGGTGTTGGTAGCGCATTACTACACCGATCCGCTGTTGCAGGAGCTGGCGGAGGAGACCGGTGGCTGTGTTTCCGACTCACTGGAAATGGCGCGTTTCGGCAAGAATCATCCAGCCAGCACGCTGGTGGTGGCAGGCGTGCGTTTCATGGGCGAAACCGCCAAGATCCTGAGCCCGGAGAAACGGGTACTGATGCCCACGCTGGATGCTACCTGCTCTCTGGATATCGGCTGTCCGATCGATGAGTTTTCGGCCTTCTGCGATCAGCATCCCGATCGCACTGTGGTGGTCTACGCCAATACGTCCGCCGCCGTGAAGGCGCGTGCTGATTGGGTTGTTACCTCCAGCTGCGCCTTGCCGATTGTCGAGAGCCTGATGGACAAGGGCGAGAAGATCCTGTGGGCACCGGATAAACATCTGGGCGGTTATATCCAGAGCCAGACCGGCGCTGACATGCTGTTGTGGGACGGGGCTTGCATCGTGCATGAGGAATTCAAGGCCCAGGCATTGCTGGATCTCAAAGCAGTCTATCCCGAGGCGGCGATCCTGGTGCACCCGGAATCCCCAGCGTCGGTCGTCGAACTGGCCGATGTGGTGGGCTCAACCAGTCAGCTGATCAATGCCACTCGCGAGTTGCCCAATCCGACGTTCATCGTAGCTACCGACAAGGGCATCTTCTACAAGATGCAGCAGGCGGCGCCGGATCGCCGGCTGATCGATGCGCCTACGGCTGGCGACGGCGCTACCTGCCGCAGCTGCGCCAACTGCCCATGGATGGCGATGAATACACTGCCGCGCCTGTTGCAAAGCCTGGAGCAGGGCAGCAATGAGATTCTGGTACCGGAGGAGTTGATTCCGGCCGCAGTACGCCCACTGGAACGGATGCTCGACTTTACCCGCAATCTCTGATCAGAAGCTCTTGATGATCTCCCGTCGACGCGCGACCTCTTCCTGGCGCGCGTTGATGCGGGAGCTGACCACGAAATTGTCGGCGAGCTTCAATGCCTGCTCCAGCTGCTGGTCCGCCTGATCCAGGTCGCCAGCCAGCATGAAGTATTCCGCACGGGCTTGATGCACACCCAGAATATTCTTTGCCAGGCCGCGAATTTCCGATACCAGATACCATACGTCCGGATCTTCGGGGCGCAGCCGTGCAAGGCGATCTGTTACCCGCTCGGCGGCGGAATAGTCGCGCTTGCGCAATAACACGTCGGCCTTGGCATTCAACAATGGATAGTTGTCGGGTTGGGCCTGCAGCAGCCGATCGAGGCGTGCCAGGGCGCCATCCAGTTGGTTGCGACTGTTGTCCAGCTCTACTCTGGCCAATTGTACTGCAATGTTATTCGGGTGCTCGGCCAGCAAAGGCTCCAGTTCTTCCTCCGCAGCTTCATATTGTCCACCACGAATCAGCGCCAAAGCCAGGCCGTAGCGTGCGGCAGAGTGCTCGCCCTCATGTTGATCCAGCAGCGCACGAAACCGCTGCGCTGCCCGGCCGGGGCTGTCCTCGTAGAATAACTGTACGCGGGCGCGCATCATCTGGTAGTACAGGCTGTCCAGTCGGCCATCGTTGCTGAGCTGTCCTGCGCGGTTGCGTGAGTCGGCGATCCGTGACTGGCTGACCGGGTGCGTGAGCAAGAACTCCGGCGGAGTGCGGCTGAAGCGACTCAGCTTGGCGAGGCGCTCGAACATGTTCGGCATGGCGTGGGGGTCGAAGCCGGCCTGCTTCAGATTGAGCAGGCCGATGCGGTCGGCTTCCTGCTCATTCTGCCGGGAAAAGCGCCGCTGCTCCTGAATCGCCGCTGCCTGAGTCGAGGCCAGTGCGGCGAAACCAGCATCGCCACCGCCACTGGCAGCGAGGATGATGCTGGCGAGCATTGCGGTCATGAGCGGAATACGGGTCTGTTGTTGATGTTGCAGGCCACGGGCAAAGTGTCGCTGGGACAAGTGCGCCAGCTCATGCGCCATGACCGAGGCGAACTCCGCTTCAATATGGGCATGCAGAAACAGTCCGCCGTTGACCCCTATGATGCCCCCGGGGGCAGCGAAGGCATTGAGTTGCGGGCTGTTGATGGCAACGAAGGTCAATCGTCGATCATCCAGCTGGCTGGTTTCCACCAGACCGAACACATGCGACTCAATGTAATCCTTCAGCAGTGGGTCTTCCAGAGTGCGCACCGAACCACGCAGCATGGACAGCCAGGCGCGACCGAGCTGGTATTCCTGCTCGCGCGACATGATCGACGAGCTGGTATCGCCCAGCGAAGGCAGATTGAATTCAGCGGAGGCGGGCACGGCGATAACGGCCATCAGCGAGAACAGCAGGGCTCTGATGGGTGTTTTGGCCGCTTTGATACATTGCATGGACGCACTCTGAAATGGTGACGAAATATGGTTAGACACTAACCCATTTCTGCCCGGATTGTCTGCCGTCGATCAAGCGGCGGTATACTTGCCGCCCCGTGATAAAACGGAAACAGATGGTCGGGAGTGTACGCATGGTTGATGAAAAAAATGAACTGCAGGCTGATCAGTCGGTAGATGCTCGGGGGCTCTCCTGCCCGCTGCCGCTGCTACGCGCCAAGGTGGCGCTGAACGGTATGGCCTCTGGGCAGGTGCTCTATTTATGCGCCACCGACGCCGGCTCGCAGCGTGATATAGCGCGATTTGCCGAGCTGGCGGGACATTCGTTGCTGCGTGCCGACGAGCAGGATGGGGAGTTTCATTATTGGTTGCGCAAGGCTGGGGCGAGAGAAGAGGGGTAATTTCGAGAAGGGTTTTAGTCGAATTATTCATTTCTGCCAACTGCATCACACCTCTTTTTCCCCGAGTCGGCCCGCCTGTACGGGTTCTGATATAACGGCACCTTTGTTCGTCAGACGAAGGAACACAGGATGTTCGCCCCGGCCAATACCGCGTATTTCACGCTCGACATTCCCCGCCTCGACCACGACTTCAAGGTGCTGTTCTTTCAAGGCACCGAAGCCATCAGCCAGCCCTATTGCTTCGAGCTGGATCTGGCTGTGCTACCCAGGCAAGCGTGTGAAATTGAGCATGCATATCGAACAGGACAATTGGCATGCAGAAAGCATAGCCATGGCTGCCCTCGATTACAGCGACAGCGCCAGTCCAGCGCAATGCAGCTCGCTATTATTTGCGCAGCGAAGCAAAGAGAACAGTAAATCCACGGCGGACCTCTATACCCATCTGCAATCAAAGGGTTGATTGACCATGACTGAGACCACCGCATACAACGGCGTCCGTGCCAAGCAAATCAACCAGATCAACCAGCGGGATGGCGCCGCCCATGCCAAGCAAATCAACCAGATCAACCAGCGGGATGGCGCCGCCCATGCCGCTTATTCGGCTCCGGACTACTTTATCCGCGACGACTCGGTATTTGCCGCCAAGCGAACGGGTAATCAGGTGCAATTCTTCACCACGGGTGAGGACTACTTCAAAGATCTGGCCGGTGCGCTAGGCAAAGCCGAACGCTGCATCTTCATCACCGGTTGGCAGGTAAACTACGACGTATTGTTGGATGGCCAGCGTACGCTCTGGCAATGTCTGCATCAGGCGCTGACCAGCAAGCCGCAATTGCGGGTCTATGTTATGCCGTGGCTGAGCCCCGGCAGCAGCGTAGGTACCTATGATATCGAAACCATATTGGCTATATTTCAGCTGAACGCGGGGTTGGGCGCAGAGCCGCGCGCATTTTGCACGCCAGCAATTCAGCAGAGTGATATGAAAGGGCTCGGCGCGACCTTTTCACATCATCAGAAAAGCGTGGTGATCGATAACACCTTGGGTTACGTCGGCGGCATTGATCTGGCTTACGGACGTCGAGATGACAACAATTTCAGTCTGAACAGCGCGAGCAGACTGGGTAATGATGCCTACAATCCGGGCCTGCCCAAGCTCGGCTGGATGGCGCTGGACGAGCATGTCAGCCGTACCGGTCTTATCATGGCGGCGCTGTTCGATCTGTCCAAACCCGCACTGGGTGGGCCCGTTCCGATGCCCTCCAAGGCCCAGGTCGGCAACAGCATCAATCATGCTCTGGATTTCTTCCGGGGGCCTCCGATGCCCATCGTGCAGACCATCCAGCACGGTATGGAGAGGGTTGGCGGTACGCTGGAGCGGGGGCGCAGAAGCGTTGCGGAGCTCAAGTACCAGTTCCTGGAGCGGTCCATACGCGCCACTGCTGAGCTGATACAGTTATTGGTCGATGACTTGTCGGAAAGCCCTGAGTTGAAGGAGCGACTGCAGCAATGGTTAGCCGAGCTGCAAAGCACTCCCGGTAATCTGACCGGGGCACTGCGTATCAAGAGCATTCATCTGATCAACCTGTGGATGTCGGAGACAGATATCGGACAGGTATTCAGGCTGCTTTCTGACGCGTCATTGGATACGTTACCGGCTGATCTGATACCCAAGGTCAATGAACTGGGTAGCTCAGTGCTCTGGCATCTGTACGGCCTTCTGCAGGAGCAGACGAGTGACAACCAGGCGCCTTATCCCTATCTGCTTGAGCATGCTCAGCCGTTATCCTCCCCGGATAACGGCTGCCTGGCGAAGGATCAGCCACGGATGCCCTGGCAGGACGTGCACTGCAGTATGCTCGGTCCATCGGTATATGACCTGTCGCGAAATTTCATTGATCGATGGAACGGTCAGCAAGCCTATCTGGCCAATACACCGGCACCACAACATGCCGTGATAGTTAAAAAAGCTCTTGAAACGGTCATGACCTGGCTCAACTTGCTGATCCGCAAAGCTCGTCTGCATCACTTTCTGAGTACCGATACCTTTATCCGTCTTGATCTGAAACAGCCCAGCCCGGTATGGATTGCAGGCCCGCAACTGCTTCCCCGTTATCCGGAGCCCATGCCCGGTGGTGTCAGTGTGCAGGTACTGCGTAGCGCTGGGGAAAGGATGCTCGCTCAGGAGCAGGCTGGTCGCCGTCAGGCGGCGGTCAATCTGCCGGCGCTTCCTGGGTTCGACAGCCGCGGGATACAGGCCAACTGCAAAAGCGCCATGCTGCAGGCGATCTCCAGCGCGCAGCAGTTCATCTATATCGAGAATCAGTTCTTTCAGACTGAGTTCGGTGTGGAGGGCGAGCTGAACCCCTTGCTGCCGCTCTCAGGTCCGATGGCGAGCTTGCGTGATCCGAGCACCCTTCGTCAGGATCTGGTTCTCCGGGTGGGCCTGCGTGAAGCTTTGGATGCCCGGGATATCTGGCGCCTGGATTGGGTAGAAATAGACGCCATATCACGCAACGCTGACCAGGAAAGCAGCGACTTTCTCGACCAGTTGTTCGGCATGTGGGGGCTCAACGCGCAAGGCTGGCTCAGTCATCGTTTGGGCGAACCGCAGCAGGGCGTGATCAACGATATCGGTAAAGCGTTGGCTGAACGTATTGGTCGCGCTATCGACGAACATCGGCCATTTCATGTCTATATGATCTTGCCCGTCCATCCGGAAGGCCCACTCAACGTACCCAACATCATGCATCAGGTTCACCTGACCATGCAGAGCCTGGCGTTCGGTGAGCAAAGCCTGATCAAGCGAATTCAACGACGTATGGCTGTCCGCGCGCTATTGGACCGTGGCTTCAGCCGTGACGAGGCAGAGCGGGTTATAGAGCGGCGGGGCTCTGACAACCGTCCGGTCTACGAGCTACAGGACTGGAGCTGTTATCTGACCCTGCTTAACCTGCGCACATGGGATGAACTGGACGGCCGGGTAGTAACCGAACAGATCTATGTTCACAGTAAACTGCTGATCGCTGATGATCGTGTGGCCATCCTCGGCAGCGCCAACATCAACGATCGCAGCCTGCTCGGCCCTCGGGACTCTGAACTGGCGGTGATCGTACGTGACAGCACGCCGGTCACGGTGAAGCTGGACGGCAAGAACCCCCAACAGGTCAGCAAGGCAGTGCATGAGCTGCGGGTGGCTTTGTGGAAAAAGCACTTCGGGTTGAGTTTGACGAAGGCGTCCAAAGTACAGCCAGCCACTGAGCTAGAGGCTTGTTTGATCCAACCAGCGGCGGAGAGTAGTTGGCGGGCGATTCAGGAGCGTGCGGAGGATAACTCGAAGCTATATGAAGAAATATTTGGTTTTATTCCACGTAATATCAGCCAGGTTCAGCCGCGTAAGACGCCAGACATTTCAGGATATTCTGATGGCTTCCCTGCTCCAATATGGCCGACATGGGCATACAGAGATCTGAAGGATCTTGGGGCGGGCGGGGATCTGGCGGAGGCTATGCCCTACGAAGAGTCGTTCTGGCGAGGCGATATCTATCTGCCGCCCGGAGCCTATGCCGCGCCTAAAGGTGTACAAGGATTTATTTGCCAGTTACCGACTCAATGGACTCGCGGTGAGAATAATGATTCTGGTATCAACCTGACTATCTTGGCGCAACTGATCAGACAACAAAACAATCGTTTTGCGGCCAATAAAACAGTGGCCACTCCGGGGCAAAGTGTAGTGGTCAACTGATTCCGGACACAGTTTTAAGTTTTTCTTCGGCCACCGCCGGAGCGAGCCCGCCATTGAAGGCGTGGGGACGCTTCTGGTTGTAGTACCCCATCAGGTAGTTGCTGATATCCTTCCGGGCAGCTGCCAGGCTGTGATACCCCATCGGCGGTATCCATTCCGTTTTCAGACTGCGGAACAGCCGCTCCATAGGAGCATTATCCCAGCAGTTGCCTCGACGACTCATGCTTTGCACCATACGGAAGCGCCACAGCCTCTGCCGGAACTTGCGACTTGCATACTGTGATCCTTGGTCAGAATGGAACATCACCCCATGAGGGCGCCCACGCTGCTCCCACGCATGCTCCAAGGCCTGTACCACCAAGTCCGCATCAGCGGTGTCAGACATGGCCCAGCCGACGACGCGACGGGCATACAGGTCCAGTACCACCGCCAGATAACTCCAGCGCTGCCCGGTCCAGATATAGGTGATATCACCGCACCAGACCTGATCTGGTTGCGCCACATCGAACTCCCGGTCCAAACGGTTGGGGATATCTAGCCGCTCCACGGTGGCCTGCTTGTACTTATGGGGGCCTGGTTGCTTACAAATCAGGCCAAGCTCTCCCATCAAACGGCGCACCTTGAAGCGGCCGATGCCGACGCCTTGATCGTTCAGCATGTCCTTGATGGTGCGGCTACCTGCCGAGCTGCGGCTTTTGTTGAACAGCTCGTTAATCTGGGCCCTCAGGGCTACACGCTCAGCATCCACACGCTGTATCCTCTGGCGGTGTTCGTAGTAACAGGAACGGTTGATATCAAAGGCTGCGCACACCATGTCAACGGGGGCCTGCTCTCTCAACTGGTCAATCAGCGTGTACGTTTCCAGTCGTCCGACATCAAGAGAGCGGTAGCCTTTTTTAGGATGGTCTTCTCCATCTCCAGCCGCCGGCACCGCTCTTCCAACTCCTGAATGCGCTGCTGCTCTGGTGTCATGGCTTTGCCTTTAGGGGTGACACCCTGCCGCTCCTCAGTGAGCTGTTTAACCCACTTGCGCAGGACGCTTTCAACCACGCCCAGCGATGTGCTGGCTTGGGTAATGCTGTAGCCTTGGTCCAGCACCAGGCTGGCTGCTTCCTGTTTGAATTCAGGGGTAAAAGTACGTCGCTTTCTTGTCATCGAACACCTCTCAATGGCGAGTATTGTCGCCTAGTTGGTGTCCGGTTTCATTAGACCACTACAAAGGGACTCAGCCACATGATCAGGCTTATTTTTACAGTTATCGTTTGCCTGCCCCTCGGTTTTGCGCTGGCGGACACACCCCGACAGGAATGTCTCGGCCGCCTGACCTTTGATGTGCCGGAAGAAATGGAGTGGGCCACCTTTCATGCTGATTACATCCATCGAGTTTCGGACGGCGGTGGACATGGCTTTGGTTTGAAGGTCGGCGCGAAAGGCGACCTTGCGTCCTATGATTTCAAGGGCCTGATTATTTACGTCAGTGATATTGTCGAGCGCTCGGAATTTGAAGCTGCTGTTGGCTATGAGAAAGGCACTGGCATGCGGTATCAAAAACACCTATTAAATGATTTAGAAACGCATAAGCGCTTGTTGAAGCAGTTTGAAACCGGTGATTACCCGAAAGCGCTGGTGACTGACCGTCTGGAAAAAATAGCGGCTGTTGAAAAAGATATTCCGCTGGCCATCCCTAGAGAACACGACCTCGGTATCCCCGACGCCTACTTCCTTGGTGGTAAATATCCGGGCTTCGGTTACCTGTACCGCAACCAGAGGGTCTACTACTTCGCCATGCGCCAGGGAGCTGTTGATGGAACGGGTGCCGAAGCGTTCAAGGATCTGCTGGCGCGCTTTCATCCGCGTGAACTATATGAAGTACCTGAAGGCACGGGTATCTGCTTTCCCTATGGTTTTATTGCCGATGATGGCAAGACCGCCTATTCGATCAAGAACAGCCTGCGTTTTACCAGTACGCCCAATGTGATATTTACCCTGGTGACCGCCTCAGTTGGGGATCCCAGGAACACCCAGCCCACCCTGGGCACTTATGACACCGACTACCGCCCCGGCTACGATGGCACCAAATGGAAGCTGACCCGTTTTATCGAACCCAGTTATATCGGTGACCGGCTGGCCGGCCTGGAAGGCTGGCGCCTTGATCCCAAGCCGGAGTCTGGTGAACGGGAACGGGCCTGGTTTGCCTTGGCACATACCGGCGGGTTACTCAATCCGCTGATTGCGGTGCAGGTATTTACCTTCCAGAAAGGACTGGACAACCTCACCGACTTCACCCCGCCGCCGGAGGATGTCCTGCCGCGCTGGAAGGCATTGAGCGAAAGCATTCGGGTGACGTTGGACAAGTGATACGTATGTAAGCGTGGGGTTTTCAGACGGGATGCCGTTGAGAAACCTGAACAAGGCAGCCGTGAAGGCTGCCCGGGATACAGCATTACGCCAGTTCGCGCGCCGCTTGGAGCACTTCGGCGACGTGGCCCGGCACCTTCACCTTGCGCCATTCGCGGCGCAATACACCTTTACGGTCGATGAGGAAGGTGCTGCGCTCGATTCCTTCGTATTCCTTGCCATAGAGTTTCTTCTTGCGGATCACATCGAACAGTCGGCACAGACTTTCGTCAGAATCACTGATCAGCTCGAAGGGAAAGCTCTGTTTGGTGCGGAAGTTCTCATGGGTGCGCAGACTGTCGCGGGAGACGCCAAGTACCAGGGTATCGGCCGCCAGAAACTGCTCATGCATATCCCGAAAATCCTGGCCTTGGGTAGTGCAGCCGGGGGTGTGGTCCTTGGGGTAGAAATAGAGCACGAGCTTCTTGCCAGTCAACTCCGAGAGAGTGATGGTCTTGCCACTGGTGGCCTGCGCCGTGAAATCGGGCAGGGTGGAATCCGGTTTGATGCTCATTGACAGCCTCGTTATCGAATCAGTGAAGGGGGCGCCAGGGTTCCATTACGGCGTCCAGATTGAGTTCATCGCAGAAGTCGAGGAACTGCTCGCGCAGCCAACTGAGTTGGGTCTTGACCGGGATGGCAATGGTCAGCGTCAGGTTCAACATTGCGGTGCCGGTGTGTTGGGCTATATAGGTGAAGCTGAACATCTCCTCGATGTCGATCTCCAGGTGCTGGAAAAAGGAGCACAGCTCGGCAACCAGTTCGGGCCGCTGGGCAGCTGTGACGAAGACATTGTAGGGCAGCGCCGAAGGACGCTCTTCCAGCGCATTGCTGCGATACAGTGATAGTGTCAAGTGCTCGCGCTTGGCCAGTGCCGGCAACAGCGTTTCCAGTCGAGCCAGGGCATCCCAGTTGCCGCTCACCTGTAAAAGAAGGGCAGTGCAGGTTCCGTGGCGGCTCATACGGCTGCTGACAATCAGGCAACGCTGCTCCATGCACAGGCGCGTCAACATGCTGGCCATTGCAGTGGTTTGTTGCCCCATGGCATTGATCACCAGAAATTGCTCCTGGGGGCTGGGCACTGTGGACATAGTATTCCTCGAAGACTGAATTGCCGGGCCGGTAGCCCAGACGAGAGCATACCGACAAGCTGTCTATTGTCCCCGTCTGTCGCCGGGGGTTCAACCATCAGTTTTACTACTGTTTATAGGCTTAACGCAGCCGCCGTCCCTTGTGCTGGAACCATGGCGAAAGTACCATTGCTGATCAATCTATTTCTTGTGGAGCCCCTTGCATGATTTCAGGCAGCCTTGTGGCGCTGGTAACCCCCATGGATTCGCGTGGCAGCCTGGATTGGCAAGCGCTTGAGCGTATCATCGACTTCCATCTGGCGCAGGGCACCGATGGTATCGTCGCGGTCGGCACGTCGGGCGAATCCGCCACGCTGGATATGGACGAACACAAGGAGGTCATCCGCCGTGTGGTCGATCAGGTCGCGGGGCGCATCCCGGTCATTGCCGGGACGGGAGCCAACTCTACCAGTGAAGCGGTCGAGCTGACCGAAGCCGCGCGCAGCGTGGGTGCTGATGCCTGCCTGCTGGTCACGCCGTACTACAACAAGCCCACCCAGGAAGGGCTTTACCAGCACTTCAAATTCATTGCCGAAGCTGTGGCCATTCCGCAGATTCTGTACAACGTGCCGGGGCGCACCGCCTGTGACATGCTGCCCGATACCGTAGTGCGGCTGGCCGACATCCCCAATATCATCGGTATAAAGGAGGCCACAGGCGACCTGCAGCGTGCCCGTGAAGTGATCGAGCGGGTTGGAGAGCGTATGGCGGTCTACTCTGGGGACGATGCTACCGCAGTGGAACTGATTCTCCTCGGTGGCAAAGGCAATATCTCTGTTACCGCCAACGTCGCGCCCAAAGCCATGCACGATCTATGTGCTGCTGCTTTACGCGGCGATACCGATACCGCCCGTCGCCTGCATGATCAACTGATGCCGCTGCATCAGAAGCTGTTCGTCGAATCCAACCCGATTCCGGTGAAATGGGCGCTGCACGAGATGGGGCTGATCGAAGATGGCTTGCGTCTGCCGTTGACCCGTCTCAGTGCAGGATGCCAACCGGTAGTACGCGAGGCCATGCAGCAGTGCGGCCTGCTGTGACCCTGAGGATCCATACAATCAAGGAATTCCAAATGAAGCCTGTGCTCAATGCACTGACCCTGGTAGCGATCAGCGCTGTCCTGAGCGGCTGTGGTTATCTGTTCGGTGAAGATGGTTATTTCCGTGACCGCGGTTCGGATTATCAGTCCGCCGTCATCGAGCCGCGAATGACAGTCCCTGCTGAGTTGAACAGCAAGCCCATAGGTGATCTGCTGCCGGTTCCCGGTCAGCTTGGCGTCGCCAACGAAGGCAAATTTCAGTTACCGCGCCCGCAAGCTCTGAATGTCGGTGCGGATTTCAGCGAATTTTCCATGCAGCAGAACGGTGGTGACCGTTGGCTGCTGGCGCAACGCCCACCGGCCAGCCTGTGGCCTCAGGTGCGACAGTTTCTGACTGAATATCAGGTTCCTGTAGCTGGCGAATCCGCCACTCTGGGAGAAATGGAAACCGCTTGGCTGGCCTTTGACGAAGATGCTGATAACGCCTTGATGCGCCGTTTGCTGCCCGCGGTTGGGCCCAACCGTCGCACCGATGGTCAGGAACAGCGTTTCCGTATTCGGGTAGAGCCGGGCGTGCAGTCGGGCAGCAGCGAAATCAGGGTGCTGCACATGCAGCGTAGCCGGGGCAGCGACCGGACCGAGTGGCCTGCTGCTTCGGATAATAGCAACCTTGAGCGCGCTGTACTGGCCGAACTGGAAACCTATCTGAGCCAAACCGGCGAGTTGGATTCGGCTGCATTGTCGACCGTGGGTGATGCTCCGGCAGCGCGGCGCAGTACCCTGGGTCAGGACGGTGCCGGCAATCCGGTGCTGAATATCCCCAGCGACTTCAATCGTGCCTGGGCAGCGGTCGGCCAGGCGTTGGCCAAGGCGGACATCCAGGTTGCCGATATCAACCGCAGCGCCGGTGTGTACTACGTCAACCCTGAGCAGAGCGCTGTCGAGGACGACAAACCCGGCTTCTTCGGTCGTTTGTTCGGTCGTGACAAGGCGCCTGAGCAGGAAGGCGCGCAGCGTACCCAGGTGCGTTTGACACCGGTGAGTAACCGCGTCCAGGTCACCGTGGAAGACAGTATCGACACCAGCACCGACTCCAGCCAGGCCAGGGAACTGCTCCGCCGGATTCATGACAATTTGAACTGAAATGCGTTATTGCTCGCTCGGGAGTGGCAGTCGAGGCAACGCCACTCTGATTGAACATGGCCGGACCCGGCTGTTGGTGGACTGTGGCTTCAGTTTGCGCGCCACCGAACAGCGGCTGGCTGCAGCTGGGCTGAGCCCTCGGCAGCTGACGGCCATACTGGTTACTCACGAGCATTCGGACCATATCAAGGGCGTCGAGCGCCTGGCCAGGCGTTATAGCTTGCCGGTATACATGACGGCCGGCACCTACCTTGGCATGGGGGAGACGGAGCTGCCGGTCGAGCTGATCCGCTTCGGACAGGATCTGGTCATCGGTGACCTCCGAGTCACGCCGGTTCCGGTACCCCATGATGCGCGGGAACCCTGCCAGTTCATCTTTGACAGCGGCAATCACCGGTTGGGTGTGCTTACCGACACCGGCATGATCACACCGTTGATCACGGAAATGTACAGCGGCCTGGATGCGCTTTTTCTGGAAGCCAACTATGATCCGATGATGTTGGCCAACGGCCCCTATCCGCCGTTTCTGCGGGCCAGGGTAGGGGGCAGCCTCGGCCATCTGAGCAATCAGCAGGCAGCGGGACTGCTCGAATCGATCGACATGAGCGCGCTGAAACACGTTGCGATCGCCCACATCAGTGAAAAGAACAACCGGCCGGAGCTGGCCCTTGGCGAGCTGTCCAGAGTATTGGATGGCTGGCAGGGCGAGTTGCGGCTGGCAGTACAGAATCAGGGCCTGCCTTGGCAGAACATAGGGTCTGTTGACGTTTCACGACCTGTGTTGCTGGAAGAAGAGGCCCTATGAACCATCACCATCATTTCGCGCGCATCAGGAGCCGATAATGGAAAAACGCACTGAACTCTATCGCGGCAAGGCCAAATCGGTTTACACCACCGACGACCCGGACCGCCTGATTCTCCTGTTCCGCAACGATACCTCAGCCTTCGACGGCAAGAAGATCGAACAGCTGGAACGCAAGGGCATGGTCAATAACCGCTTCAATGCCTTTATCATGCAGAAACTGCAGGACGCCGGTATACCGACCCAGTTCGACCAACTGCTGTCTGACACCGAATGCCTGGTCAAGAAACTCGACATGATTCCGGTTGAGTGTGTTGTGCGCAACTACGCTGCCGGTAGCCTGGTCAAGCGCCTGGGCATCGAAGAAGGCCAGGAACTGGCTCCGCCGACCTTTGAGCTGTTCCTCAAGGACGACGCCAGGGGCGATCCCTTCATCAATGAATCGCACGTTGTTACCTTCGGCTGGGCGACAGCCGAGCAGCTGGTGCGTATGCGCGAACTGACCCTGCAGGTCAACGACGTCCTCAGGCAGGCGTTCGATGACGCCGGCCTGTTGCTGGTGGACTTCAAGCTGGAATTCGGTGTGTTCAAGGGCGAAATCGTCCTCGGCGACGAATTCAGCCCCGACGGCTGCCGCCTGTGGGACAAGGAAACCCGTAAGAAGATGGACAAGGATCGCTTTCGTCAGGGCCTCGGTGGCGTGATCGAAGCCTACGAAGAAGTCGCTCAAAGACTGGGTGTTCCGCTGTCTTAACGCTTTATCGGTCGGGGTGAAACTGCTATCATGCGCGCCGACTTGGAGAGTTGCCGGAGTGGTCGAACGGGACGGATTCGAAATCCGTTGAACAGGCAACTGTTCCCAGGGTTCGAATCCCTGACTCTCCGCCAAATGACGGGGCAATCAATGACTTCCAGTTTTTGATTGCTATCCAACAAAACGCCCCACAACCGGAAAATGGTGTGGGGTTTTTTTGTTTCTGCTGGTCGGGTGGCGTCTCGGCGCGGAGGTAACAGTGGACGAAAAATGGTTGGCAGCTTTACCCAAGGCAGAGCTGCATATGCATCTCGAAGGCTCCCTCGAGCCAGAACTGCTCTTTGATCTTGCCGGGCGCAACGGTATCAAACTGCCATGGGCGGATGTAGATGCCCTGCGCCGGGCTTATACCTTTGGCAATCTCCAGGAATTCCTCGATCTTTATTATCAGGGCGCGAATGTTCTGCGCACGGAGCAAGATTTCTACGATCTTACCTGGGCCTACCTCCAGCGCTGCCAGGCGCAGGGAGTGGTGCATGTCGAGCCGTTTTACGACCCTCAGACGCACACTGAGCGAGGCATTCCATTCGAGGTGGCTCTCGGGGGAATAACCACAGCCCTGCGTGATGGTAAAGAGCAGCTGGGTATCGGGGGCGGGCTGATTCTCAGCTTTCTGCGGCACATGAGCGAGGACGACGCCTTCGAGACGCTCGCCCAGGCTTTGCCATATCGGGATGCTTTCTTTGCCGTCGGGCTCGATAGTTCAGAGCTCGGACATCCGCCCAGCAAGTTCGAACGGGTCTTTGCCAAGGCCCGCGCCGAAGGGCTCCTGGCGGTCGCTCATGCGGGCGAAGAGGGTCCGCCGGACTACATATGGCAGGCGCTGGATCTGCTCAAGGTCAACCGCATTGATCACGGTGTACGCGCAGCGGAAGATCCTGAGCTCATTGAACGATTGATAGACGAGCAGATCCCGCTGACCGTGTGCCCTTTGTCCAACATCAAGCTGCGTGTGTTTGATGATATGCGAGACCACAATATTCTGACTCTGTTGGAGCAGGGCGTGAACGTCACGGTGAACTCTGACGATCCGGCTTACTTCGGCGGCTACGTGAATGAAAACTTCATGGCTTTGCATGAGAGCCTGGGAATGACAGAAGATCAGGCCAGGCGGTTGGCTCAGAACAGCCTGGACGCGCGGTTGGCATAAAGCTGAACCCAAACGGCATTAATGGCTCGAATAGTAAACCGCTGGCCTGCTTGCCGGACCGACAGTGTTTATTATGGACGGACATTATGCTGAGACCGAAACTGCCTGGGTTTGTTGTGTTTTTGCTGGCTCTGCTGTTCGTGCCGGTTGCTGCGGTGTCGGCACAAACGGCTGACCAAACAGAGTTGGATCCGGCACAAGCGCGGCAGGTGCTCGATACGCTGCAGGATGACGAGCGGCGGGATGAGGTGGTGCGGGCGCTGGAGGTCATTGCCAGCGAGGCACCGGTCGACGATGAGGCACCTGCCGCGGAAGCGGAAACGCCATTAAGTACCATTGTGCCGCTGGAAGCCGATGGTCTGGTTGCCCGCACGTTGGCCCAGATCGGCGGTTGGGCTGATGGTTTGCGCGCACAACTGAAGCGGATTGCCCAGGCGCTGGGGGACTTACCTCATTGGTTCCAGACCACCTTCCTGAATGAGGTGGGCCATATGTTGGCGTTGCAGACGCTGATCGATCTGGGCATCGTCTTTGGTGTCGGCTTGTGTCTGGAATGGTTGCTGCGCCGGGTGTTGCGCAGATCGGTGCGCAGCCTGCTGGCCAGCGCCAACCAGGCAGAGTTGCGGGTGCCTGTACCGGCCCCTGTCCCGCTCATTCCGGACATCACCGACCCCGTTGTTCTCGCCGCATTGCGCCCGCTCGACAGCAATACCGCGCTGGTCCAGGCCCAGCGCGATGGTGTGGAATATGTGGAAGCGGTGCGGGTCGGTGCCCATGATTCCGGCGCAGATTCCACGCTGGAGCCTGCCGAGCGGCCCGTTCCAGCCGCTTCAATGTTGACTGCCGCACCACCTGTTGAATCTGAACTCAAGGCGTTGCGCCGATTGCCCTTTGCGCTGGCTGGCTTTGTGCTGGATCTTTTGCCATTGGGGTTGTTTTTCGGCATCGCGGCGCTGGTTCTGGAGCTCCTGCCCGGACTGGATGCGCGTACCCACCTGGTTACCCGTGAATTTATCTATGCCTATGTGATCACCCGTGTCGTCATGGCCGTCGTGCGCCTGTTACTGGCACCTGCCGACCCCTGTCTGCGTATCATCCAACTCGGTGATTTTGCCGCTGAGCAGATCCATCGCTGGACGCGGCGGCTAGTCATTCTCGCCACCTTTGGCGTTGCCATAGGTAATGCGCTCGGCATCCTCGGTACCGGCCCTGAAGCCCAGTTGGTGATTGTCAAAACGACCTCCCTGCTGGTCCATCTGACACTGATCTTCCTTGTGTTCCGCTTCCGTGAGTCCGTGGCAGTGTGGATTGCCGGTGCACCTGAGCGGGACGGTGCGATATATACGTTGCGGCGCTGGCTGGCCGGTATCTGGCCGCTGTTGATGGCGGTGCTGATCATGGGCGGTTGGGTCGTCTGGGCGTTGCGCATCGAAGATGGCTTTACCAAACTGCTCGAATTCATTGGCATGTCCGCAGCCATCATTGTGCTGGGCCGTCTGGCTGCGGTACTGGTTCTCGGTGCGTTGGGCCGCCTGGCTGGTATCAGTGAGGACGTGCCGGATGAGCCGAGCCCAGACGACAACACGCTGCGTAGCCAACTGGCCGAACAGTATTATCCGCTGCTGCGCTGGCTGGTCTCGCTGGTGATCACCGCAGCGACCCTGGTGGCTCTGCTGCAGGCCTGGGGATTGAATGCGCTGCAATGGTTCGCCCCCGGCACCATTGGCAGCAGCCTGGCCTCCGCCTTTGTCACCATTTTCATTGCCGTGGCAATTGCCCTGGTGATCTGGCAAGCGACCAACTCTTCCATTCAGAAGCGCATTACTCGCTGGCGCGAGCAGGGTGATCTATTACGTGCTGCGCGACTTAATACGCTCCTGCCCATGCTCCGTGCCGGCCTGCTTATACTGATCGCGCTGATCGTCGGCCTGACGACGCTGAACCAGATCGGCGTCAATACCACACCCTTGATCGCCGGTGCGAGCATCATCGGTGTAGCCATTGGTTTCGGCTCGCAGAAGCTGGTGCAGGATTTCATTACCGGGATGTTCCTGCTGATGGAGAACGCCATGCAGGTTGGCGATTCGGTGACGGTAGCGGGCGTGGAGGGCACAGTAGAGAACCTGTCGATCCGCACCGTGCGACTGCGCGCGGGTAACGGCTCGCTGCATATCGTTCCGTTCAGCTCGGTGACCACTGTGAACAACGCCAATCGTGGCATCGGCAATGCTGCCGTGCGCATCAGTGTCAGCTATGATACCGATATCAACCAGGCCATCAGCGAGCTCAAGGCCATTGGCGCAGCACTGCGTAACGATCCGGTTTTCTCTCCACAGATTCTGGCGGATATGGAAATCTGGGGTGTGGATGCCGTGGATGGTTCCATGGTCACATTGGCCGGCCAGATGCGCTGTACCGACAAGGGCCGCTGGGGCGTTCAGCGGGAGATCAACCGACGTGTGCTCGAGCGCTTCCGCCAGTTGGGTATCGATATCGCCGACCCCCGTGAGCGCCCGCTGATGCCATCTTCTTCCGCGGCCAATTCGTCAGACGAAGGCTGATACTCCGTGCACCAAAGCAGGCCCTGCAAGCGCTGTATTGCGCTGACATGGTTCAGGCAGGGCCCAATTTCTCCGGTCTATTCGAGATCCTCCTATACGGTTTCCCCTCCCTCAATAAATCCCCCAGCCCCTACGCCACGCGGTATGTGAGGCGTATTTGTATGCGTTTTCGCTGACTGGCACGCCACTTGCTCTGGGTCTTGCAAAGGTAAGTTGCAGCGAAGAGGGGAAAACTTATGGGCGGGGATGTCACTTCAAACCGGCGGGAAATGCTGGTCATCAGCGGCAACGGCATGGTGGGCCATCACTGCGTCGAGCAACTGATCGCGCTGGATGCATTGTCTCGTTATGAAATCCATATATTCGGTGAAGAGCGTCAGCGGGCCTACGACCGGGTGCACTTGTCCGAGTACTTCGGCGGGCGTGATGCCGACTCGCTGGCCTTGGGGCAGCCGACTTTGTATCAACAACCGGGTGTACATCTGCATCTCGGCTCGCCTGTTCTGCAGATTGATCGCGACAATAAACAAGTAGTCACCGCCTGCGGCCGCACCAGCTACGATCAACTGATACTCGCTACCGGCTCCTTTCCCTTTGTGCCGCCGATTGCGGGTGCCGAGGGTACTTCCCGACTGGTCTATCGCACCCTGGATGATCTGGATGCCATTCGCACGGCCGCCGATGGCGCACGGCGGGGTGTGGTGGTCGGCGGAGGTTTGCTCGGGCTGGAGGCGGCCAATGCCTTGCGCTCTCTGGGGCTGGAGGCGCATGTGGTGGAGTTTGCACCACGGCTGATGCCGGTGCAGTTGGATGGCGAAGGGGGCGCTGCGCTGCGGGCCAGGATTGAGACGCTGGGCGTGACGGTGCATCTATCCCGTGCCACCAGCGAGGTCACTGGGGGCGAAGAGTATCGCTGGCGGATGAACTTCGCTGACGGTGAGTATCTGGAAACCGATCTGGTGGTGTTTTCCGCTGGTATTCGGCCGCAGGATGCGCTGGCACGCAGCGCAGGTCTGGATATGGCCGAGCGGGGCGGGGTAGTGGTGGACAATCACTGTCGCACCAGTGACCCTGCCATTTATGCGGTGGGGGAGTGCGCGAGCTGGAATGGTCAGGTATTCGGACTGGTCGCGCCGGGTTATCAGATGGCGCGATTGGTCGCCGCTCAGTTGAGTGATCAGGCAAGCGAGCCGTTCACCGGCGCTGACATGTCGACCAAGCTCAAGCTGCTCGGGGTCGATGTCGGCTCCATCGGCGATGCACAAGGCGCAACGCCAGGATCACGTAGTTACCGTTTTATCGACGAGGCCAGCGCCACCTATCGCCGGTTGGTGGTCTCTGCGGACGGGCAGTACGTGCTCGGTGCGGTGCTGATCGGCGATAACAGTTATTACGATACCTTGCTGCAGTATGCGCAGAACGGCATCAAGCTGCCGAAAGACCCGGCCAGCCTGATCCTGCCGCATTCCGCAGATAGTCCGGCGCTGGGCGTTGATGCGCTGCCGGCCTCCGCCACCATCTGCTCCTGCCATAACGTCAGCAAGGACGCGGTGTGCTGTCAGGTCGATGCCGGTGTGACCGAGCTGGGGGAATTGAAGGCTGTGACCAAGGCGGGTACCGGCTGCGGTGGTTGCAGTGCGTTGTTGAAGCAGGTGTTCGAGCATGAGCTGAGCGCTCGCGGTGTGGTGGTGGATCGCAGCCTGTGCGAGCATTTTGCCCATACCCGCCAAGAGCTCTACGGCATAATCCGTGTCGAGGGCATCACGCGCTTCGAGCAGGTGCTGGCCCGCCATGGCAAGGGCGATCTGGGGTGTGATATCTGCAAGCCGGCGGTGGGTTCGATCCTCGCTTCCTGCTGGAACGAGTCGATCATGGACCCGGCGCTGGTGCAGTTGCAGGAAACCAACGACACCTTCATGGCCAATATGCAGAAGAACGGCACCTATTCGGTGGTGCCGCGCATTGCCGGCGGCGAAATCACCCCGGACAAGTTGATCGTGCTGGGCGAGGTAGCGCGTAAGTACGATCTCTATACCAAGATCACCGGCGGCCAGCGTATCGATCTGTTCGGTGCCCAGTTGCATGACCTGCCGGATATCTGGGGCGAGCTGATTGCTGCCGGTTTCGAGACCGGGCATGCCTATGGCAAATCCCTGCGCACGGTCAAATCCTGCGTCGGCAGCACCTGGTGCCGTTATGGAGTGCAGGACAGCGTGGCCATGGCGCTGATGCTGGAGCACCGCTACAAGGGCCTGCGCGCGCCGCACAAGATCAAGTTCGGCGTGTCCGGCTGCACCCGCGAATGTGCCGAGGCGCAGAGCAAGGATATTGGTGTGATCGCTACCGATCGCGGCTGGAACCTCTACGTGGCGGGCAACGGCGGCATGCGTCCGCGCCACGCTGAACTCTTCGCCACCGATCTGGATGACCAGACCCTGGTGCGCTACATCGATCGCTTCCTGATGCTCTACATCCGCACCGCCGACCGGCTGCAGCGTACCTCGACCTGGCGCGAGAGCCTGGAGGGTGGGCTTGAGTACCTGCAGCAGGTGGTCATTGACGACAGCCTCGGGCTGGCCACCGAGCTGGAAGCACAGATGCAGTTGGTGGTGGACCGCTATGAATGCGAGTGGGCCAATACGCTCAATGATCCGGAGAAACTCAAGCGCTTCCGCACCTTCGTCAACGACCAGCGCGGCGACCCGGATATCCATTTCGTCAAGGAACGTGGCCAGCGCCGTCCGGCGCGCGCCAATGAGCTGAAACTGATCCCTGTTACCGAGGAGGCACTCTGATGACTCATGCACATGCACTTACCATCGACTCGAAACACCCGACAGCCAACTGGCATTCGCTGTGTCATCGGCAGGATCTTGTGCCCAACTCGGGCGTGGTCGCCTGGTTCGCTGGCGCGCAGATTGCCCTCTTCCATTTGCCCGAGGCGGAGGGTGGCGAGCGGGTGTACGCCCTGCATAACCGCGATCCGCAGTCGGCGGCCAACGTCATCGGCCGGGGCATGATCGGGCATATCCAGGGTGTCGCCGTGGTGGCGTCACCGCTCTACAAACAGCATTTTCGCCTGGAGGATGGGCTCTGTCTGGAGCAGCCGGAGTTGGCGTTGCAGGCCTGGCCGGTGCGGCTCAAAGGTGACCGGGTGGAGATTTTCTCGCCGGGCAATCAGAGCGCCATGAACATCTGACTCTTACAAAAGGAATACCACCATGTCCTATCTCGTCCCTGCCGAATTCGTCACCAAGATGGTCGATGCCGGCGAGTCCAAGCTGTTCATGTCCACCCGCGACACGCTGATCCGCGCCTTTATGGCGGGTGCCATCCTGGCGCTGGCGGCGGTGTTTGCGATTACCGTGACCATCCAGACCGGCTCGCCGCTGCTGGGCGCGGCCTTTTTCCCGGTCGGCTTTATCATGTTGTACCTGATGGGCTTTGATCTGCTGACGGGGGTGTTCATGCTGACCCCGCTGGCGCTGCTGGATCGCCGCCCGGGTGTTACCCCGGCGGGCATCCTGCGCCACTGGGGTTGGGTGTTTCTCGGCAACTTTGCCGGGGCGCTGGCCGTGGCGGTGATGATGGCCTTTGTCTTCACCTATGGCTTCTCCGTGGATGCCGGTGAAGTGGGCGCGAAGATCTCGCATATCGGTGAGAGTCGTACCCTGGGCTACGCCGAATACGGTGCCGCCGGCTGGGCGACCATCTTCCTGCGCGGCATGCTATGCAACTGGATGGTCTCGCTGGGTGTGGTCGGTGCGATGATTTCCACCACGGTCAGTGGCAAGGCCATCGCCATGTGGATGCCGGTGATGCTGTTCTTCTACATGGGCTTCGAGCATTCGGTGGTGAATATGTTTCTGTTCCCCTTCGGCATGATCATGGGCGGCGACTTCTCGGTGATGGATTACATGATCTGGAACGAGATCCCCACTGCACTGGGTAACCTGGTCGGTGGCCTGGCCTTCACCGGCCTGACCCTGTACACCACGCATATCCGGACCGCACCCAAGCGCACTCAACTGCGCCAGCCTGTTGATGCTTGATCGGACCCGGGCACAGCAGGGTCTGCAGATCGCCCTCGGTCAGGCTTCTGATCGGGGGCGCAAGGCGGTCAATCAGGACTTTCACGGCGCCTGCATCCCAGCGGAGCCGCAGGTGGGTTTGAAGGGGATCGCACTGGCGCTGGCCGATGGCATCAGCTCCAGTAGCGTCAGCCATATTGCCAGCCAGACTGCGGTGACCGGCTTTCTGGTGGACTACTACTCCACCCCGGATGCCTGGTCGGTACGCCAGTCGGCCCAGCGGGTGCTGGCCGCGACCAGTTCCTGGCTGTATTCCCAGACCCGCCAGAGCGAACACCGCTACGACAATGAGCGCGGCTATGTCTGTACCTTCAGTGCGCTGATCATCAAATCGGCCACGGCCTATCTGTTCCATGTCGGCGACTCGCGTATCTATCGCTTGCGCGGTGGCGAGCTGGAGCAACTGACCCGCGATCACCGTCTGCGGGTCGCCGCCGACACCAGTTATCTGGCCCGTGCGCTGGGCATCAGCCAGCATCTGGAGATTGATCACAAGACCCTGGCAGTGGAGCAGGGCGATATGTTCATGTTGGCGACCGATGGGCTGTATGAGTTCGTTGGTCCGGCCACACTGGCCAGGGTGATCGAGGCGCATGGGGATGACCTGGACAGCGCCGCCCGCTCCCTGCTCGACCACGCCCTGGCCCAGGGCAGTGCCGACAATCTCACGGTGCAACTCTTGCGTGTGGACGCGCTGCCGACGCGCACGGCACTGGAGTTCAGCCAGCACCTGACGGAGCTGCCGCCAGCACCGCTATTGGAAAGCCGTGCGCAGTTCGAAGGCTTCACCATCGAGCGGGAGCTGCATGCCAGCAGCCGCAGCCATGTCTATCTGGCCACGGACAATGCGTCCGCCGAGCGGGTGATCCTGAAGGTGCCCTCGATTGATCTGCGCGAGGACCAGGCGTATCTGGAGCGGCTGATGCTGGAAGAGTGGGTGGCACGGCGCATTCATGATCCCCACGTGCTCAAGGCCGCAGCCCAGACCCGTTCGCGGGGTTATCTGTATACCGTCAGCCAGTATCTTGAGGGACAGACACTGCGGCAATGGATGCTGGATCATCCGCGGCCTGACCTGCAGGCAGTGCGCAATATTATCGAGCAGATAGCCAGAGGACTCAGGGCGTTTCATCGGTTGGATATGCTGCACCAGGATCTGCGCCCGCAGAACATCATGATTGATCCTGTCGGCACGGTGACCATCATTGATTTCGGCTCGGTCAGCGTCGCCGGGCTGGATGAAATGCAGTCTGACAACACGGCGTTGATACTGGGCACGCGCCAGTACACAGCGCCGGAGTATTTTCTCGGTTATCCGGGGACTGCGCAGTCGGACCTGTTCTCGCTGGGGGTGATTGCCTATCAGCTGTTGAGCGGGCAGTTGCCCTACGGTACCGAGGTGGCTCAGGCAACCAGCCGCGCCGCGCAGCTGCGACTGAAATACCGCACCATCACCCGCTATCGCCAGGATCTGCCGCTGTGGCTGGATGAGGTGTTGAAGGGCGCTGTGCAGCCTGATCCGAATAAGCGTTACGCAGCGCTGTCCGAGTTTACCTTCGCGTTGTGCCAGCCGGATGTCAGGCTGTTGAGCAGGCAGTCGCCGCCCTTGCTGGAACGTAACCCGGTGGTCTTCTGGCAGGGGGTGTCGCTGGCATTGGTGGTGCTGTTGGTGCTGGTGCTGCTGTGGAGCGGGAGGGGGTAAGGCTTTCCGCCAGCAAGATGACAGTGATCTCCCTGCGCCATTTTTTCTTCGCCAAACCGTAACCTGATTGTCGTTCGAATTTCATCTGTGGCTCCCATTCTCTAGCGATCATAAATAAAGCCTGCAGAGGGAAGATCGGATGTCTGAGGAAATTCGCAACAACGTCATCATCGTTGATAACGGCAATGGTGATGAGCCGCAGATGGATTATTCTGGCAATAGAAATTTTGCCAGTGTGCTGGAAGCCCGCCTGGCGCGGCGTTCTGTGCTGAAAGGCACGGCGGGTGCGGCGGCGCTGGGCTTCATGGGTCTGGGCCTGGCTGGCTGCCTGGACAGTGACAGCGATAACGATGATCGCGCTCCAGGTGCGGGCGACGGCGGTGAAACCGGGCCGCTGCTGGGGTTCACTGCGGTGCCGACCAGCGAATCGGATGATATCGTTGTTCCGCAAGGCTACAGCTTTCAGGTGATTCTGCCCTGGGGTACGCCGATTCTGGGTGACATGCCGGCTTTCGCCATCGACAACACGGGTACCGAGCAGGGCATGCAGATGGGCTCGCACCATGACGGCATGCACTTCTTCCCGATCGAAGGTGATGAGCCCTTCGAAGGCAGCTCCGATGAAGGGTTGCTGGTAATGAACCATGAATACGTCGAGCCGCGTTTCATGCACGCTGACCATATCGGAGTGGCACTGAGCAGTGGCGCCGTAGTCATGCGCGATGACGGCAGCCGTGACCGAGATCAGGCGCTCAAGGAACTGAATGGCCATGGCGTCTCGGTGGTTCATGTACAGAAGCGCAGCGATAACCGCTGGGAGCATGTGCAGAGTGACTACAACCGTCGCGTCACCGGACTGACCCCCATGGAGCTGCACGGCCCGGTACGCGGCAGCGATCTGGTGAAAACCAAATACAGCCCCGATGGCCACGCTACCCGCGGCACCCTGAACAACTGTGCCATGGGTGTGACGCCTTGGAACACCTATATGGCTGCCGAGGAAAACTGGGCCGGCTATTTCGGCAACCGCGACGAGACGATTCCTCGTGAGCACCAGCGTTACGGTATCCGCGCCAGTGACAGCCGCTATCGCTGGGCGTTGGCCAATGGCGGTGGTGAGGAATTCACCCGCTTCGACGCCACCAGCACCGGCGCGTCTGCTACCGAAGACTATCGCAACGAGCCGAACTGCTTCGGTTGGATGGTGGAAATCGACCCCTTCGACCCGCAAAGCACACCGAAGAAGCGCACCAGCCTGGGCCGTTTTGGTCATGAGGGTGTGGTGTTCGGTCCTGCTGTGGAGGGTGAGCCGGTGGTTTGCTATTCCGGTGATGACTCGACCAATGAATTCATCTACAAGTTCGTCAGTGAGCAGCCGTTCCAGAAGGGGACTACCGATGGCTCCATTCTGGACACCGGTACCTTGTATGTTGGCCGCTTCAACGATGACGGCACGGGTGACTGGCTGCCCTTGGTACACGGCCAGAACGGTCTGACCGCACCGGAGTTCGCCGATCAGGCTGACGTGCTGGTCAATACCCGTCTGGCTGCCGGCATCGTCGGCGGTACGCCGATGGACCGCCCGGAATGGGGCGCCGTCGATCCTAATAATGGCGATGTCTACTTCACCCTGACCAATAACAGTGGCCGCAGCCAGGCTGATAAAGCCAACCCGCGTACCCAGAACCGTCATGGTCACATCATTCGCTGGGCTGAAGCCGGTGGCAACCATGCATCGACTACTTTCGAGTGGGATATCTTCCTGTTCGGTGGTGATACTGGGCAGAGCGGTGAGGCCAACTTGCTGGGCGAAGGTCCTGATGGCGAGGCGCTGACCGCTGACAACCTGCTCAGTTCGCCGGATGGCCTGTGGATAGACAAGGACAGCCGCGTATGGATCCAGACTGATATCGGCGAAGGCAGCCAGAACAAAGGTGTGTTCGAAGTGTTCGGCAACAACGCCATGCTCTGCGCCGACCCGCATACCGGCGAGATGCGCCGCTTCCTGACCGGCCCGATCGGCCAGGAAATCACCGGTGTCATCACCACCCCGGATCAGACGACCATGTTCATCAACGTGCAGCATCCGGGTGCCACCACCACGCCGGACGAATGGGAAGCGGGGCAGCGCTATGTGCGCAGCACCTGGCCGGACCGCAATCCGGTGAGAGTGCCGCCCCGTTCAGCCACTGTGGTCATCTGGAAGGATGACGGCGGTGTGATCGGCAGCTGAGCGATGCCTTGACTCATCAGGATGGCTGCGGCGCAGTAGGCCGCAGTCATCCTGACTTCCCCTGGACTTCTGCTTTACCCTCTCTTTTGCCCTGTCGGTACGCGCTATCGCAGCCGTCGTCGCGTGCGAGATGAGACACCTCTCCCACTCTGTTTCACCCAAACAGGTTATTGAGCAGGGTCTTGCCTGCCCGGTAGCGTGCTGTGCCTCTGGTATGCAAATTAAGGGGTTGCCGGTGTGTGGCAAATTCGTGACAATCGGTCGACTGAAGCAGTATTTCAGGGACATAAAAATAAAACTGCAACGAAAGGTCGGTAGTCTTCTGCGACTGATCGTGTGGCCATCCGGCCACTGGCTTTGCCTGGAGAATGCATGCCACTGGTAGCCCGTTTCACACTGGATTCTGTGGTCAGGTTTTCAACCTTCATGTTGGTGGCTATCACTGCTGTTTTGCTGGGACGCCTGACCTGGGCTCTGCTGGAGCCTTCGAGCATCCTGCCTGCGGCAGCCGATACTTCGTCCAGCATGGATATGGCCACCAATACCACTACCGCGAGTGGCGGTTTCGGTGAACTCGCCAATCTTTCGGTATTCGGAAAATCTGCCGCCAAGGGCGGGAGTAGAGCTGTTCACGCCCCGGAAACCTCCCTCAGCTGGTCGCTCAAGGGCGTGCTGTCCAATCCCGACCCGAGCCGCAGTGCGGCCATTCTGCTGCCACGGGGGCAATCTGAAAAACTGTATCGCGTCGGCGCCAGTCTGCCCGGTGACGTGAAGCTGCAGGAGGTACTGCCTGATCGGGTTATTCTCAATCGTGGCGGCCGTCTGGAAACCCTCCGGCTGAAACGCCATGACACTGCAGGTTCCTCCGCCGGAGCGCGACGTGCTCCGGCATTGCCGGCCACTCAATCTGCTTCGCTTGCAGCCGACGGCGGTGTGCCGCGCATCGACCGTGATGCCTGGGTCGACAATCCGCAACGCTTTCTTGATGTGATCAGTGCCAGCCCGGTGATGCAGGACGGCGCGTTGCATGGGCTGGAAGTCAGTCCTGCGCGCAATGCCCGGGAATTCGAGGCCGCCGGCCTGGTCGCCGGCGATGTGATCACCGAGGTGAATGGCAGTCCGGTGTCGGATATCAGTGATTACCGCGATCTGCTGAAGGAGCTTGCCGACGCCAGTTCGTTATCAGTCTCTCTGGAGCGTGACGGAGAACCGATGAACATAACGATTACCATGGACTGAGACTACGATGCCTATGTTGTTTGCGAAGACCCGCTTTTCCCTGCCGTTGGCCTTGAGTCTGAGTTTGTTGAGCGCCGCTGCCATGGCTCAGGCGCCGGCCGTAGAAAGCACGGATGATGAGTTGGTGCTGAATCTGCGGGACGCCGATATCAATGGACTGATCGAAATCGTCAGCCAGGAAACCGGCATCAATTTCATTGTCGATCCGCGGGTGCGCGGCCAGGTCAACGTGGTGTCCGGCCAGCCGATTCAACGCGATGAACTATATGACCTGTTTCTTGGCGTCCTGAAGTCCTACGGTTTTGCTGCCGTGACCGGCGCCGAAGGTACGGTGCGCATCGTCCCGGAAGTGCAGGCCAAGGAAAACGAGGTAGGCACGCTGGACCGCAACAGCCGTGGTGACGAGTTCATCACCCATGTGATCAGTGTTCGCCATCTGGACGCCAGCCAGCTGGTGCGAATTCTGCGGCCGCTGGTGCCCAAGGGCGGGCATCTGGCGGCGGCTGCCGAATCCAACTCACTGGTGATTGCCGATACCGCCGCCAACGTGCGGCGTATCGAAAGCCTGATCCAGCGGATCGATCAGGAGTCCATGGAGGAGTTCGAGGTTATCCCGCTGGAGCATGCCTCGGCGCTGGAGCTGGTGCGCATAACCGAAGGACTGCAAGTCTCGTCGCCGGAAGAAAATGCCTCCAAGCGTGTGCGTATGATCGCCGATGAACGTACCAATACCGTGGTGTTGCTGGGTGATCCGCAAAAACGTCTGGCTTACCGGGCGATGATTCGTCAGTTGGACGTGGTGGGCGACGAAGGCAATACCCAGGTGCATTATCTGCGCTACGCCAAGGCCGAGGATGTCGCCGAAGTGCTGCGCGGCATTGCCGAGGGGCGCGATGTGGAAAGTGGCTCTGCAGGCAGCACTTCGTCGGGCAGTGGCAGCTCCTCCGGCTCCTACGGTTATGGTAACCAGAACTCCCAGGTGCGGATTCAGGCTCACGAGAGCACCAACTCGGTGGTGATCTACGGTCCCGCTGAACTGACCCGTGAGATGTCGCAGATCATCCGTCAGCTGGATATCCGCCGGGCGCAGGTGCTGGTCGAAGCTGTCATTGCCGAGGTGTCCTATGACCGGGCCAAGGAGCTGGGCGTGCAGTGGGGGTTTGCCAATGATGGCAAGGGCGTGGGGATCATCAACTTCGCCCGTGGCAGTGGCGGTATTCTCAATCTGGCAGCAGGTATTGATGGTTTTCTGGATGGAGATCTCACCTCACCGCCGTCGCTGTCCGATGGCGCCACGCTCGGCGGTGTCGGCACTATCGGCAGCACCCAGATCGGCCTGCTGATCAATGCGCTGCAGGGCGACAGCTCCAGCAACATTCTGTCCACGCCGAGTCTGTTGACGCTGGATAACGAAGAAGCGGAAATCGTTGTCGGTCAGAACGTGCCCTTTATTGTGGGTCGCTCGGTGGAAAACTCCGGCCAGGCGTTCGATACCATCCAGCGGGAAGATGTGGGTATCAAGTTGCGGATTCGTCCGCAGATCAACGAAGGTAACGCGGTACGCCTGGAAATTGCCCAGGAAGTGTCGCAGATCGCGCCGGGTGCCAGTGGCGCGGCCGACCTTATCACCAATAAACGCAGTCTCAATACCCACGTCATGGTCGATGACAACCAGCTGATTGTGCTGGGCGGGCTGATCGACGACCAGATGGTGGAAACCCGCGACAAGGTCCCCTTTCTGGGCGATGTTCCCGGTCTGGGCCGGCTGTTTCGCTACGATACGGCAAGTGTTGAAAAGCGTAATCTGATGGTCTTTCTGCGGACGGTTATCGTGCGTGACAGCGCGGTGGCAGAAAGTCTGACCCACGCCAAATACAGCTATATTCGCGATCAGCAATTGCAGGAACAGGGGCGAAACGACAGCCTGCTGCCGCGCCGTGATATGCCGGTGCTGCCGGATTGGAATTATCTGCTGACCTTGCCGCCGCCTTTCGAGAATGCCAGCCAGGATAATCTGGCAGTCAAGAGTCCGATCCCCGCGCCACCGGGGGCGAGATGACCATCCGGGAGGTGCCGGTGATTGAGGCTGATATCAGTGCTGTAATGCCTGAGGCAGGGTTGCAGGCCGAGACCGATTACCGGTTCGCCCGGCGTTTCGGAGTGTTGCCTGACAAGTTGCGCGACAATCAGCTGGATGTATTTGTGCGTGCGGACTGTGATCCGCAGGCATTGTTGGAATTGCGTCGTCTGGCAGGGCATCCACTGCGGCCGATAGTGCTGGATGATGACGCCTTTGCCGCTCGCCTGCGCGACCGCTACGAGCGCTCGGCCAACGATGCCATGCAGTTCGTTGAAGGTCTGGGTGAGGACGCTGACCTGATGTCCGTGGCCCAATCCCTGGCCGAGCCGGAAGATCTGCTCGAATCCCAGGACGAAGCGCCGATCATCCGGTTGATCAACGCGCTGTTGTCCGAGGCGGTCAAGGAAAACGCCTCGGATATCCATATAGAGCCCTTTGAAAATCGCCTGTCGATCCGTTTGCGCGTCGACGGGGTACTGCGTGAAGTGCTGGAACCGCCACGGGCGCTGGCGCCGGTCATAGTGTCGCGGATCAAGGTCATGGCCAAGCTCGACATTGCTGAGAAACGCCTGCCCCAGGATGGCCGTATCGGCCTGCGCCTGGTCGGCCGGGCGGTGGATGTGCGGGTCTCGACCTTGCCCTCCGGACACGGCGAGCGAGTGGTGCTGCGTCTGCTGGACAAGCAGGCAGGGCGGTTGGAATTGCGGCATCTGGGGATGTGCGAAGAGCATTATCAGGCCATGGAACGGATTCTCAGTCGTCCGCACGGTATCGTGCTGGTGACCGGCCCGACCGGCTCGGGCAAGACCACCACGCTGTACTCGGCGCTGATGCGGCTGAATGACCGCAGCCGCAATATCCTTACCGTGGAAGACCCCATCGAGTATTACCTTGATGGCATCGGCCAGACCCAGATCAACACCAAGGTCGACATGACCTTTGCCCGTGGCCTGCGCGCCATCCTGCGTCAGGACCCGGACGTGGTCATGGTCGGTGAAATCCGTGACGTGGAGACAGTACAGATCGCTATTCAGGCGAGTCTGACCGGTCACCTGGTGTTTTCCACTCTGCATACCAACACGGCGGTCGGTGCGATTACCCGGTTGCGGGATATGGGCATTGAGCCGTTCCTGCTGTCTTCCACACTCAACGGCGTGCTGGCGCAACGGCTGGTGCGAACGCTGTGTCCCGATTGCCGCAAGGCGCATACCGCCACACCCAGCGAGTGTCGTCTGCTGGGCGTCGACCCGGCGGCAGCGCCGACGCTGTACAGTCCGGTCGGTTGCCCGCAATGCAAGGGCGGCGGCTATCGCGGACGGACCGGCATTTATGAGCTGATCGAAATCGACGACACCTTGCGCGGGCTCATCCACGATGGCGCCAGTGAGCAGACCATGGTGCGGCATGCGCGGCTGGCGCAAATGGGCATTCGTCAGGATGGTCTGCGCCGGGTGCTGGCCGGTGACACCACGATGGAAGAAGTCCTGCGCGTCACCCGGGAGGACTGAGCATGCCGGCTTTCGAATACGTTGCGCTGGATCAGTCCGGCCGGACTCGCAAGGGCGTGGAGGAGGGTGATTCCTCCCGTCAGGTTCGCGGGCGTCTGCGCGAGCAGGGACTGATGCCGATGTCGGTGAACGAGATTGCCGAGAAGCAATCCGTGCTGCGCATGCCGGTATTGCAACGTCGGATCAAACCGCTGGAGCTGTCACTGGCGACTCGGCAGATGGCAACGCTGGCCAAAGCAGGGATGCCGATTGAGGAGGTGCTCGGCACCGTGGCCCGGCAAAGCGAGTCGCCCAAAGTCAAGGCTACGTTGGCGGCGGTCCGCACGCGGGTCATGGAGGGCTTGCCGCTGGCCCATGCCATGGGTGAATTTCCTTCGGTGTTTCCCGCCATTTACCGTACCACCATCGCCGCCGGCGAACAGGCCGGGCGTATGGACGTGGTGCTGGAGCGTCTGGCCGATAACGTGGAGGCGCAGAACGCGATGCGGCAGAAGATCCAGCTGGCGATGTTCTATCCGGCGATCCTGACGTTGGTAGCCTTGCTGGTGGTAGTCGCACTGCTGACCTATGTCGTCCCGGAAGTGGTGCAGGTGTTTGCGGGGATGAATCAGCAGTTGCCCTGGCTGACCCGGGCGCTGATTGCCACCAGTGATACGGTACGGCATTGGGGCTGGCTCATGCTGTTGTCGATTGCCGGCGCGGTGATATTGACCCGGCATATTCTCAAACGACCCACGGCGCGCTATCGCTGGGACCACACCATGCTCAAGGTGCCGCTGGTTGGTCGCTTGATTCGCGGCCTGAATACCGCGCGCTTTGCCCGCACGCTGAATATTCTGGCCGGCAGTGGTGTGCCGCTGCTGGATGCGTTGAATATGAGCGCCAGTGTGATCAGCAATACGCCGATGCGCGACGCGGTCAGTGACGCGGCAAAGAAGGTCCGTGAAGGCGCAGGCGTTGGTCATTCGCTGGAGCGCAGCGGTTATTTTCCGCCGATGACCCTGAGTCTGATCAAGAGCGGCGAGAGCAGCGGCACGCTGGACAAGATGCTCGAGCGCGCAGCGGAAACTCAGGAACGGGAGCTGGAAGCACGGATTGCGATGGTCATGGGTGTCTTCGAGCCCTTGCTGATTCTGGCGATGGGGGGCGTGGTGCTGATTATCGTACTGGCCATCCTGTTGCCTATCTTTGAACTCAACCAACTGGTCAACTGATATGTCCCATACAGCACGAAAAGCAGCCATTGCACAACGCGGTTTCACCCTGATCGAAGTCATGGTGGTGGTAGTCATTCTCGGGATTCTCGCGGCTGTCGTCGTGCCGCGCGTCATGGACCGACCCGATCAGGCCCGGATCACCAAGGTGCAGAACGATATCCGTGCAATGGAAAGCGCGCTGAACCTGTATCGTCTGGACAACTTCAACTACCCGACCACCGAGCAGGGGCTGCGCGCCCTGGTGGAGCGACCCAGCGGTAACGACACCGCCCGTAACTGGCGTGCCGGCGGCTATATCGACCGCCTGCAGAACGACCCCTGGGGCAATGAATACCAATACCTGCGTCCGGGCCGCGATGATCGCGAGTATGACATCTACAGCTTTGGCGCCGATGGCCGCGCCGGCGGTACCGATGCCAATGCCGATATCGGTAACTGGAACGTGGAAGAGCCAGGAAACCGCAACTGATCATGCGCACGCAGCGCGGCTTCACATTGATGGAATTGCTGGTGGTGCTGGTGTTGATCGGCATCGTCGCGGGACTGGCGACGCTGTCGATCGGTGATGGGGCCGAACGCAAGCTGCGCTCCGAAACGGAACGTCTGGCAGCGACCCTGAGTCTGGCTCGGGATGAACTGTTGATCACCGGTCAGTCGGATCGGGCCCTGGGCTTGCGCCGCGACGGATACAGCTTTCTTGAATTGGTGGTGCTGGATGACAACACCCGGGAGTGGCAGCCACTGGTGGACCGGCAATTGGGACCACGGCAATTCGAGCCGGGATTGATTGAAGTGGAACTTGAGTTGGATGGGGAGCGCACGCCGCTGCCGCAGACGCGGGGCTGGGAGCCGCACATCCGGCTGGGCAATACCGGCGAGATGACGCCCGCACTGATCATCCTGCGGGTGCCCGGCAAAGATCTGGTACGCCATATGCGAGTAGAGCTGGAAGGTCATGTCGAGGTGCTGGATGTCATACCGCAGAACTAGGCGCGAGGCCGGATTCACTCTGCTCGAAGTGCTGGTAGCGCTGACCATTCTGTCGGTGGCGCTCGCCGCGCTGGTCAAGACCGGGGCAGATCACGCGCGTAATACCGCATATCTGCAGGAACGCACCCTGGCGCACTGGGCTGGGCAGAACCTTTTAACCGAATATCAGACCGGTATGCGTGCAGTGGCGGAAGGAGGGCGTACCGGCGAGGTCACCATGGGGCCGTATCGTTTCGGCTTCGAGGTGGAAATGAGTGATTACACCGCGCAGTCGCCGTTCCCCCTCCCGGCGGTGAAGCGGGTGGATGTACGTTTGTGGCTGGCCGATAGGGGTGAAGACGCGCAGCGTGCCACGGCCAGTGGATTCATGCTGCCATGAGACGCTCGAATAAATCCCGGCAGTTAGGCTTCACGCTGCTTGAGATGCTCATTGCCATGGCGGTTTTTGCGGTGATGAGTGTAGTGGCCTATCAGGGCCTGCGCGCCGTGTTGAATGCGGACTTCATTACCCGCGAGCAGGGCCAGCAATTGGCCGACCTGCAGGTGACTCTGAGTGTGCTGGAGCGGGATCTGGCGCAGGTGGTGGATGTCACTGTACGCGACGAGTTTGGCGACCCTTTGCCGCCACTGCGTTTGCGCCCGGGGGCTGAGGAACATCTGCTGGAACTGGTGCGTGCCGGGGCGGGGGGCGACCAACGTTTGCGCCGTAGCGCCTGGCAGATTACCGACCGAGGTCTGGAAAGGCGTCTATGGCCAGGCGTGGATATAGTGGATGCCGAGAGCATGCGCGTACGGTCCTTTGCCGAGCTGGCCGATGAACACCGGTTGCTCGGGGCCAACAGTGGGTTTGTGTTCATTGTCCGCACGCCCTCGGGGCTGGAGCGGGTCGATGCCTGGCCCCTGGCCGATGCCGATCCGGAAGCGGGTGGTTTACCGGTGGCGGTGGAAGTGGTACTGGACCTGCCGGGGCTGGGTGAGATACGGCGGATGATGGCGGTGGGTTTGTGAAGCCGCGGCAGCAGCAACAAGGCGTGGCGCTGATCACCGCGCTACTGGTGATGGCACTGGCGGTGGTTGCCGCAGTGGGCATGGCCATGCGCGGACAGGCGGATATTCGCCGTACCAGTGCGGTGTTTGAACGGGATTTTTCACGCCAGGTGGCACTGGGTGCCGAGAATATGGTGTTGCAGTTGCTGGAGCGGGCCGAGGGGCCGGAGGACTTGCTGTGGGATACCTGCCTGTCGCCGGCGTTGCCCTTCGAGGTGGATGGCGTGCGCCTGGAGGCGACGCTGAATGATATGCGCTGTCGTTACAATCTGAATGCACTGGCCGGCGCAGATGAAACCGAGCAGGGCTATTTTGCCCGTCTGGTCGACCAGGTAGGCCAGCAGAGCGGCGTGCAGATGCCCTCCGGTGTGCAACTGGCGATGGCGGTGAGTGACTGGATGAATCCCGAATCGGATGATCCTGTCTATCGGCTGGAAACCCCGGCCAGGGTCTCCGGCAACCGGCCGATGGTGGCGGCATCGGAACTGAACAGCGTCAGTGGCATGACGGCGGAGGCCTGGCAGACACTGGCACCCTGGGTAACCGCTTACCCGGGAACCGCCAGCCCCATTGATCTGGAGCGCAGCCCGGAACTGATGCAGGACGTGTTCGCTGACCGGCCCGCCGGTGAGAGTGCGCCCTGGTTCATGCGTCTGCAGATCATGGCGGAGTTTGCCAATCGACGGTTTTATCAATGCACTTTGCTGGATGCACCCAATGGAAAAGTGGTTCTCAGAGAACAAACGGCCTGCGAGCCTTAGGATCAGACATGCTGATAGTGCTATTACCTGAATCACCAGGGATCGAGACGCTCGAGCCGCCCCGGTTGCACTGGTGGCGCACCGGTCGTGAGGGTACGCCTGAAGAGTCCGGACAGAACAGCCTGGCCCAGTTACGCAGCCGCTTCCCAGCCGAACGTCTGCGCGCTCTGGCCCCGGCCACCGAAGTGAATCTGTACCGCATCGCCATACCGGTGCGCAGCGCTTCGGCAGCCCGCGCCGCGCTGCCCTATGCGCTGGAGGATCAACTGGGCCAGGAGCTGGAAGAGCTGCACTTGGTGGCTGGTCCGCGTCGAGCGGATGGGCGTTATGCGGCCGCCGTCACCGAGCAGCGTCATATGGCGGCCTGGCTGGACAGCTGTCATGCAGCCGGTTGGCGGCTGGAAGCGCTGTTACCGCAAGCCAGTCTGCACGATGATATGGCACCGACGGCAGGGCTGCGGGTGCAGCCTTCGCCCTGGCCGGCCGAGGTCGATAGAGCGCTGGTAACCAGCGCCGATCAGGAACCGGTATTGATCGAAACCGGCATGCTCGGGTTCTGGCTGAAGCAGCGTCTGGCGCAGCTCGATGAGCAGCAGCGGATACTGGAGCTGAGCGGCTATGAACTAGCCAAGATGGGGCTGTCAGAAGCGGACTGTCAGCTGCAGCAAGCGGAACTGATCCCGCCGCTGGACGCGGCGCTCAAGCGCTGTCAGCAACCGGCTCGGGTACTGAACCTGCTTTGCGGCCCCTACACCAACGGCATGGCCACGCTGCCTTGGCGCAAGCTGCGGCCGGTGATGATTGCGGCAGGCGTGCTGCTGACGGTGCTGGTTGGTCAGTTGGTGATTGAGGGCATGTTGTTATCCAGCGAGCGCGAGCGGCTGGTGACGGAAATTGATCAGCTTTTCGACAGGACCCTGCCGAAAAGCCGGCGGGTTGATCCGGTCACCCAGTTCCGCCAGGCACTGGCCGGCGGCACGGCGCAGTCCAGTCAGGGCAGCACCGGCAGCCTGTTGTATGAGGTTCTGGCGGTCGTGGGCGAAGGTAAAGGAGGGCAGATCAAGCAGTTTCGCGCGACGCCAACCGAGGTAGAGCTGGAACTGCAGCTGCCGTCATTCGCTGAGCTGGAAAGTATTCGCAGCAAACTGGCCGCCGGAACGGGGATGAGCGAGACCTTGCAGGGCGCTGATTCAGGCAATGATGGGGTTACCGCCCGACTTCGGGTACAAAGAGGTGGATCATGAATGCCTGGTGGGCGGGGCTGGCCCCGCGTGAACGTGCGGTGCTGATCGGCGGTGGCCTGCTGCTGTCGATACTGGTGATCTGGTTGCTGGTCTGGGAACCGCTGACGCAGAAGCGCGAGCAGCAGCGGGTGGATATCAGCGCGCTGACGGCGGATCTGACCTGGATGCAACAGGTAGCCGGGCAGGTCAAACGGCAGGGCGCGCAGCAGAGCAGTCAGAGCGGGGGTGTGGCGGCGGGTGGTTCGGTGCTGACCTTGGTGGAGGTATCGGCCAGTGCCGCAGGTATCCGCGAATCCATGGAGCGCGTGCAGCCTGAAGGGCAGGGCGCTCGTGTGTGGTTCAACGAGATGAGCTTTGATGCGTTGCTGGTGTGGCTGGCCGAGCTGGAACAGCGTCATGGTTTACAGGTCAGCCAGCTCGCGGTGGACGCGGGAACGGCACCGGGCCAGGTGTCGGCCCGAGTGAAAGTGGAGCCGCGCTGATGATCAAAGGTTGGAACATCAAGACGATGGTGGTCTGCGCGCTGCTGTTGTATGTGCTCATGCTGCTGTGGAATCTGCCTGCGGCATTTGTCTGGAAGCGACTGGAGGGACAGTTGCCAGCGCCGGTGACCTTGCATGGGCTGACCGGTACGCTGTGGTTCGGGCAGGTGGCCCGCATGGAAGTGGATGGTATCGATCAGGGGCGGCTCAGCTGGGATTGGTTGCCGTCCCGATTGCTGCATGGCCAGATCGGCCTCGATCTGCTCTGGCAACCGCGTAACGGCAGGGTCAACGCGCAACTGCACGTCGGTCCGGGTTCGCTGACCATCAGCCAGATCAACGGTACGCTCGACGCGGCGAGCATGGCGGCCATCAATAACGCGCCCTTTGTCCTGCGTGGCGTCTGGCTACTGGATGTGCCCGAGCTGGAACTGAAGGATTTCGAATCGGTGGTTGCAGCCAATGGTCGCCTGGTATGGCAGGATGCGGCGGGCGGTTTGCCGCAGGCAATGCCGTTCGGGCATCTGACCGCAACACTGGAGAACGCAGACGGCTGGTTGCTGCTCAACCTGCAGGACCAGGGCGGCCCGCTGGGGCTGATGGGTGACGCGCGCTGGCGTCCCGGGCAACCGATGAAACTCAACGTGCAATTACAGGCGCGGCCGGATGCCGAGCGTGGGCTGGCTGATGGTCTGAGGCTGCTTGGCCAACCGAATGCGCAGGGCTGGGTCAGCTGGCGCGCGCAATTACAGTGAAATGGAACAACGGCCATGATGGCAGGGGATATCTGATGCGTTTATTTGTGGTGCTGATGTTGCTGACCGGGCTGACGGGGTGCGCGGGAATGGGCTCATCGCAGCAGACTGAGGCAGGTTTGGTCGATGCGCGGGCCAAGATCAGCATGGGCCGCTGCGATAATGGATTGGTTGCTGATCTGCGCCGGCACAAGGCGCCGGAGCTTGAGCAGCAGGCGGCCTATATCTGCCTGCAACAGGGCGAAGTGGTGGCAGTTGAAGCCTTGCTCGAGGATTACCGCAAGCGGCATGTCGATCCGCCCTACCCGGATTACTCCGCCTACCTGATGACGCTTGCGCAATATGCCCGGTTTGAGATGACTGAAGATGATGACGCACTGCGGCTGAAGGAGGGGCGCAAGGTTCATGCTCTGTTCTCCGAGTTTGTCAGTGATTTTCCTGATTCCGACTACCGCGCCGAAATCGCTCCCCGGTTGAATGAGCTGCTGGAGAAGATGGCGAAGGCCGAGTACCGATTGGCACTGCAAGCCATCGAAGCCGGCGACACGCAGATCGGCCAGCAGCGCATGCGCTATATCGCCCGATACTACCCCCACACCGCCCCCGGTCGAGACGCCAACGCTTGGCTGGACCAGCACGAGGAACGATAGAGGCATATCACCCCGAGGCGGGTCTCTTACAACAGCGCGCGACGGTTTTGGGGAGCAGGCCTGTTCGCGGCCAAGGCCGCTTACCTGAACCATGGTTATCCGAGGCTTTTGCGAAAAAGGGTGTGATGTGGGGACAGTCTGCGGGCGGGTTCGTCAATAGCTGATGCCAAGTTTTGGCCCGGTTTTTTACGCGATTTTGAGATATTGGCGCTTGACATTGTGCACAGTCAAAGGGCGCTCCTTTAGATCTGTGCGAGAACTGAGCTATAAGTCCCTGATATATCAAGCTCTAGTCTAACCTATTGATTTTATTGGTAAAAATTGTTGGTTATATTTTAACCATTCTAACTCGCAGCCATGTATTTCATGCTGTGGAACGAGTTTTAGGCAGGCTATCCACAGAGTTTTCCACAGGTTTTGTGGATAGCTTGCCCAAGCCCCGATAGCGTCACGGTTGTGGGCTCAGATTCCCTGAGGAATGTCTTCTCCGCCCAGCGCAGTGGTCAGCGCCGGCAGCAGTTCTGACAAGGTGCGGGACATGATGATGAAGCTGGCATCGAGCTGGCCGGCCATGTCATCGCCGCCCTGGTCGTCGGCTTCGTCACGCAGCAATTCCTCAAAACGCAGGCGTTTGACCGCCAGCTTGTCGTCCAGAGTGAAGGACAGCTTGTCATGCCAATGCAACGCCAGCTGGCTGACCTGCTTGCCGACAGTCAGGTGCTGTTGGATTTCGTCGCTGGACAGGTCCTGACGCTTGCAACGAATCACACCGCCATCTTCACCTGTGTCGCGCAGTTCACATTCATCGGAGATCAGCAGGCCTTCCGGCGCCTGGCCGCTCTTGACCCAGTCGGTCATGCACGCGGCGGGCGCCATTTTCACGTTCATCGGGCGCACCGGCAGGCTGCCAGTGCCTTCGCGCAGCAAGCTGAGCAGGTCTTCGGCACGTTTGGCGCTTGAAGTATCCACTACAATCCAGCCTTCCTTCGGTGCGATGCAGGCGAGGGTGGTCTGGGTGCGGGTGAAGGCGCGCGGGAGCAGCGACATGATGATGTCGTCCTTTAGCGTGTCGCGTTCCTTCTTGTAGATCTTGCGAGCGTCGCGGGCTTCGATTTCTTCAACCTTTTCGGCCAGGGCATCCTTTACTACGCTGCCGGGCAGAATGCGTTCCTCTTTGCGCAGCGCGATCAGCCAGTAGCCATCACCGACCTGCAGCAGGTTTTCGGAATGACGTCCGAAGGGCGTGGTCCAGCCCAGGGTGTGGGTTTCCTGGCTGGCGCAGGGGCGGGCGGGGCGCTCCTCAAGAGCGGCGAGCAGTTCTGCTTCGGTGAAGGGGACATCCTGGCTGAAACGGTAGAGCAATAGATTACGAAACCACATGGGTAGTCCTTGTGAAGGTGCGTGGATGAAAGAGCTTGAAAGGGCGGGCATTATTGCGCGTGAAAGCCTTTTCAGCCAGTCCTGGCCGACGGCTGCATAACGTATTGAAAGAAAGCGAGAATTTTTTCACAAAAGCTATTGCCAGAAGCAAAAAACCTGCCTAGAATGCGCCCCACTTCGAGAGTAAACGGGTGATTAGCTCAGCTGGGAGAGCATCTGCCTTACAAGCAGAGGGTCGGCGGTTCGATCCCGTCATCACCCACCACTCGAGGTAACGCGCAGTGGTAGTTCAGTTGGTTAGAATACCGGCCTGTCACGCCGGGGGTCGCGGGTTCGAGTCCCGTCCACTGCGCCATATTAAAAAGCCCTTAGCTTGTTGAAAGCTAAGGGCTTTTTTCGTTTTTTAGGTTTGGTTTTATGATGTTGGCCTGCGAGTAATTTTGACTCTGTGACTAGGGCGTGACCAAATCGTGACTGCTCCCCCTAGAAAGCCGGTGTTCATTGCCACAAAGACCTTGGCCTTGCGCACCTCACCGGTAGAGCGGCCCGCCACAGGCACAGTAGGGCCACAGTAATCGATAAAGATCTTCTCGCGCGCGGTGGGCCTGGCGAATGCTGCGGCGGTGCCTGCCACGCCAGAGCCGGTAGTGATGGCAGTACTGGCTGTAGCGATACGCGTTGTCGCCGTGGCGTTCTACATACTCGGCCCAGAGCAGTTGCAAGGTGACGCCTTTGGTCTTGAGCTCTTGATGAACCTGGAAGTAATCGGGCTCGGCAAAGCGTGACGGTGGTGCCTTGGCCGAGAACGGCAGCGCGTGCAGCCGAATCTCGTCCAAGTCCTTCGGCAGTGGCCAGGTAACGCCCTGGATCTGGGCCCGGCTAACGTACTTGCCGACCATTTGACGGTTTCTCATCAGGGCAGCAACTTTCAGTTAAGTAGCAATCAGCAGATCAGCTACAGCGAGCAATCGCATAGCGAACCAGTCGAGGTCAATACCCAAGCGGTTACCGCTTGGCGACAGCGTTTGCTGATTTTTGAAAATGAAACACTGGCGCATGTCACCAATGAACTCAACCGCTACTATTCCGGCAGAATTATGTTGATGAATGAAAAGCTGGGCCAGCGCAGAGTGCAGGCCCGTTTCAAGCTCTACCAGCTCTCCGACGTCGCCGGGCTGATTCGCAATGCCTATGGCGCAAAAGTCAGACAGCTGCCGGCGGGTGTGGTGTTGGTTGGTTGGTTGGTTGGTTGAGGGTGATTCAGGGCAGATCCAACCCGGTACTATGCTTACTCGTCTGGTAGCAAACGAGCCAGCTTTTTCAACGCCGTTTCGGCGACCTCAAGCTCTTGCTCCGCCGCATCGGCCCATTTCTGGGCCAGTGACTCCAGTTCGTCTTCCTGCTGCACTCGAAGGCACCATTGAAAGTGATCATGCCATGCGCCGAGCGCAGCTTGAGCCTTCTTCAGTGACGCAGCTGCATCATTCGGCAGTGGCGATAATGAGGGGAAAGCGTCGGTAAGATAGCGGGTGCGTTTTACCAGTATGCGCAACTGATGTCGGTCGAGCTCAGCATCATGCACCCCCGCATGCAGCTTCCTGATTTGCCGGTTCAGCGCTTTGCTGATAGTACGCTTGAGCTCAGCTGAGTCATCACCGAGTCTGGATCGGGCAAACGCGGCAGGCCATTGGTCAAGCTCGGCAAACAGGTGCTGCATCTCCGGCGCTTGGGTAATCTGCTGATATTCAGTCTCCAACGAAGCACGCCTTGTGCCCGCCAGCGCCGAATAGCCCTGCTTTTGCAACTCAACGATCAGCACTTCCAGATCTCGCGTCGGAGTCGTCAGTCGACCAACCGCAGCGGTGGCCTCGCGCAAAGCATGGTTTTCAGGTAACGAGCGGAGAGGGCCTATTAAGCTGCGGATACGCCTGACAGCGATGCGCAAATCGTGCAGCGCCTCATCATCCGAATTCTTCTCTAGCCGCCTGTAAGCCTTATGTAGAGCTGTTGCGAGGTTTTGGATTTCTGCAACATACTGGCCTAGGAACATATTCAGCCCCACCCAGCATTTGAAGTGAATGCCATGAGGCTAGCAGGGATTCAGCGAAGCGGTACCTGAGCTAAGTCAATTCATGACGCCGCGCAACTCGCCGGGATCGACCTGACACTGAACGCCCGGTACGGACTCAACGACCGGTTCGTTTTAGCGTAACTGACCGCTGGCAACCTGCTGCTTGAGCGCTTGCACATAGCGGCGGATGCTCCGGTCTGATACCGCCAGGTGGCTAAAGAGAACATTCCTCCGGCAAAGATTGAAGAATGGAATACTCGCCAGCCCCGCTTGCCAACTGGCTTCCCACTACATAGTGCATCCTAAAATCTGGCTCTGACCTGCCGGCCTACATTCGATCATCACAGTGGGCTCCTGACGCCGTTCTCATCTGTCTCCCATAAAGCCAAGCGTCCCACTTTTCTCCGCCTTGCCTTGGTGCGTTTCAAAGTAGTTGTTGGTCAGCGTGCTCCACCACCTCAAACAACTCCCCCACCTGAATATCCAAATACCGACACAGCTGGTCGATTACATCCAGCTCCACCCGCGTTGCGGTTTCATTGTACAGCCGGTGCAGAGTATTCCGGTTGATATCCGTGTCACGGGCCACTTCAGCAATTTTTTGCTTCCGCTCGCCCAAGATTCTAGAAAGGTGGCATTTGATCATAAAGCCTCTCTTTGGTGCAAAAAGACCTGCAGTAGTGAAAAAGTGCTTGCAATAGGTTTTGTGTGTGCTAAATTCTCTCCTGTAGGTCATTTGATTCTTCTGAAGAGAAAAAAGCGAGGAAAGCATTATGGCACATACCTATCTGACTACTGAAGAGCTGTCGGCTCGGATCAAGTATGACGTTCGCACCATCCGCCAATGCCTGAAGGATGCGGTTCTGCATGATGGGGTTCATTACATTCGCCCCTTTGGAGGACGGAAAATCCTGTTCATCTGGGAGCGGGTCGAAGAAACGATGCTGCAAGGCGATGCCGCGCATCAGATCATTAAGAATCTGCAATAAAGGAGGCTGTCATGGGTAGCGTGAACGTACGAGATGGTCGCCTTTATCTGGATTTCCGGTATCGCAGTGTGCGTTGCCGGGAACATACCAAGTTGAGTGATTCGCCTGCCAATCGCAAGGCGTTGGCAGCAGTGCTGGCGAAACTTGAGCTGGAGATTCAGCGCGGTACTTTTGATTATGGCAAGCATTTTCCGGGGAGCCCAAAAGTTGAACACTTCCGGCAGATTGAGCAACTGGTTCAGCAGAAGGCGGTGGGCGGAAAAATGCTGTTCGAGGTATTTGCGAATCTGTGGTTGGAGGAGAAACGTGCGGAATGGCGCCTCAGTCACATAGAGACAATCGAAGGCATTCTGCGTTGTCACTTGGTGCCGTACTATCGGGGTAACCCCATAGGTGTCATCAGCAAAGGCGAGATCATGGCTTTACGTGGCCTGTTGTGCCAAGCAGATGCGGAGACGGGGAAGCAGCTCTCAGCGTCACGGGTCAACCACATCATGACGGCGCTGCGCATGATATTGAATGAGGCGGCTGAGCGTTTCGGGTATGAATCGCCGTGGCGCAATATCAAGGCATTGCCGATGCCCAGAGCAGACATCCAACCGTTCACGCTGAAAGAGGTTCTGTTGATCATTGATAATGTGCGCGCAGACTTTCGTTCCTACTACTTGGTGCGGTTTTTTACTGGCATGCGTACCGGGGAAATCGACGGCCTGACATGGGGTGACGTCGACTTTGGCTCACGGCAGATCCACATTCGTCAGGCCTTGGTTCGTGGCCAGGTTGAAAAGACCAAAACGGCGAGTTCTTACCGGACATTGGCTATGTCACAGGTTGTTTACGATGCCCTACATGAACAGTGGAAACGGTCTGATGAAAAAAACCGCTTTGTATTCACCGCCAGGAATGGCCAGCCGCTGAACCACCGAAATGTAACGCGCCGCGTTTGGTATCCCTTGCTGGAATATCTCAGATTGCGAAAGCGTAACCCTTATCAGTCCAGGCACACGGCTGCGACACTCTGGCTGGCTGCAGGAGAAAACCCGGAGTGGATTGCCAGGCAGCTGGGCCATGCGAATACAAGCATGCTGTTCCGCGTGTATTCACGTTACATCCCTAACCTGATCAGACAGGACGGTAGTGCGTTTGAGCAATTGCTGGATCAAGAACTGTGTGAGGAGGTGGGCTGATGCGTTCATTGATGACACGAACTCGCTCCTCCTTGTATTGGGTTGAGCAGCAATTAGAAGAAGGCGGGGCGCTCAATTGGTGCGTCACTGGGCTGGAACGAGAGCCCGCTCCTTACTTGCGCATGGAGCAGCTGCAACCCTGTAACTCTAATGGCCAGTGGGTTGTGGTGGAGTTTTCGACAGAAGGTGAAGGACGCGACCTTGTCAGGCTGCGACCCTTGCCGGACTGCATTCCTCGCTCGCAGGTGGAACGTCAGGCTCAATGGGCCAGCGGTTTGCAGAAGAGAACGCTGGTGAAAGTCTGGAGTATGTTGGCTTACATCGACGATGCGATACTGAAAAGCTTTCTGCTTGATGTGCTTATGGACGACCAACTGATGCTTGCATTCTGCAGTGATAAGGCCAGTCACGGCTACCATCACAACCATGTCGGCGGCTTGCTGGCTCACAGCTATGAAGTGGCAGTGAGTGCCGCCACGTTGTGTAGTCAGCATCAACTGGGTATGAGGACAACATGGGTCGCATTCATAGGAGGGTTGTTGCACGATATTGGTAAAGTCCGAATGTTTTATAACGACAGCAATGGGGTGTCTGGAGCGCATGAGGCCTACAGCTTTATGGTGCTTTCAGCACCGCTGGAACACCTTCGTATGAAGTCTGCTCCGCTGTTCGAGGCGCTGACTGCTTGCCTAGCGCTGAGCAGCTCTAGACACTCAGATCCTTATCAGGTGGCTGGGATTGTGCGGATGTGCGATCGATTGTCTGCTGAGGTATGTAATTGGAGGAAAGCATTTGAGCGCCGCCCCAGTCATTTCTGGTACGTAAAGTCGCAACATGACGGGCGCATGTATAAGCGGCTCAATTGAAGGCAGCAATTGAGGGTCTGGAGATTGTGGTTTGCTTGCCAGCAGGGCGTCATTGCACAGGTCAGAGTAGCGCTTGCGGCAATCTATGTGACGACGCCATGCTCCAGCCGCCCGATTATCGTCAGCACAGCGGCGAGCCCCTCGTCGCTGTCGAGCAAGTCGATTGGCTTTGCGTCAAGTCCGCGCACGTAATGCTGTAACCAGGATTTCGCTCGTTTCCTTGACTCCAGCAGCTGCTCAGCTGCCAGCAGTGCTTTTTCGTATCGCTCGTCTTTTTTGTCCATTTCGCTCACATACCTCAGCTCAAGAAAGCGCACATGTGCCGTCAGGTTAGCCCAAAAACAATCGGATAATCACTCGGCTCATACCACTCGGTGCAGATACTGACGTTGATCAGTGGCGTACTGCGACCCTGATACATCCCATGGCCTTCAGAGTTATTGTCAAATCTGGTGTATGACCATCAGGCAGCTTCAGACCTCGTTCTTTCAGCCCCGAGCAGCTCCCGCCAACTGGCTTCGGACTCCCGGTGGCCGTCCTCAACAGCTACCAGCTCCAGGTAAGGCGGAAGCAGGTGGCTGTTGACGCGAATGCCGGAATCACTGCAGTCTCGGACTTTGGGCACCTGAACCTCCACATCACCAACACCGGTCTGGATGGTGCGCTTGGGAAGATGCCCATTGCGTACCACCGCCTGGCGGCCACCGGCCGTCTTGATGTCCGCGTGCTGGCTCAAGAGACCTTCGAGCTCCGTCTCAACTGCCCGGGCAATCAGGTCACGCGCACCTTGCCGAATCAGCTCGTGCAGCGGGTCGTTGATGGTCATCTCTGGTTGTGAAAGAGCATGCAGGTTAGACTTGGACATGGCGTATCATTCCTCTGTTGGTTGTGATCGTCGCGGTGATCAACCAACAGGATGCGCCACCCCTTCAGCATGCTTCCATACACTAGAAATCACCATAACTAAGTTTTCAGGGAGCAGCAGCATGGGTTGGTTCAACCTTGGCAAGCAGGGCAGGGATGGTAAGCAGGTACGTATCGAGCACCGTGGCAGGAACCTTTGGGTCAGTCGTACCGGTGGAATCTCGCTGCGTGCCCAGACAAAGGCAGCCGGACTCAATCTGACTGCCAATAGCCAGCACGGTGTACGGGTGTCGCGAAGCCTTGCCAGAAACACCCAGATGGCTTTGCAGAATGGCAGGCTGGTGTTGCGTGGCCGCTATGGAAGCGGGCCGACAAAGCTGAACATGTCCAAGTCCGGTCTTACCTTCTCCAGCAAAAACCAGCTGGGCACCTTCAACTGGGTAAAGCCAGGTCGTTCATCCGCCAAACTGTTCGGCGTTCAGGTGCGTGGTCGTAAGGCGGCCAATGCCCATCTGGCATTTATGCTGGTTAGCCTGCTGGTAACCATGACAGCGACATTGCTGGGAATGCTCCTGCTCCTGCTGCAATGGTTGATGGCGCTGGGCGGCTTTTGCTGGCGCCTGCTGCTGCAAATACCTGATCGCATTCAGCAGTCGCAGCAGTGGTTTGCTGAACGGCAATTGCAAAGGGCGCGCGCAGCCCTGCCTGCTGCAGGTGTGCAGCAGATAGCCGCCTGGCCTGCTGCCAATCAATACGCCGCCGTGGCTCTGGCCATTCTTGGATGGGGGCGCGGAGAGTCTGCCAGCCAGGCTGTGCCTGCAATCACCCGACTGTTCCCGACCGGGGAGCCGAGTACTGATTCGCTGGCGAGCAGCGCTGATTGGGTTGGCGTCGCTGATGCACTGGAGTCGCTGCTGTCTGAAGAGGCTTTTGACAGTAACCGCGATCGACAACTGGCACTGCTGGCTGAGATCGGCAAAGCGGCAGCCGCCCGTATTCAGCTGGAGGAACTGCCGGCACTCATCATGCAATTGGATGAACTGGCATTGCTGCAGGCTGATAAGACTTGTCTGCAGGAGCGTATGATAGGGGTGTTCTGTGATGCGGCGGGGTTGCGGATGGTGAATAGCACCGGGCTTCATTGATACCTCACCATTTAGACCAAACAATTTCCTTGAAGGTCTCTGATGTTCTGAACTTTTGCGGCGTATTGATAGGCTGTTCCTCAAAGCCCATATCGTTGGGCATATTCACGAAGGCTATGGCATCTATCAGCGCGGACCGCCCACCCAGATTAACACCAGCACCTGCAACTCCCTCGGTGGTGACCGGGACGTTTTGCGTCTCGCCGATTTTCATGGAGCCTCTCCCGCGCGTTACGCAGTGTCGGTCATCGGGTTTTTCCAATGTATCAATCCACAACTGGTTACCCTTGCGGATAATCTGGTCAGCACCTATGGCCTGAAACCACGGCTGTGACGCCCGCGATATGCATTGTGGTCTTGGCAACCAGGGCCTGGTTATCCATCCCTGGGCTCTAGCTACCGAAGAGATAGGGTGCGATGTCGTCTCGGTTACGGATGGTCAGCGGCTGCTCATGGGGCAGAGCGTCCTTAGACTCCCAGATGATATTCAGGGATTGAAGCAGATAATGGGCCAGCGCGCGCCGGACAGGAATCCTTAGTTCCCGGCGATCGTCCATGCCGTAGTCTAGGGCTATCAGCTCCTGCTGCTCCTTGCTCAGACCGGGGTTGGGAACAAGGCACAGTGTGAGCTGCTGCTGCCAGTCCTGGTCCAGTTCAGGGGCTGCCTGTTCTAGGGCGTTGCCGATCAGCTCCACCCCGGATGCGATCCTCGTCAGCACGAAATCGCGGAAATCCCTGTTTCTTTCGCACCAAGCCCGAGCGTGCCAGCGGTGGCCTGCATATACCAGCGTGTGGGGCGCAATGATGCGCTCTTCACCTGTGGGGTTCGACAGGGAGCGATACAATAGCTCCACTCTACTGCGATCCTGGGTTGCCTGTACCAACAGGCGTACAACTTCAGGGGACACGGTTCTGTGAATAGTTGATACCAACTCCGTTGGAGTTGGCACGTCTTTCAGTCCGGCGAATGATGGGTTCAGGGTATTATGCTGTCCCAACAACGCAAGGTACTCGTCGAGAATGCCCTTACTGAAGAGGGGCTGGAAGCTTGTGTCGGGGACGTAGCCTCGGCGCTGCGGATTATAAACCAGGTTGTCAGGTGCGCGATCCCGGTACTCTCGGAAGATGCGCGCGCTGGTGGTGCGGCTGCTGATGCCGAATGCGCGGTTAAGGTGCTCTGCGGTAACTCGCCCTTCCCAGTGGGCGATGACTTCCAGCAAATGGAATTGATAGCGTCTTTCCCAAGAGATGGTTTTTGGCATTATGTTCCCTGTATGTACAGAAAATGAACACATTGTAAGTCTGTACAGTATCGCTAAAAAGTTGCGTCACCGGCTAAATGTATTGAGCGTTGGCCGGTCTGGAGAAGTGACGTGGCGATACAGGATGGTTATACCCCGCTGGATAAGCTGCTGCAGGATGACCTGAGTCCCTTCATCGGGCCGCAGGCAGCGACAGGTTGCCTGGTACTGGTCCCGGCACAGACTGGAATCGGGAAGACCCACAGTGTTCTGCAGTTGATCCTAGCAGAGCTCGTAGCAGGTGAAAGTAGCAATAAGTCTGTACGCCAAATTTATTATGTGACCAACTCAGTCGATAACGTACGACAGAGCTACAACGAGCTGCTGCGGACGATTGATGAGAAGCTGCCGGAGCATGCAGCTTTATTGAAGAGGCAGATACTCTACCTGCCTCGTCAGGATAGCCAGATGCAGAGCGTCAGCGACGCAGTGGTCGAACAGGTTATCGAGCTCTTTTCTCTGCAGGCCAACCGAGTCCTGCAGGATAAGTGGCGTGAAATGCGGAAGATGCGGCGTTTCATGGAGAGTCACTCCCACAGTAAAGGGGCTCTTCAGTCGAGTCTCGATCAACTGGCGCAAACTACCTATGGACTGCTGGTTAACGCTATTCAGTCCCGTCAGCGCAGCGAGTATCCGCTGCAGCTATCGGAAGCGGATTTGGAGCTGCTTGACTGCCTGTTGCCAGGCGACCGGATGGCCCGCGGGGAGGCGCGGGTCGCTTTCCTCACCACTCATAAATTCATGGGCGGTTATCAGACCCTGCGCGGGCGCACTCACCCCCTCAGGGAGCTGGATAACGCCCTGTTGCTTATTGATGAGTTTGATCGGCAGAACGAGGTCATTCTGCATATCATGGCTGAGCAAAAAGCGCTGGATCTGATCGAGCTGACCCGAACCCTGCACGCCAACCTCCAGCTCCATCAGGTGGAAAGATCTAGCCGTTATGCTGGGATTGAAGAGCAGTTCGACAGCCTGCGTCTTTCTCTCAGTGAGTTTGCTCAACGCTGGCATCTGGAGTTTGCCTTCAACACCGAAGGCGATAGCTTTGAAGACGAGAAGGTTCGGCTGTTTTCGGATCGTACCGTTACCCATGCACACAGCTCGGCGCATCTGTTCCGGCTGAGTACGGATCAGCAGCTGCGCAAGAATGTTATCTACACCGAGGTGATGGGCAGCGAGGCAGGGCAGGACTCATTCGATAAGCGCCTGAGCCGGTTCATCAATGAGGCTGACTGGGTCTACCGCCGCTTCATCTGGGTGATGCGCTCCTCTGTCTGGCGCTATATGCAGAACTCTCCAAGTAGGGATAGCGATGCACGGGCGGACAGCGCCACATTGCAGGAAGCCGTAATGTCGATTCTGAGCCACCTGAACCTTCAAAGGCTCAGCGATGTCGTCTTTGCTGCGCTGGATGTGCAGAGCAGCCTGGTTGGAGGACGTGGGCACCGCAGCCCAGAGGATATAAGGGCCGGCGCCCGTACATATCATGACAAAGGGCTGAAGCTGACCGATGTGCGGCGCAACGAGGGCACCAGAGATACCGTAAGTTGCTACTTTACCGGGCTGGCGGTCACGCCATCCGGGCTGCTGGCTCGCATGGTTGAAGGGGGTGCCAAGGTAGTGGGAGTAAGCGCTACAGCCACGTCGCGCACCGTGATCAGAAACTTTGATCTGGCCTATCTGCAGGGGCGCCTCGGGCCACGCTTTATCGAGCTGACTCGGGAGCAGCAGGAAGCGGTTGGTAACTGGTATCGGAGCCGAAGACGTTATGCGGATACCGGCGTGCAGATTGATGTGCAGTTCGTCGCGGAAGATCGGCGGCTGGTCGCAGAGGCGCTGCAGAGTTTGAGCGGCCGACCTGTCAGCAAGCCAGCCATGGCGTTAGGGTATCTGTTCGGTGAAGAGGAGGGGGGAGACTACCAGCTCAGCTGGGTGAGCAAGCTTGTTGCTGCGCTGGCAGGGTTCATGGCTGCAGAGCACAATCGCTACATGTTGGTGCTGCTTAACCGAACCATCAGTGCGAGTCGCTATCCCCGGTTTGTAAATTTTCTGAAGAGCTTTCTACAGCGTGCCGCCGCCGACTCAGGGGTCGGGGTCAGGCTGTTTGATGGCATGAATGCTGACGCCATGGCCTATGGTGAATTTGATGAGGTACGCAATCATCTGGGCGGCAGTGCTGACAAGGTGGTGGTCCTGTCGGCTTATGGGAGCATGGGGGAAGGCAAGAACCCGGACTATGCAGTGCAGCAAGTTGCAGAGCTGGAGCAACTGGTGTGGGTGGGGAATGGCCAGGCACCCGCCAGTGTGAGGACGGATATCGATACGCTCTACCTGGAAAAACCGACACACCAACTGTTCAGCAGCGAGGATTATCAGGTCGGCCAGCTGCTGCTGCTCCACCAAATCATGGCTTTGCAGGAGAGCGGCTGGATTTCCCTGGCGGAAACACGAACCTGGGTCAGAAAAGCCTTGCAGGGCATGGCGCACCGTCAGCACTTGGGTGCATATCATAAAACCGGCGATTATGTCTGGCTGATCCGAAAGGTGTAGTGGTCTAATGAAACCGGACACCAACTAGGCGACAATACTCGCCATTGAGAGGTGTTCGATGACAAGAAAGCGACGTACTTTTACCCCTGAATTCAAACAGGAAGCAGCCAGCCTGGTGCTGGACCAAGGCTACAGCATTACCCAAGCCAGCACATCGCTGGGCGTGGTTGAAAGCGTCCTGCGCAAGTGGGTTAAACAGCTCACTGAGGAGCGGCAGGGTGTCACCCCTAAAGGCAAAGCCATGACACCAGAGCAGCAGCGCATTCAGGAGTTGGAAGAGCGGTGCCGGCGGCTGGAGATGGAGAAGACCATCCTAAAAAAGGCTACCGCTCTCTTGATGTCGGACGACTGGAAACGTACACGCTGATTGACCAGTTGAGAGAGCAGGCCCCCGTTGACATGGTGTGCGCAGCCTTTGATATCAACCGTTCCTGTTACTACGAACACCGCCAGAGGATACAGCGTGTGGATGCTGAGCGTGTAGCCCTGAGGGCCCAGATTAACGAGCTGTTCAACAAAAGCCGCAGCTCGGCAGGTAGCCGCACCATCAAGGACATGCTGAACGATCAAGGCGTCGGCATCGGCCGCTTCAAGGTGCGCCGTTTGATGGGAGAGCTTGGCCTGATTTGTAAGCAACCAGGCCCCCATAAGTACAAGCAGGCCACCGTGGAGCGGCTAGATATCCCCAACCGTTTGGACCGGGAGTTCGATGTGGCGCAACCAGATCAGGTCTGGTGCGGTGATATCACCTATATCTGGACCGGGCAGCGCTGGAGTTATCTGGCGGTGGTACTGGACCTGTATGCCCGTCGCGTCGTCGGCTGGGCCATGTCTGACACCGCTGATGCGGACTTGGTGGTACAGGCCTTGGAGCATGCGTGGGAGCAGCGTGGGCGCCCTCATGGGGTGATGTTCCATTCTGACCAAGGATCACAGTATGCAAGTCGCAAGTTCCGGCAGAGGCTGTGGCGCTTCCGTATGGTGCAAAGCATGAGTCGTCGAGGCAACTGCTGGGATAATGCTCCTATGGAGCGGCTGTTCCGCAGTCTGAAAACGGAATGGATACCGCCGATGGGGTATCACAGCCTGGCAGCTGCCCGGAAGGATATCAGCAACTACCTGATGGGGTACTACAACCAGAAGCGTCCCCACGCCTTCAATGGCGGGCTCGCTCCGGCGGTGGCCGAAGAAAAACTTAAAACTGTGTCCGGAATCAGTTGACCACTACACAAGAAGTTTGAAGAAATACAGGACAAGCCTCCGTCTGCCTGAGTGCTTTATGTCAGCGGCCAGGAAACATTTAGAGTGCAGAGCCCCATAAAAAAGGCGCTGAATGATCAGGAATGCGTTGGTACGGAGATCCAGAGCGCTTGCGATAGGGGGGTGATTGGTTAGCCACAAGAAGCATTCGAAGTAAAATAACGCCCGATTTGCGCTTCGCCGTTGGGACGGGGGCAAGCTGACAAATTGAGACTGAATCAGAGCCAGAGCGCTACCCGACAGAATCAGGAACTTGAAATCCTTTTCTTTGTGGCCCTTACCGATGATTCCTTGAGGGAAGCTGCTTGGGGGAACCTGACTCATCAAAAGATCTCACTCAGCGTGATTCTGGGGCGACCGTCCGACTTGGGATGTCACAACCCGTTGGCCATTGCAAGGGTGAATTGACCACTCAGCCTTGCCCTATAGCAGAATCCTAGCAGACAGCTGTACGTTTATACAGCGTCAACCGCACGAAGTCTCAGCTCTTCGGCAATAGCCTCCGGACCCGTTGACACCATAATGAACAGGACCAATTCTCCTGCAAAACTACGATCGGGATTTTCGTGTCCTCACCACTTTCATGAGTCTCGGATAGCGCTTATTTGACGGCAGCGACTGTGAGAAGAGCAGCGGTAACGGTGAGTGCTGCCAGCTCACGATGGTTAGGTTGTAGGCGGTCACAGTCGTGCTCTGGTGCCAACGCAGTACGCAATCACACCCACCAACGAAGTACTTCGCTGCGGACATCCGCCGGCCATTTCCGACATCCATCATCACGCCGATAAAAAATGAAGATCACTAACAGCCTGTCAATGGCCATTAATTTTGACCCACTTTTGGCCAATAGAATTGACCCACTTGCTCACCGCTAACCGGCGGTTTTCTGCTTCAAGCGGTAGCTCTCCCCTCCCAGCATAAAAATGTGTGAATGGTGGATTACACGGTCAATGATGGGCACTGCCACGTTGTCGTTATGGAAGAACTCGCCCCAGCTGGTGAAGTCCTTGTTGGTGGTCAGGATCACCGAGCGGTACTCGTACAAGTTGTTGATCAACTGGAACAGGTTATACCGGGCCTGACGGGTCATCGGCAGGTAGCCCAGCTCATCGATGATCAGCACATCGTACTTGCTCAGCTGGTTCAGTCGCTTCTTCAGCTCGCCCTTCATCTCCGCCAACTCCAGGTCCTCGACCAGTGCCAGTGCAGTGCGGAACAGCACCTTGTAGCCAGCCTGGACGGCCTTGTGGCCAATCCCAATGGCCAGGTGGGTCTTGCCCACCCCCGGTGGCCCAATGAACACCAGGTTGTCGCGGTTATCGATAAAGCTGAAGTCCAGCAAGGCACTGACCTGTCGCTTGGTGATCGTGGTCTGATGCCGGTAATCAAAGGCCTCCAGGTGCTTCTCCGAGGGGAACTGGGCCTGTTTGAGGTTGCGGCTCACACGACTACTCGAACGGGCGTTGATCTCATGCTCAACCAACGACTGGGCGAAATTCAGGTAAGACATCTCATTGGCTTCAGCCCTGGCCAGCAGGGCGGTCAGTTCACCGGCGGTCGCGCTGAGGCGAAGGCTGCGGTACTGCGCTACGGTGCTATCGAGTAGGCTCATGGGGTCACTCCGTGGCCAGTCGACTGGCCAACGTGGGCGTAAGCATTCAGATCGGCATGGCCGACGCGGCTACCCGCCTCCGGCGCATACTCGCGGTCACTGATGGCGCGTCCTCGCGCCCTGGCTTGCTGCCAGGCTTCGAGGTAGCGCCTGAGTCCGGTGGCGGTCAGCTCGCTGCGCTCGCACAACTCACCCAACAGCTTGGTATCAACCGGCGCGTGGGCCATGAGCAGATCACGCACGGCGACCAGTTGGTCCTTGTAGATACGCGGTGAGGTCCGCTTAAGCAATTGGCACAGGGCAGAGCCCAGATCATCGGAGAGGATCGCATCAATGCTGTGTTCCAGATCGGTAATGCGCTGGGTCTGGTCTCGGTAGTGGTTGTTGTTCTTGATCATCCGGCCCTTGGCCTTGCACAGGTCATGGGTGGCGATGAGCTCGCCGCTCTCCAGGTCATGGATCAGCAGCTGGTTGTCCTGTGCGCTGACACCGACACGGGCTTGCTGCCAAGCCATGGGTACCGAATACTTGTTAGCCTGCCAGGAGATCAGCCCGGTCTTGTCGACCTTGCGCGTTTCTCTTGCAGGCATCAAGTGCAGCAGGCTCTGCGGGACCAGATAGGGCTTGAGCTGGCTGCGCTCCAGCGCCTCGAAATGCTCCCGAGGATGCTGTCCGGTCGTGCCGTGCACACGCGCATTGGCTACGGTCTCAAGCCAGTCATGCAGATGCTGGTGAACGGCGTTCTCGTCCGCAAATTGCTCGCCATAGAAACAGTCACGCTTGACGTACTTGACGCCGGCCTCCACCTTGCCCTTGCTCTCCGGGTCATAGCCCTCACAGGCATGGATACGATAGCCAGCCGTGGTTGCATACTGGTGGAAGCGCTGGTTGAGCGTCAGCTCTCGATATTGCTCGCTGATCACCACCATCTTGGTCTGGTCGTAAATGCACTCCTCAGTGACGCCGCCGAAGTAACGGAATGCCTCGTCATGCATCTGGATAAAACGCTCGGTATCCAACGGACGGAAGCTCAGGCCGACATACATTAGCCGGGAACAGGACAACACAAAAACCACAAAATGCACCACGCGCTCCACGCCGCCGATCATGACGCCACGCAACTCACCGGGATCGACCTGGCACTGAACGCCCGGCACCGACTCAACGACCGGTTCGTAATAGCGGAACTGGCCGCAGGCAACCTGCTGCTTGAGCGTTTGTACATACCGGCGGATGCTCCGGTCAGATACCGCCAGATCAACGCTGCGCTCTCTCAGACGTCGGGCCAACTTGACCGCACTGAGTGCTGGAAACTGGATCAGCTGATTGATCAGATAATCACGGTGCCCGTCGAGCAGCTTGGTCCGCGAAGGGTCAGCAATGGCGACGCTGATCTGCGTTTCATCCAGGTGAAGATACTTGCGTACGGTATTCCGGGAAATCCCCAGCTCACGGCTGATGGCACGGACCGACAAACCCCGGCCCTGGTCGTACAACCCCTTGATCTTGTGAATCACAACCCACTCCTTCAATGATCTGTCCCCGGCCTGTGCATAAGGCGGGTGACGCTACATGGATCGGTGGCCAGTGCCACCATGGGTGGGTCAAAATTGTTGGCCAGAGGTGGGTCAGTTTAATTGGCCATTAACACAGCCAGGCGAAGCGAGCCGTTTTATTCGCCCACCTGGACTAGTTTCAGCTGTGCTCGCTCGGACACCGAATAAACCCAGCCAACGACCCCTTGTCATCATCGCGCGTCAGTCAATCCGTACACACTGCAGGCGCAGCGCATTTGAACGCGATCGGGGCCGAACTCGAGCTCATCGCTAGCGCTGCAATCATGGGCGACAGTAATAAAACCGTGAACGGGGTGAGATCATCCGCTGCGATAGAAATGCAGAGGCCGTTATATAACAAGAAGGCAAAAATCAGGAAATCCGGCGTGATATTCTCGGACCACGGCAGACGCTGGAGCGGTACGGCAGGGTTGTGAAGAATCCTAGCGAAAGCGGAGTGAATGAAAACACCTCTTCATCCAGACAAGACTCCATCCGTTGGCTCGGCGGGCGTAGCGACTGATCATCAGCTTTTGTCTGCTCAAACGCGAATCAACATCGGCCACTCCGCGCATCCATAACCATCACAGTCAGGTTAAAGAGTCCTACCACGCCTCGTCATATTACAAAATTGTAATGCTGGTGCAATCTACCCGCAATTCTGAGAGGAATACGATAAAACGTTCGTTCCAAAAAGCCTCCTAAAAGAAGAAAATCATATGAATAAAAACATCAGTCGCACGTTGATTGCCTCGTCAATACTGCTTGCCGCTCACTCCGGAGCTGTATCAGCACAAGAACATATTGCATCTGGCTTCGTAGATGGAAGCAACCTATCGGTACTGAACCGAAATTTCTATTTTAATCGAGACGACCGTCATGGTCAGTTCAGTCCGAAAGGGACAGGATATTCTGAAGCATGGGCACACGGCATCACGGTTAACTTCGAGTCAGGTTATACCGAAGGGACAGTTGGTTTTGGTTTGGATGCTTTCGCGATGTTGGGTTTGAAACTCGATACTGGCGACGGACGAAACGGCGGACGCAGCACCTTTGACGTACTTCCTGTCGACTCCCAGGGCAAAGCCGAAGACGAATACACAAAGATCGGGGCGGTAGCTAAGCTGCGCGCCTTTGACACAGTAATCAAGATAGGTGACGTTTTTCCGGCTAACCCTGTTGTCCACTACGGAGATTCACGGCTACTTCCTGAAAGTTTCAGGGGCGTTACACTGGCCAATACACATGTTGAAGGATTGACCGTACAAGGCGGTCGACTCACTGGCATGAGCCAGCCAACCAGCAGCAGTATGCATGATGATTTCGCAACATTTTATGCAGGCGCGGTCGACTCTCCATGGGTGGCTTATTTCGGAGGGGATTATATCCTCAATCCCGAATTAGGGTTCAGCCTATATACAAGCCGCCTTAAAGACGCCTGGGATCAAACGTATGTTGGTATTTCCGGTGAGCTGCCAATGTCCGAACGAATTTCGCTGTTTGGTGGCATAAATTATTACGATGCCCGCGACGAGGGCAAGAAGCTACTCGGAGAGTTTAGCAACCAGATATGGAGTGCTAGAGTCGGAATTGCGACCGGTGCCCACAGCATCGCGGTGTCCCACCAGCGCAACCATGGAGATGACGATTTCGATTATCTGCGGCAATCCGATGCAATCTTTCTCGATAACGCATCTCAGTATAATGATTTCAACGCACCAAAAGAGCAGTCGTGGATGTTTCGTTATGATCTGGACATGACTGAGTATGGCGTGCCGGGACTTTCATTCATGACCCGTTATGCCAAAGGAAGCGAGGCCGACTATTCAAATGCTAACGCGGTCTATATGAGACGGGATGCGGACGGGGACCCGCTTACTGACCAGAAGCGTTGGGAGAGAGACATCGAAGCCAAGTACATAGTGCAGTCCGGAAAACTCCATGGCCTGTCTTTTAGGGTGCGCCAGGCTACTGCACGTGCAACCGCTTTTGAATCGGATCTAGATGAAGTCAGGATTATTATAGAATACCCGCTTGATATTATCTGATCTGAAACTTGATATGGGCGCCCAAGGGGCGCATTTCATTTCAATGGCCAATCGTTTTCGCGTCGCCACATTCTCCCGATGAAGATTCCACATCTAACGTAACATGATGAATGGAAAAGGTATCTTTGAGCATTTTCTTGAGATCATTCTTGATGTCCTCACTTCGGCTCATCAGCTGGTCCTCAATCACAACGTGGGCCTCGAGTGATGTCCGGTGTTCATCTATGAGCCAGATGTGCAGGTGATGAACGCCACACACCCCTGAAACGGCCAACGACCTTGATATAACCTCCTGGGGATCTATATCTTTTGGTGTGGCAGACATGAGTATGCGTATGGCGCCGCCTATTTCTGTAAATGCTTGCCACAATATATACCCAGCTATCATTAGCGTTATCAGAGGATCTATAAATACCCAGTCGTACAGAATAATCAAAGTACCTGCGATGATGACTCCAACGGACCCCAATGCATCTGACACGTTGTGTAAAAACGCCGCCCGAATATTAATACTGGACTTTGATAATGAATAGGTCAGCATGGCCGTTATCGTGTCAACCATTAAAGCGACAGCTGCGACAATGACAACAGTCCACCCCTGAACAGGCTGCGGTTCGATAAAGCGAAAGATCGCTTCGTAAACCAGGTACAGGCCGATCACGATCAAGGTGGTGTAGTTTATAAGCGCTGCAATCAACTCTGCTCGAACATATCCGAACGTCCACTCTTCGTTGGCTGGACGCCGAGCTATCCTTCTGGCGATATAGGCGATAGCCATCGAGATCGCGTCGCTCAGGTTGTGTATCGCATCGGCAACCAGTGAGAGGCTCCCTGACAATATTCCCCCCGCTATCTGCACCACGGTTAGGATAAGATTGACGGCTACGGCCCACCAAACGCGTTTATCACCAGCCTGTTCGTTATGTAGATGTTGATGTCCCACGTTGCCTCCTGTCGCTAGTGAAATCACAGTTTGTATCGGGTGATGCACCCTGCCATTTTGCCGTGGCGATCCCGACGTTATGTCGTAGCCCCTTCGACTGCCTTGTGCTTGCGATCGTTTCGATTGAGTAGTGAACACAACATGGGCAAAACGAACAACGTTAGAAGCGCCTCCCGACGAAGCCGGGAGCGCTACTCCAAAAGCCACGAACTTCATCAACGCGGCTCGTTTATCAGACGACAGTGCTATCCTCGACACCATCCTCGATCCGAATTGCCCGTCTGACATCGCTGACGAAAATGCGCCCATCACCCCGTAGCCCGGTATGGGCCACGTCTTTCAGTACCTGAACCACCTCGTCCACGTACTGGTTATGACACACCACCTCGATTTTTACGTGCTTGACGAAATCCGCCGTGCCGTCAATCGGGTTGGCCGCGCTGGTAT